>JBDSMH010000047.1:0-37630 GCA_039915945.1 Acidimicrobiales bacterium | reverse complement strand
GTACGCCTTGGCGTTGCCCTTGGCTGTTTCGATCGCTTTGACGGTCTGGCGGACACCCTTGGCGTTGACGTCGACACACGCGACCGTCGCACCTTCGGAGGCCAGTCGCAGCGCCGTCGCCCTGCCGATGCCCGATGCGGCACCGGTGACGATCGCGACCTTCTTCTTGAATCGTGACATGAAATCCCTCTGCTTCACGATCGGTGCATCACGACGCGGTCGTGAGCTTGCCCAGTACCTTCTCAACGTAGTTCGACAAGTACTTCCACGCCGTGTCGATCGGCATGCCGCCGCAGAACGGATGCAGGCCGGCGGCCGCAGCTTCGCCCATGCCTTTGAGCTCGGCGATGCTGTCGGCGGGCGTCATGATGCGATAGATGCCTTCGGCGCGTAGCTCGGCCGGCGTCGAGGCGCGCGAGTGCACGGCGGAGCGGATGTCGGGGGTCTGCCACGCGCCGTAGGTCATCGCTTCGTGCAAGAGGTACTTGCCGATCTCGTCCCACGCAGCGTCGGGATCATCCGCGACCCAGGTGTGGTGAAAGCCCGACGGCGGCATCGAGATGAAGCCCTGGGTGCCGTGCTTCGCGCACTCTTCGTTGTAGACCGCTTCGAGTTCGGGCATGTTCGCCGCGAGCGAGATGGGTAGCCCGAATCGGGCGGCGCGGCGCACTGCGGGCTTGGAGGTACCGCCCAACATCAAGATCGGGTGCGGCTGCGTGAACGGTCGCGGGGTCACACGCACCGTGCGGCCGCGGAACTCGAACGGTTCGCCGGTCCATGCCTTGAGCACCGCGTCGACGCACTCGTCCATCACCTTGCCGCGGTCTTTCCAGCTGACGCCGGCCATTTCGTATTCCTCGGGGCGGTAGCCCATACCGAAGATCGTGATCGTGCGCCCACCGCTGATGAGATCGAGGACGGCGAGATCTTCGGCCATGCGCAACGGATCGTGCAGCGGCAAAAGGATCGCCGAGAAGGTCACCATCATGTTCTTGGTGCGACCGAAGATCGATGCGGCGAAGATCTTGGGGCAGGGGCTCCAACCGTTGTCGGCGCCATGGTGTTCTTCGGTGCTGATGATCGAGAAGCCGTGCTTCTCGCCGTACTCGGCCATGTCGAGCATCTCTTTGTGCATCGCACTGTGATGCGCGGGATCGACCCCAGGCGCAATCATGTTGAATCGCATCATCGACAGGACCATTGTCCGTCGCCCCCTTTGTTCGTCGTGTTGACGGGCGACAGTCTGTCGCGTGGCGCGTCCACGCGCCCGTTCGGGCTCGCCGTTGCGGCGAGAACAGATTCAGATGCCGCGTTCCTTGAGGACCCGGGCGATCGCATCGAGTGCGTATGCGGCGGCTTCACCCTCGCTCATCGACGCGCCCTGTGTGCGTAGCCCGCTCACGAGCGCGGCGTCGAGTTGGGCGTCGATGACTGCGGTGGTGCGTTGACGCAGCGTGACATGTACGCGGTTCCCTCGCCCGTGTCCGACGTGACGATCGAGCGTGTCGAGGTGCCCGTGGAGCACAGCAGCGGCCGCTGGTGCCTCTGACGCGAGCGCTTCGGCGGTGACTTCGAGGCACGCGCAGTGTCTGCTGATGGCGGTGAGGCCGCGGTCAAGGGCTCGGGCCGACAGTCTCAGCGCCTGGTCACGCTCGCCGAGTATCCCACTCGCAACGATGGTGAAGACCAGCGCGAGCTCGTCGACGACGATGCCGCCCAGCGTCTCGTTGAGTTCGAGGCTCTTGGCAATCAAGGCGCGGGTGCGCTCGGCCTCGGAGTCGGCGAGGACATAGGCGAGCCCGCCGAGTGCGCAGCTGGTCAATCCAGGGTTGCCGGTTTGGCGGGCGATCGAGAGTGCCTCTCGTGCTTCATCCGCACCGATGCCGCTGTCTCCGGTGCCGGCTCGTTGCACGGCGAGGACCATGAGCACGCGCACGAGGTGATGCGGATCGGCGACGCGGCGGAAATGGTACAACGCTCGCTCCTGGTGCTCGATCGCCAAGCGTTGGTCGCCGGCCGCCCGGGCAATATTCATCTGCGCGGTTGCCGTCCAACCCGCGAGTTCGTCGTTGGGCTCGCGGGTCGCGGCGAGAACCTTCCCGCAGAGTTGTTCGGCCCGCTCCCAGATGCCGTGCGAGACCGCTGCCAACGCGCCCGCCATCAGGGCGAACGGGTAGCGCTCGATCGTACGGATGCTGGGGAGCTCGAGCACCGCTTCGGCTTCGCGCAGTAGCAGGGCGCCCAGTGGACCGCGCTCGGCACTCGCCGCCGCCGAAAGGAACCGTTCGGCACGGACTGCGTCGTCGTTCGCGATCGTCCATGCCATCGCGGTCCTCAGGTTCTCGAGTTCCGGTTCGACCTGCAAAAGCCAATACAGCTGGTGCGGGCCCCGTAACCCCCTCGCTGCGGTCTCGGCGAAGTCGACGTAAAAGCCGGCATGACGGTCGCGCAATTCCGCCTGCTCCGCGGTGTCCAGTTGCTCTTCGGCGTACTGGCGGATCGTTTCCAATAGCCGGTAGCGACGTTCGCCTGAGGGCCCATCGTCCACAACCACCAGCGAACGGGCAACCAACGCGGAGAGAAGGTCGAGCACGTCGACCTCGTCGATCCCACTGGCGGAGCAGACTGCTTCGACCGCTTCGAGACTGCAGCCGCCCACGAAGACCGAGAGTCGGGCCAGCAGCAGTTGCTGATCGAGGGCAAGCAGGTCATACGACCAGTCGATCGCAGCGCGCAGGGTCGCGTGACGTTCGATCGCTCCCCGCTCGCCCCCAGAGAGGAGGCGGAATCGTTGATCGAGACGTTGCGCGAGCTGCATGGGGCTCAACACCGGGACACGTGCCGCAGCCAACTCCAACGCCAACGGGATCCCATCCAAACGTCTGACGATTTCGGCGATCGCGCTCGCGTTGGCGTCGGTCACCGCGAAGTCCGACTTCACCGCGATCGCGCGTTCGACGAACAGCCGCACCGCGTCGCTGCGCATCATCGCTTTGCGATCACTCGAACGTGGCAGATCGAGCGACGCCACGGCGACGATGCGTTCACCCGCGATGGCCAAGCCTTCTCGGCTGGTCGCCAGCACCACCAGCCTCGGGCACGTACCTTCCAACGCGCGGACCAGCTCCACCACCGCGCCGAGGAGGTGCTCGCAGTTGTCGAGCACCAACAACAGTTCCTTGGCACGCAAGAACCCGGTCAATGTCTCGCCGAGGTCCGCTTCCGGGCGCGGGGCCACCCCGAATACCGCCGCGACTGCGTCGACCACGACCTCCGGGTCGCGCACCCCGGCCAATTCCACCAACCACGCGCCATGCTCAAACCGTGGCAAAACGTCGGCTGCCACCCGTATCGCCAGGCGCGTCTTGCCCACGCCACCCACGCCGGTCAACGTCACGATCCGTGCCTCGCTCAACAACGCCGTGAGTTCGGTGACCTCGCGAACGCGACCCACGAACGAGCTGTGCTGCAAGGGAAGATTCCCCGAACGCGAGTCACGGCTGCTCGGCGAAACTTGCGCGTCCTGCGCGAGCACCGCCCGCTGTATTTCCGTCATCGCCAGGGATGGCTCGAGGCCCGTCTCCTCCACCAAGTACCCGCGGAACCTGTCGAACGCGCGTAGCGCCTCCGCGGCACGGCCTTGCCGGGCGAGCGCCTGCATCAACAAGCCGTGCGCCCGCTCACGAAACGGTTCCGACTCGCAGAGCGCTTCGGCTGCCGCAACCGCTTCGTCGACACGAGCGGATCCCAACAGGACCTCAACCTGGAGTTCACGCGCCACCGCGTGCAACTCCTCCAATCTCACTACCGTCGGCCTCGCCCACTCGTGGTCCGCGAACTCCGCAAACGGCCGACCGCGCCACACTGCGATTGCCTCTTCCAGCGATTGCTCGCGCAACAGGCGCTCGAACTCGTCCGCATCGACCGAAGCCTTGCCCAGCACGTACCCCGGTGGCCTCGTGAGAATGACCTCAGGGCCCAACAAGGCCCGCAGCCGTGACACATATGTCTGCAGACTCGCCGCCGCCGACGGTGGCGGGGCGCCCGACCAGACGATGTCCGCGAGCCGATCCGCCGAAACAACCGAGCCCGAATGGACCAGCAACGCCGAGAGCAAACGACGCTGATTCAGCGAACCGACCGTGACCGGCGCGCCGTCGCGATGCACATCCAACGCGCCCAACACGCCGAACCTGACAACAGGGGGCACGGGCCCGAGGCTACGCCAGCGCCTTCGCCTCGGTCGGCCGTCCGCGGCGCGGTCCCCGTCGGCCGACGATGGAGGCCGCGCTGAGCTTCTCAATTTTGCGGCGTGAAGACGCACGCCCACCCGAGCCCACCGCTGCAGACGTCGGCCGCCGTCATGACGGTCGGGAGATCGGTCATCGTGCATGCCCACGCGAGCCCACCGCTGCAAACGTCGGCCGCCGTCATCGCAGGCGGGCCTGCGACAGCGGCCTCGGGCGCCGCGATCTTCGGTGCTTCGACGGCGACCGTCGACGGATCGCCGACCATTCGGTCGACGGCGAGCCCAGTCGACGCGATCAGCGCCGCGGCGGCGAGAACAGCGATCGCAATGCGGCGGATCCGTTGGGGGGACGAGTCGGGGAATTGGGTGGTTGTCGTGGTCATCATGACCTCCTGAGGTTTGTGCAGGAGTCGCCGGGTGGGCGACCGCCTGGTCGATCTCAGGAGTATTCGAGAGCGCGCCAGCACCCCCCTTGCACTTCGCTAGCACCCGCTAGCAGACCTCGCGGTCTGAGCGTTACGCGCGGCCGTAGTCGTCGGAGCGGCGTTCGATGTCGTCCTCGCCGAAGTACGACCCGTGTTGCACCTCGACGAAGACCAAATCACTGGCGCCACGGTTTTCGATGCGGTGCCACGCCATCGTGGGGATGTCGATGTACTCGCCCTGTGCCACCGAGGACTCGAGGTCATCGATAGTGACGGTTGCGGTGCCGGCGACGACGAACCAATGCTCGGCCCGTTTTTGGTGGCGCTGGTAGCTCAGGCGTTGGCCGGGATTGACGGTGAGCGTCTTCACCTTGTGCGTCATGGCGTCGTCGAGGACGGTGAAGGAACCCCAAGGTCTGGCTTCGAAGGTTGGACTACTCATCCGACAAGGATGGGGGCTCGCCGCAGTTCTTGCAACGATTTCCGTTCTGTTGGTGATTTGGGGTCGTATAAGGCACTCGATCACCAACGAAACGGGGGAGTGGATGGCCGACGGGTTGCTTTCGGGGGTGCGGGTGGTCGAGGGGTCGGCGTTCGTCGCCGCGCCGTCGGGCGGGATGACGCTGGCGCAACTCGGCGCGGACGTGATCCGCTTCGATCAGATCGGCGGCGGTCTCGACTACCAACGCTGGCCCCTCACGGCATCGGGCGCGAGCCTCTACTGGGCCGGCTTGAACAAGGGCAAGCGTTCGATCGCAGTCGACTTGCGGTCCCCGCGGGGACGCGAGTTGTTGACGGAGTTGATCGGCGCGCCCGGCCCCGACAACGGCGTGTTCCTCACCAACTTCCCGGCGGCGGGATGGATGGCCTACGAACGGCTCTGTGAGCGGCGGGCCGACCTCATCATGCTGAACGTGCTGGGCAATCACGACGGCTCGACCGCGCTCGACTACACGGTCAACTGCGCCGTCGGCTATCCGGCGGTCACCGGCCCTGTCGACTCGCCCGACCCGGTCAACCACGTTTTCCCCGCGTGGGATTTCCTGTGCGGTCAACAAGCGGCGTTGGGCGTCGTCGCCGCGTTGCGGCACCGCGATCGCACAGGCGTCGGCCAGTTGATGACCCTCGCACTGTCGGACGTGGCGCTGTGGGCCGTGTCGGCTCTCGGGCACATTGCCGAAGCTCAGATCAACGGCAGCGAGCGTCCGCGCATCGGCAACGACCTGTACGGCGCGTTCGGCCGTGACTTCGCCACCCGCGACGGGCGCCGTGTGATCGCCGTCGCGGTGACCATGAGTCAGTGGAAGAGCTTGCTCGAAGCCACAGGGCTCGGTGACGAAGTTCTTGCGATCGCGACGCGCCGCGGTCTCGAATTCTCCGTCGAAGGCGATCGTTACCTCGCGCGCGACGAACTCGATCCGCTCTTCGCCGCGTGGTCCACGGCGCGTTCGTTCGCCGAGATCCGCGAAGCATTCGACGCGCGCGGCGTGTGCTGGGGGCCGTACCAGTCGTTCATGCAACTCGTCAGCGACGACCCGCGCTGCTCGACGGCGAATCCGCTGTTCTCGGCGATCGATCAGCCCGGTATCGGCAACATCCTGGCGGCCGGGCATCCGCTCGACCCGGCGATCGGGCGCATCGCGGCCGCGCCCGCACCCGCGCTGGGTCAACACACCGACGAGATCCTGGCGGACGTGATCGGGCTGTCCACGACAGAGATTGCGCTTTTGCGCGACGACGGCGTCGTCGCGTAGGTAGACCGTTGTGGCAGAGCCGCCGATCTAGCGCGCGGCTCGGATGCGGTAGCGCACGGGCAGCGACTTCAGCCCGACGACGAAGCTCGATTCGGTTTGGGCGACGGGCCCGGCGAATTCGAGTGACTCGACACGGCTGGCCAATTCGGCGACGAGCGCGTGGGTGCTCGCTCGAGCGAGGTGCGCGCCGAGGCAGAAGTGCTCGGCCCAGCCGAACCCGAGGTGCTTGTTGGGGTGGCGGGTCACGTCGAAGGTGAACGGCCGCTCGAAGACATTTTCGTCGCGGTTGGCCGACGCGTAGAAGAGCACCAATCGCTCACCTTCGCGGATCGTGCGACCCTGCAGTTCGGTATCGCGGAGCGCGGTGCGCTTCATGTAGTTGACGGGCGTTGTCCAGCGGATGATCTCTTCGACGGCGGGCTTCGTCAGTGCGAGATCGGCCGACACCTTGCGCAGTTCGTCGGGATGCTCGACGAACGCCTCGAGCGCTCCGGCGAGGGCGTTGCGTGTGGTGTCGTGGCCGGCGGTGAACACGATCAGGTAGTAGCCGAACGTCTCGAGCGCGCCCATCGCTTCGCCGCCGGGCAGCGTGGTGCTGGCGAGCAGTGTGGCGAGGTCGTCGCGTGGGTGGGCCCGGCGGTCTTTGATGATGCGATCGAACATCGCGTAGAACTCGAGACCGACTTGCTTGCTCGCTTCGGTGCGGTCGTCGCCGGCGCGTTGGTAGTCGGGGTCGTCACTGGCGAACAACTGTTGCGTCAGTTCGAGGAGACGTTCTTCGTCGTCGCGATCGATACCCAAGATCGTGCTCAGCACCCGCAGCGGATGGCGTTGCGCGATGCGATCGATGAAGTCGCATTCGCCTTCGCTGCCGAGCGAGTCGATCAACGTGCGCGCGCTCGACGTGACGATCTGGTCGAGTTCGCCGATGCCGCGCGGCGTGAAGAACCCGCTGGCGATCTTGCGATAGATGCGATGGTCGGGCGGGTCCATCTCGATGATGGTGCGCATCGTGCGCAGCGGGTTGTCGTTGCGGGCTTGTGCCTCGACCTGTTGGTCGTTGAGCACGACGATGCCGTGCGCATTGGAGAACACGTCGGGCTGGCTCGAGATCTCCGTGATGTCGGCATGTCGCGTGATCGCCCAAAAGCTCTCGAACCCTTCGGGCTCGCACCAATGCACCGGGTCGTGGCGGCGCATCATGGCCCACAACACGTGCGGTGGGCCCGACTGGCCGTAGCGCTTGGGCGAGACGAGGTCGAGCGGGTCGACCTCGGTCAACGAATCGGTGCTCATGTGTCCACCCCCACCTGAAGGGTAGTACCCGTCGCCCGTGCGAGCCGAGCGCTCGCGCGAGGCTGCGGGCAGCTACGCCGCGAATACCACCGGTTGCCAATCGAGCACATGGGCGGGCGCTTCGAGGCCCTCACGTTCGGCGTAGACGAGCACTCGGAACGCCAGCAATCGGCCATCACCGAGTGGCTGCGTGGCCGTGAGTCGACTCGAGAACGACAGCACGTCGTCCTCGAACACTGGCCCGATATGGTCACAGCTGTGCCAGCCGATCACATGGGCCAGCGACGGCAACAGCCGCGCGAGTGATGCCTGCGCCAAGCCGATGGTGTGCCCGCCGTAGACCAGCCGGCGCCCTTGTTGACCGAGACGAGCATCACGGTGCACGGCGGCCTGATTTTGCGTGAGTCGCACGAGCGCGGGTGCGTCGGTCACCGAGTCGCGCATCGGGTCGTCGCGGACTTCGTCGAGTTGCCAGTCGGTCGGCGCACCGAGCGGGCGCAGGTTCCATTCGATGGGAGCGAACGGCGCGTAGTCGGCGAACTCCAGCGGGCGTTGCGTGGCACCGAGATCATCCGCGTGCCCGGTGGGTGCCGGGTCGCGAAGCGGCACGAGCGCGCACCGTTCGTAGTCGGCGATGACGTCGCCCGTGTCGCTGATGGTGTGGATGCCGAGCAGCGCCATGCCGCGCGGCGGGCGGTCGGGCTTACGCGAGGTCTCCTTGAGGCCGCGCACTTGCACCGTCGTCGACAACGTCTCGCCCACCCGCACCGGCCGACGCAGGATCACGCCGCGGTAGAAAAGGTTGGCGACCACGCGTCGCGTGGCGACGGTGCTCTGGCCGATCGAGAAGTGCAGCGCCAGCGCGGGGTTGACGATGGGTCGCGGATCGCCCGTGACCGCGTGCACGAGTGGTCGCGAGAGTGCGAGTGCGTACGGATCGCCGACGATCGCCTGATAGAGCGCGGTCTCGCCGACACCGATCGTGATCGGAGGCGCCGGCGGCAACGTCTCCCCAGAGCGGAAGTCGTCGAAGTACGGGCCGTCGAGGGGCATGCGCGGCTGGTCAGTCAACGACGCGCATCAGTCGACGATGCCCTGTGCTGCTTTGTCGAGCTCGTCGCCGAGTCGCTTTTGGTGCAGCGGCGTGAGATCGGGGAAGCGGCGCAGTGAGCAGCCGCCATCGACGGTCAGGCATTGGCCGGTGGTCCAGGTGGACTCGGGGCCGGCGAAGTAGCGGATGGCGCCGGCGATGTCTTCGGCCTCGCCGTCGCGGTCGAGCGGTTGCTGCTCCATGTAGGCGGCGACGGTCGCGTCGTCGGCGAACATGCCGACGGTGGCGTCGGTACGGGTCAAGCCGGGTCGCACGGCATTGACGCGGATCTTGTGCCGCCCGAGCTCTTCGGCCGCGCAACGCACCAGCATCTCGAGGCCCGCTTTGGCCGCGCAGTACGCGGCGAACATCGGTGCCGGCTGAATGCCCTGCATCGATGACACACCGACGAACGAGCCGCCCGTGCCCTGGCGCACCATGGTCGAGCCGCTGTGCTTGAGCAACACGTACATCGAAGTGATGTTGCGCCGCATGATCTCTTCGAGCATGTCGACCGACATGCGCAACACCGGCTTCATCGCGCCACCGCCCGGCACCGCGACCGCGGCGTCGAGGCGGCCGGTGGGCTCCATGGCGAAGTCGATCGCTCGGCGTACTTGATCTTCGTCGAGGTTGTCGCAGACGAACGCTCGGATCGAGCCTCCTGCTTCCGCAGCCTCGGCGGTGTGCCGTGCGACGACTGCATCGAGCTTTGATTCGGTGCGTCCGGATACGACCACGTGCGCGCCGTCGCGCACCAGCACTGCCGCAGTCGCGCGGCCGATGCCACCACCGCCGCCGGTGATCAGCGTCGTCATACCGTCCATTGCTCGAGCCATCGTTCCTCGTCCCCTGTGTGGTGCCGCCACCCTACGATGTCGCTGCCATGTCCGTCATCCACACGCGCGTTCGCAACGACGAGATCCAATCGGGGGGCAACCGCGTCGCGCGTGCGCTCGATCGCGCGGGCGTGGGCCAGCGCGGCAACGTGGCGGTGCTGCTGCCCAACGTGGTCGAGTTCCTGTGGACCTATCGGGGGTGTGCGTGGTCCGGTCGGCGGTTCACTCCCATGTCGTGGCGGTGGTCGAACGACGAGACCGCCTACGTCGTCGACAACTCCGAGGCCGACATCGTCTTCGCCCACGCGCGGTTCGCCGACATCGCGCAGGCAGCCGCGGCCGCGCTGCCCGCCGGGAGGCGCATCTCCGTCGGTGGGCCGATCGAGGGGTTCATGCCGTTCGACGAGTTCGTCGCAGGTTGCTCGTCCGAAGATCTCGAGCAAACGCTCGCGGGCGACACGATGCTCTACACGTCGGGCACCACAGGGCGACCGAAAGGCGTGCTGCGCCCGATGGCGGCCGACATGCCACCACCATCTCGTGTCGGGCGCGGCGGCATGATGATGTTGCAGACCTACCTCGGCGGTGAACCCGATCGCGTACATCTCGTCGCCGCGCCGCTGTATCACTCGGGCCCCGTCTCGTACTGCGAAGGCGCGTCGCTGCTCGGCGCCGATGTCGTCTTGATGGACGGATGGGACGCCGCCGAGTTCCTTCGGCTCATCGAGGCGCACGCGGTGACGTCGACCTTCGTCGTTCCGATTCACTTCGTGCGCCTGTTGAAACTCACCGCCGAGCAACGCGCGGGCTATGACTTGTCGTCACTGCGCCTCGTCGTGCACGGCGCGGCACCGACCGCGGTCGAAGTGAAGCGCAAGATGATCGAGTGGTTCGGCCCGATCCTCTTCGAGTTCTACGGCGGTACCGAGGGCGGCGGTGTCTCGATCTCGTCGCAGGAATGGTTGCGCAAACCCGGCAGTGTCGGCCGGCCCTACAACCCCGCGGTGGAGCTCCACATCCTCGACGACGACGGCACGCCGTGCCCTGCGGGTACCGAGGGCGCGGTGTATTTCCGCCAGCCCGACGCGGTCACCTACAAGGACGATCCGGAGAAGACAAGAGATGCACACCGTGGCGATCTTTTGACGCTCGGTGACGTCGGCTATCTCGATCTCGACGGGTATCTCTTCTTGTGCGATCGGCGTGCGGACGTGATCGTGAGCGGCGGCGTCAACGTGTATCCGACGCAAATCGAGTCGGTACTGCTCGACCATCCCGCCATCGCCGACTGCTGCGTCGTCGGGGCCCCCGACGACGAATGGGGCGAAGCGGTGCACGCGGTCGTCCAGTTGCGACCCGGGGCGGTCCTCGACGATGACCTGGCCGATGACCTGCGGCAATGGTGCCGTGAGCGGCTGGCTGGCTACCAGTTGCCTCGGGCATTTGCGGCGGTGGACGAATTACCTAGGACTGAAACCGGCAAGATGGCCCGGCAAATCGTGCGGGCGTCTTTTTGGTCACACCAGAACCGCAGGATATGACAGGTAGTGAGACGCACCGCGGTTTAACGTCACCCGATCGACCACTCAGAGTGTTCGGACCTCGACTATCGCATCGGCAGATGGGCGACTCGCGTTAGAAATCATTGCGCGTTACGTGCACAACCTAGGACTGTTTACCTACCCTTTACATTCGGTGACTCGCAGCGGTGGGCGAGCGCTGAGGAGCCGAGCAGTAATGCTGAACGCTGACGTCCGCGTCTATAGCGATCCGTCCGAATGGATGCCCCACGGGGCTTGTCGAGGTCAGAGCGATCTGTTTTTCGCTCCCTTCGCCGAGCGGCCCGAGGCACGAGCGCGTAGGGAGGCCAAGGCTCGAGCGATCTGCGTCAACTGTCCCGTCGTCGAGCCGTGCCGCGACTATGCCCGCGAGAACCGCGAGCTCGGGTTCTGGGGTGGCGAGTCAGAGGCCGAGCGGGCCTCGGCCGGCTATGCACCGACGACACCGATCATCGGTCGTCGTCGCGTGGGCCAGTCACTCGCGTTCTAAAGGCCGAAGGCCGTGGCCCGAGCGGCCTTCAGAGCGGATTCAACTGCGGCTTGATCGACGCCAACAGCTCTACGTGGCGTTGCGTGACGTCGTCGGGCATACCCGCGATGCTGGCCCACAGGTAGATCTCTTCGGCCGGTACGCCGGTCGTGAGCTGACGTAGTCGCGCCACCGCGTCGGTGGCGTCGAGCACTTCGATGGGCGGGATCACGCCCGGCTTCGATCGGCCTTCGCGCAGCTTCTCCGGGGTGATCACGCTCGGTGTACGTCCGGAGCCCTCGGCCGCCGCGGCGCGGTAGGTGTTGAGCTGGTGGCATACATACGGCAGCAGCCGTTCGTAGGTCGACTCGGGATCGTCGGCCACGATGATGCCGAGCAGGCCCATCATGCGCGCCGACGCCGGGTCGTGGCCGCCCTCGGTGAGGCCTTCGCGATAGGGCACCAGCAACTCGGGGTTGAGCGACAGCAATCCGCAACCGAGTCGTCCGGCGCGGCGGGCGCCTTGCGGACCCTGATAGCCGGCCCAGATCGGGAACGGGCGTTGGATCGGTCTCGGGGTCACACCGTCGCCATCGAGCAGAGCCCGTACGTCACGGATGCGTTGATCGGTGGTGCCGTAGCGCGTGGCGAGATCGGCGCCGACCGCGTCGAACTCGCGCTTTGCGTAGCCGGCGCCGAGACCGACGCGGAGCCGTCCGTTGCTGATGATGTCCACGACCGCGGCCTGCTCGGCGAGATCGACGGCATGATGCAGCGGCGCGACCACGATGGCGGTGCCGAGCAACACGCGTTTGGTGCGCGCCGCGATCGCCGCGAGCAAGGTGAACGGCTGGGGCAAGTAGCCGTCATCGAAGAAGTGATGCTCGCTGGCCCATACCGAGTCGAGGCCGAGTCGCTCGGCTTCGACCGCGAGGTCGATGGCGTCCGAATAGAGCGCCGCCGGCGAGCGTTGCCATTCGGCCGGGTTGCGCAGATCGAAGTAGATACCGATTCTCATGATTCACAATCCCATGAAGCCGCCGCCGTCGACGATGAGCGTCTGTCCGGCGACGAAGCGGGCAAGGTCACTGGCGAAGAAGACGGCAGCCGGGCCGATGTCGGTGGCGGGGTCGCCGACGCGTTGCAGCGGCGTACGCGCGACCAGCCGCGATTCGAGCACGGGGTTGGCCTTGTAGGCGACGACGAGGGCGGGCGTCATGGCGACGGGGCCGATGAGGTTGACCCGGATGCCTTCGGGCCCCCACTCGCGGGCCAGGCTCTTGCCAAAGCCACGCTGTGCCGCCTTGACCATGCCGTACACCGGTAGGTATGGGCTGCCTTCGATACCGGTCGCCGACGTGATCAGGAGGTAGCTACCCTGCGCCGCCTTCAGATGCGGGAACGCGACCTGCGCGCAGTCGAACGACGCCCGCACTGCGCTCGACACCATGCCCTCGAACAACTCGGGTCGGATGTCCTGGATCTCGGTTGGTGGGCCCACACCCGACACCGCGTTGTGCACGAGGCAGTCGAGGCGGCCGAACTTCTCGATGGTGAAGGCAACCGTCGCCTCGATGCTCGAGCGCTGCGTGACGTCGCAACGAAAGAAGACCGCCGTGCCGCCCTGATCTCTGATTGCTTGCGCGGCGGGTTCACCGTTGTCGGGGCGGCGCGCCGCGATGACGACGTTCGCGCCGTGCAGTGCCATCGCCATGGCAATGCCGTAGCCGACCCCACCGCCGGCTCCGGTCACGATGGCGACCTTGCCGTCGAGCAGTCTTGTTTCGCCGCCGGCCAGCCTTGTCTCGGGGGGCGCGTTCATAGCGTGAGCCAGACGCCGCCGTCGGCGACAAGTGTGGTGCCGGTGAGGAAATGGGCGTCGTCGCGGCTGAGCAACGAGATCAACGGCGCGAGGTCGGTGGCGGCGTCGCCGGCGCTGCCCATCGCGGGCACGGCCAACGAGACTCCTTCGGCGACTTCTCGACCGATCTCACCGGCGATGACGTGCTGCGGGCCCACCGCGATCGTGTTGACGGTGATGCCGTACTTGCCCCACTGCTTGGCCACACTCTTGGTGAGAGCGCGCAATGACTCGGCCGACGCCGCCGACGCGGCGAGACCGAAGGCGCCCGCCATGCCGATCGTCGGCACCACGAACACGAGACGGCCGTGCTCGCTCGCCGCGAGCACGCGGTGCGCGGCCTGCGTCACGTGGAATGCCGCCGTCATCGAGTCTTCGCACATGGCGACCCACTGCTCGGTGGTGGTCTCGACGACGGAGGTGCGCGTCTGTGCGGACTGATGCACGTGCACGATCGTGTCGATCGCGCCGAGGGCGGTCTCGGCGCCGGCGACGATCTCGGTCACCGACAACTTGTCGACATCGACGATGGCGCGCTGCTCGACAGCATGACCTCCGGCGCGCAGGCCGGTCGCGAGTTCGGATGCCAGTGGCCCGGTACCGGTGACGAGGATGCGTCGCTTCACGTCTGGTCCTCGTCCAGCCATTCGGGCCAATCGGTAGAGACCCGCAATTGCCATTGCGGCGGGCGGCGCTCGAGGAACGCCATCACGCCTTCGTGCGCGTCGGCCCGTCCCATCAAGTGGAGGTGCAGCTTTGTTTCGAGTTCGTTGATCGCGGCGCGATCAGGCGGGGGATCGGCCCACAACAGGTACTTGCTCACGGCCACCGACACCGGGGCGACGTTGACGGCGATATCGCGCGCGATCTCGAGCGCCCGCGGCAACACCTGGGCGGCGTCGACCGCCTCGTTGGCGAGACCCCAACGCTCGGCGTCGTCGCCGCTGAACATCTTGCCCGTCAGCAATATCTCGGCCGCGCGCGCGAATCCGACGATGCGCGGCAGCGCCCAGTGCGAATCGAGGTCGGGCATGACGCCGCGGCGATTTTGCACGATGCCGAGCTTGGCGTCGTGCGCCACGATGCGCATGTCGCAGTGCAGTGTCATCGTCATCCCCATGCCGACCGCCGCGCCATTGATGGCCGCGATCACCGGCTTGCGCACCCGCCACGCGGCGTACTTGTAGGGATTCGAATTGAACGCACTGCGATCGCTCGGCGCGCCGAACACTGCAGATCCGCCCGAGAAGTCGGCACCCGAACAGAACGCGCGGCCGGCACCGGTGACCACGACCGCGCGCACGTCGTCGTTGGCGTCGCAGTGGCGATAGGCGTCTTGTACTTCGTTGCCCATCTGCGAGCTGAACGCGTTGAGTACCTCGGGACGGTTGAGGGTGATCGTGGCGACGCCGTCGGCGATCGAGAACAGAATGTGCTCGTAGCTCATCCATCCCGACCCTACATGTCCGCTCTGTAGCGGGCGCGCTCGGGCCCGGTTGGCGCCTGCCTACCTACGTGCTAGCGAAGGGGAATGGCTTTGGATCCACGAACCCCCATCCTCGTCGGTGCCGGCACGGCGATGCAGCGATTCGACGACCCTCGCGAGGGCGTCGACGTGATCGAGCTCATGGCGACCGCGGTGCGCAACGCGGCGGCCGATGCCGGCGGCCGTTCGCTGCTCGAGCGCGTCGGCGAAGTGTTGACGATGAAGGGGATGTGGCCGTACACCGATCCGGGCGGCCTGATCGCCAAGCGTGTGGGTTTGTCCGATCCGCACACGGTCCTCGTGGCGCCCGGTGTGCTGCAGACATCTGTCTTCGCCCGCGCGCTCGACGATCTCCAGTCAGGCGCGCACGATGTCGTGCTCGTCAACGGGGGCGAAGCGAAGTTCCGCGAGTTGCGCGCCTCGATACTGGGCGTGACCCCGCCGGCAACCGACGAGGCCGAAGGAGCAAAGCCCCGCGAGCCGTGGAACGCCCTTCCCGGCATCATCGGGCCACGCGAGATTGCTTTTCGCCTCGTACAGGCGACGCACCACTACGCCATGATCGAAAACGCCCGGCGCGCCTTCGACGAGCAATCCATCGACGATCATGCGCGCGTCGTCGCTCGGCTGTGGGCCGAGTTCAATGTGATTGCACGCGACAATCCGCAGGCGTGGAATCGCCAGCCGATGACCGCCGACGAGATCCGGGTGCCGACGGCCAAGAACCGGCCGCTCGCGTACCCCTACAACAAGTGGCACAACTCGCAGTGGAATGTGGATCAAGCCGCGGCGCTGCTGTTCACCACGGTCGAGATGGCCGAGTCGTGTGGCGTGTCACGCGATCGTTGGATCTTCCCGCACGCCATCGCCAACAGTCAGAACTGCATACCGGTGTCGGAGCGGGCCGAGATCGCGCGTTCGGCGGGATTCAGGATTGCTGGACGCGCCGCGTTCGAGCACGCGCAAGCGACTACTGATGACGTCACGCACATCGAGTTGTACAGCTGCTTCCCGATCGCGGTGCGCACGCAGATGCTCGAGCTCGGTCTGGCGCCCGGGCGACAGGTCACCGAGAGCGGCGGCATGACGTGGGCCGGTGGTCCGCTCAACAACTGGGTGCTGCAGGGCCTGGCGAAGATGGTCGAGGTGTTGCGGGCCGACGCCGGTTCGCTCGGGCTCGTCACGGCCATCAGCGGCATGATCACCAAGCAGGGCGTGTCGTTGTGGTCGACCACGCCGCCCGCGCAGCCCTATCGCAGCATCGACGTCACCGACGAGGTCAAGGCCGCGACCGGGGTGCGTCAACTCGTCGATGCAACCGACACCACCGCAACCGTTGCGAGCTACACGGTGCTCGACGACGACCCGTCGGGTACCCGCCGAGGTATCGTCGTCGGTGATCTCGACGACGGCACGCGCGTGCTGGTCGCCACCGACGACTCAGACGTGACTGCGTCGATGACCGCCGACGAATGGTGTGGCCGCCGCGTGCGCATCGCTCCCGGTGAACGCCTCGTCGGCTAGTTGTGCGGCCGTTCTGGTGCGGCTAGTTGTGCGGCCGTTCTGGTGCGGCTGCGCCGCAACGCGGGGGCGGCTGCGCCGCGGGACTATCGCACGTTCATCTGAGTGTTCCTAGCGCGAGAACCTCAGAGCGCGCTCGTATGCCATCGGCGTCAGTTGGGGTGTCGGCCCCACGGGAGATACCGGGGTAACAGGATGACCCCCGCGGCACCGGCGGCGGCGCAGAGCATGATCTCGAGCCAGATCTCGTTGGGCGGATGATCGAATTCGAAGTAGTCCTTCAACGGTTCGATGATCAACACCGCTACATAGAACGCGCCCATCGTGGCGGCGAGGGCGACCTTCCACACGCGCAACGGGCGGCTGACGACGATCAGGATCACCAAGCCGATGACGAGCAATGTCATTGTCGCCGCGGTGCGCTGTTCGGGCAGCTCGGCTTTGTCGTCCCGCCGGGCGAGTACGTACGCGGCGAAGGTGGCCGCGGCGGCCGACACGCCGGCCGGTATCGAGAAACGCAACACGCGATCGAGGAACCCTTTGTGCACGAGCTTGTCGTTGGGCGCGAGCGCAAGCAGCAGGCCGGGGATGCCGATGCTGAACGACCCGATGAGTGTGAGGTGGCGCGGGAGGAACGGATACGGCATGCCGAAGATGGCGACGAGCATCGTCAACAACACGGCGTAGGTCGACTTTGTGATGAACAGGTTGGCGACCCGTTCGATGTTGTTGATGACGCGTCGCCCTTCGGCGAGCACGCGCGGCAACGTCGCGAACTGGTTGTCGAGCAGTACCAATTGCGCGACCGCGCGTGTTGCCGCCGAACCGGATCCCATCGAAATGCCCATGTCGGCGTCTTTGAGTGCGAGCACGTCGTTGACCCCATCGCCCGTCATCGCGACGGTCTTGCCCCGCGATTGCAGCGCCCCCACCATCGCCCGCTTTTGATGGGGCGTGACCCGACCGAACACCGCGTTTTGTTCCAACACGTCTGCCATCGCGTCGCGCTCTTCGGGCAGGTTGCGAGCGTCGTAGCCGACCTCGGCGTTGGGGATACCGGCGCGCCGCGCCACTGCGGCGACGGTTTGCGGATGATCGCCCGAGATCACTTTCAGATCGACGTCTTGTGAGATGAAGAACTCGAGGATCTCGCGGGCGTCGGGCCGCACGGTGTCCTCCAACACGATGATCGCTACCGGCGACAGGTCGCCAGGCAAGTTCTCGCCGTCGTATTGCTGGCGGCTGTGGGTCACCACGAGCACCCGCTTGCCCTGTTCGGTTTCGGCCTCGACGCGGGCTCGGCCGTCGGCGTCGTCGGCGTCGAGCAGAATGTCAGGGGCGCCGAGATAGAACGAACCCTGCTCGGCGAAATGCGCACCGGCCCACTTGCGCGCCGACGAGAACGGTGTCGAATCGGTGAGGGTCCACCCTTGCGCGGGAGCGGCGAATCCGTCGGCTATTGCCTTGAGTGTGGGGTTGGGGTTGGGATCGGCGGCGCCCAGCGCGCCGAGGACGTCGCGTGCAAACGCCTCGTCGTGCGGCGCGATCGGCTCGATACCGCCGAGCGAGATCTCCCCGGTCGTGATGGTGCCCGTCTTGTCGAGGCACAGCGTGTCGACGCGAGCGAGCAGTTCGACCGACGCCAACTCTTTGGCCAGCGCGCGGCGACGAGCGAGCGCGAGTACGCCGACGATGAACGCGATGCTCGTCAACAACACCAGACCATCGGGGACCATCGCCACCGACGCCGCCACCATGCCCGTCAATGCCTCTTGCCACGACTCTTCGTTGACGAGGCGGATGAACAGCAGGATCGCGGCGGGCGGGATGATGAGCAGCTGCCAACGAAGGATCTTGTCGACGCCGCGCCGCAGATCGCTGGGCGCGAGGGCGAACTTGCGCGCCTCGTTGGCGAGCTTGGCCGCGTACGAATCGGCGCCGATGTGCGTGGCCCTGTAGTAGCCCGAGCCCGCCGAGACGAAGCTGCCCGACAGCACAGAGTCGGTCTCGTGTTTCTCGACGGGTTCGGCTTCACCGGTGAGCAGCGACTCGTCGATCTCGAGCCCGACTCCCTGCACGATCTCGCCGTCGACGACGACCTGGTCGCCCGGCTGCAAGACCAAGAGCTCGTCGGCGACGACTTGGCTCACCCCGAGCTCCTGTGCGGTGCCGTCGCGTATGACGCGCGCCTTTGGTGCGTTGAGCACCGCCAACTCGTTGAGCGTCTTGCGCGCCCTCAGCTCCTGAATGATGCCGATGGCGCTGTTGGAGATGATGACGCCCGCGAACAAGGCATCTTTGGGTTGTCCGGCCACGAGGATCAGCACGAACAATGTGCCGACGATGGCGTTGACACGGGTGAACACGTTGGCGCGGACGATCTCGCGGACCGTGCGCACGGGTGCGTCCGGTACGAGGTTGACCTGACCTTGTGCGACACGTTCTTGCACTTCGGCGGCGGTGAGGCCGGTGAGCGGTGGCGCTGCGGGAGCGGTCATGGCGCCGGAGGGTAGTGGGTCACCAAGGCAAACCGCTGTCATCGAGGTGCCAGCCCTGCTCGCCGGTGATGACGCGGTGCCTCGGTCCGTCGACGTCCAGGTCCTTCGTGCCATATCCCGCATCGGGGTGCCACAAGAAGGTCATCGACGCGTCGGTACGGATCACCTGCGTCTCGTAGAAGCGGGGCTCGTGCGCGCCGTAGGCATCGAGCGCGTCGGCGACCGATGCGGCGCGGGAGAGATACGTCAACGTGACGAACGTCGGCGGCGCGAGTTGGACTTCTTTCGCTCGATGGCGCGCCAACGCGTCGGACGGTCGCAACCACGCATGGTCGGAGATCTCGTAGGGATCGATCTCGACGTCTTCGTGCAGCGCTCTGCAGGCGAAGAAGAACGTGGCGAAGCGAAACTTGGCGCCCTGCGGCGGCGCCCAATGGGCAAACCACACGAGCGAGTCGACATCGATCGTCTGACTCGCTTCTTCGGCCGACTCGCGCACTGCCGCGGTGCGGGCCGCCGAGAGTAGGTCGACCTCGCCTTCGCCGTGGTCGTCAGGGTCGACCTTGCCGCCGGGGAACACCCACAATCCGCCGGCGAACGCGGCTTCGGCGCCGCGCCGCAACATGAGCACTTCGAGTTCGCCGGCGTGGTCGCGCAGGATGACCACCGTCGCCGCCGTGGTCACCGGTGACCCGGCTCGGTGTTGCTCGGTGACCCACTCGTGATACGAGGCATCGAGATGCCGGTTCATGCAACCACCTTGTCGGCGCGCAGGGCGGTGATGCGAGCGTCGTCGAGCCCGAGTTCGCGCAACACCTCGTCGGTGTGTTGTCCGAGCGTCGGTGCGTGCGGGCCGTGTTCTGCCGGCGTGCCGCTGAAGACAGCGGGAGTGCGTGCCTGCTGTACGCGACCCAGTGCGGGATGCATCGTTTCGCTCAATAATCCGTTCGCTCGCACTTGAGCATCGTGGGGCAGTTGCTGCACCGGTACTGCGACCCCGCACGGCACGTCGTTGGCCTCCATGCGAGCCATTGCGTCGGCGAGCGGCGTCGTCAATGCCTCGGCCTTGACCTCACGCAACGCCTCGCCGAGCTTGTCCTGATTGCCCATGCGGTCGCCGATCGTTGCGAGGTCGGGGTCGCTGCTGTCGACGCCGAACGCACGACACAAGCCGTGGAACTCGGAGTCGGCTAGCGGCGTGGCCGTCGCGAATCCGTCAGCCAGCCGCATGAGCGACATCGTGCCCGCGGCGGAAGAGGGACGCCCACTGGCGTTGTCGAGCAGTGTTTCGTTGCCCGCGCAATCGACCCACACGAACGCGATCGCCGCGTCGAGCATGGCGAGTCGGATGTGTTGCCCGCCGCGGCCACGTTCGCGGGCGAAGAGGGCGGCGCTGATCGCCTGTGCCGCCGTGATCGCCGTGATCTTGTCGGCCGCCAACTGCCGCAGGAACTGCGGCTCACCGGTCGTCGGATCGGCCTGTGTGTAGGTCAAACCGGACTGTGCCTGCACGACATTGTCGTAGACGCGCTTGTGTGCGAGCGGCCCGGTATCACCGAAGCCGCTGATCGATGCGTAGATGATGTCGGGGCGCAGCGCGCGGAGGTCGTCGTAACCGATGCCCATGCGTTCGGCGACGCCGGGACGAAAGTTCTGTACGAACACGTCCGCCTCGCGGCACATGTCGCGCAGCACTGCGATGGCACGCTCGTCGCGGAGGTCGAGCACGACGCTGCGCTTGCCCCGGTTGGCGATCTGGAACATCGCGGAGATGCCGTTGTGGGCCACGCCGACGAAGCGGGCGATGTCCCCGGTGCCCGGTTGCTCGATCTTGATCACTTCCGCGCCTTGGTCGGCGAGGATGCCGACGGCGAGCGGCCCGGAGATGGCGACCGACAGATCGACGATCTTGATGCCCGCGAGAGGTCCGGTCATTCGCTACGCCCGGCCGAGGGGGCCGAGGCCCATCCGCGCTCGTAGCTCGTCGCTGTTGACGAAGATGGGCTCGTTTTCCTCGCCGAGGTGCGCCCACTTCCACGACATGCCGCCGTCGACGGGGATCAGTTGGCCGTTGACGTAGCTCGAGAGATCGGACACGAGGAATAGCGCGACCGATGCGATCTCTGCCGGTTCGCCGCGGCGATGCAGGGGGATCGCGACGCGATCACGGCGATCGGGCGGTACCGGCTTGGCGCGCGGGGTGTTGATCGTGCCCGGGGCGATGACGTTGGCCCGAATGCCGTGTTGTCCCCACTCGACGGCCATGGTCCGTGTCAGTGCAACGACACCGGCCTTCGATGCACCGTACGCGACGTGATAGGGCGCCCCGGTGAGACCACTGGTCGACGCAACGTTGACGATCGAACCGCCACCGCCTTCGACCATCACCTTGGCAACGGCTTGGCCGAGGAACATGACGTAGTCGACGTTGATGGTGAACACCGTGCGCCATTGCTCGCGGGTGTAGTCGAGCGTCGGCGCCCAGCCGGCGAGCGCAGTACCGCCGATGACGTTGACCAGACCGTCGATGCGACCGCATTCGCGTCTGGCCGTCTCGATGATCGAGGCGATGCCCTCGTCGGTCGTGACGTCGGCCGAGATACCGATCAGGGGCTGCCCGGCGAACTCCGTCGTGACGGCGACGAGCGCGGCCTGGTCGCGGTCGACGCCGATGACGGTCGCCCCCGCCTCGAGCATCGCCTGCACCGACCGGGTGCCGATGCCACCGCCGCCGGCACCCGCCACGATCACGCAACGACCATCCAGCCGCAGTCGTTCCACGATCATCAACTAGCCCCCTTGGTGCGTTCGCGGCAGATTGTAGGGACACGAGGCGAGGGGAATGTGGTGGCGGTCAGCGATCTCATGGGGAAGACGGCAGTGGTCACGGGGGCCGCCAGCGGCATCGGCTTGGCGATGACCGAGCAATTCGTGGGCGCCGGGGCCAAGGTCGTGATGGCCGACGTCGAAGAAGCGGCGCTCGTGCGGGAGGCCACCCGACTGCAGCACGCCGGCGCCGACGTGTTGGCCGTGCTCACCAACGTGGCCGATGCAGCGCAGGTCGAGAACTTGCGGGACCAGGCGCTGGCGCAATACGGGGCCGTGCACGTGGTGTGCAACAACGCCGGTGTCGCACCGGCGGGACCGATGCTGACCACTACCGCGGCCGACTGGCGGTGGATCGTCGATGTCAACGTGCTCGGCGTGGCCTATGGCGTCGTCACCTTCGGCCCGCTACTGGTCGAGCAGGGCGAGGGCCACATCGTCAACACGGCGTCCGAGGCCGGTCTGGTGACGACCCCGACCCTGGGCATGTACTGCGCCACCAAGCATGCGGTGGTCGGCTTGTCCGAATCGCTCTATCACGAACTCGCGCCGCAGGGCATCGGCGTGTCGTGCCTGTGCCCCAACCTCGTCAAGACGAGCATCTTCCACTCCGAGCGCAACCGTCCGCACGGCGCGGATCTCACCGCGCAGGAGCACGCGGTCATCAGCCCGCTGCGCGAGAGCATCGATGCGATGGGGATCGCACCGTCACAGGTGGCCACCGACGTCATCGACGCAGTCAGGTCCGGCAAGTTCTGGATCTTCACCCACCCGGTGACCAAGCCGGTCGCGCTGTCACGCTTCGACGACATCCAAGCCGACCGCAACCCCACCAACGCCTACGACCGCTTGACGCGCTAGTCGTTCTGGCAGCACAACGCGTATCTATAGCTCCATGTTGTGCTGCGAGAACGGATGAAAGTGCGGTGTCAGATGCGGGCGGCGAAGAAGTCGGTGAGGACTTCGTTGGTGCGGGCCGGGTCTTCTTCGGGGACGAAGTGGCCGCAGAGCGCACCGCGTACGCGAAGATCGGGGAAGTGGCGCGGGAACGACTCGGCGTAGAGGTCGCCGCTGGGCTCGTAGTCGTCGTCGGGCATGCCCGATGCGAACGCCTGCGGAATCAGGAACGGGCTGAAAAGCCAGAGCGCGGGGTGCGGATACGACTTGTGCCAGTCCTCGGGTGCGTAGACCATGTGCTCGAATTCGTTGCGCTCCCATAGCGCCGCGACCTTCGGGTTCGACAGGAACTCGAACGTGCCGTCCTGGTGCAGTCGGTGGAACGGCAATGCGTGGCGGTAGTACTCGACGGCGTGGAACCACGACGCCTCGTTGTCGAACATCGCGACGTAGTGATCGACATCGGCCGCGGTCCATGTGCGGGTCGGATCCCACAGGCGCGCGCCTGATGCGCTGTCGTCACTACGGGCCCACGGCGAATACGGCGGGGGACCGTACGAACCCTTTTCGCCGGCGAACACGGCGCGGATGAACTCGACGGCGTGTTGCGCCCAGAAGTCGTCGGCCTGCGGCTCGCACTTGAACCACCAGCCGTGGATACCGCGCGGCGACCAGACGGAAGTCAACGTGTCGATGAGCGCGAGCTTGGTGAACCGGTCGGGATGGTCGATGGCCGCCTTGAACGCGATGATGCCGCCCCAGTCGTGACCGACGAGATAGACCTCGTCGAGACCGACCGCATCGATGAACTCGACCATGTCGTCGGCCAGGATGTCGCGGGTGACTCTGACGCGCGGCTTGTCGGTGAGCCCGTAGCCACGCGTGTCGGGTGCGTAGACGTCGTAGTGCGCGGCGAGCACTTCCATCTGATGGCGCCACATGTAGGAATCCTGCGGGAATCCGTGCACCAACAGCACCGGGGGATTGCCCTGGTGGCCCGCGTGGCGATAGTGCACCCGCAGGCTCGGCGTGTCGATGAATTGTGTGGTGATCACCGCGCCGGCATGTACTTGGCGAAGTCGACCTGTCCGGTCGCCGCTGCCGCAGAGAAGCCGCCGTCGACGACCATGTTGATGCCGTTGACGTAGCTGGCTTCGTCGCTGCCGAGGAAGATCATCGCGGGTGCCATCTCGCGCGCTTCGGCCAATCGCCCGATGCCGACATCGGCGGTCATGTTGATAGCCCAGTCGCCCATCGCTTCGCGGAAGTCGGGCATGATCTTGGTGTCGGTGACGCCGGGGCAGATGCTGTTGACGCGCACGCCTTGCTTGATCGACGTGACCGATCGGACCATCGTGTAGAACTGCACGAGCTCCTTGGAGAACGAGTACGCGTCGTTGGGCAACGCGTTGTTCTCGATCCACGCCGTGCCTGCCGCGAAGTCGGCAGTCGAGACGAGTTCTGCGATCTGGGGCACGTGCTCGAACCAACGGCCACCGGCGATCGACGCGATGTGCACGACCGCGCCGCCGCTCGGCAT
The DNA here is from genome assembly GCA_039915945.1 of Acidimicrobiales bacterium. Classification (GTDB taxonomy): domain Bacteria; phylum Actinomycetota; class Acidimicrobiia; order Acidimicrobiales; family WLNW01; genus DATLFA01. The sequence continues at coordinate 13,320 of JBDSMH010000047.1, read as the reverse complement.
GCGGGGGATGATCGCCTCGGTGAGCATGCGCAGGCCCAAGAAGTTGACTTGCAGCACCTGGAGGTCACTGAAGCGCGTCTTGCCGGGGATACCGGCACAGTTCATCAACCCGTCGATGCGGGCGGGCAGATCGGCGACGGCTGAAGTGATCGATGCCGGATCGCCGAGATCGCAACGGATGTATTTGTTGACGGCTTGATCTACGCCGGCGATGTCGACGGCATAGACGTTGGCACCGGCGTCGAGCAACATCGCTGTCGTCTCGGCCCCCATGCCCGTCGATGCCCCGGTGATCACGACGTTCTTGTCGTCATAACGAAACGGTGCCATGTGCGGTCCCCTACTTTCCGCTCAGAAGGCCGCTCAGGCCTATGCCATTGCTTCGGCGGCTCGGTCGAACCAGCTCGATTCTTCGATGAGCCGTTCGCTCTTCCACCCGTCGGCGGTGCGTACGAGCGAGTGGTTGTAGAAACCGCCGCACCAGAACGTCTTGCCGCTGGGCATGCCCATCGGGTTGTAGAACATCGCGCGCACCGAGGCGCGGTCACCGTCGATCTTGACATCGACGTTGGAGATGAGGTGTTGCGTCATCGGAAACCCGGCCATCGTCGTTTCGAGCCAGTCGGCGACGGCCTCGCGGTCGCCCTTGATGCCACCCGCGGACTCGTAGTCGATGAACGCATCGTCGGTGAAGACGCTGCGATACAACGCCCAGTCCTTGGAGTCGACCGAGTGCGCGTAGCGAGTGAGAAGGTCGTTGATCTCCAAGCGGTCGCCGAGAGTCTGAATGTCCATGAGTAGTCCCCCCTGAAAACGAACCCTAGATGCCGAGGCTCTGCGCGACCACGGGACGGCGCAACTTCCAGATGAAGCCGTCGTAGAACACGTGCATGCCGCCCAGCGTGAAGATGACGGCCGCGTGGACCGCGAGGCTCGAGATCGAAGCGAGCGCCCAGAGGAGCAGGCCCATCGCAACGGCGTAGCCGGCGAAGAACTTGACCCGGCCGAGCCGCGAGGCGATGACCCGCCCGATCGGTGAAGGCTGGGCGGCGACGATGTCGGGTGTGTAGCGGGGGCCGACGCTGCGCCCGACGATGACGAAGTATTCGACGGCGTGTGACCCGACGTAGCCCAGGAACCCGGCAATCGGATTGACGAAGATCGTCACGAACAGTGCCGCGGTCGAACCGAGGTAGAGCCACTTCGCCGGGTTGCCTTCGTGATTGCGTTCGGCGCGGATCCAACGCGCCATGAGGACGAGTGACGCGGTGGCCACGATCGGAACGAGGATCAGCGCTGGCGTGCGGAACCTCGTGAGTACGTCGATTCCCTCGCGGTTGTGGCCGCGCAAGCCGGCGGTCTCGACCCGACCGGGCGTCGCTCGATCAGCGGCTGTCCACAACAACGCGAGCGCCAACCACGAGAACAACATGAGCTTCTCGACGCGGCCGTGATCGTCGGCGACTTTGCGCCCGTAGATGCGTGTAATGCCATAGCGCTGCATCAAGGTGTGCTCGGCGTTCCACAGGCCGGCGATCACTGCGAGCGTGGCAAAGCTGAAGTGGCGCAGGAGTAACACGGCGATCACGAAGACGAACGGGCTGAACGAAAAGATGCGGCGGGCCAGTGAGAACTGGGCGCGGTCCCCGTAGACGAGCGCCGCGGTGATCGGTTGGTGGATGAACGACAACAGGAGCACCGCGGTGATGACGCGGGGTAGGTGCCGTGGGTCGACCAGCAGGCCGACTGCCGCGAACGGGACCCACAGGAACGCCATGGTGGTGTCGATCGCCGCCGAGTGGATCCAGCGGGCCCGGCTACGCAGCCCGACGCCGACGCGGGTGGGGGCTGGCATGGTGGTCGCAGTCACTATCGCCTCCGTCGCGGGTGCAGGATAGCGGGCCGCCAATGGCCCATGCCCATCTCTCAGCGCGTCGCCGCAATCACCGCGCGGGTGGCATCGCCGAGAAGGCGAGCGAAGCCCTCGACTCCGTGTCGGGCCAGCTGTTCGTCGTTGAAGACTTCGAGGATGACCGGGGCGGTGTTGTTGCCCGCCGCGAGCGCACCGAAGATGCCCGCGTAGTCGATGGCGCCGTCGCCGGGCACGAGCCGGTGGTAGCGGGTGGCATGCCCGAAGTCCTCGGGCCGCTCGGCGGGACCGTCGTCGAGTTGCAGGGTGAAGATGCGCGGCACCGCCTCGACGAGCGCGTCGAGGCCGCACGTACCGAAGTGGTACGCCCAGGTGTCCATGCAAATGCCGACGTTGGTACGGCCGCTTCGTTCGATGACGGCGCACGCGGTCGCGATGTCGTTCACCGCGGATCGCGTCGCGAACTCGACAGTGACACCGACGCCGTGCTCGGCTGCCTGGTCGCACACACCGGCCAACACCTCGGCCGCGCCGTCGACGGTGACGTTGGCTCGGCGCCCGGTCAGGATTGCGTTCACGAAGCGGGCGCCCATCGCTTCGGCCGCCGCGAAGACTCGATCGGGCGTCGTCTCTTCGAAGTAGGGGCTGCCGGGATCGTCGGGACCAACCCACGCCACGAGTGCGTCCGCGTCGTGTACGACGATGCCGTTGTCATCGAACAACGCGCGCATGTCGCGGTCGCTCCAGCCGTCGGCGCGAGCGCTCTGGTAGGTCGCGGGCGGCCAGAACGACAGCACGCGTAGGTCCGCCTTGACCATTGCCTCGACGAGTTCACGCAGAGGCGGAGAGCCCAGCGTCGACGCGGTGATACCGAGCGGAGGTGCATACGCCATCGCAAAACTCAATTCGTGTAGTAGCCGCCGTTGACCGGGATCGTCTGACCGGTGATGTAGCCGGCGGCGTCACTGGCGAGAAACGTGACCGTCGTCGCGACATCATCCATGCGGCCCTGGCGCCGCAGCGGCGTCATCTTCACCGCCGCCTCACGCGGCGCGAAGTTGTCCATCATGCCGAGCGAGACGCTGTTGACCGTGACCCCGTACTTACCGACTTCGTGCGCGAGATTGCGGCCGAACGCGACCGCCCCGGCTTTGGCCGCGCCGTAGATGCTGAGGCCCTGCCCCATGCCGACCCGGCCCGCGTCGGACGACACCGTGACGATGCGCCCCCAGCCTCGTTCGCACATGCCGTCGATCATCGCTTTGGTCGTGTAGAGCACGGCGTAGAGGTTGACGTCGAAGTGCTTTTGCCAGTCGGCCATCGGGATCTTGCGAAACGGGGCCACGGTGACGCCGCCGGGCGGGATACCGGCGTTGTTGACCACGATGTCGACCGGTCCGAACGCCTGCTCGGTGTCGGCGACGAGCGCCGTGACCGTGGCGAAGTCGGTGATGTCGCCGACCGCGGCAATCGCGCGGCCCCCGGCCGAGGTGATCTCGGCGGCCACTTCGGTAGCCAATTCCGGCCGCACGTCGTTCACGGCGACCGCCGCGCCGCTCGCCGCCAAGGTGCGGGCGATCTCGGCGCCGATGTAGCGGCCGGCGCCCGTCACGAACGCGACCCGTCCCCCCAAGTCGATGTGCACGGCAGGGACGGTAGCCGCGGCCGTGTTGCCGTACCATTGCGCGATGGTGATGACTCTTCCGATCGCCGTCGACTTCCGGCGGTTCCACTCGCACGACGTCGCGTCGTGGCTGTCCGATGGGCGAGGACGCGCCGGTGCGGTGCAACTCGGCGCCGGTCGCAGTCTCACGATCCGTGTCACCGACAGCGGCGGTGCGTGCACCTATCGCAGCGACGGGCGCGACCTCACGATCGACATCGACGGCGCCGACGGCCACGTCGTTGCCGAAATGGACCAATCCGCGTTCAGCGACTTCGCCAACGAGATGTGGTCGGTGTTCGGTCTGCTGTATGCAAACCGGGTGCGCATCGTCGGTGGCACGTTCGAGCAGTTCGCCGCGTGGGAGCCCGCGCTGCAGGCGTTGTGGTTCGATCGGCCGATCTATTCACAAGCCACCGTTGATTCGCTGGTCGATCGCGCGGGGCGGCCGCTCGAACTCACGCAATCGTTCACCTTGGGCGACGACCGCGACGACATGGCGCACTTCTTGCGGACGGCCGGCTACCTCGTGGTGCGCGGTGTGTTCGCGGCGAGCGAGATCGACGAGCTCAACTCGTTGGTTGCCGGCGAGAAAGCGACTGCGCGATCGGGGGACAACCGATCGTGGTGGGCGACCGGTGCCGACGGTCAAGAGGTGTGCTGCCGGCTCACCTATCTCGGATTGCGCGACGAGCGATTCGCGCGGCTTGCCGACGATCCCCGGCTGCGCGACCTCATGGCGTTGACCGGTATCGACATGATGGCGTGTACGGATCGACTCGACGGCATGTCGGTCGTCATCAAGAACCCAGAGATTGTCAGCGGGCTGTCCGATCTGCCGTGGCATCGCGATTGCGGCATCGGTGGACACTTCGTGTTGTGTCCGGGCCTGAACATCGGAGTGCAACTCGATGCTGCCAACGCCGACAACGGCCAACTTTGGTTCCTGGCGGGCTCGCACCGCCACGCAACCCAGGCACTGACCATGGACGACATCGCGGGCTTGCCGGCGGTTGCCGTCGACGCGCAACCGGGCGACGTCACTGTGCACTTCGGTCACGTGCTGCACGCGGCACCACCGCCGCGCTCCTCGACCGCCGGACGCAAAGCGCTCTACGTCGGATGGCACATCGCCGAGGCGTTCGACCTCATTGGTCCAGAGCAGGGCTACAACGACGTGCTGTTCATGGCCGCCGATGGCCGCGTGCTTTCGGTCGAAGAGATCAGCTGATCGTCGTGAGCATGGATCATCTACTCGCCGAGCGCGAGATCACACGTGTGCTCTACCGCTATGCCCAGGGCGTCGACCGTCGCCGCTTCGAGCAGATTGCGTCGTGCTACTGGCCCGACGGCCGCGACAACCGCGTCGACGGATCGATCGACGACTACGTCGCATGGCTGCGCGAGGTGTTGCCCAACGTCGCGACGTCGACCCATCAGTACACCAACGTGCTCATCGACGTCGATCTCGCGTCAGGCACGGCGGAGAGCGAGGCGTATTGCCTCAACGCCAGCGTGTTCGCCGACCCCGCTGCACGCGGGTCAGCGCAATTGACCACCGTGTTGCGCTACCTCGATGAGTGGCATCGTCGCGACGGCGAGTGGCGCATCCTCACGCGGGTCGTCGTACGCGATTGGGCGCAAGAAGACTGAAGTTCGCAACGAGTCGAGGTACGAAGCGATGGCGAAACGCACGACCGATGGACACGATGACGGGAGCGCACGCAGCGCGAAAGCCTCCCTCACCGTTGCTGCGGTTCAGGCGACACCGGCGTACTTGAACCGCGCGGGAACGCTCGACATCGTGGTGGACGAGATCGCCAAGGCCGCAGCCGGTGGTGCTGACCTTGTCGTGTTTCCGGAATCGTTCGTTCCCGGTTACCCGGATTGGGTTTGGCGTCGCCCGCCGATGAGCGACGGTGATTGGTATGCGCGGTTCAGCGCACAAGCCGTCGATATCGACGGGTCGGATCTGGATCCGGTGAAAGAAGCGGCGCGAGATGCGCGTGTGTGGGTCGCGCTCGGAGTGACAGAACGGTTGCTGTCCGGCACGTTGAACAACACGGTGGTGTACGTGGATCCCGCGGGCACGATCGCCGGACGCCACCGCAAGCTCATACCGACCGGGGCAGAACGACTCATCTGGGGTCAGGGCCAAGGCGACGTGCTCACCACCATCGACATTGGTGGAATGCGCGTCGGATCCCTCATCTGTTGGGAGAACTACATGCCGTTGGCGCGAGCGGCAATGTACGAAAAGGGAATCGACGTGCTCCTCGCGCCGACGTGGGACAACAGCGACGAATGGATACCGACGCTGCGTCATATCGCAAAGGAAGGGCAGATATTCGTGGTCGGCGTTACCGCGTGCCTGCGCGGCAGCGACGTCCCTCGGGATCTCTCCGATGCGGCCGATCTCTACGGCGGCGACGACGACTGGATGTCGCGAGGCAACACCACGATCGTCGCTCCGGGCGGCGAGATCATCGCCGGCCCGCTCGTCGGTGAGGTCGGCGTCGTCTCCGCCACACTGGACCCCGACCGAATTGTGAGTGGTCGGCGAATGTTCGATCCCGTCGGTCACTACGCCCGGCCCGACGTGCTCACTCTCACGATCAGAACTGCCGATTCCCACCCCGTGTGACGCAGCACAGTCCAAACCGACTCGGGGTTCTCGCTGGGATTGACGACCGACGGTACCCCTCAACCCTGCTTGTTCACCGAAGACTTCACTGGTTCTGGCAGCACAACGTGGACGTATAGATCCGCGATGTGCTGCCAGAACGAGGCGAGAAGCTCGCAAGGACCGACGTCACCAACCTCGTACTGCTCTGCGATTCAAATCTCACCGACGGCTGCGGCGCGCTGCGTCGGGCGAACGCGGTCAACTACCGGGGCTCCATCCGGGGTCGGCGAGTACGAAGCTGCTGAACTCGAATCCAGGGGACACCGTGCACCCGACGAGGGTGAAGTCGCCGAGTGTCCGCGCGGATTGCCACACGTGCGGGTCGATGACGATCTGCGGGCGCACCCCAGTCGCGAGATCGGGGCCGAGAATGGCCTTCTCGCTATGTACACCGTCGGTCGATAGGCCGAGCTCGAGTGGCGCGCCGGCGTAGTAGTGCCAGATCTCGGTGGCATCGACACGATGCCAATGTGACCCGCGCCCCGGCTGCAACAGGTAGTAGATGGCAGTGCCGCTGGCGCGCTCGCCGGTGGCGGCCGACGCCCGCCACGTCTCGCGGAAATAGCCCCCTTCGGGATGCGGCTGCAACCCGAGCAGTTCGATGTAGTCGTCAGCGTTCATCGGCGCGATCTTGGCACGATGGGTAATGATGGGCCGGGAACCGGGGGGATCATGGGTTCGAAACGAGAGACCGTCGAGGAGTTCCGCGAGGCGATCGACGCACGCGAGTTCGACCGGGCGTTCAAATGCACGGTCGACGAGCCAATCTGGCGGGTGTTCGCCAGCGAGTACCAGGGCCGGGCGGGCATCGAACGAGTGATGAGCTACGCCGATCAGCTCTACCAGGTCGACACGCTGCGCAAAGAAGTCCAGTCGATCACTGCGGATGACGAGCGGGTCGTCGTGCGCAACATCATGCGGGGCAAGACGAAGACCGGTCGCGACTACGAGAACTATTACGCACTGGTCTACGAGTTCGAGGGCGACAAGATCGCGAAGATCTGGGAGTACCTCGACAAGGACTACACGAACCGCATCTTCGACGACATCGAACTGGCGCGCTAGGAGCGACCGTGACAAACCCTGGTCTCGACCATCCCGTGATCTCTGCCGATGGACACATCGATCTTCCGCTGTTGCCGCACGATCTGTTCACCGCGCATGCTCCGGCGTCACTGCGCGATCGCGTGCCGCGCGTCGAGACGTTGGCCGACGGCCAGCATTGGGTGTGGGGCGAAGGCGCCGAGTTGGCGCGGGTCGGTGGTACCGGCCACACCGGTGTGCCGTACACACGGGGCCAGTCGGCGCGCTTCGATCGCATGAACGAGACCGGCTTCTGGGACGATGTTGCCGCGGGTGTGATGCATCCGAGCGATCCGCGACTGCGGGTCGCGGCGCTCGATCGTGACGGTTTGGTCGGCGAAGTGATCTACGGCGTATTGGGCGCGGCCAACCGCATCGACGACACCGTGGTGCAAGTCGAGGTCATGCGGGCCTACAACGACTGGATGGCGGACTTCTGTTCGTTCGCTCCCGATCGGCTCGTCGGTGTCGCGTGCCTACCATCGGGCGACCTCGCGGCTGCGGCCGACGAAATCCGTCGACTCGCCACGCGCGGCCAGCGAGCCGTCGAGTTGGCGATGACCTACGACCTCATGCCGCTCTGGCGCAGTGAGTTCAATCCGGTGTGGCAAGCGGCCGACGAATGTGGCGCCATCATCCACCTGCACACCATCGGTCCGGTGATCGATACGCGCTGGGCGACCACGCCGCGGGAGACGCAGGCGTTCGTCGGCACGTGGCTGACGGTGTTCCAGTTGCGCATGATCGAACGACTGGCGGAGTTGATCTTTGGTGGCGTGCTCCACGCGTACCCGAGGATGCGGGTCGTGCTGGGCGAGTCGGGTATCGGTTGGCTGCCCTACGTGCTCGATCGCATGGACGACGAATGGCACGAACGGTTCACGCATCTCGAACTCACGATGCCACCGTCGGGCTACTGGCGCCGGCAGATGTACGCCACGTTCCAAAACGACGAGGCGGGCTTGCTGCTCGCCGATCGCATCGGTGTCGACAACCTCATGTGGGGTAACGACTTCCCGCACGGCGACGGCGTGTGGCCTGACTCGCACTCGGTCATCGAAAAGCAGTTCGCGCATGTCGCGCCGGCAACCCGTCGCATCATCTGCGCCGAAAACGCGGCCAAGGTCTACGGCTTCGTGCTGGACTGATTGGCGCGGGGTCGAGTCGCGTTCTTGGGGGTGTGTACAGAACGTACACACCCCCGCTAGACTCCTCGTATGACGACTCCCATTACTACGCGGCTGGACCCCGCCACGCTTGAGGCACTCGACCGAGCGATCGAAGCGGGGATCGGGTCCACCAGAGCGGCGATCATCGCCGAAGCCGTGCGTGAGTGGCTCGAACTCCACGGCGAGGAAGCGATCGCCGCCTCTTATCGCCGACGCTATTCAACTCCCGATACGAAGGACGCTGATCTGCTGGCTCGTTTCTCGTCGTTCTCGGTCGCCGCATGCCTCGCCGCCAAAAAGGGCTGATCCGGCGAGGCGACATCTGGGATGCAGACATCGCTGGTGTCGGCACGCACCCTGTCGTGGTCGCTACACGCGACACCGCGATACCTGTGCTCACCACACTCGTTTGCGTGTTGGTGACGAGTTCGTTTCATGGTCACGTCGCGGAGGTCGAGCTTGGCCGTGACGATGGCCTCGACCACGATTGTGCGGCGAACTGCGACAACATCTTCACACTGCCAAAGGCCGTCCTTGTGCGCCGTCGCGGGCGTCTCGGCGCATCCAAACTCGCGCAACTCGATCGCGCGCTCGTCATCTCACTCGGGCTGGACTGACCATCGCGGGTCACCAGATCGGGCTACCAGCCGAAGAGGCGTTGCGCGTTCGTCGAGAAGATACGCGTGCGCTGTTCGGTCGTGATGTCGGTTCGCTCGGCGACGCCGGTGACCCCGTGCGGGTAGTGGCAGTCCCAGTGGGGATAGTCGCTGGCCCACACAATCCAATCGAGGCCACAACGATCGATGGCGTGGGCGATGCCGTCTTCGCCTTCGGTCGATACGAACATGCGCCCTTCGGCGAAGTACGCGCTGGGTGCCTTGTCGATGTTGGGGAACTCTTGCGGGCGGTGCTCCCAGTGTTCGTCGAGGCGCTCGAGGTAATACGGCAACCAGCCGATGCCGGCTTCGAGTAGTGACACGCGCAGCTTCTTGAAGCGCTCGAGCACGCCACCACCCAGGATGGTCGTGCAGGCGAACATCAAGTTGAAGGGGAACTCCAACGCGTGCAGTTGCGCGTACGAATCGACGAAGTTCTTGTACGCGAATCGGCCGCCACCGGCGTGGAAGCCGACGGGGACATCCAATGACTCGGCGAGTTCGTAAAGGGGGAAGTTCTCGGGGTCATCGGCGTTGCGTTCGCCGAGCGCGCACGGCACGGTGATCGAAGCGAAGCCGAAATCGCGCACGACGCGCTCGGCCTCGGCACACGCGTCGTCCATCCATCGCAGGGGCAGCGCGGGGGTGCCCTTCAATCGACTCGAGTCGGCCGCGCAGTAGTCGGCCAGCCAATCGTTGTACGCGCGACAGCAGGCGATGCACAGCTCACGATCTTCCATCGAGTAGAAGCCGAGGCTGACCACGCCGTAGAGCACGGCGATGTCGATGCCCTCGATGTCCATGTCCTCGAGGCGCAGCTTGGGGTCGACCGCTCCCTCGCGGTGCACCGCGGACTCCCGCATGCCTTCGGGAACCCACGCGCCGCGTCCGGTGCCGGGTGGTATGACTCGGCCTTCGAGCGAGTAGCGCGTGGTACCGCGTTCGTCGCGAATGAGCCTCGGTCGACGATCGTGGAATCGAGTGGGGAGATAGCGCTCCCACAGGTCGTCGGGCTCGAAGGTGTGGCCGTCGACGTCGATGACCAGATGATCGACGATTCTCCCTGCAACCATGGTCGCCCCCTTTCGTCTGGCCTGACCGAACGAACCGTATCGCGTTAGGGTGCGGCCGAATTGTTCGGAGGGTTCGCGATGGGGGACATCAAGCTCGGAGTCATGCCCGCGTTCAAGGACGGGGTGATCACCGATCCGCGGTGGTGCCACGAGTTCGCCGAGATGGTCGAGGCCGAAGGGGTCGAGTCGATCTGGACCGTCGAGCACGTTGTCGTGGCCAAGGACTACGAGCCGCGCTATTCGTATTCTGAATCCGGTCGCATGCCCGGCGCGCCCGGGTCGGGCACGGTGATGCCCGATCCGCTGGAGATGTTGGCGTTCTTCGCGTCCTGCACCGAACGCGTGCGGTTGGGCACCGCGGTGTTGGTGCTCACCTTGCATCAACCCGCGGTCGTGGCCAAGCGCGTCGCCACGATCGACAACCTCTCGCAGGGACGGGTCAGCCTCGGGGTCGGCAGCGGATGGCAGATCGAGGAGTACCGCGCCTGCGGGGTTCCATACGAAGGACGAGGTCGCCGACTCGACGACGCGATCGTTGCGCTCCGCGAGTTGTGGCAACCGGGCTACCGCACGCATCACGGCGAGTTCTTCGAGTTCGTCGACTGCGAGAGCCTGCCCAACCCGGTGCAGGCCGGTGGGCCTCCGATCATCATCGGTGGATCGACCGAGATCGCGGCGAAACGCGCTGGTCGTCTCGGTGACGGTTTCTACCCGTACGTGATCTCGCCGGAAGATCTCGCGAAGCGCATCGAGACCATCCATACGACCGCCCGTGAGCACGGCCGCGATCCCGATGCGATCGAGATCACGGTATGGCCCGGCAGTTGGAAGCCCGGCTCGACGCTCGATCTCGATGTCGTGCGTCGTTTCACCGAAGTCGGCGCGCATCGCATGACGATGTCCGCCCAAGAATCCGGCGCAACCGAGGTCAGCCAAATTCGCGATCTGGTGCGTCGGGTGCAAGACGAAGTCATCAGCAACCTCTAACAACCTTTGGGGAGAATCACATGCAGTGGCAGGTCGGTGACGTCAGCATCACGTTGGTTCGCCAGCACATGGCGGCCGTGGACGCGGAGGGTATGTTCCCCGGTTCGAATGCCGAAGAGGTCATCGCGGCAAACGCCGATTGGTTGAAGCCGCACTTCGTCGACGAGAACGGCACGTTGCCGTTGTCGATCCACGCGCTGGTCGTCGAGTCGAAGGGCAAGACCATCGTCGTTGACACGTGTCTCGGCAACCGTCCGGTCGCGGGCTTCGATGCGATGTCGCACATGGGTGACCAGTTCCTGCATGACTTCGCCGCCGCCGGTTTCTCCATCGACGCCGTCGACTTCGTCGCGTGCACGCATCTTCACTTCGACCACGTCGGGTTCAACACGGTGCTCGTCGACGACAAGTGGGTCGCGACATTCCCCAACGCGCGCTACCTGTTCGGCCGTATCGAATACGACTACTGGGATGAGGGCCACGAGGGTGCCGCGATCACTTTCGGCGACGCGGTCAAGCCGGTGTTCGACGCCGGCCAGGCCGACCTCGTCGACACCGATCACAAGATCACCGACGAGGTTCGCTTTGCACCAACCCCTGGGCATTCGCCGGGCCACGTGAGCGTGCACATCGAGTCCAAGGGTCAGCGGGCAATGATCACCGGCGACATGATGCACCATCCGATTCAGATCTCCGATGGTGCCATCGATTGGCAGATGTCCGCCGATGTCGACTCGCCGGCCGCAGCGGTGACGCGCCGCGCTGTTCGCGCCGAGCTCGCCGACCAACCGGTGCTCGTGATCGGTACGCACTTCGGTCCGCCGACCGCCGGCCACATCAAGAAGGTCAACGGCGATTATCGGCTCGTTGTCTGAGCTCGAGCGGTCTTCGAGCGCGAAGTAACGCAGCTATTGCAGAGCGAGCTCGAGTGCCGGCGCCAACGCGTCGAGCACGGTCTTCCAGTCGCCGACGAAGCCGACGTCGGCCCACTGGAAGATCTCTGCATCGGGATCGCTGTTCACGGCGATGATCGTGCCCGCCGAGCGGACCCCGGCCGTGTGGTTGAAATTGCCCGACAAGCCGATGGCGATATAGAGGTTCGGCGAGATCGAATGGCCGGTAATGCCGACTTGGCGTGCTCGCGGCATCCAACCCTCGTCGGTCACCTTCCGCGTCGCGCAGTACACCGCGCCGAGGGTGTCCCTGATCTCGTCGAGCGCGAGGTAGTCGGCCGGATCTACGCCTTTGCCCACGCCGATCACGAACGGAGCGCTGACCATTTCGTCACTGTCGTCTTCGCGGGCACGGTCGATGATGCGTACGCGACTCGTGGCCGTCGCCTGGATCGATGACACGCGCGCCGGTTCGGCGTCGCGCGGTGTGAGCAGCGGCAGCACACCGGCGCGCACGGTGGCCATCTGTATGGCCGACGTGCAACTGATCTCCGCCAGAAGCGCACCGCCGAACGCGGGCTTATCGGCGATCAGACGGCCATCGCGGGCGACGAGGCCGACTGCGTCTCCGGTGACACCGGCCTCTAGCACGGAGGCTGCTCGCGAAAGCACCTCTCGGCCCCACGGGGTGCTGGGCGCGAGGACGGCCCCACGGCGCGACGGTCGCGCACCACTCGGTCACGGCGCGGGCGATGTCTTCTTCGACCTCGCTGCCGCGGATCGCGACCACGGCGTCGGCACCCCACGCCGCGAGTCGGGCATCGTCGCCTGGGGTCGGTCCGATGGCCACGACGTGTCCGGCGATCGCTTGCGCAAGGCCGGCGGCCGCGCCCAGCAGTTCGCGCGTCGAGCGCGTGCGGGACGGCTCGACGAGTACCGCGACGATCGGACCGCCCGCGGCGCCTCCGGTGCCGGGCACCGGTCGCGCGCGTTGATCGGCGGAAGAGAAGTCGAACGCGTTGCGCTCGTGCAGCACGGCCATGGCTTTGTCGACCTGCACGTCGAGGGGGCCATCGAAGAACATCCGCTGGCGCTCGATATCGATGACGCGCACGTCTCCGACCGAGGTGGGGCTGGCCGCGTGGCCCCACGGGCCCTCACCGAGGTCGGCCGCGGTCAAGCGCGAAATCTTGGAGGCATCGACGGTGGCCCACACCGCCGGGTCTTTGATCTTGCACGG
>JBDSMH010000036.1:0-10546 GCA_039915945.1 Acidimicrobiales bacterium | reverse complement strand
GCCGGCCCCCACTTCAACCACCGGCAATGCATGGCCTAATAAGAGCCCGCCCTCCACCGAGTGGCCCATCACTGGTCTGCCAGCACACGCCGAAACGCCACTTGACAAACCATAGGAGCATCGTTCTGTTGGTGTTTTACGGGTGTCGACACCAGTAAAACACCAACAGAAGCGGGGGTTTGGGTCAGAAACCGGTGAAGCCACCACCGTCGGCGATGATGGTCTGGCCGGTGACATAGCGCGACATGTCGCTGGCGAGGAAGACGGCCACCGGGCCGATGTCGGCTTCGGGTTCGCCGATGCGGCGCAGCGGTGTGCGATCGATCAGGCGGCCTTCGAGGAACACCGGACTGCCTTCGGCGCTCTTCTCCATTGCCGGACTCCACGCGACGGGCCCGATGCAGTTGACACGAATGCCGAGCGGGCCCCACTCGCGAGCGAGGCTCTTGGCCAAGCCGCGTTGTGCGGCTTTCACGACGCCGTATGCCGGGATGTAGGGGCTGCCTTCGACCCCGGCGGCCGAGGTGATGAGGATCAGCGTGCCCGCGCGTTCGCGCAGTTGCGGGAACGCGGCTTGCGCGCAATAGAACGACGCCCGCACTGCCGTGTCCATCATCTCGCGCCAGGTCTCGTCGGGGACCACCTCGGTCTCGTGCGGCCGACCGACGAAGGACAGCGCGTTGTGGATCATCGAGTCGAGCGCGCCGAATCGCGCCACGGCCGCGTCGACGGCCGCATACACGTCATCGCGTACCGTGACGTCGCAGCGGATGGACAACGCGTTGCCACCGCGGTCCATGATCTCGTTGGCAACCTCGTCGCCGGTCAAGGTGCGACGGGCGGCAATCACCACATTTGCGCCGTGTTCGGCACACGCGAGTGCGATGCCGCGACCGACACCGCCACCCGCGCCGGTGACGATGACGGTGCGGCCTTCGAGCAAACGGTTCGTCATCACAGGCCCATCCAAACGGCGCCGTCTGCGACGAGCGTCGCCGCGCTGATGAAGTGCGAACCCGGGTCGGCGAGGATCGAGACCAACGGCGCCAGATCGTCGGTTGCATCGCCCGCCCGGCCGTATGCCGGCACCGCCAGTGAGATGGCGCGGGCCAGCGCTTCTTCGTTCTCGGCACCGACCCACAGCCCCGGGGCCGTCGCGATCGTGTTGGCGGTGACGCCGTGCTTGACCCACTGCCGGCCGACGCCTTTTGCCAGCACGCGGATGCCTTCGGCGACCGTAGCCAACATCGAGTAACTCGCCGCGCCCGAGAGACCGACACTGGGCACGAGGTACACGATCGAGCCGCCGCCCGCGGCTCGCAACGGAACGATCACGCGCCGCGTCAGCCACCACGCGCCTTCGAGGCTGGCCTCGCACGTGCGCACCCACCGCGCTTCGTCGATGTCCATGAATGCGCGGTTGTCGACGAGACCATCGGCGACCCATGCGTGGACGACCTGATCGATGCCGCCGAGCGTATGGGCAGCGTCGGTGACCGCTATCTCGACACTGCGCTCGTCGGCGAACGAACACGTGACGTCGAGTGCGCCGGTCGAGACGCCCGGTGACGACGATGCGAGCAGTGCAACCCGTGCACCGGCATCGACGAACCACTGCGCCACGCCGAGGGCCAGCGGGTGCTGTCCGGTGACGAGCACGCGGCGTCCCGCCACGCTGGGTGATTGCAATTGATCAGCCACGATGCCCCCCGACGAGAAACTGGAGTTTAGAGTGCACGCATGGGTTCTGTGATTGTCGGTGTAGACGGATCTGCCAACAGCATCGCGGCGTTGAAATGGGCTGCTCGCTACGCCAAGTCCACCGATTGCATCGTGCACGCGGTCTACGTGTGGTCGTATCCGATCTCGTCGATCGCGCCGGCGCCTCTCGGCTCTCCGGTTGCGCCCGCTGAGTTGATGACGAGCGCGGCGTCCGAGGCGCTTGCCGGCTTCATCACTGAAGCCGAGTTGCCCGACGATCTCCACGTCGTGCACGTCGTGCGCGAAGGGTCGACGTCCAAGGTCCTGCTCGACCAAGCCCGCGACGCCGAGATTCTCGTCGTAGGCGCACGCGGGCACGGGGGTTTCACCGGGCTGCTGCTCGGTTCGGTCGCCAACGCGGTGATCAACCACGCGCCCTGTCCCGTTGCGGTGATCCCGGCGAAATAACCCGCGGCGGTCAGCGTTCGCCGACGCCCGACATGAAGCGGCCGATCACCATGGCCAAGACCCCTCCGAGGGCGGTCAGCACGAAGATGCGGCTGTAGTTGCCCACGAGCGGGCCGCTCTTCTCGCCGATCAGCGAGATCTGCAGCGCCGCGCCTCCGGCCGTCGCCATGCGCTGCAGGGTCTGGTTGATGCTCATCGCCGCGCCGAAGCGCGCCGGCGGCACGCCGATGATTGCGTTGCCGAAGATGGCGGGCCACGTCAGTGAAGACCCCAGGCCGACGAAGCCCATGCCGATGAGCCACACCAGCAAGTTGCGTTCGTTGCCGACGCCGACGATGAACACCACGCCGCCGACGAACTGACAGAAGCCGCCGAGAACCATCACCCGCCGCTGACCGTGGATGTCGGCGAATCGTCCCGCGACTCCGTTGAGGAGCATGCCGGCGATAGGTATCGGCAGGAACAACAATCCTGCAGCGCGCACGTCGTAGCCCCAGACGTCCTGAGTGAAACGGGGAAACGCGAAGAACAAGGCGAAGAAGGTCGTGCCGAAGACCAGCGAGGAGAAGTTGGCGATACGAAACGAGCGAAACCGGAACATCGTCAGGTCGAGCAGCGGCCGGCGATGACGCGACGAGCGCAAGATGACATAGGCACCGACGATGACGCCGCCGACGATGCTCGAGATCGTGCGGGTGTCGGCCCACCCCCACCGGCCGCTCTGCGAGACACCGAGGATGACCCCCGACACGGACGCGATGATCAGCGGAACGCTCGCGAGATCGGGGAGCTCGACCTCTTCGCGCGGTATCTCCTCCACGAGGCGGGGCACCACCACCAGCCCGACCAAGCCGAAGGGAACGCTGATCCAGAACGCCCACTGCCAGCCACCGACGTCGACGAGCAGCGCACCCAGTGTCGGGCCGATGGCCGTTGCCACTGATCCAGCGGAGGCCCATGCGGCAATCGCGGTGCCGCGACGACTCGGAGGGAACTCGCGCAACACCAGCGCTGCGCCGGCGGGTGTGATCAACGCGCTCGACAAGGCCTGGCCCGCGCGCGCCCCGAGCAACACCGCGACGTTCGGCGCGAGACCGCAGACGATCGACGCGACCACATACCCTCCGGTGCCGAGCAACAACACGCGTTTGTGTCCGACGCGATCGCCGATGACGCCGCCCACGATCAACGTCGCCGCCGACACGATCGCGTAGAGCGAGAGAACCCACGACAGAGTCGCCGCCGACGACTCAGGAAAGGCAGCCTGCAAGCTGGGGAAGGCGAGATTGAGTATCGACTGCGATAGCGGATTGAGCACCGAACAGATCGAGACGATCGCAAGGATCATCCACGTGCGTCGAGGTATCTGCTCGACGACGTAGGCGGTATCCACCGGTGTTGCCTACCACTAGTTGTGCGGCTCCGCCGCAACGGATGGGCGGTCACGCCGCGGGATTCTCGACGCGACGCGTGCGAGCTATTTCTCGGGCGGGACGCCCGTGCTGATCGCGGACGCGAGCACACCGGCATTCGGCACGTGCAATATGCCATTTTCGGTTTGCAGGATCACGTAGGTGAGATTCACCGACATGACGATGCCCGACACCTCACCGCCGTACGCGCCGTTGCGCAGCGTGATGCGATCACCGATGTTGAACGGATGCGCGAGCAACAACGCTACGCCCGCAAAGACATTGCCCAAGATCTGCTGCAACGCGATACCGAGCACGACACCGGTGATCGCGCCGCCGAGCAGGAGATTCTCGATCGACACCTCGAAGAGATCGAGGGCAACCACGAGCACGAAAATGTAGCCCGCGGCACTGACGGTGACCTCGACGGTGGCCGCGGCGGTACCACCGGTGCGCGCCCGCACGACCCGACTCGACTCGGCGGCAAGACGGTGCACGGCGGCGACACCGACGACGACGAAGAGCACGGCGGCGCCGATACCGACGGACTTCTTCGCGTCGTTGCTCGAGTGGAGATCGCCGTAGCCGGCGCTGGCGGCGATAGCCGCGATGGCGATGAGCCCATAGAGCACGATTCGCTTGAGGCGTAGGCGCCCGAGGGGCACATCAGTGGTCAAGCGGATCAAAATAGCGGTGAATTACCCCGACCTCAGGGACCGCACGGATCAGAAGTCGAGGGTCGACGCGTTGGCGCGGGCCCGCAGTTCGGTGGGTGACGCGGGCACGAGACCCTTGCGTCCGGCTATTTCGATCACATGCTCGACCATGTCACAGCTTCGGTCGAAGAGATGCGGGTTGTCACCCAACCCGACGCGGGGATGCACGCCGCGGTCGATTGCCGCCTCGAACAATGCCTCGTAGCTCGCCCGATCAGGCATCGCCCGCGCGAAGAGGAAGATCTCCGAGTCGATGTCGCGCCGTCGCCACTCGGCAAGTATCGCGTCGAGCGCTTCGATGGTCGGGCTCGGTCCGGTCATCAAGTCACAGAAGAAATTGATCTGAAGCAACACCGGTTGTCGCACCAGCCCCGCAGCGGCAAACGCCGACAACATCCGCGTGTCACCGAGATCGAACACGCCGAAGCACGGCACCAAACCGCGCGCAATCGTTTCGCGTATGACCTCGGGGCCTTCGAAGGTCGCGTCGCGGTCCCACACGCGTCCGTTGATGACGATCAGCCGCTGTTCGTCGCTATCCCAACCCGCTCGCCCGAAGCGGAACCCGTCGAGGTTGACGACCTCCAGTCGCGCTCCCCGCGGAGGGCTGTCGACCAGTGACCACAAGTGCGGCACATCGACCGAGCGCGACGGGTCATTACCGCGCGGCAGGTTCGTCGGCTCCATGATGATGTCGCACTCTGCCGCAGTCAGTTCCATCGCCCGGCGGTAGATGCCTGCGCCGTTGCCGTCGTCGTCGAGTGCCTGCGCGCCGTCATCGGTGCGCGAATGAAAGTGAACGATCGCCGCGCCAGATGCGGCACACTCGATCGCCGCGGCCGCGACTTCGTCGGCACCGTACGGAACGCGGGGATTGATGGCCTTGGGCTGCATCTCGTTGACGCCGACCCGGATCGCGATCTTGCCCTCGTCGAACAACCCCATGGTGAACGACCGTAGCAAGCCGGCTCACTCGGCGCGTAAGACCTCGGCGGCAGGACGTCGACCAGCGGCGAGCGCGGGCCAGATTGCCAGTATCCAACACACGAACAACGCCCCGGGCGCGACGAGCACGACTGCAAGCGTCGACACCGGTCCCACGTAGACGAACGACAACGAGTCGGCCGTCAATTGCCAGACTGCCCGGCCGATGATCACTCCGGCGGGTATGCCGATAGCGAGCGCGATGAGGCCGATGATCGTCGCTTGCCACGAGACGCACGCGGCAGCCTGCCGCGGTGTGATGCCGAGAGCGCGCAGCACGGCCAGATCGTGGGCCCGATGCCGCGCGCCGGACAACAACGCGTGGCCGACCGCGCCGACCGCGAGCAGCGCGAGGAATGCCGCAAGCGTCAACGGCAGGCGGCGCACATTCGCCAGGTTCTCGACATCGGGAACGACGCCTGGCGTCTCGACGAACATCGACTCGCTCAACGACGCCATCACCGCGTCCCGGTCTGCACCGGGGTGCAGCCGGATGAGCACCGCGCCGTTTCGTTCGTTCAGGGTCATGCCACTCATCTCGTCGATGATCTTCGGCGTCACCCACGCGCCTTCGTCGAACGACGAGTGCGGAGTCTGTTGGAACAAGCTGATGCCGACCACCCGCATCAGTCGATGATCCGGCCCCACCGTCACGGTGTCGCCGACAGCAGAATTGGTGCTGGCCGCAGTGCGCGGACCAAGTGCCACTTCGTCGTCGGCCAAGGGGGCTCGTCCCTTCAGCGTCACGTAGCGAACGGCCGATCCGCTTCCGTCGAACACTGCGTAGACCGGCGCGTCGATGTCGCCCACCACCGTCGGCCACCGCGAGACGACACCCATTCCGTCGATGTCCGGGCCCGGCGCCATTGCGAGCAGTGCCGGAAGATCCGCGACGTCGTTGGGAGAGGCTTCGAGGTCCCACACGGTGCCGACTCGGGCAGGTTCATGCAATGCGTCGTCGATACCGACGACCAAAGTGGTCGCTCCGACGACGGCGACCACACCGATGATGGCCGCGAGCAACGCCGGTCGCACGGGCGAGTTCTGCGCAGGTGCTTGCTCCAGCGCAAGGCTGGTGCCGATCGCGGGCGGTATCGGTAGCCCGGCGCGCGTGGCGACGCTCACCAATTGACTACGGCGGAGCGTCCGCTGCCGCGTCAACCCTCGGGTGGTGATGACCGCGAGCACCAAGGTTCCGAGCAACAACACACCTGCCGTCACGACGAGGCCGGCCGCAAATCTCAACGGGTCGACGTGCACGCCGAGGTCGGGGTCGAGTTGGCGTGCCAACCCGATTGGGAATCGCGCCGACAACACCGCGCCGGTAACCGCGGCGACAACGATGCCCACCGCCAGGGTCAGCAAGTGCGGAGCCACGAGACCCGTGTACAGCGACGCGCGGCCGAGGCCCATCGCCCGCAGCACCGGCAGGCCCGTCGCCCCCGCGCGCACCGATCGCAGCAGACTCTGGCCGACCAAGACAACGGCCGCCGCGGCGACCGCCGCGCCAAACAGGATCAGAGCCGTCTCCTCGATCTCCACCGACCGCTGCACGCGCTTGATGTCAACGCTCAGATCCTTGACCGGTATGTCATCGCGGCCGTAGAGCTGTGACACGCCGGCTTTGAACTTCGGCACATCCGCGGCCCCGTTCTCGAGCCGCACAAGCGCGTTGGTGAAGAAGAACCTCGTTTCGTCCTGGTGCGCCTTGGCCCAGCCCGGCCCGGCGATCGCCAGCCCGCCCGACGCGAACGACACCACCGGTTGCATCGGCAGACGAACGACACCGACGATGCGCAACTTGGTCACCGGGCCGGCGGCGGTCATCCAGTCGAAGTCCGGGGGCGCGCCGTCGGGGTAGCGCTCGCTCTGCTCCACCGACAGACTGCGCCAAGTGAACACCGCCCCGACGTGTGCGTTCGGGTCCAACTTCATCGCCGCGACGTCGACCACTGCTTCGTCGTCGGCGTCGGGGTCGGGCAGCCTGCCCTCCAGCACCTTTGCCCGCTCGATCGTGTCGAACCACCCGTCTCCGACCGCGATGAACGGGGCGCCACCGGGCGGCTCGTCGATGTTGCTGTCGTTGATGGCGAACCCCGCCCATCCTTCGACCTCGTCGAGCGTGCCGAGCTTCGTCACGTCGGCGTCGCCCGCCTGGACCTGGCTCGGGTAGAAGATGGCGTCGGCGGCGGCCAACTTTTCCCGCATGCGGGTGTAGGCACTGCTGCTACGCGACGCACCGTCGAAGGCCGCGATGGCGAGGCCGGAGGCGGCTCCGGCCAAAAGACCGAGCATGACCAGCGCCGCCCAACGCCGGCGCAGTTCGCTGGCGGTCCACAACCGCAGCGCCGCGCCTGTCTGGCCACTCATGCCTGCACCGTACGCGACCCACGGGCAGTCGCGGAAGGAGGCCACCTCGGCAAAACCGGTGTGGTACCACCACCGCCGGTCTAGATCAGGCTGAAGATCGTGATCGTCAGGTTCGCCTGGGCGCAGGCACCGTCGTCGTCGCAGACCCTGTAGCGCAGCGTCGTCGTACCGGTGGTGAGGGCCGGCGCGGTGTAGCGGATCTGGTACTTCGACGCGACGTACACGACCGACGCCGACCCGAGCGGCGGCGCGGAGACAATTTGCAACGTCGTCGGCACGATGAAGCCGTCACTGTCGGTGTCATTGAACAAGACATCGATGGTGGTGGACGACAGCAGAAACACGGTTCCGCCGTCGGCGCCGGCGAACGGGGCGGCATTCACCGTGGTCGTCGTAGTGGACGTCGTCGTCGCGGTAGTAGTCGTGGTCGTAGTCGTCGAGGTCGTCGAGGTCGTCGTCGTCGGTTGGTCGTCATCATCCGCGCCACCACCACCGCCACCATTGATGGTCGTCGTCGGCGTCGTGGAGCCCGACCCTGCGCGTGTCGTCGTAGATGTGCGTGTCGTAGAGGCGCCGAATGCGGTAGTCGTCGACGACGTGGCACCGGGCGTCGTTACCGATCCACCGCTGTCCGTCGTTGCTGTCGCGCCGCCGGGCGGTGTGGTCGAAACCACCGGCCTGCCCTCGCGATCGTCGGGTTAGCTACTAGTCGACCTATCGTCCGTTGCCCCGGCGGGTCGTCGTAGTTGTCCGAGTCGTCGTAGTTGCCCGAGTCGTTGTGGTCGCGCGCGTCGTCGTTGGCGCGGTCGTCGTCGTTACCCGCGTCGTCGTTGGCGCGGTCGTCGTCGCGTCCCGCGTCGTCGTCGGCGCGGCGGTGGTCGGCGGCAAAGTCGTCACAACCGGTTTCGGCGCGAGGGTCGTCGGCGGTGCGGTCGTCGGGGGCGCCGTCACGACGACTGCTCGCGTGGGTGGGGGCGCCGGCGCGGCGGTCGTGGTCGGAGCGGGCTCGGGTGGCGGCATTGTGGTGGTGGTGGCGAGCGCGGCTGCCTGCGCGGCCGCCTGTTGCGCCGCGATTTCGCTCGCGGCGATCACGTCCTCGATGGCAAAGACGGCCACCGCAATGATCGTCGTCGACGGCGGGGGTGTTTCGACGCGGGCCGCGATCAGGTCGGCCACCGTCGATTGCACCGGGGACGAGCTGTCATCCGCGAACGCACCCGTGCCGCGTTGATCGGCGAAGGCGAGCCCGGTCGCGAGCAGCACCATGGCGAACGCCGCGCCGACGCCGGCACCGAACCTCGTCGCGTAGGGACGCACGGCTTGAGTCCCCGACGCCGCCCAGCGTTCGAGCGCCGCAACGCCCGTTGCCAGCATTTCGCGCAAGCGAAGGAGTGCCGGTGAGTGCAGCGGCTTGTCGTTGACCGCCGGCAAGTATTCGCCGCGCACCATCGTGGCGAGCGAGGCGGCGGTGGGACGGCGCGATGCGTCGACGTCGAGACCGGCCAAGATCGCGGCTGCCACCGGAGGCGACGCGGTCTCGGCGAGGCGCACATCGCTGAGCGCTTCGGGGCCCGGCGGTTCGCCCACGAGCAGCGTGAACGCCAACGCCGATGCGGCGTACACGTCGTCTTCGGCGGACGCATCGGCCGACCGGCTCAAGGCACCGGCCAGAGAAAGTCGACCACCCGTGGGGCCGGTAGTGAGCGCGTTCGCATCGATCGCGCCGTGGGTCACTCCGTGGTCGTGGAGCCAGGCCAACCCATCGAGCATGCTGCCGATGGCCTGCGCGACGTCGAACTCATCGATCGGCTGCGCGAACTCGAGCGGCGCGGGATGGACCACGTGCACACGATTGCTGATGCGGACTCGTTCGTAGGGTGCGATAGCCGGGCTCGTGGGCATCGCCTGGATCTTGCGGGTGCGTTCGCGGCGAAGGCCGCGCTCGAGCAAAACAGACCGACTAGTGGTCGTGTCCCACACTTGCCGCACCCTCGCGTCGACGTCCGCTACGTCTATTTTGAATCGCGCCATTGCGGTCCACAACCTAGGACATTGGCTCGACCGGTGATGGTATTTCCATCAATAACAGCGCGTTAAACATCTTCTTCGTGACGCTCCGTGGGCACGCCGAAGAGCCTCGTTTCCGGATGCCCCAGCTCAGCCGAGCGTCTCGTGGAGAAAGGCCAGCACCTGCGGCCAGATCGCGGCGGCCAGTTCTTCGTTCAACGTGCCGAGCGCATTGTGCGGACCCATGAATGCGTGGCCCGTGCCGGGGTGCACGGTCAACGTGACGTCCTTGCCGAGCGCCTGCAACTTCGCTTCCAACGCCTTCGCGGCCTCGGGACCGAAGAAGTCGTCGTTCTCCGCCATGTGCCCACGGACTTTGGCCGTGAGTTGCGACCAGTCGGGTTCGCCCGGGCCCTGTGGGAATCCGTAGAACGGCACCGCCGCCGCGATCTTGTCCGGCCGCATCGCCGCGATGACCAACGACAGCATGCCGCCCATGCAGAACCCGACGACGCCGATGCCCGTGCCGGTCACCCCATCGAGACCGGCGAGGTAATCGATGGCGCCGCTCATGTCGCGCCCCGCACGATCGGGCGGCAGGCTCTGCATGAGCTGACCCGCTTTGCCCATCTCGTCGTGGCCGGCGAGCTCCCCGTGGTAGAGGTCGGGCGCAAGGGCGACGAAGCCCGCAGCCGCGAGGCGGTCGGCCATTTCCTTGATGCCGCTGTCGAGTCCCCACCACTCTTGGATCACGAGGACGCCCGGCCCCGACCCACTACCGGGCCGCGCCAAGTATCCCGATGCGGTCGTGCCGTTGCTCGCGAAGTTCACGGTCTCTGCCATGAGTCGCAACCCTACTGCGCGTCCTATACCGAAAAGTTGACGCGC
>JBDSMH010000205.1:0-13671 GCA_039915945.1 Acidimicrobiales bacterium | reverse complement strand
CCGTCTACTGCGTGACCCCACCGCCGTGTGGGTCGCGCAACACAGAGTGCTCGGCATGCCGCCAGTCCGTCTACTGCGTGACCCACCGCCGTGTGGGTCGCGCAACACAGAGTGCTCGGCATGCCGCCAGTCCGTCTACTGCGTGACCCCACCGCCGTGTGGGTCGTGCAACGCAGAGTGCTCGGCATGCCGCCAGTCCGTCTACTGCGTGACCCACCGCCGTGTGGGTCGCGCAACACCCGTCTACTCAGCGATCGAGGTAGTTCTGGTTGTAGCCACCGTTGCTGGTGGTCTCCGGCAAGGCCGGCTGCGCCGCCAGTCCGTCGATGTCGGGGGCGCCGCGCAGTGCGTCGAACGCCCGAGCCATCCGGTCGACTACCTCACGCTCGGCCGACACCATGATCTCCAAGCGCTGTTGTGCGTTGCGCAGCACCGTGTCCGTGCGGACCGCGGCCTTGCGTTCGGCGGCGAGGACGATCAAGACCGCTTCACGTTGCGCGTCGTTGACAACCTGCTCGGCGTCGTCGCGGGCATCGTCGACGATGCGGTCACCCGCATCCTTGGCGTCGGTGACGATGCGCTTGGCGTCGGTGTCCGCTTGCTTGCGGATGGCACTCGCCGATGCGTGTGCGTCAGCCAGATCTTGGTGCGCCTTCTTCTCGATCGTCACCGTGCGCTCTTCGACTTCCGAACGCATGCGGTCGGCGGCGGTCGTCTGATAGTTGACGTACTCGTCGACCTCGGCCCGCGCCCGCTGGTTCTCGGCGGTGATACGGCCCTCGAATTCGGTCGCCCGCACACGGATCTGCAGCGCTTCGCGTTCTGCGGTGTCCTTCAGATCGGCGGCGACACGATCGGCCTCGGCCCGGGTTGTGTCCGCGTAGTGGTCGGCCTCGTTGCGGACGAGCTAGTGGTGCGCGTCGGCATCGGCCAACTTCGCCACGGCCTCTGCCTCGGCCTCGCGCAGGGCCTCATCGGCCCGCTCACGCTGCTCTTTGACATAGGCATCGATCTCGCGGCGCAGCGCATCGGCTTCGCGCTCGGCGGCTTCGGTGATCTCGGCCGCAGCTTTGTCCGCAGACTCGAACACGCTCGCCACACGATCGCCGACGTCACCGTAGGCGCGCCCTGGCGCGTCCTTCACAGAGGTTGCGATCTTGCGCAGGTACGAACGGACTTCGTCGGGGTCGTAACCCCGCTTGACCATCGCAAACTCGTGCGCTTCGATTTCTCGTACGTTCAATGACATGGAAAAGCCCGCCTTTTCCAACCGAGGTGCTCCCGTTGATGACTGCAGTGGTATCGCTGTTGCGCACCCTGCGTCAACGAATCGGCGAAGCCCGAGGGTGAAAGCGTCGGATAGCCCATCGCCGTCGTCACCGTTCGTGCCACTCGCATAGTTCGGACGACTCACGCGGTAGCGTCCAGTAGGTGGAGCTCACGGGAAAGTGGACAGCACACCCGGCGGACGACGAACTCCGCCGCAGCTTCCACGAACGCGACATCGCGGACGACGGATGGATGAACGTCGTCGTGCCGGGCCACTGGGCCAGCACTCCCGAACTGTCATCGATCGACGGTCCGTTGCTCTACCGGCACCGGTTCGACGCGCCAAAACCGTCAGGCGAAGATCGGGTTTGGCTTCGTCTCGACGGCGTCTTCTACCAAGGCGACGTCTGGCTCGACAGCACGTACGTCGGCGACACCGAGGGTTATTTCTTCCCCCATCAATTCGAGATCACCGGCCAGATGGTCGAGCACGATGAACATCTGCTGGCGATCGAAGTCTCGGCACGCCGCAGCGAGGACCTCAAGGCGAAGAGTGCGATCACGGGGGCCTTCGGCCACGGTGACCACATGTCGCACGATTGGAACCCGGGCGGCATCTGGCGTCCCGTGCACGTGACGACGACGGGCCCGGTCGCGATCCGCCACTCCCGGCTCAAGTGCACCGAGGCATCGGACGAACGCGCCACGCTGACCCTGCGCCTCGTCCTCGACTCGACTGCGTCGCGGTCCGTCACGTTGCGGACGCGCGTCTGTGGCACCGAGCACGAAGAACGCTGCACGTTGGCCGCGGGCGAGAACCGCGTCGAGTGGACCGTCGGCATCACCGACCCCGACCGCTGGTGGCCCCACGCGCTCGGCCCCTCCCCACTGCACGACGTACTGGTCGATGTGGTCCTCGACGAAGACAACGTCATCAGCGATCGCCGCCGATGGCGCACCGGCTTTCGCACCATCGATGTCCGCAACTGGATCTGGCAGGTCAACGGGGAGCAACTCTTCGTGAAGGGTGCCAGCATCGGCCCGGCTCGGCCCGATCTCGGGGCCGCGTCGCCGAGCGAACTCGCGGCCGACGTCCGCGCCGCCCGCGGCGCCGGTCTCGATCTGGTGCGCGTTCATACCCACATCTCGCGTCCTGAGCTCTACGAGGCGGCAGACGAGCTCGGCATGCTCGTCTGGCAGGATCTGCCGTTGCATCGTCGCTACGCGCGCAGTGTGCGCAAGCAAGCAGTCCGCCAGGCCCGCGAGGCCGTCGACTTTCTGGCGCACCACCCGTCGGTCGCGTTGTGGTGCGCGCACAACGAGCCCTATCAAGTCGACGAAGCCATCGCCCCCACCGCCGCGCTCCAGGGCTACGGCCGGCGCGCCGTCCGGTCGATCCTTCCGCAACAGGTGCCTTCGTGGAATCGCACCGTCCTCGACGGATCGTTGAAGCTCGCACTCGATCGCAACGACGGCACCCGGCCAGTCATCGCGCATTCGGGTGTCGCGCCGCATCTCCCCCAGTTCGAGGGCACCGATTCGCACCTGTGGTTCGGATGGTACGAACGCGAGGTCGAGGAGCTCGCCGAGTACGCCGCCACGTTGCCACGCGGCGTGCGCTTCGTCTCCGAGTTCGGGGCCCAGGCGCCTCCCGCCGCCGCCTCGTTCTGCCGGCCCGACCACTGGCCCGACCTCCCGTGGGAGCAGTTGGTGCGCGAATACGGCTGCCAGACGGCCGTGTTCGATCAGCGGTGCTCACCCGACGACTTCGCCAGCTTCGACGAGTGGCGCACCGCGGCACAGGCGCATCAGGCATACGTGGTGCGGCGCACCATCGAGATCCTCCGCCGGCTCAAGTACCGGCCGAGCGGTGGGTTCTGCGTCTACCGGCTGTCCGACGCCCGCCCGGCGATCAGCTTTGCTCTCATCGACCACGAGCGACACCCCAAGGCCGCCTACCACGCGCTGCGAGACGCCTGCCGCCCCGTGATCGCCATCGCCGACGCACCGCCCCTCACCGTCGCCCCCGGCGTCGTCCTCGAGTTGGCCGTCCACGTCGTGTCGGATCTGCGCCACGCCTTACCCGAGGCCGAGGTACGGGCTCGAGCCACGTGGGCGACCGGCTCACGCGAGTGGTCGTTCGCCGGTGATATCGCCGCCGACGCCTGCGTGCTCGTGGGGCGCGTCGCACTCCCCGTGCCGCCCTCGCCCGGTTTGTTGCGCTTCGATTTCGAAGTGCACCACGCCGATCTCGAAACGCCGACCACCAGCTACGAAACGATGATCATTTGAGCGCTTTGTGAGCGCACCATGAGCGGGGTGTCATTCGCCGCTCGCATACTCCGATGTCTCGCCTGGCCCATGTCCTTCGGTAGCGTCGAGGTGTCACCACCGAGGACGGTCCGATGTCGCAAACGTTGACGAGGTCTCAACCGGGCGGCGCCGCGCCGATCCGCAAGTCGCCACGGCGACTTCCGTTCCCCCTCAACATCTACCAAACGGCCGTCGGCAAGAAGTGGGTGATGGCGGTAACCGGCATCGGCATCATCGGTTTCGTCGTGGCCCACATGATC
Organism: Acidimicrobiales bacterium; assembly: GCA_039915945.1. Taxonomy (GTDB): domain Bacteria; phylum Actinomycetota; class Acidimicrobiia; order Acidimicrobiales; family WLNW01; genus DATLFA01. Next base: position 9,829 of record JBDSMH010000205.1, on the reverse strand, counting down.
GGCAACCTGCACCTCTACGAAGGCCCGCGACAGGTCAACGAGTACGGCGAGGCATTGCGCGATCTGGGTGGCCATCTCGCGCCCCGCACGTTCGTGCTGTGGGTCCTGCGGCTCGGACTGATAGGGATGTTCTTCCTGCACATCCATTCGGCGTACGGACTGACCCGTATGAACATGGCCGCCAACGCCGGCGCCAAATACCAGGACAAGCGTGAGTACGTCGCCGCCAACTTCGCGTCGCGCACGATGCGCTGGACCGGCGTCATCATCGGCCTCTACCTCGTGTTCCACTTGGCCGATCTGACGTGGGGCAAGATGCACCCGGGCACCTACGTGCGGGGCAACGTCTATTACAACGCGGCCAACAGCTTGCAGACGTGGCCGATCGCGTTGATCTACATCTTCGCCAACATTGCGCTCGCGCTGCACATCTACCACGGCGCATGGTCGATGTTCCAGAGCCTCGGCATCAACAACCCGAAGTACAACCAACTGCGGCGCATGTTCGCCGGCGGTCTTGCCGCCTTCATCTTGGTGGGCAATTTGAGCTTCCCGATCATGGCCTTGTCCGGTGTGATCGACAAGGACAACGTCGCACCCGACGCAGTAGTGGAGGTCGAACGATGATCGGCGAACTCGACTCACACGCACCGGCCGGCCCACTGGCCGACAAGTGGACCAACCACAAGTTCGAAATGAAGTTGGTCAACCCCAACAACAAGCGCCGCTTCACGGTCATCGTGGTCGGCTCGGGCTTGGCCGGCGCATCGGCCGCGGCGTCGCTCGGTGAACTCGGCTACAACGTCGAGTTGTTCACTTTCCACGACACTCCTCGGCGCGCGCACTCCATCGCGGCGCAGGGCGGTATCAACGCCGCGAAGAACTACCAAAACGATGGCGACAGCGTGCAGCGGCTGTTCTACGACACCATCAAGGGCGGCGACTACCGCAGCCGCGAGGCCAACGTGTACCGGTTGGCAGAGGTGTCGGTCAACATCATCGATCAGGCGGTCGCCCAAGGCGTGCCACTCGCCCGCGAATACGGCGGTCTGCTCGACAACCGTTCGTTCGGTGGCGCGCAGGTTTCCCGCACGTTCTATGCCCGCGGCCAGACCGGTCAGCAGTTGCTGCTCGGCGCGTACAGCGCGTTGATGCGGCAGGTGCATCTCGGCAAGGTCAACCTGCACGTGCGCAGCGAGATGCTCGATCTCGTGGTCGTCGATGGCCGCGCGTCGGGCATCATCGTGCGCGATCTCGTCACGGGCGACATCACGGCGCATTCGGCGCACGCCGTCGTGCTCGCGACGGGCGGCTACGGCAACGTCTACTTCCTCTCGACGAACGCCATGATGTCCAACGTCACTGCAGCGTGGCGCGCGCATCGCCGGGGCGCACTGTTCGCCAACCCCTGCTACACGCAGATCCACCCGACGTGCATCCCGGCGAGCGACGACTTCCAGTCCAAGCTCACGTTGATGTCCGAGTCGCTACGCAACGACGGCCGCATCTGGGTACCCAAGAACAGCGACGACGGCCGCTCGCCCGATCAGATCCCCGAGCAAGATCGCGACTACTACCTCGAGCGCAAGTACCCCGCGTTCGGCAACCTTGTGCCCCGCGACGTCGCGTCGCGCAACGCCAAGACGGTCGTCGATCAAGGCAAGGGTGTCGGCCCGCTCAAGAACGGCGTTTACCTCGATTTTGCTGACGCGATTTCACGCGACGGACGCCCGGCCATCGAGGACCGTTACGACAACCTTCTCCAGATGTACGAACGCATCACCGGTGAAGATCCGTTCAAAGTGCCGATGCGCATCTACCCCGCGATCCACTACACGATGGGCGGTTTGTGGGTCGACTACAACCTCATGTCCAATGTGCCGGGGCTCTACGTTCTGGGCGAGGCCAACTTCTCCGACCACGGCGCCAACCGGCTCGGTGCGTCGGCGCTCATGCAAGGGCTCGCCGACGGCTACTTCGTGATTCCGTACACGATCGGCAACGACTTGGCCGGCCAACTCGGCAAGCAGCCCGTGTCGCTCGATGCGCCCGAGTTCAAGGCGGCTCTCGCCAACGTCGCCGACCAGACCAAGCAGTGGTTGTCGACCAAAGGCACCAAGTCGGTCGACCACTATCACCGAGAACTCGGCAAGATCATGTGGGAGTACGTCGGCATGGGCCGTAACCGCACCGGGCTCGAAAAGGCGATGTCAGAGATCACTGCTGCGCACGACGAGTTCCGCAAGAACGTGCGGGTGCTGGGTTCGGGCGAGTCGTTGAACCAGTCGCTCGAAAAGGCCGGGCGCGTCGATGACTTCTTCCAACTCGGCTACCTCCTGACGCGTGATGCGCTCGAACGCGAAGAGTCCTGTGGCGGACACTTCCGCGAAGAGCACCAGACCGAAGAAGGCGAAGCGGCGCGCGATGACGACCAATTCGCCCACGTCGGCGCGTGGGAGTGGACCGGCGAAGATACGCCCGAGATCCGGCATCGCGAAGAGTTGGCGTTCGAGAACGTCAAGCTCGCTCAACGTTCGTACAAGTGAGGACTCACCAACCGATGTCGAAACACCTCAATCTCACGCTCAAGGTCTGGCGCCAGGATGGTCACGGCGCAGCCGGGCGATTCGAGACGTACACCGTTGGTATCAGCGAGGACGCATCGTTTCTCGAGATGCTCGATGTCGTCAACGAGCGTCTGATCGACGAAGGCAAAGAGCCCATCACGTTCGAGAGCGATTGTCGCGAAGGCATTTGCGGCACGTGCGGATTCACCGTCAACGGTATTCCCCACGGCAAGGAGAAGGGCACTGCCGTGTGCCAGCTGCACATGCGCAAGTTCGAAGACGGTGATCACATCACCGTCGAGCCGTTCCGAGCGGCTGCGTTCCCCGTCATCCGCGATCTGGCGGTCAACCGCAGCGCGCTCGACCGCATCATCGAGGCGGGCGGCTACATCACGGTCAACACCGGCGCCGGTCCGGACGCCAACCTCATCCCCGTGCCGAAGGAAACCGCCGACGCCGCGATGGACGCTGCGGCGTGCATCGGTTGCGGTGCGTGTGTGGCGGCGTGTCCGAACTCGGCCGCGCAGTTGTTCACGGCGGCCAAGGTCGAGCACCTCAACCTGTTGCCACAAGGACAAGCCGAGCGTTGGTCCCGGGTCGAGAACATGGTCGAGACCATGGAGACGTACTTCGGTTCGTGCACGAACCACGGCGAGTGCCACGAAGCGTGCCCCAAAGAGATCAGCCTCGACTTCATCGCGTATCTCAACCGCGACTTCATGAAGTCCAAAATCAAAAACCGCAAGCTCGCCGGCCAACGCTAACGTCACGGACTAACCCCCCGACACCCCCCGTTCTTGTGGTGTTCTATATGCGTATATCCCTATAGAACACCACAAGAAGCGCACGTGGCTTCCCCCCACAACCCTCCTGCCGAAGGCCGGGAATGCCACCAACCGATTCGTTCGAGCGCGCCACCGTGCGCGCTTCCACCCAATACGGGCTCGTGTCGCTCGATCAGCTCCGCGAAGACGGTATTTCGACTGACCAATTGACGGCGCTCGTCAAGACAAAGCGAATTCGGCGTGACGCGATGAACGTCTACCGCTTCGCGGGAACGGCCGATCATGCAAATCTGCCGCTCATGCGCCTTGTCCTCAGTGCATCCGGCGTTGCGTCGCACCGAAGTGCGGCATCGCTCCTCGGCCTGATCGACTGGAGGCCAGAGCCCGAAGTCACCGTGGCTCGCATGGCGAACTACCGAGGCGCCGGCCGCATACATCGACATCCGGACCTCGGGCCGCAAGACGTTGCGCTGGTACAGGGGATCGCTTGCACCAACGCGACCCGAGTGCTGATCGACATCGGCGCGGTGCGGCGCGATCTTGTCGAACCGATGTTTCATTCGGTGCTTCACCGACGGCTAGCGGAGTACGACGACATCGTTGCTCGCTTCTATCAGGTAGCTCGCAGAGGACGAAACGGTGTCGGACCTCTGCGCGAGGTGCTCGCCGAATACGACTCGGCGATGGCACCGGGCGAGAGCACGCTCGAAGTTCGCCTACTACAAATCATCCGTCAGCACGGCCTCAAGCCGCCCGTGCGCCAGCACCGCGTGACCGTCGGCGGCAAGCACTATCGCCTCGATGTCGCGTATCCCGACGAAATGCTGGCAATCGAAGGCGACGGGTTCGGCGTACACAGCGAGCGCGATCGATTCGAGTCAGATCGCCAACGGCAGAATGCGTTGGTTCTGCTCGGCTGGCGACCGCTCCACTTCACCTGGCGCCAAATCCGCCAACAGTCCTCCTACGTCGCCAACACGATCCGCGCCGCACTCAAGCATCCGAGCTAGCCACATTCCGCTGTTCTTGTGGTGTTCTATCCGTATATACGCATATAGAACACCACAAGAACCGGTCAGTTGTTGGCTTGGTCAGGCGGCGCGGGAGAAGAGGGCGAGGAGGCGGCGCGCGAGTTCGGGGGTGAGAGCAGCGGGGGTCTCGTGGCCGAGCCCGTCGATGACCCAGCGCTCGTTGTCGGGGATGGTGGCGGCCATGAAATGGGCGTGGGCGACGGGGACAACCGGGTCCACCGTGCCGTGCATGATCAAGGTGGGGACGTCGATCTCGCCCAGGCGATCGACACGTGATGTAGTCGACCACGCTGCGTGGCCGTGCCCCGACTCGGGATACCACATGCGATCGACTTCGGCCGCGGACGACGCGCGCAGCCGCGATTCTTCGAAAGGGACCGCGGTGCCGGCATAGAGGCGGAAGAGCTCGACGAGATAGTCGATGCGCTCGTCGCGCGTCTTGGGCGGCGGGGCGAGCTGCCGAGCGGCGAGATCGTCGAGAAAAGCTTCGTCCGGGCCGGGCAGACGTTCATCGCCCATTCCCGGCGAGCTGATGAGCAACGCCAATGACCGCACCCGTTCGCGGTGATCGAGCGCGAGCAATTGCCCGATCATGCCGCCCATCGAACGTCCGACGATGTGCGCGCGGTCGATGTCGAGCGCGTCCATCAGGCCCACGACGTCGCGCGCCATGTCGTCGAGCGTGAAGAGCTCGTCGGGATCGATCTTCGTCGAGAGCCCGCAGTCACGATTGTCGAAGCGCACGACGCGGAAGTGCGCGCGAACCAGCGCGGCGACGAGGTCGAGATCCCAACGCGACCCGGGCGAATCCGCGCCCGAGATCAACACGACGGCCGGCTCGGCCGGCGCGCCGTACGTTTCGGCCCACAGTTCGACACCGTTGGTGGCGATCAGGCCAGTTGTGGTTGGTTCCATTCGATCCATCCTGCACCACTACCGGCTTCGGACTCCACCTGCACCAGCGCGCGAGGCAGGTGCGACACGCGGCCGTCGGGCGACTGCAAGAGCACCGGCGACCACGCGACGGGTGTGACCGCGCTGCGCAACCCCCCGACTCGTACCTCCGCTCGCTCGGGAAAACCGTGGCGTGCCGACTGCGCCTCGACGACGCACTCATCCACCGAGTCGAATTCGGCACCCTGCGCGCGGTAGCCGACACTCGCTCCGTTGCCAAGGTCGAGGCAGTGCAGCCGCTCACCGCCGTCGAGACGGGCGCTGAACCAACACCACGGGAACGACCACCAATCACGGACACCCCACGAGTGATCGCGTTGCCCGTAGCCCTCGAAATCGATCTTCTCGCGGCCGACCAACACATCACCGTGTACCTCACACGGGACCTCGTAGCGCGTGATGCCCTCGGGATAGCCGAACACTCCCCCGTCGGTCTCCCATTCGAGATCGAAACCGATCGGCACCTGGTCGCCGCGCATGCGCCCGTACATCTCGGCCGGATCGTCGACACCCACCCCGAACGCCTCGAGCTGCACCGAGAACCGCTCGAGCGGCTCGAGACACGACACGTCGGTCCACAGGCCCGGTGCCCGCAACTCGAGCGCATCGCCCCGCGGCAACGGCGCCTCGTGATCGCCCACGAACACCAGCGGGCGATCAACGCCGACGACGCAGGCCCAGAACCACGACACGCCGAGATTGGGATACAGCCCGAGGCGTACGTATCCGCCGAAGGTGGCGGCGGTGTCGTGGAAGTCGAAGTACCACGACTCGTTCCACAGCGGATGCGCGGTCGGAGGATGCCGGCCCTCGTCCGTTCGCGGCGGCTGCACATTCATTGAACGACACTACGCTTTCGCCGTGGTGAAATTCTTGACCGACGAGTGGGTCTCGGCGCTCGATCACGAGGCGTCGGCGCACCGCTCGCCGATCGCGGAGAGCTTCGTCGTCGAGTACCGCGTGCAACTCGAGACCGACGCGTCGTTCGTCTATCAGATCCGCTTCGATACCGAGGGGGTCACGGTGAGCACGGGCGCTCCGGCGACCGCGACGGTCGTGTTGTCGACCGATCGCGTCACCGCCCACGGCGTCGCCACCAACACGATGTCGGCGCAAGCCGCGTTCATGGCGGGACAGTTGCGCCTCGATGGTGACACGATGGCAATGGTGCGCAACCACGACGCGTTCACATCACTCGATGAAATCTTCGAGGCCGTTCGCACGATCACGGAGTACTGACGATGCCCGAACTCCCCGAAGTCCGTGCGCACGCGGAGCGACTCGATGCGGCATTCGCCCGCGTGCCCCTCGAAAAGTTCACCGCGCTGAGCTTCCACGCGCTCAAGACCTTCGATCCATCACCCGAGGCCGCGATCAGCCTTCCGCTCACGGCGGTGCGCCAACGCGGCAAGTACATCCTGCTCGACTTCACGCCGATCACCTTCGTGATCCACCTCATGCAGGGAGGGCGCCTGCGCGTCGACGAGAAGCAAGCGGCCAAAGTCAGGGGCGGCCTTGCCCGCATCCGGTTCGCAGACGGACGCGCGCTCTTGTTGACCGAGGCCGGCACTGATCACAAGGCGGGTGTCTGGGTCCGCGGCGGCGATGCGCTCACTCAAGATCCACTCGATCGGCTCGGGCCGGATGCAGACAGCGTGACACCGGATGAGTTGGCGCAGCGACTGCGCGAGACGAAGTCCATGCGTCTGCACGGATGGCTGCGCGAGCAGGCGCCGCTCGCCGGCCTCGGTCGTCGTCTCGCCAACGAGATCTGCTGGCAGGCCTGCATCTCGCCGTTTGCCAATACCCGCAAGCTCGGCGCCGACGAGATCCTCCGCCTGCACGCCGGTATTCACGCAGCGATCGAAGAAGGAATCGCCTACGAGCGAACGCGCACCGACATGAGCGCGTCCAAAGACCGACCCGGCGCCGTGCACGGTCGTGCGAAGGAACCGTGTCCGCGCTGTGGCGACACGATTCGTGCCGTCGAGTATTCGAACTACACGGTCAGCTATTGCCCCACGTGTCAGACGGGCGGGAAGGTGCTCGCCGACAACACCACCAGTCGGTTCTTGAAATGAGCGCGGGACTCGAGCGCGACGGACGCGTCGAGCGATTGTGGGTCAAGCGGGCGAAGCGCGGGCTGATGGACGCGGTTCGCGAAGTGCAATTCATCGAACGGCGCGGTCTCGCCGGTAACGCCGATGCGGGCGGCCGCCGCCAAGTGACCATCATCTCTTGCGAGCGCTGGACCGAGCTCACCGAAGCATTGGGCGAGGTCGACCCGGTGCTGCGCCGCGCCAACGTGATGGTGTCGGGCATCGAGCTCGAGGCGACGCGGGGGCGTCTGTTGCAGATCGGCGCGGCCACGGTGCGCATCAACGGCGAAACGCGGCCGTGCCGGGCCCTCGACTTCGCGTTCAAAGGCCTACAACACGCACTCGACCCTCACTGGGGCGGTGGCGTCTATGCGCAAGTCATCGAAGGCGCGCTGGTGCACGTCGATGACGCCGTGCGTTGGATAGCGACACCCGAGGCGGGGTAGGCCACCTCGGCTCGGTCAGATCATGCCGAGGTCGCGCACCGCTTGACGCTCTTCTTCGAGCTCGGCCACCGAAGCATCGATCTTCTTGCGGGAGAAGTCGTTGATCGGCAGGCCTTTGACGATCTTCCACTTGCCGCCGGCGCATTCGCACGGGAACGACGAGATCAGCCCTTTGGGGACGCCGTAGCTGCCGTCGCTCGGGACGCCCATCGACACCCAGTCGCCCGCGTCGGTGCCGAGCGCCCACGACCGCATGTGGCCGATGGCAGCGCTTGCTGCGGAGGCCGCCGACGAGGCGCCGCGCGCGTCGATGATGGCCGCACCGCGCTTGGCGACGGTGGGGATGAAGGTGTTTTCGATCCAATCGATGTCGTCGACCTGTGCCGCCGCGTTGCGACCGCTCACCTTGCAGTTGAAGAGATCGGGATACTGCGTCACCGAATGGTTGCCCCAGATGGTCATCCGCTTGACCGCCGTGACCGGACGCTCCAGCTTTTGTGCGATCTGCGAGACCGCGCGGTTGTGGTCGAGTCGCGTCATTGCGGTGAATTGCTTGGGGTTGACGTTGGGCGCGTTGTTCATGGCGATCAACGCGTTGGTGTTGGCGGGGTTACCGACGACGAGCACCTTGATGTTCTTCTTGGCGCTGTCGGAAATGGCCTTGCCCTGCGGCTTGAAGATGCCACCGTTGGCCGACAACAGATCGGAGCGCTCCATGCCCGCCTTGCGCGGCATCGCCCCGACGAGCAACGCGTAGTCGGCATCGCCGAAAGAAACGTTGGGGTCATCGGACTTGACCACGCCGGCCAACAACGGGAACGCACAGTCGTCGAGCTCCATGTGCACACCATCGAGCGCGCGCAACGCGGGCGTGATTTCGAGGAGTTGCAGGATCACGGGCTGATCTTCACCGAGCATCGCCCCACTCGCGATGCGGTACAAGAGGGCGTAACCGATCTGGCCGGCTGCGCCGGTCACAGCTACGCGAACAGGCTTCTTCGCCACGCTGATACTCCTGAAGGGGGTTGTGGTCGGCTACAGACGATCGACGATGGCGCTCGCGAACTCGGAGCACTTGACCTCGGTTGCACCCTCCATGAGACGGGCGAAATCGTATGTGACGATCTTTTCGGCAATGGTCTTTTCGAGCGCCGCGACGATGTCGCCCGCGGCGTCGAACCAACCGAGATGCTCGAACATCAACACGCCCGACAACAGCACCGAACCCGGATTGACCTTGTCTTGCCCGGCGTACTTCGGCGCGGTGCCGTGCGTCGCCTCGAACACACCGTGGCCCGTGACGTAGTTGATGTTGGCGCCCGGCGCGATGCCGATGCCACCCACCTGCGCGGCGAGCGCATCGGAGAGGTAGTCGCCGTTGAGGTTCATCGTGGCGATGACGTCGAAGTCTTCGGGCCGCGTGAGCACCTGCTGCAACGTGATGTCGGCGATGTTGTCCTTGACGAGGATCTTGTCGCCCGGCTTGCCGCCGCAGTCGTCCCAGCCGACCGCAACATCGCTGAACTCTTCTTTCACGAGCTCGTAGCCCCAATTCATGAAGGCGCCTTCGGTGAACTTCATGATGTTGCCCTTGTGCACCAGGGTGACGCTCTTGCGCCCCTTGACCTGGGCGTAGGTGAGAGCGGCCCGGATGAGGCGCTTCGAGTTCGTGGCGGAGATGGGCTTGATGCCGATGCCGGAGTCCTCCCGGATGTCCCACCCGAACCCGTCGTGGAGCAGCTCGCGCATCTTGGCCGCTTCAGGGGTGCCGGCCTCGACCTCCAGGCCGGCATAGATGTCCTCGGTGTTCTCCCGGAAGATCACCATGGGGACGGGGGCTGGCCTCGGAAAGGTCAAGATCTTCAACGCTGCGGGCTCGACCCACGTGATCGCCGACGTCGGTGGCTACTTCCGGGGCCACGACCACGACGACCGCTACTACACCAA
>JBDSMH010000007.1:0-25982 GCA_039915945.1 Acidimicrobiales bacterium | reverse complement strand
TGACCACCAAGAATGTCGTCCACGCCGCGCTCTACCTCGTGATCGTGCTCGCCGGTGTCGCGGCGCAGTTCCTGCTGCTCGGCGCCGAGTTCATCGGCATCACGCAGGTGCTCGTCTACATCGGCGCCATCGTCGTGTTGTTCCTCTTCGGCATCATGCTCACCCGGGCCAAACTCGGCGTCGACGACACGGTCGGCAAAGAGCGCCATCTGATGGCGATACTCGTGGCCCTCCTGTTGCTCGGGGTCATGGGCTACGCCCTCGTCGACGGCTTCCGCGATGTCAAGGTCGGCGAGCGCAATCCGGCGTTCAACACCGCAGCGGTCAGCGACTCGATCTTCTCGCAGTACCTCATCCCGTTCGAGGCTGTGTCCGTGCTGTTGCTGGCCGCGCTCATCGGCGCCATCGTCGTGGCCCGCAAGGACTGAGGGGCGGCCATGCTGGTAAGCCAGTTCCTTCTGTTGTCCGCAGTCTTGTTCTGCATCGGCGTCTACGGCGTGCTCGCCCGGCGCAACGGTGTCATGGTGCTCATGTCGATCGAGCTCATCCTCAACGCCGTCAACATCAACTTCGTCGTGTTCAGCGTGTTCCACGACACGATCGCCGGCGACGTCTTCGGTCTCTTCGTGATCGCAATCGCGGCAGCCGAAGTCGGCGTGGGCCTCGCGATGGTCCTTCTCATCTACCGCAACAAGAAGAGCATCGATTTCACCGAGATCGACGCGATGAAGGGCTGAGATCTCCTTGTCCTCACTTCTAGTTCTCGCACATGGGTCGACGACCCACCATTCCGGCAAATGGATGCTCGACCACGCGTTCGTCATCCCGGCCATCCCCGCGGCATCGTTCGTGCTGCTCCTCTTCTTCGGCAAGCGCTGCAAGGCGTGGAAATACAAGGGCGCCGAGATCGGCATCGCGGCGCTGTTCCTGGCGTTCGGTTTGTCGTTGGCGACCGGGGTCCAGTGGATCCAGCACACCAACGATGCCCACCATGAGGCAACGACCGAAGAGCACGCGCTGTCCGCGTCAGGTGTCTTAGCTGCAGAAGGTACGGCCGCCGAAGAACCCGCGGCCGAAGGCGCCGCCGCCGAGGGCCACGAAGAAGTCGCGGTGCCCGCCGTCGAGGTCACGGCGACGTGGTTCGAGAACGAAGGCACCAAGGTAGAGGTGGGCACGCTCGTCGACGGCCTGGCCGTGATGATGCTCTTCGTCGTCACCACGATCTCGTTGCTGGTGCACATCTATTCGACCGACTACGTCGATGGCGACGTGCGCTATGTCCACTTCTTCGCGTTCTTGAGCTTGTTCACGGCTTCGATGTTGACGTTGGTCATCGCCCAAAACACCCTGATGCTCATCACGGCCTGGGAGTTGGTCGGCGTCTGTTCCTTTGTGCTCATCGGTCATTGGTGGGAAGACAAAGCCAACAGCGACGCCGCGCTCAAAGCCTTCCTCACCAACCGCGTCGGTGACATGGGCCTGCTCATCGGAATGAGCATCCTGTACTTCAGCGCCGGCCGCACGTTCAACATCGTCAAGATCAACGAGATGGCCAATGCCGGGGAGATCCGCCATCTGCCGTTGATGGTCGCGTCTATCTGCTTGCTCGGCGCGGTCATGTCCAAGTCGGGTCAGTTCTTCCTGCACACCTGGTTGCCCGACGCCATGGCCGGCCCGACCCCCGTGTCGGCGCTCATCCACGCCGCCACCATGGTGGTCGCCGGCGTGTTCATGATCGCCCGCATGTACGGGGTCTTCTACAACGGCCTCACCATCGGCGGGTCGAGTATCAATCTCATGGCGCTGATCGGTGCGGTGACCACCATCGCCGGCGCCTGCCTCGCCTTCGTTCAACGCGACATCAAGAAGGTGCTCGCGTATTCGACGGTCAGCCAGCTCGGCTACATGGTGATGGCCCTCGGCGTCGGCGCGTGGACCGCGGCCCTGTTCCATCTCTTCACGCACGCGTTCTTCAAAGCGGGTCTGTTCCTCGGCGCCGGTTCGGTCAGCCACGCGGTGCACCACAGCTTCGACATGAAGTCCGACATGGGTGGGCTCAAGAAATACATGCCCAAGACGTTCTGGACATTCATCATCTGTTCGATCGCGCTGGCCGGAGTGTTCCCGCTCTCGGGCTTCTGGTCGAAAGACGAGATTCTCGCGGGCACCGGCAGCTTCGGGTTGTTCGGCGGCACCGGTGGCAACGGCACGTACTACGCCATGCTGGTGATGGGCCTCGTCACCGCCATGCTCACCGCGGCCTACATGACGCGCTGCATCTACCTGACGTTCTTCGGCGACTACCGGGGTCATGGCACGCCGCACGAGTCCGGTCCTCGCATCACGACACCGCTCATCATCTTGTCGGTGTTCGCTATCTTCGCCGGCTTCGTCAACCTCCCCGAAAATCTGTTCGGCTTCATCCCCGACGGTTGGGCGTTGCGCTTCGAGCACTATGTCGAACCCAAGGGCGAATACTTCCCCGGCATCGTCCATGCGCGTGCGAGCTATGCCCTGGCGTTCTTGTCGCTCATCGTCGTGGGTCTCGCAATCGCGATGGCGTACTACTACTACTTCGTGCTCGTCGACCGTAAGGGTCAACTGACGCAGCAGAAGCTCACCGAACTACCCGACGGACCGACGAGCAAGTTCGCTCTGGCCCGGGCCGGTCACACGTTCCTCGTGAACAAGTACTACCTCGATCACCTCTACAACAACGTGATCGTGTACGCAATCAAGAAGCCCATCGCCAACGCCACGTACTGGTTCAACCAAAAGGTCCTCGACGGCATCGTCGACGGTTCGGGCAAGGCGTCGGTGGCGGCCGGCCAAGCGGTCTACAAGTACATAGATCAAGGGCTCGTCGACGGCATCGTCAACGGGTCGGGCATCGCCTCGGACGAAGCAGGTCAAGGCCTGCGCAAGATGCAATCAGGCAAAGTGCAGCAGTACGCGGCGATCATGTTCGCCGCAGTGGCCATCCTCGCCGGCATTCTCGTGATCGTCGTGCAGTAATGGAGTTGGATCGATGAAGTTTCTTGAGGGTTGGGGCATCTCGATAGCGGTCTTCGCGCCCGTTGTCGCGGCGGCGATCATGATGCTCATGCCGAAGAAGAACGAGGAGGCCCACAAGTGGCTCGCGTTCGGCGCGTCGCTCGTGTCCGCTGGCTTCGGCATCGCGATGCTGGTCAACTTCAGCGTCGATCGGGCCGACGACTTGCAGTACGTGGTCGACAAGAGCTGGATCGACGTCATCAGCAGCCGCTACATCGTCGGGCTCGACGGCATCTCGATGCCTCTGTTCTTGTTGACCCTGTTGATCGTGCCGCTGTGCATCATCTACAGCTGGAATCACTGGCCCGAGCCGCACAATCCCAAGGCATTCCTCATCCTCATTCTCATCCTCGAGACGGGCATGTTGGGCAGCTTCGTTGCACAAGACCTCATCTTGTTCTTCGTCTTCTTCGAAGTCGTGCTGCTGCCGATGTTCTTCATGATCGCGGTGTGGGGTGGCGACAACCGCCGCTACGCGTCGCTCAAGTTCTTCCTCTTCACGCTGTTCGGCTCGGCGTTGATGATCATCTCGTTCCTCGCGCTGTTCTTCCTGAGCGATCCGCACACGTTCGACATCCGCCTGCTCTCCGCTCTCGGCGGCGACGGCATAGCGCACGGCACGCAGATCCTCGTCTTCGGCGGCATGTTCCTCGGCTTCGGTATCAAGGTGCCGATGTTCCCGTTCCACACATGGTTGCCCGACGCGCACACACAAGCGCCCACGGTCGGTTCGGTGATCCTGGCGGCCGTCATGTTGAAGCTCGGTACCTACGGTTTCGTGCGCATCGCCATACCGATCCTGCCGCAGGCCGCGGTGTCATGGGCGCCGTGGATCGGTCTCCTGGCGGTGATCGGCATCATCTACGGTGCGCTCGGCTGTCTCGCGCAGACCGACATGAAACGCCTCATTGCGTTCTCGTCGGTGGCGCACATGGGCTTCGTCATGTTGGGTATCGCGACGCTGACCAACTTCGGTATCAACGCCGCCATCTACGGCATGGTCGCCCACGGCCTCATCACCGGCATGTTGTTCTTCGTCGCCGGTTCGGTGAAAGAGCGCTACCACACGCTCGAGATCTCCAAGTTGGGCGGCCTGTTGCAAGACGCGCCGCACTTGGGCTGGATCCTCGGTTTCTGCGTGATGGCGTCACTCGGTCTACCCGGCCTCGCCGGCTTCTGGGGCGAGTTCCCCGCGATCTTGTCGTCGTACAACCCGGCGCGCGCGTTGCCCGTCGAGACGTTCCGTACGTACATGTTCTTCGCCGCGCTCGGCACGGTGCTGGCGGCCGGTTACCTCTTGTGGCTGCTGCAGCGCACCGCGTTCGGCACGTCCAAGGTCAACCCGGCGTTGGCGGCGGCCGGTCATGGTGGCGGTCACGGTCACGACGACGACCACGGTGGGCACGGTCAAGAACACGCCGCGCAAGACCGTGCTAGCCAAGATCATGACGACCACGGCGATCACGAGCGCATCCACGACGTGAACTGGGCCGAGTGGTTGGCCTGGACGCCGTTGCTGGCGCTCATCCTCGCGCTCGGCGTGTATCCCAACATCGTGTTCAAGGCCACTGATCCCGCGGTCAAGAACGTGACCCTGCAAGAAGAGTGCCTGCAGGACTACGTCGAAGCTGACTGCGCATCGGTGTTCAAGCCCAAGCACAACGGTAACGAGGCCTCCGAATCCGTCGAGGAAGGCGGATGAGCGTGATTGCTCAGATCCTGCCCTTCGACAAGCCGGTCATCGACTGGCACGCGCTCAGTCCTGAGATCGTGCTCGTCGCGGGGCTGTGTCTGTTCATCGTGGCCGACGTGGTCAAGCTCGACGCGTTCCGGCGTCTGGCTTCGACGTTTGCCGGATGGGTGTTGCTGGGCTCGATGATCCCCATTCTCACGCTGGCGTGGGATGGTGACGACCGCTCGATGTTCGGCGGTGCGTTCGTCGTCGACAACTTTGCGTTGATCCTCAAGGCCACGTTCTTGCTGTCGGCCTACGTCGTCGTGTTGCTGTCGACCAACTACGTCGCCGAAGGTGACTACTGGGAGAACGAGTACTACGAGATGTTGCTGGCGTCGGTCCTCGGCATGGTGCTGATGGCTTCTGCTCGTGACTTGATCACCATCTTCGTGGCGCTCGAACTGTTGTCGATCCCGGCCTATCTCATGGCCACGTGGCGCAAGCGTGATCTCAAGAGCAACGAGGCCGGCCTCAAGTACTACCTCATGGGGGTGTTCGCTTCGTCGCTGATGCTCTACGGCATGTCGCTGTTGTTCGGCGTCAGCGGATCCACACTGTTGACCGACATCAGCCGCACGGTGGGCGACTTCGACCATTCGCAGCCGGTGATCACGCTCGGCATCATCCTCGTCGTGGTCGGCTTCGCCTTCAAGGTCTCGTCGTTCCCGTTCCACACATGGGCGCCCGACACCTACGAAGGTGCGCCCACACCGGTCACTTCGTTTCTCGCCGTCGCGTCGAAGACGGCCGGGTTCGTGGCGTTGCTGCAACTCGTCTTCGTTGCTTTCCCCGAACGCCACGACGTCTTCGAACCGTTGATGTGGGTACTCGCGGCGGGGTCGATGACCTATGGCAACCTGGTCGCGCTGCGCCAGACCAACATCGTGCGCCTCATGGCGTATTCGGGCATCGCGCAAGCGGGTTACATGCTCGCTCCGCTCGTGGTCGTCGGGCGCAATCCCGAGACCGACACTGCAGCGCTGCAAGCCATCGTCACCTACCTCGCGATCTATGCCGCGATGAACCTCGGCGCGTTCGCGGTGATCATCGCCGTCGCCCGCAAGACCCGCACCGCCGAGATCGACTCGTACCGCGGGCTGTTCCAATATGCCCCGGGTTTGACTGTTGCGATGACGGTCTTCTTGATGTCGCTCGCCGGCATCCCGCCGTTGGGCGGCTGGTTCGCCAAGTTCCAGATCATCAAGGCGTTGGTATCCGACACCAACACGTCGGGCGTCGTGCTCGCCGTCGTCGTCGGTGTCAACTCGGTGATCGCGCTCTTCTACTACCTCAACATCGCGCGCCGCATGTGGGCCGACGATGTGCCCGACGGCGACATCACGCCGATCCGCATTCCGCCGTCGCTGTTGGCCGCCCTCGGCATCACGGCGGCGGTGACGTTGCTCTTCGGTGTGTTCCCGCAAGTGGTCGGACACTTCACCGACGTGACGTTGGCCGCGGCCGGTGGATGACCGCGAACCAGGGCCCGAGCGGCCCCCTGCAGAGCGGGCAAACACTGCGCGACAGCCTCGTCGCGCGCATTCGTGAGAACGGTCCCATTCGCTTCGGCGAGTACGTAGACGCCGCGCTGTACGACCCGGTTTTCGGGTTCTTCACCCAAGGCGGCGGTGCCGGCCGTCGCGGTGATTTCCTCACCAGTCCTGAAGTCGGTCCACTGTTCGGCGCGGTGATTGCCCGCGCCCTCGATACGTGGTGGATCGAGTTGGGTCGGCCCGATCCGTTCACCTTTGTCGACTGTGGCGCGGGCAACGGCACCTTGATCCGCGCCATCGCCGCGGCCGAGCCGCAGTGCCTCGACGCGCTCGACTTCGTGCTCGTCGAACGCTCGGCGGCGTTGCGGGCGCGCCATCCGCAGGGCGCACGCCGGCACAGTCTCGACGACCTTCCCGACGCGCCTGTCGAAGGCGTGGTGTTCGCCAACGAATTGCTCGACAACCTCGCGTTCGATTTGCGCCAGCGCACCGATGACGGATGGCGCGATGTGCTGGTCGATGTCGACGACGGCGGCGAGCTCTGCGAACGACCGAGTGGCGACTCAGGGCGTGCCGCGCATCACTACGCCGCCATCGAGTGGCTGCGCCGCGCGCTCGATCTGGTACAACGCGGTCGAGTGGTCGTGATCGACTATGCGACCACGACCGACGAGATGTGCGGCCGAGACTGGCGCGAGTGGGTGCGCACGTATCGCGGGCACGAACGAGGCGGTCATCCACTCTCTGATCCCGGCACGCAAGACATCACCGTCGAGGTGGCGCTCGATCAACTCGCGGCGCTACGAGCACCGCAACACGACCGCCCGCAACACAAGTTCCTGCGCAACCACGGCATCGACGATCTCGTGGCCGAAGGGCAACGGATATGGACCGAGCGGGCCCACCTCGGCGACCTCGCGGCGATGAAGGGACGCAGTCGCCTGCGCGAACGCGATGCACTGTGCGATGCGACCGGTCTCGGCGCGTTCCGCGTCGTCGAGTGGGTCATTGACTGACGGCGTAAGCTGGCCAGTGATGGATGCCGTGGTTCCGACCCGCACACCGCTCACTCGAGAACGCATCGCCGCCGCGGCGCTCGAGTTCGTCGATGGCGAAGGCCTCGACGCATTGTCGATGCGCAAGCTCGGCGCCGCGCTCGGCGTCGAAGCGATGTCGCTCTACAACCACGTGCAGAACAAGGACGACCTACTCGACGCGTTGTCCGATCTGTTGCACCGCCAGATCCTGGCCAGCTACGCGCCGCCGGCCGGCAGTTCGTGGCGTGAACGGGCGACCCAAATGGCGTACGCGTACTGGCACCTCGCGCAAGCGCATCCCAACGCGTTCGCCATCGTCGGTGACCGTCCGGTTGCATCACCCGCAGGCATCGCGGTGCTCGGCGAATGCGTACAGCTGTTCACCGACGCCGGTTTCGACGAACGGCGGGCCAGCCTGATGTTCCACACGGCCGCGGCGTGGCTGGTGGGCGCCATCAACCAAGAGCTCACCCTGATGCGCGAACTGCGCCAGGGAAAGGGATTCGTCGCGGCCGACGTGCCGCCCGAGTTGGCCTTTCTGCCCGCGTTCAAAGCGGCGTGCCTGGCGATCGAACCGGCCGACCGGTTTCGTGCCGGTCTCGCGGTGATCCTCGCCGGGGTCGACGCTTGTCTTGTTGATGCGGCCGCCGCGAGTCACCGTGCTGACCTCAGCGACCGTGCTGGCTGAGAGACCGTGCTGGCTAGGTGAATAGCGGGCCGCCGCGCCTACGATTCGAAGTACGCACATAAGGGGGAATGACATGGCTCGTCACTACCAGGTGATCTCCGGCGACGGACACGTCGAGACGCCACCGTTCTGGACCAAGTACGTGCCCGAGAAGTGGGCCGATCGGGCGCCGCGTCTCGTGCAACTCGAAGAGGGCGGCGAAGGCTGGCTCATCGAAGGCATGCCCATGCTGAAGAACGGGCAGAACATCACCGGTCGCGGTCCGATCCGTTTCGACTTCGGTTCGTACTACAAGCCCGACGGCGAGCCCAACGACGGCGCCGGCCCCGCGCAACAGCGCTTGCGTGAGCAAGACGAAGACGGCATCGACGCCGAAGTTCTGTTCCCTCCCGTGTTCGCGTCGCGCTTCCTCGAGGGCATCAAAGATCCCGACGTCTATCGGGCCATGATCCGTGCCTACAACACATGGTTGGCCAACGACTATTGCTCAGTGGCGCCCGACCGCTTGATCGGCAACTCGGTCACGCCGATCAGCGACATCGATCACGCAGTGGCCGAAGTCGAATTCGCGCACAGCGCGGGGCTCAAGTCGGTCGCGTTCTATCAGTTCCCCAACGGCACCGGTTACAGCGAACCCGAAGACGACAAGTTCTGGGGCAAGTGCGTCGAGCTCGGCATCGCCATCTCGCCGCACTTCGGTTTCGGCCAGATCCGGCCCGAGCCGCGTTCGGCCGGGTCCGGCACTGCCGGCCAGCCCTACGCCGAAGCATTGGTACAACGCGCCGGTTCCCACGCGCCGGTGTTCTGCATGGCGCAGCTCATGGCCGCGGGCGTGCTCGATCGCTTCCCCGACATCAAGTTCTATTTCGCCGAAGCCAACGCCAGCTGGTTGCCGTCGACCATGTTCTTCATGGACGACAATCACGACATCTTCTCGTCCGCCTTCGGTGGCCGCCGCATGAAGATGACGCCCAGCGAGTACATCGCCAAGCACTTCCACTTCTCGATCATCCGTGATCCGCTCGCACTCGACTTCACCGACAAGATCCCGGTCGACAACCTCATGTGGGGTAGCGATTTCCCGCACTCGGTGGGTTCGTTCCCGAAGAGCCAGGACTTCATCCAGTCGGCGTTCAAGGGCAAAGAGAAGTTGAAGCAGAAGGTGCTGCTCGACAACCCGGCGGCCTACTTCAAGCTCGACCTGTCCAAAGAGATCACACCGACACCGGCTGCGGTGTAGCGGGCCGCACGTCTATTGCCTCGGGCACGACCGGCGGCGGTGTTGTCGCCGGTTCGTGCAACCCGAACCGTTCGTGCACACGGCGCAGTGGCGCGGGTGCCCACCAGTTCCAGTGGCCCATCAGCTTCATCGTCGCGGGTACGAGCAGCGTCCGCACGACGGTCGCGTCGAGCAGGATGGCGAGGGTCAAGCCCACCCCCATCGCCTTGATGTCGAGTGACGCGCCCGTGGCGAATGCGGCGAACACCACGCCGATGAGCACCGCCGCCGACGTGATGATGCGGCCGGTGCGCTGGAGCCCACTCGACACCGCGGCGTCGTTGTCGCCGGTGCGTTCGTATTCCTCTTTGATGCGCGCCAGCAAGAACACCTCGTAGTCCATCGACAAGCCGAACGCGAGGAAGAACACGAGGAAGGGCAGCCACAGCGCGAGGAAGCCGACCGAGTCGAAACCGAGCAGACCCGCGAGATGGCCTTCCTGGAAGCCCCACACCAACACCCCGAACGTGGCCGTCAAAGACAGCAGGTTCATGAGGATTGCCTTGATCGGGATGAAGACCGAGCCGGTCAATAGGAACAGCAACACGAAGGTGGCCAAACCCATCACGGCCAGCGACCACGGCAAGCGGTCGTAGAGCGCGCTGCGTTGATCGATCAGCATCGCCGCGGGGCCACCGACGATGGCGTCGCCCGGCGCGTCGAGCGCGCGGATCTCCCGCACGATTCGCTCTGCCTGCGCACTCTGCGCGTCGCCGGCGATCAGCGCGTCGACGATCGTCGCATTGCCCTGTACCTGAGAATCTGTCGTGCCGGCGCGCACTTGTGCCCCTTCGACGCCGCTGATGGCGCGGATGCGCGTCAAGTAGTCGGACGAATCGTCGAGAGGTGCATCGACGATGATAGTGATCGGGTCGTCGCCGCCGATCAGAAAGCGCTGCTGTTGTTGATCGAAGAGTTGCCGGGTCTCGAGCGAGCGGGGGAGTGACTCTGCTCCGGGGATCTCGATGCGAGCGCTCATGAACGGCACGGCCAGGATCAAGAGGAACACGGTGACCGTGGTCGCGATGAGCCCGGCGCGTCGTTGCACGATCGTGGCCACGCGGTGGAAGTAGCCGTGGTTGACCTTGTCGAGTTGCGCCGGTGCGATGCGATGTCCGATCGTCGCGAGAACCGCGGGCAACAACGTCACCGCCGCCACCATCGCCAGCGCGACGACGCCGATACCGCCGTAGCCGATCGAGCGGAAGACGTCGTTGTCGAACACGACGAACCCGAGCAGCGCGACACTCACGGTGAAACCGCTGAAGGCAACGGTCACGCCCGCGGTGCGCACGGTGTTCTCGACCGCTTGGGCCACCGCGTGCCCGGCGGCGCGTTCTTCGCGGAAACGGTTGACGATGAGCAGTGCGTAATCGACCGAGAGCCCGAGCCCGAGCATCGTCGCGGCGTTGAGCGCAAAGAGATGCAGCGACGTGAACGCGGAGAGCACGTTGAGCACCAACAGTGAGCCGGGCACGGCGACCAGGCCGATGATGAGGGGCAGGCTCGCCGCGGTGAACCCGCCGAAGATCAAGATCGCGAGCAGCAACACGATCGGCAGCGAGATGAGCTCGGCCTTGCGCAAGTCCTTCTCGTTCTGTACGACGGTCTCTTCGTCGAGAATGGCGGTGCCGCCGACGATCACGCGATCCGCGGGAGCGGCGCGCAGCGCATCGCTGACGGCATCGACCGCGTCGTCGTGGGCGCCGTCGGCGAGCGTCGGATCGAGGCGAACGCCGACGAGCGAGGCCTGGCCGTCGTTCGAGACGAACAGCGGCGTGTCGAGGGCGGACACGACGGAGGTGACGCCCGGGATGGCCTGTAACTCGGTGGTGAGCTCGCCGAGCATGGTCGCCGTGGCGGGGTCGGCAGGGGCCCGGCCGTCGAGCAGGGCGACCACGTCGGGTGGGTTCTGGCGGAGGGCCTCGAGCTCGTCGAGCACGCGGCCCGCCTCGGTGCCGTGCTTGCCCTCGGCGTCGGTCTCGAGCTTGTCGACGACACCGCGGCCGAAGGCGATCGAGGCCACGAAGAACAAGACCCAGAGCCCGATGACCGTCTTGCGCCGGCGAACGAGGATGGGGGCGATACGACCGAGCACGGGCCCTCCCGGAGACAGCCGCAGCGCGGCTACTTACTGCGTACGTTTACACTGTAGGAGTCAAACATATACAGCGTAAGTAAGCAAGCGGCGAGATCTATGCCGGGTGTCACGGCTCCGTGCTGGCTGGCTCCGTGCTGGCTACATCCTTGTCGAGGGGGTCGTTCTCGCCCATCGAGCGGGGCCAGAGGCGATTGGCCCGCACCACGTTGACCTCCGCCGCGTACAGGACGATTCGGGCCTGCAGGGAGAGCCACGTCAGCAGGCCGATCACCAAGCTGAAGGTGCCATAGGTGTCGCTCGCACCGGCCACCACGCGGGTGAGATACCAGCCGCCGAGCGTCTGCAGCAGGGTCAGGACGATGCCGCCGGCGATCGATCCCGGCAGCAGCACCCGCCACGGCTGTTTGGCGACGGTCAACAAGCGATAGCCGACCAGGAGCGACCCGGTGTTGACGGCGATGGTGCCGAGTGCCGTTGCCACGCGGGCGAGCCCGGCGAGGCCATCGAGTTGGGTGGCGACGCCCGCGACGGCACTACCGGCGATGGTTCCCGCGCCCACCACGCCCAGCATGGCGATCGCCCGTAGCCGTTTGAACAAGAAGTTGGGCCGCTTGACGCGGGGGACATCCCACATGGTGTCGAGTGCGTCCTGCGCGGCGTAGACCACACCGAGCCCGGCCCAGACCGCCGCGGCGAGACCGAAGGCCAACGCCCAACCGCTGCCGGTCAGGGCCCCTTTCCCAGTGAGGTCGTCGCCCAACACAGGGAACCGCCCGAGTGCCGAGTCGATGATGTCCTGTTGCAACTCGGTGCGCCCCCGCAGGACGATGCCCAACAGCGACACGAAGGCCAGCAACAGCGGGAACAGCGAGAAGAACCCGTAGTACGAGATCAGCGACGCATAGTGCTTGCCCCGGTCCTCGGTGAAGCGCTTGTGTACCGCGTACGGAAACGCGAACGCGAGGTGGCGTTGCTGAAACGCGTCGATTCGCTCGCGAAGAGAGGCACCGGGCACGTAACGACCTTACGGGCCCGGTGCTTCTTTTCAGCGAGTACGCAGCGAGTCGCGGATCTCGGTGAGCAGGTCGACTTCGCTCGGGCCGGCGGCGACGACGACCACCTCTTGGGGGCGCTTCATCTTGTTGATGGCCTTGACGAGGAAGAACAACACGAGGCCGACGATGAGAAAGTTGATGATCTTGGTGATCAGCGAGCCGATGAAGATCTGGTGCTCGTAGGCGTCCTTCAGGCCGGCGTACTTGCCGGTCACCGCGGTGGCGGCCTCGCCAGTGAGTTTGTCGCCCCAATGGATGTTGATGGCGTTGAAACTCGGTTGACCGAAGATGGCGCCGATCAACTGCATGATCACGTCATCGACGAGCGACGACACGACGGCACCGAACGCGATGCCGAGGATGATGCCGACAGCCAAGTCGAACGCGTCGCCTTGGGCGATGAACTCCTTGAACTCCTTGATCACCGTTGTACCTCCGTGCCGGTCGCAGATCGGGACCCACGCGTGGCCCGGAATCCTTGCCGGTCGTGTCGATGATCCGCAAAAGCGTAGGCTCGCATGCGCCGTTGAAACGGTGGACGGACCTGAGGAGGCGACGGTGGCCGAACCCACGATCTCGGACTTTTATCTCGAAGAGCGGACCTTCCCGCCCTCACCCGAGTTCCGAGCACGCGCGCTGGTCGCCGATCGCAGCCTGTACGAAGAGGCCGAGCGCGACTACGTCGCCTTTTGGGCCCGCCAGGCGCGCGAACTCGTCAGCTGGTTCTCCGACTTCGACACCACGCTCGAATGGGACCTCCCCTTCGCCAAGTGGTTTTCCGGCGGCACCCTCAACGTGTCCTACAACTGTCTCGACCGCCACCTCGCCGCGGGCCTGGGCGATCGAGTCGCGTACTACTGGGAAGGCGAACCGGGCGACACCCGCATCCTGACCTATCGAGATCTGCACCGCGAGGTGTGCAAGTTCGCCAATGTGTTGAAGTCGCTCGGGTTGCGCACCGGTGACCGTGTCGCGATCTACATGCCGATGGTGCCCGAACTGCCGGTGGCCATGTTGGCGTGCACGCGCATCGGCGTGGCGCATTCGGTGATCTTCGGCGGGTTCTCGCCCGACGCCATCAGCGACCGTTGCAATGACGCCGAGGCTCGCCTCATCATCACGGCCGACGCCGGCTACCGCCGCGGAGTGCCGTCGTTGCTCAAACCCAATGTCGACACCGCGCTTGCGAGCACGACCTCGGTCGAGCATGTCATCGTCGTCAACCGCTGCAACACCGACCCCGCGATGGAGCCAGGGCGCGACTTGTGGTGGCACGACGTGATGGCAAACGCATCCGAAGACTGCCCGCCCGAGCAACTCGACAGCGAGCAGTTGCTCTACCTGCTCTACACGTCGGGCACGACCGCCAAGCCCAAGGGCATCATGCACACGACCGGTGGCTATCTCACGCAAGTTGCGTTCAGCCACAAGTACGTCTTCGACCTGCGCCCCGAAAACGACATCTACTGGTGTGCCGCCGACATCGGATGGGTGACGGGCCACAGCTACATCGTCTACGGCCCACTCGCGAACGCGTGCACGAGCGTGATCTACGAAGGCACTCCTGACACGCCGCGGCCCGAAAACCGCAAAGGCACCATGGCGGAGTGGCCCAAGGATCGCTTGTGGGACATCATTTCGCGCTACAAGGTCACGCAGCTCTACACCGCGCCAACCGCGATTCGCACGTTCATGAAATGGGGCGCGCAAGAACTTGCGAGCCACGACCTGTCGTCACTGCGCGTGTTGGGCACGGTCGGCGAGCCGATCAACCCCGAGGCGTGGATGTGGTATCACGAGTTCGTCGGCAGCTCGCGTTGCCCGATCGTCGATACGTGGTGGCAGACCGAGACCGGTGGCCACATGATCACGCCGCTGCCCGGCGTGACGACGACCAAACCGGGCTCGGCGACCCATCCGATCCCCGGCATCTTCGCCGAGCTCGTCGATGACGAAGGCCACCGCGTCGATCGGGGTGGCGGCTACCTCACCATCACGCAGCCCTGGCCCGGGATGCTGCGCGGCATCTGGGGCGACCCCGAGCGCTACAAGCAGACGTATTGGTCGCGCTTCCCGGGGCGCTACTTCGCCGGCGACGGTGCCAAGCTTGACGAAGACGGCTACCTGTGGTTGTTGGGTCGAGTCGACGACGTTATGAACGTGTCGGGCCATCGCATCTCGACCACCGAAGTCGAATCCGCGCTGGTCGATCATCCGGCGGTCGCCGAAGCCGCGGTCGTCGGTGCCACCGACGACATCACCGGTCAGGCCATCGTCGGTTACGTAATCCTGCGCGGCGGCAACGAGTCCTCCGATCCGTTGCGCGAAGAGATCCGGCAACACGTCGCCAAAAAGCTCGGCCCCATGGCGCGACCCAAAGCGGTGCTCGTCGTGGCCGATCTACCCAAGACACGCTCGGGCAAGATCATGCGTCGTTTGCTGCGCGACGTCGCCGAAGGGCGCGCGCTGGGCGACACCACGACGCTCGCCGACGCGGGCGTCGTCGATGACATCCGCACGCGCCTCGCGAGCGGCGCGGCAGAGGACTGATCGCGCTGAGTGACCTTCCCTCTCACTGGCTGTGGCGCACCGATCCGGTTTCGGCCGGGCCGACCGTCGTCTTCGACGTCGACGGCGTGTTGTCCGACGCCACCCATCGCCAGCATTTCCTCGAAGGCCCGGGCATGTACTGGGACTCGTTCTTCATGGCGTGCGGTGAAGACCCGCTCATCGCCGAGACGGCCCGCATGGGCCAACTCCTCGGACCAGACTGCCGCGTCGTGTTGTTGACGGCTCGGCCGATCCGGGTACGACCCCAGACACTGCGCTGGCTGGGTGAACACAAAGACGCCGTGCGGTGGGACCTTTTGATCATGCGCGACGAGGACGACTGGGGATCGTCACGTTCGTACAAATCGGGCGTGTTGCGCGACCTCCAACGCTTGGGCTTCGACGTGCGGCTGGCCCTCGAGGACGACCCGCGCAATGTCGAGATGTTCCGCAAGGCGGGGGTACCGACGATCTACATCCACTCGGGGTACTACGAATAGCGCGATCGCTCAGAGGGCGGCTTTACGGCCGCTTTCGGGGGCGTGTCCCCACACTGACGGGTGGAACATCGCCAGAGCCCCTAGCGTTGTTCATATCGACTGCTCACGAGCGGTCAACGGAGGAAACCACAAGTCATGTTCAAGAACTACGGCAAAACAGCGTTGCTACTGGCCGCGATGGGCGGTCTCACGATTGCGATCGGTGGCCTGTTCGGTCAGGGCGGGTTGTTCATCGGGTTCGCACTCGGCCTATTGCTCGTCGGCGGTTCCTATTGGTTCAGCGACAAGCTCGCCATCAAGTCCGCCCGCGGCGTGGCAGTCACCCGCGAGGAAGCGCCGCAGTACTACGAAATCGTCGAAGAACTTGCGCAGCGGGCCAACATGCCCATGCCGCGTCTCTACATCGCACCGTCCGATCAGCCCAACGCATTCGCGACGGGGCGCAACCCCAAGCACGCGGCCGTGTGTGTCAACCAAGGTTTGTTGCAGTTGATGTCGTGGGACGAGGTCCGCGGGGTGCTGGCGCACGAGCTCATGCACATCCGTAGCCGCGACGTGTTGACCGGTTCGATCGCCGCCGCGGTCGGAATGGCCATCACCTTGGTCGCCCGCATGGCGATGTGGGGTGCGATGTTCGGCGGTGGCGGTGGTCGCGACGACGATCGGGGCAGCAACCCCATCGTGTTGTTGGCCACAGCCATCTTGGCGCCCATTGCCGCGCTGATCATCCAGATGGCGATCAGCCGCAGCCGCGAGTTCCAAGCCGATGCCGGTGCTGCTCGACTCATCGGCGACGGCGAACCGTTGGCCCGCGGGCTCGAAAAGCTCAACGGCTATTCGAACCGCATCCCCAACATGGTCAACCCCAGCCAGGCGTCGAACTACATCGTCAATCCGTTCGGCGGCAAGAAGATGCAATTCGGCAAGCTCTTCTCGACGCACCCGCCGGTCGAAGAGCGCATCGCCCGCCTCCGCGGCGGCAACTGGGCCTAACTCCCCGCTCTGTCGCAGGCCGCTCGGGCCTGACTCTCCGCTCTGTCGCAGGCCGCTCGGGCCTGACTCTCCGCTCTGCCGCAGGCCGCTCGGGCCTGATTCCCGGCCGCTCGCTCAGTCGCGAAAGTTCGTGAACTGCAGCGGGATGCCGAAGTCGTGCTCGCGCAATTTCGCGATGACCTCTTGTAGGTCATCGCGTTTTTTGCCCGAGACGCGCACCTGGTCACCTTGGGTCGACGACGAAATGCCCTTGAGGCCCGCGTCTTTGATGAACTTGTGAAGGGCCCGTGCCTTCTCGCTGTTGATGCCCGCTTGCAGCTTCGCGACTTGGCGGGCCTTGCCCCCTGACGCTTCTTGCACCTTTTGGTAGTCGAGCACTTTGAGCGAGACCTTGCGCTTGACCATCTTTTCTTCGAGCACCTGACGGAGCGCGTCGAGACGGTCCTCGGTGTTCGATTCGATCGTGATCTCTTCATCGCCGAGATCGATCGTGGAGTTGGTGTTCTTGAAATCGAAGCGCGTGCCGATCTCGCGCGCCGTCTGGTCGACGGCGTTCTTGATCTCCTGGCTATCGATCTCCGAGACGACATCGAAGGTAGGCATGGTGCGACCGTAGCGCACCGATCGCTGCCCATCGAAGGCGCGCTAACGTGCGAACCTATGGGGCGGACGTTGCGGGGTTCGGTCGCGGTCGTCGGTATCGGCGAATCGGCGTACTACAAGCGAAGCGGGTCACCCGATCCTGAGTTCGTGCTCGCGCTGCGGGCAATCTTGGCGGCGTGCGCCGACGCCGGCATCGACCCCCGTGACGTCGATGGGTTCGCGTCGTACGCGGCCGATCGCAACGAGCCCACGCGCCTCGCCGCCGCGTTGGGCACACGCCAGTTGCGCTTCGCCAACATGCAGTGGGGCGGGGGCGGTGGTGGCGGATCGGGTGCGGTCGCCAACGCGGCAGCGGCAGTCGCGACGGGCATGGCCGAATGCGTGGTCGTGTTCCGCGCGTTGGCCCAGGGTCAGTTCGGGCGCTTTGGCGGCGCGTCGACCGCGGCCACCGTCTCGGGCAATGGCGCACTCTCCTCGCCGTACGGGTTGATGTCCGCGGCCCAGCAGTTCGCCATGCGTGCGCAACGACTGTTCCACGAACACGGCGTTGCGCCCGAGACGCAGCGGGCCGTTGCGCTCGCGTCGTATCACCATGCGCAACAGAACCCGCGTGCGGTGATGCACGGTCGGCCGCTGAACGCCGAGGCGTATGACGAATCACGCTGGATCGTCGAGCCGTGGCGACTGTTCGATTGCTGTCAGGAGAACGATGGTGCGGCGGCGTTGATCGTCGTGCCTGCGGAACGCGCGGCCGACTTTCCAAACCGACCCGTCTACTTGCTGGGCGCCGCACAGGGTGCCGGCTATCGCGAGTCTGCGAGCGTCCACAATGCTCCGCACTACGCCAGCGCGTGCTTCGAAGACGTCGCGCCGCGGCTCTACGAGATGGCGCAAGTGAAGCCGGCGGATGTCGACGTGACGCAGGCCTACGAGAACTTCACCGGCGGTGTCGTCATGGCACTCATCGAGCACGGGTTGTGTACCTACGAAAGCGCGAACGAAGTGCTGCAGTTCGACAACCTGATCGCACCCACAGGCTCGGTCCCCATCAACACCAGCGGCGGCAACCTCGCGGAGTGTTATGTCCACGGTTTCGAGTTGCAGATCGAGGCGGTGCGCCAACTGCGAGGGCAGTCGTCGAATCAGGTCCGCGACGCAAAGGTGGGTCTCGTCATCTCCGGACCGATGGTGACGCCCGCGACCGACTTGTTGTTCGGCACCGCGGAGGCACTCGCATGAGCGCGTACCTACCGAGTGGCCTTCCCCAACCGGTACCGGCGGGCGATGGGCTCGATCGCGACTACTGGGACGGCACGCGGCGTCACGAACTGCCTATCCAACGCTGCAACGACTGTCGAGGGTGGCAGTGGGGACCCGAGTGGATCTGCCATCGTTGCCATTCGTTCGAACTGAGCTTCGAAGCCGTTGACGGCAACGGGATCTTGTTCGCAACCGAGCGCGTATGGCACCCGGTGCACCCCGCCCTCATCGACGCGGTGCCGTACGTCGTCGCGTTGGTCGAGCTGCCGCAGGCCGATGGCGTGCGCGTCGTGGGCAACCTCGTCGGTGATCCGCTCGTCGACGTGCCGATCGGTGCCGCAGTCACCGCAGTGTTCGAAGACCACGACGACGCGCCCCATCCGTACACGCTCGTGCATTGGCGGGCGGTCTAGCCCGTTCGTTCACCGTTGTTTGTCGGCGGCGCTCAGGAACGCGTCGATGATCGGGTGCGGTGCCGCGGGGGTGCTCGACGTCTGCGGCACGAACAGTGTCGCGACGAAGAATCGATGGTCGGGGAGCTCGATGACGCGGGGCTCGCCGTCGGGGTCGACGCCCGACACGACGAGCCCGGCGTCGACGATGTCGTCGAGATACTCGAGGTTCATTCCGAAATTGCAGTAGTAGCGCTCGGTGGCAGTGGGCGCGCCGTAGGCGGCTGCCGCGATCGTGCCGGTGGTGAGGCTGACGTCGAGGGTCTGGCCGACAAGGGAGCACGACAACGGCGTGACGAACAAGCGCGAACCATACGGGTCGTACTCTGCGTGGTCTGCGTCGGCGAAGCCCATGACATTGCGCGCGTATTCCAGCACGACGTGTTGGAAGCCCGCACAAGTGCCGAGCAGAGCGACGTCGTGAGTGCGAGCGAACTGTATGGCTCTGAGTGCGCCGGCGAGGCTCTGGTACGGGCTGCCCGGCGCGATCCATAGCCCGTCATGGTCCGCGAAGTCGGCGTCGTGCATCGTCTCGCACTCCGGTGTGGCCAACCACTGCAACTTTGACGCTTCGCGTCCACGACCGTCGTCGCTGTGACCCACCGCAGTGGCAATCGCGGTGTGTGTCTCGTGCGTCGGATCGAAGTCGCCGATCACGGCAATGCGACTCATCGGGCGCCCTTCTCTCGTAGCCACTCGGCAAGTGCGTGCGCTTCGCTTTGGACGGCAACGTCGAGTGGCGTTTGATTGCCCCAGCCCTTCGACCCGATCCATCAACCCGAGCGCCGCGGCGTCGAAGAGCCGCGTGAACGCGCCTCGTTCGACGAGACGGCGCGCGGCCCGCCATTGCCCGAACCCGACGGCGTCGGTCAACGGCGATCCGCCCCCGAGGACCGAACCGGGTGCCTCGATGTCGGCGCCGGCGGCGACGAGCGTTGCGATCACCAAGGCAACGTTCGGGAAATGGCCGGGCCAGTCCGTCGCGACGTGCAGCAGCGACCGTGCTTGCTTCGTGTCGCCGATGCGCTCGGTGGCGAGAGTCGGCTCGCGCGCCAGCACTGCTGCCAAGTGCGCGACGTCGCCCGCGCGGATCGCCGTCGTGCACGACACCGCGAGCGGGTCGTCGATGGGGAGAAACGTCACCGGCACGCGACAATTCTCCACGATGGGACCGGGAGGGAGCCGTGCAAATTCGTGCGGGCGCCCGATACCGCCATCACTCGCCCGTGGCGCCGTCGATGAGTTCCCGGACGTTGTCGAGTTGGCCCGTATGACGGGCGTACTCCTGCTGCAGATGCAACAGCACGCGCTCGAGTGTCGGTGGCGGCTCACCGCGCCACCGCTCACTGGGGGCGCCGATGTCGGTGAGCGCGTGCGCCATCACGATCTCGCGGGTACGGCGCCCACCAAGGTCGAGTTCGTCGAGTAGCGCTTCGAGTTGCTCGTCCGCGGCGACGAACCACCGATCATCGCGTTCGTCGGCCCAAGGGTCGCCGACGTCTTCCCCTTCGAATCCCCAGACCAGCCACCGCCGTTCGACGTGTACGAGATGCTTGATCGACTCGATCGGGGTCCAGCCGCTGGGTACGCGGCTCATCCGCAGGGCGGCGTCGTCGAGCCCGGTGGCCTTCTCGCGCAACACGCCTCGGTAGAAGTCGAGGTACTCCAACAGCACCTCACGCGGGTCCTCGTGGGGATGGGACGGGTCGGGGAAGTCCATCGTTACGGGTCCGCTCTTTTCATCGGTCGACGGCGGCGAGGATCGCGTCTGCGAGCTCACGCGGCCGAGTGAACTGGGGCCAGTGTCCGGTCGGTAGATCGACGAGTTCGACGTCGGTGATCTTGGCGAGTTCCGCGACATAGGCGGCATAGGGATGATCGGCCCCCATCCATCCGCGCAACATGTCGGTCGAGAACTCGCAGGCGATGACCGTGACCGGCACGCTGTATCGACGATCGTCGCGCAGCACCTGTTTGTCGCACGTGACACCAACGGGTTGGGGGCCCCACCGTGGGAGCGCCTGGCGGCCACCGCCGGGTCTGTCGATCTACGCCAGTCGTTGTCCGGCCTGATCCTGGCCACGAAACAGGTCACCACCACCGGCACCGACGAGCAGCTCGTCAGGGCCGACGCGATCCTGACCGACGCCCGCAAGCGTCTCTACCAACTGCTGGCGGAGTAGCGCCGAGTCGCCGGCGTCGTTGCTAGGATGCTAGCATCGGCGCCGTGGATGACGAAGAGGTCAAGCAGTTCAACGTCTATCTCCCCGTCTCGTTGATCAAGCAGGTGAAGCATCAGGCCATCGAGACGGGCTCGTCGTTGTCCGCGCTGGTCGCCGCGGCGTTGCGGGCCTATCTCGACGACGCCCCCGACCAACCACGCCGCGCCCCGCGCAAGGAGAGATGACATGACGACCGAAGGCAGGCTCCCGGTCGTGGCTGAACCGGACAGCACTGCGGTACGCGTCGCGCTCTGGCGCGCCATGCACGTACTGGTCGACCCTGCGCCACACGTGCTCGAGGACGAGATCGGGTTGCGGCTCGTCGCGCCCGGCGACGACTGGCGTTCCCGGCCCGACATGGACCCGGGTGGACGAGTTCGTTTCGCGCCGGCATGGTCGCCGCTCTCGATTCGTCGAAGACCTCGTCGCGGAGCGCGAAGCCGACGGTGTCGTGCAGTACGTGTTGCTCGGCGCCGGACTCGACGCGTTCGCGCAGCGTCGCGCCGACCTCGCGTCACGGCTCCGCGTGTTCGAGATCGACCAGCCCGGTCCGCAGGCCTGGAAGCGTGAGCGCCTCGAGGCACTCGGCTACCCGCCGCCCGATGGCTGCGCTTCGTGCCCATCGACTTCGAGTCGAGTGACTCGTGGTGGGACGGGTTGACCGTGCGGGCTTTCAAGCCGCCCAGGATGGCGCGCGCCGGTCGGGTACGCCGTTCATCAGTTTCTACGCGCCCGACGAGATGGTCGCGCTGGCCCATGACGCGGGGTTTCCCTCGAGCGGAGCATGTCTCATCGAAGAAGCTCGGCGGCGCGCTACTTCGCCGACCGGACCGACGGCCTGCGCCCGTCGAGCGGAGAGGACTTCGTCGTCGCGACGACCCGACGCTGCGCCCGGTTCCCCGGAGGGTTCGACGGACGTATCAAGGTCCACCGTGCAGGTGCCGATCGTTAGGTGACGGGAGCACGGAGCCCTCGGGGGCACACGATGACGACGCAACTCATTGCCGTATGGATCGCCACGGGGCTAGGCGGCTGGTTGATCGGTGTGACGCGAGGCCGACCGGTCTGGGGGTTCGTGATCGGTTTCGGCCTGGGGTTCATCGGCATGATCATCATGCTCGTGTTGCCCTCGAAGACCCCGAAGACCCAGAAGCTGATGATGGAGGACCGGCGCCCGCCGCTAGACGCCGTTCGAATGAGCGCGAGTATCGCTCGTGCATTGTTGTGGGCCGAGAAGGATTTGAACCTTCGTAGGCGTTAGCCGACGGGTTTACAGCCCGTTCCCTTTGGCCACTCGGGCACCGACCCAGGACGCACGAGGATAACGCAGCACCGGCCACAACGACGCAGCCAAACCACTAAGTCCCCGCTCTGGGGGCCGCTCGAGCCGTCGCCTTCGGCGACTACTGCGCACTGAGCATGCGCTGCATGACCACCACGTCGAGCCACCGGCCCAGCTTGCGGCCCACTTCTTTCTCGACGCCCACGATCTCGTAACCAACCGCACGGTGCAGCGCGATCGACGCCGCGTTGCTGCTGACGATGCGGGCGATCACCGAGTGGAAGCCGTGGTCGCGGGCCGCGTCGACCAGTGCGGACATCAACGCCTTGCCGACGCCCTTGCCCTGGAACGCTTCGTCGACGTAGACCGAATTCTCGACGGTGGTGCGATACGCGGGCCGGTCGCGATACGGCGACAGCGAGGCGAATCCGGCCAGCGTGCCGCCCTCATCGGCGACCAACACGATGTGCGCGCCCGAACGTAGGGCCAACCACTGCTGCTGCTCGTCGAGGGACCGTTCCTCGAGATCGAAGGTCGCGACCGTGAGGATCGCCCGGTTGTAGATGCCCCGGATGGCCGCGGCGTCGGTCCAGCGCGCCGTTCGAATCTGCACTGCCGCAATCTAAGCCCGAGCGGCTTTTGGAGCGGGGAACTAAGCCCGAGCGGCTTTAGAGCGGGGAACTAACTTCAGACCGCGATCTGGGAGGCGGCGATGTCGGCGCGCTCCGTGGGGCGGGCCGGTTCGAGCACGTTGAGCTCGCCCGTCAGCGCTTCTACACGGGCCCACGACGACACATCGGGGTCTTCGGTGAAGTAGATGAGCTGCTGGCTCGCCGACGAGCGCACGAGCAACTCCAGCAGCGCCGGCTTGAGCGGACGCGGCAGATCGCGCAGCGGATCATCGAGCAACAAGGGGAAGCTCTCGCCGCCGGCACCGAGCGATCGCACGTCCGCGAGCCGGGCGATCAACGCTTGCGCGAGATCGGAAGTTGCCGCGTCGTCGACGGCCGGATGATCGACCGACGAGGTGCGAGTAGTCAGCGCTTGGCGGGTGCGGGCGGCGCTGTCGATGGCTTCCCGCCGGGCGAGCACCCAGGTCACGTCGATGTCGCCGACGAGGTGCTTCCACGCCTCGGTCGAGCCGCGGTGTTCCTCAGCTGCCCGCATGAGGCGCTTGCGGTGTTGATCGCTGGCGAGCAGACCGTTGACCCGCTGCAGATGGAAGCCGAGGTACGACTGGGCGCCGGCGGCCTTGAGCGCCTTGGTCTCGTCGTGGCCGGCGACTTCGAGTTGCTTGAACTGGCGAAACGACATGACCGTGATCGCCGCCGCGGCGAAGACGAGCGGCATGGCCGACACCTTGCCGAAGTACAGCGACATGGGCACCGCAGCCAGCGCCGCGAACGCCCCGCAGAAGAAGCTCAACTTGCGGAACAGCTCGTGGCGGCTCTGGGCCACCATGAACTCGTGGTGGCGATCTTCGATGCGCTGGACCACCTCCGCGTCCTCCGGATTGGCGTGCATCGACTCGGCCTCGGCCTGGAGTTGATCCTCGGTGATGCGCACGCGCTCGGCGGCACTCCACAGTTCGGTCGGATCCATCAGCGCCAGGCGCCGGATGATCTGATCGGTCTGCGAGCTCGTCGTGAGGTCGCCCGGGGTGACCCGCATGCGCCGCCGCGCGGACCGCAAATCCAGACCGGCGCGGGCGAGCACATCGATCTGGCCGTCGCCGTTGGCGAAGAACCGCGTGATGTCCTCGGCCTGCTCGACATCGATCACCCGATGGCGACCGCCGGTCGGCCGAAACACGGCGAAGCGCCCCCCGCTGTCGGTGGCCAGCTCCGCGTGCACCCCCGATCGGCTGCTCCCGAGTGCCCCTACGAGCTCGTTGATGAGACCCTCTCGTTCGAGGCGTCCCACCCCCGCGATCACGGTCAGTCGTGGGTGAAATTCCACGCTGAAATTGTTGTCTTCTGCTTCGATGACTAGTCGTTCGTACCGCACGAGCAATGTTTCGACACGGTTTGCGAAAAACTTGAGCCAGAAGTCCCATCTACATGGGTCATCTCAACCAGACGGCTCGGCTGCGAGTAACAGGTTGGGGAACGGCCCTCACGCGTGGCATGATTCGGGGCAGTTTTCGCTGCTCCCTTAGCTCAGTCGGTAGAGCGCTTCCATGGTAAGGAAGAGGTCGTCAGTTCGATTCTGACAGGGAGCTCGGTTAACCCATGGCGACGTAGCTCAGCCGGTAAGAGCGCTCGACTCATAATCGAGAGGTCGACAGTTCGAGCCTGTCCGTCGCTACGAGAGAACAACAAGGAGGCCACTGACATGGCCAAGAAGAGCAACGAAAAGCGGGTCAACGTGACCCTCGAGTGCCAGACGTGCAAGCGGCGCAACTACATCACCAGCAAGAACAAGCAGAACGATCGCGAGCGCATCGAGATCAACAAGTACTGCCGCTGGGACCGCCAGCACACCGTGCATAAAGAAACTCGCTGACTTTCGCTGACGCGTCGTCATCTTTTCGTCATGTAACGCTCGCGGGGGCTGGGGGTCTGAATCATGAGCCCACCTGAGGTGATCCGGTACGTCGAAGCGGCGCGCCGGGGCGATCACGAGGCTTTCGAGCAACTCGTGCGATTGACGTACCACGACACGTACACACTCGCTTTTCGCCTCACGGGCAACGAGGAGGACGCGCGAGACGTGGTGCAAGAGACCTACTTGCGGACCTACCGCTCCATCGGCCGTTTCCGTGGCGATTCGCAGTTCTCCACCTGGCTCTACCGCATCACCGCCAATTGTGCGGCGTCGGTATCCGCTCGGTCGGCCCGCCACCGCCACGTCGAGCTCGGGCCCGAGACACCGGTGCTCGATACGCGCGCCGATCACGATCCGGCGCAACACGTCGACGCCACCACCCTGCGCGCTCGCCTCGAGATCGCCATCGCGGAGCTTCCCCCTCGGTTACGCCAAGTGATCGTGCTGCGTGACGTGTACGAATTACCCCACGACCAGATCGCCGCCGAGCTCGGTATTTCCGAGTCCGCGGCCAAGGTTCGCCTCCATCGGGCCCGACGGATGTTGCGCGACCGGCTTTTTTCGGGAGATCAACGCCATGCCATTTGAGAGTCTGCGCTGCCGGGACATCGTCAGCGAAATGCTCGACGAGACCAGCGTCGTATCGCTCGCTCATCGCCATCACGTCGAGCACTGCAGCGAATGCCGCCGTGAGCTCGACGCGCAACGTTCCGTCCGCTCACAGGTCCGAGTGCTGCGGGCCGAGCAGATCGAGCCGCCGGCCGATCTCCTGGCCCAGCTCTACGCCGACCTGCGGCGCTGCGCCGCGTCGCCTTCACGCCGGTTGGCCCGCCTCGTGCGCGTCGCGCCCTACGTCGGTGGGGTGTTGGCGGCCGGTGCCGCCGGCGCCGTGCTCGCGGGCCGCACCCGGCGCACCCGCTTCGGCATCCTCTAAAGCCCATGACTCGATGCCCAAAGGGACTGAGCCGTGTTTGAGCAAACTGAGCCGTGTCTGAGCTGGAGGAGCTATCCTCGATCGTCACCCCTAGGGCAGTAGCTCAACTGGCAGAGCAGCGGTCTCCAAAACCGCAGGTTGGGGGTTCAAGTCCCTCCTGCCCTGCGCTTACGCGTCGCAACGCACAACCGATAGGG
>JBDSMH010000218.1:0-6594 GCA_039915945.1 Acidimicrobiales bacterium | reverse complement strand
GGCGCGACGTGAGCTTGTCGAGCGGCGTCGGCTGGTGGCCGAGAACGTAGGCCTCTTCGTTGGTGTTCGCCGCCTGCCACCCGAGCGAACGCAGACGATCGTTGCCGACCACCCACGGATGCACGGTGTAGGGCACGAGTCCCGGAGGTGCGCCGGCCAACCCGAAGCGCCACCTGATCTTGGCCAGCGCGTCGACGGCCCAGCGCGGCAACATCGGACGCGGACCGGGATACGCCAGCAGGCCGAGCGTCTCGGGCGAGATCCAACCGTCGGGTGCGACGTTGAGCACTCCGTCGATGTGCGCCCGCAACGCCACGATCACTGCCTCGACGAGGTCATCGATGTGGAGGTACTGCGCCGGCGCATCGCCTTCGTCGGTGCGCACCGTCGCGACGGATCGCAAGAGTCGTGCGGAACGACTCGGTTGCTCGTCGGCGACGAGAGGAACGGGCCGCAGCACGGCCAGCGTTGCGTTGGCGTTCTCGGCGCGCCATTCGAACGCTCGCCGCTCGAACTCGGCGTGATAAACGGCAAAGGCGAAATCGGGATTGGGCCGAACGGGAGCCTCTTCGGTCAGCGGCACGGCGTTGTTCGGCCATGCGCCGTAGACCATCGCGGTCGACAGGATGATGGCGTGCGCGACGCCGCTGTCGCTCGCCGCCGCGAACACCCGCTCGGCGACCGCGAGCGGACCCGCGCTGTTCTCGGTCGACGGTGCGTCCGCCGGGAACGGCGACCCGAGGTGGACGATGGCGTCGGCGCCGGCGAAGAGGGGACCCAACTTGGCGGTCGCCAGGTCGACGACTCGATGATCGACCTCCGGCGCGGTCACGACGCGGTCCTTGTCGAGGGCCAGGACGGACACACCGCACTCGGCTAACCGCCGGCACAGCCGTGAACCGATCGAACCCGCTGCGCCGGTGACGATGACTTTCATGCAACCAGCTTCATAGCATGACCTTCGTACCACCAGCTCGAATGCGTGACCTTGGCGCTACCAATTTGTCCTCGCACGCCCCTACCATGCCGCTATGAGCGACGAAGGTCCATTCGGAGACGACGCAATGCCGTTCTCGCCGCAGATGCTCTCCGAGCTCATGCGGATGATGCAGGCGACCGGCCCCATCAGCTGGGACACCGCCAAGCAGCTGGCCACCACCATTGCCACCCAAGGTGCCAGCGAGCCCAATGTCGACCCGAGCGATCGCATCGCCATCGAAGAGTTGGCGCGTGTCGCCGATCTCCACGTGCAGAACACCACCGGCCTCACCACCATCGTCGATGGCCGGCCACCGGTCATCGCCGCGGTCAACAAGTCGACGTGGGCGATGCGCACACTCGACACCTACCGACCGCTGCTCGAAACACTCGGCGAGTCCATCGCTCGTGTGTCTCGCGAAAGCATGCCCGACCCCGAAGAGCTCACTGATCCGTCGCTGGCCTGGCTCACGCCGATGATGCGGGCGCTCAACCCGATGCTGCTCGGTCTCACGGCGGGCTCGATGGTGGGTCATCTCGCCAGCCGGTCCTTGGGCACCTACGACCTTCCGGTGCCGCGCCGACCGAACAACGAAGTGATGATCGTCGTGCCCAACCTCGACGCGTTCGGCAACGACTGGTCGCTGCCGCGCGACGAGTTGCGTTTGTGGATCTGCGTGCACGAGCTCGTGCACCACGCGGTGCTCTCGTTGCCGCATGTGCACGCGCGCATCAGCTCCTTGTTGCTCGAGCACGCATCGACCTTCACGGCCGACCACAGTGCGCTGCACGAACGGCTCGGCGAGATCGACATCTCCAGCCTGTTGCAAGGCCAAGGGCCCGACTCGCTCGAAGAAATGCAGCGCATCATCGGCGATCCCGAGGTCGTGCTCGGTGCCGTGCAATCGCCGGCGCAGCGCGCGCTGCTGCCCCACCTCGAGGCGGTCATCTGTGCCGTCGTCGGCTATGTCGATCACACGATGGATTCGATCGGCGCCAACCTCATCAGCTCCTACAGCATGTTGACCGAAGCGCTGCGGCGCCGGCGCGTCGAGGCCGACGCGTCAGATCGTTTCGTCGAAAAGATCCTCGGGTTCAACTTGACACAACAGCAGTACGACCGCGGGCGACACTTCGTCGACGGCATCGTCGAGCGGGGCGGCACCGAGGCACTCACGCAACTGTGGGACAGCGCGCGCACGTTGCCCACGCCGGCCGAGATCGATGCGCCCGGCCTGTGGTTGGCCCGCATCGAACTCCCCGACTAGACGCCAACTATCGAGGGCCTGTCGGGTCCTCATCGAACAACTCGAGTTGATCGTCGGGCGACTGCGGCAAACGACGGGCGCGCCGAGGTGGGCGGCGCGGCCCCCATCGCCGGATCGGTTCGGCGGGAGGCGCGACGACCGGCGCAACCTCAGTCGCGTCGGTCGCGGCGAACACCGTCGGGTCACTCGGCTCGACGACAGGAACCACCGACGTGGCATCGTCACTCGACCGGATCGGTGCGCTCTTGTCGCGCCCGGGACGCCGCATGCGCTGCACCCGCTGCAACAGCGAGATGCCGGACTGCGAACGCAACCCGACCAGGTACGTCGCCATCGCCGACGCAGCCGCGAGGGCAACGACGACGAAGCCGAGCCGTTCGGGGAAGTGCAGGAGCGTCGGGACGAGCGCACCGAGCACCCACGCGAACTGAAAGCGCATCTCGAAGCGGGCGAACGATCGACCCCAGTTGGCATCGGGCGCGTCTCGCTGTATCAGCGAATCGAACCCCAACTTGCCGGCCGCCGCACCGGTGCCGATGGCCAACGTCAACACCAGCGTGCCGATCAGGCCGTTCGACCACGCGGCAAACACGGCCGCCAGCATCGTGGCGACGAGGGCGGATTGAAGGATGCGTTCTTCCAACCAGCGCGTGCGCAG
This sequence comes from Acidimicrobiales bacterium, assembly GCA_039915945.1. GTDB lineage: Bacteria > Actinomycetota > Acidimicrobiia > Acidimicrobiales > WLNW01 > DATLFA01. The sequence goes on along the minus strand of JBDSMH010000218.1, from coordinate 3,690 downwards.
CGCGGGCGCGAGGCGCGAACCGACCAACCCGCCGAGACCCGCGAAGATGAGCACCGCCCCGAAGTGCCACTTGGGGGCGCCGGGATTGCCGACGATGTTCGCCTTGCGCGCGAGCGCCGCTGCCGCGCCCGCGGCCGAGCCTTCGGGTTGTAGATCGAGGCCCTTCTTGCCGCCCCGCAACTCGAACGCGAGCAGGAACGACAGGAAGCCCACGATGCCCCGCATGACCGCCATGGCGGAGCCCGCGAGCGCGATGCCGATGCTCGACAGCTCGGCTCGCTCTTGCTCGGTCGCCGGCTCGGTCGCGATGGCGACGCGGGGCAGGCGAAAGCTGAGGACGCCCGACGTGGCAAAGGCGAGCATCGCCAACGAACACACGAAACCCGGGCCGATGATGAAGTTGGACAGACCGCCGACCGCCACCCCGCCGATGTTGCCGATCGCCGAGATCAGCGCCAGCTTGGAATTGGCCTCGACGAGTTGACGATCGGAGTCGACCAGCTTGGGCACGATCGCCCGGCTGGCGATGGAAGAACCCGACTTCAGCACGAGCATCGCGAGCGCTTCGGGAAACAACAACAGCGTCTTGATGTGGCTGATCATCAACAAGGCAACAACGGCGCGACCCAGGTTGACCGCGACCATCATGCCGCGTCGCCCACCTTTGGCCCGATCGATGGCGGGGCCGAGCAGCGGTGTGATGACCGCGAACGGAGCAACGGTCACGATCAACGCCGCCGCCACGCGCGCCCGCGCCGCGTCGGGGCTGATGTTGAAGAAGACCGACCCCGCGAGCGCCGCGGTGATCAGCCCATCACCCACCGAGGACGAGCCCTGGATGCGAGCCAACCACATGAACGGTGTCGCGGTGAGCGACGGGCTGTTGGCGTCAGGACGGCTCGGACGGTTGAGCGGCCGCCATCCAGGAGAACTCGCGGTCACCTGGTCATGCTAGACACGAGACAGATTGTCGTCAGCGCGATTGGTCGAACTTGTAGCCCAATCCGCGAATCGTCACGATGCGTGTGGGGCTGCGCGGATCGTCTTCGATTTTCGCTCTGATGCGTTTGACGTGTACGTCGAGCGTCTTCGTGTCGCCCACGTAGTCACTTCCCCAGACACGGTCGATGAGGGTGTCACGCGTCAATACACGACCAGCGTTTTCCATGAGCAGCGTGAGCAACTCGAACTCCTTGAGCGGCATCAACACGATCTCGCCCTTGACCCTCACCTCGTGGCGCTGCGGGTCGAGGGACAAATCGCCCACCACGATCGGCTTCGAGTCGCGTTCGGTCACGTCGTCGGGACGCCCGTCGAAACGTCGGAGGACCGCGCGCATGCGCGCCACCAGCTCGCGCAAACGGTATGGCTTGGTGACGTAGTCGTCGGCGCCGACCTCGAGCCCTACGACGGTGTCGACCTCGCTGGTCTTGGCCGTGACCATGATGATCGGTACATGCGACTTTGCTCGTATCTCGCGACACACGTCGAGACCCGATACGAACGGCAACATCAGGTCGAGCAGCACGAGATCGGGCGCGAGCTCGTCAAAGCGAGCGAGCGCGGAGGCACCATCGGCAACGGTTGTGACGCGAAAGCCCTCACGCTCGAGCCCGATTGTGAGTGCCTCCGAAAACGAAGGTTCGTCCTCGACGACCAACACATGGGCTTCGCTTGCCATTGCAATCTCTCTTCGCTCGTCTGAACTCGTCAACGCATTGCTTCGGCAGTGGCTTCGACCGAGAGGTGAGTGGGCAGTATCAGCGTAAAGGTTGAGCCCTCGCCTTCGCGCGAGATGACCGTCACTTCGCCACCGTGGTTGCGTACGACGTGGCGCACGATCGACAGGCCGAGTCCGGTACCTCCGGTCTCGCGCGACCGCGCCTGATCTACCCGGTAGAACCGCTCGAATATGCGGTCGAGGTCCTTCGCAGGTATGCCGATGCCGTGGTCTTGTACCACCAGTGATACTTCGTCGTTCGTGTTCGCCACTCGCACCTGGACGGTGGATCCCGGCTCGCTGTATTTGATGGCGTTGTCGAGCAAGTTGAACAGTGCAGAGGTGAGTTGGCGGCGATCACCGATCAGGGCCACCAACGGCTCGATCGGCGCGACCCGGATCGAGATGTGGTGTTTGTCGGCGGCAGGATGCACACGATCGACGGCGCTCGAGACGACATCGGCGATACAGATACGTTCGCGCTCGACCAGACCTTCACCTTCGATGCGGCTGAGCACGAGCAGGTCGTCGACGATGCGGTTCACCCGAAAGCCCTCGTCGCGCATGCGCGCCGCCAACCGTTGGATGACTGCCGGATCTTCTTCGTCATTCAACGCATCGGCCAGCACGACGAGCGCGCCGATCGGCGTCTTCAGCTCGTGGCTGATGTTCGCCACGAAGTCACGACGGATGGCGTCGATGCGCTGTTGTTCGGTGATGTCGTCGATGATTGCTATCGCACCGATCAGGACATCGTCGTCCATCAACGGCGAGGCGTGAACCAGCATCGTGCGCTTCGGCGGTCCGAACAAGTCGATCTCTCTGTCGGAGGCTTCGCCGCGCAGCGCCTGCGCGATGAGGTCACGGATGGCCGATTCGACCAACGCGTCACCGTGACGCGCATCGACGAAACTCTCTGCGTATGAATTGCGCAGAACGACCCGGCCATCGCGATCGGCGACGACCGCTCCCTGAGTCATTGCACTCAAGGCACTCTCGAGGCGCTGACGCTCGGATTCGACGTCATCGTCGTGCTGCATCACCCGATCGACCGACCGCTCGAGCAGTGCGACCGCGTCGGATGACCGTGTCGATGCGCGCTCGCCCATTCGCTTGTTCAGCTCGTTGAGCTCGTTGACGAGTCGGCGTTGGCGAACGATCAACAAACCGATCGCCACTGCCGCGAGCACGATGGCGGGTATGAGAGCGATCACAGCTCGAATCCTGTGTCCGGTCCCTCAGCGTACGGGGGATTCACCGAACTGACCGACGCCAGGAACGTGATCGTCGCGAATCCCTGGTTGACCAACGCCGTGTCGCTTCCTTCGGGTACGGGAAGCTCGGTCGGTTGCAACGTGACGTGGAGGCGCCCGGCCGAGCGGCCGGTGATCACCGATCGAACGGCGTTGAACGGCGCGAGTTCGGCGAAGCGGATGCCGAGGACCGCATCGAGGGCGAGGTTCGGCACGTTGAGGTTGACCACGGTTCGCGGCGCGGCATCAACTAGCGCGCCGAGTGCCGCTTGCGCGTACGCCGCCGCCGTCTGCCAATGGATACGGTCGGCCGTGCCGATGCTGACGGCCAATCCCGAACAACCCCATTGCGCGGCGGTCAGCGCGGCCCCGACGGTGCCCGAATGCAGCGTGGCCCGTCCACAGTTGAACCCGGGATTGACGCCCGAGACCACGAGATCGGGCGGGCCTCCGAACCCGCCGAGCGTCGCCGCGATCACACAGGCCGCCGGCGGCCCGTCGAGCGCGAACGCGGGGACATCGGGAAGTTCGGCGAGCACCACTTGCTCGAATGCGATGTGGTCGGCGTACGCCATCGGCCCCATCGACGACGATGATCCGCTCATCTCGCGATCGGGGGCGACAACCACGACGTCGTGGCCCATTTCACGAACCGAGGCCGCGAGAACGGCAAGGCCCGTGGCGAAGATGCCGTCGTCGTTGGTAACGAGGACGCGC
>JBDSMH010000209.1:0-12449 GCA_039915945.1 Acidimicrobiales bacterium | reverse complement strand
ACGGGCCACGCGACATTGAGGCCGACGCCGACGACGATCGCCGCCGGCACTCCCGCAGAGACGACCAACTCGGCCAGCACCCCGGCGAGCTTGCCAGGCGCGCGTCCGCCGTCGACGATCACGTCGTTGGGCCAGCGGATACCGACTCCGGTCAAACCGGCGGCGGTGGCCACCTCGGCGACCGCGATGGCCATGGCCGACGTTGCCAGCGACCAGCGATCTGACGGGCCGCTGGGGCGGGCGAGGACCGAGAACAAAAGATTCTGACCGGGAGGTGCCAGCCATTGGCGGGCGAGGCGGCCGCGGCCGGCGGTCTGATGGTCGGTGACGAGCACCAGTTCGTGTGGCGGGCGCTGCGTCGCGCGGGCGACGAGATCGCTGTTTGTGGAGCCCGTCTCGGCGACCCACTCGATGGTGGCGAACCGGCCGGCCGGCACCGGGATCTCTACGGGCCCCGTGTTTTCGGGTTGCACCGTCCAACAATAGGGGCAGCCGTCGACGAGGCGGCTACTGTCGACGCGTGTTCTCCAAAGTGTTGATAGCCAACCGCGGCGAGATCGCCGTTCGTGTCATTCGGGCCTGCCGCGAACTCGGGGTCACCTCCGTCGCCGTGTACTCCGATCTCGACCGTGATGCCCTGCACGTGCGTCTCGCCGACGAGGCCTACGCACTCGGCGGCCAGACCGCAGCAGAGAGTTACCTCAACACGGCTGCGATCCTCGACGCGATCGAGCGCAGTGGGGCCGAGGCCGTGCATCCGGGCTACGGCTTCTTTTCCGAAAACGCGGACTTCTGCCGGGCGATCACCGAACGCGGAGTCGCCTTCATCGGCCCGCCGCCGGGCGCCATCGAGATCATGGGCGACAAGATCTCGGCGCGTAAGGCTGCCGAGGCCGTAGGCGTCTTCGGCGTGCCCGGCACGACCGAGTTCATCACGTCGCCCGATCAAGTACGGGCCTTCGGTGCCGAGCACGGCTACCCGATCGCCATCAAGGCGGCCTACGGAGGCGGCGGACGCGGCATGAAGGTGGTGCCCGACGAGGCATCGATCGCCGACGCCATCGAATCCGCGCAACGTGAAGCCAAGTCCTACTTCGGTCGCGACGAGATCTACATGGAGCGCTACCTCACCAAGCCGCGCCACGTCGAAGTACAGGTGATGGCCGACCAGCACGGCAACTGCATCTACCTTGCGACGCGTGATTGCTCGGCGCAGCGGCGTCACCAGAAACTCATCGAAGAGGCCCCCGCACCGGGCATCGACGCCGCCACCTTGCGTTCGATGGGCGAAGACGCGGTCAAGGTCGCCAAGGGTTGTGGCTACGTCAACGCGGGCACGGCCGAGTTCCTCTACGAAGACGGCGGCTACTTCTTCCTCGAGATGAACACTCGCTTGCAGGTCGAGCATCCAGCAACCGAGTTGATCACCAGTCTCGACCTCGTCGAATTGCAACTGCGCGTTGCGTTCGGCGAAAAGCTGCCGTTGAAGCAAAAGGACGTACGAATCGACGGCCACGCCATCGAGATCCGCATCAACGCCGAAGATCCGGCGCAGGGCAAGTTCCTACCGTCGCCCGGCCGCATCAACAAGCTTCGTGTTGCCAGTGGCTACGGCGTGCGCTGGGACGGCGGCTACGAAGCCGGCGACGAGATCAGCCAGTACTACGACAACCTCATCGGCAAGTTGATCGTGTGGGGCAAAGACCGCCCGACCGCGATTGCCCGTGCCGTACGCGCGCTGCGCGAGACGCAGGTCGAAGGGGTCGCTACGACGATCCCCGCCGATCTCGCCATTCTCGAACACGCCGACTTCGCGGCCATCACGCATTCGACCAAGTGGGTCGAAAACGTGCTCGACCTCTCCGCCGTCGGCGCACCAGTCGTGCCGCCCGACGACGCCGACACTGCGCCCGAGCCCAAGATCAAGCGCGAGACCACGGTCGAAGTCAACGGCAAGCGGTTCTCGGTGACGATGTGGGTGCCTGAGTCTGCGGGCGCACCGGTCGGCCAGGGTGCGTCGGGCGCGGCGCCCCGTCCTCGGCGGGCCACGGGTGCGGCCGGCGGTGGCGGTTCGGCCTCCGGCGACATCTCGGTGCCGATGCAGGGCACCATCATCAAAGTGCTCGTGGCGGTCGGCGACGCGGTCGAGGCCGGGCAAGCCGTCTGCGTGCTCGAGGCGATGAAGATGGAGAACAACATCGCCGCCGGCAAAGCGGGCACCGTCAAAGAGGTGCGGGTCAAGCCGGGCGACACCGTCGGCTCCGGCGACATCGTCGTCGTCATCGAATAGTTGTCCCCGACCGTTGGGGGTGCGAGATCAACCGCAACGCCAAACGTTCGATCTTGTGCACGATGTGGCCGCCGCGCTGTTGGCGCACAGCCGCGGCGATTCGAATGAAGGCGACGGCGCGAGCTTCACGCTCCCGGCGCTGACATCGACGGCCACTGCCTCGACAACGAACACAACGAGTTCGACGACGAACTCGACCACGACGACGGTCACCACCACCAGATCGGTCGCGGCGACGACATCGCCGGGGACAACGCGCGCGCGGGCGACCGACGCTACGGCGCAGGGCTTCTTCGAAGCATGGGTTGCCAACGACGCGGCGAAGCTGGCGGCGAACGGCGAAGCCGCAGCCATCGCGCAAGCCAACGGTCTCGCATCGTCACGTAACCGGCCTTGGAACTTCGAACGGTGCGAGGGGGCCGCCGGCAGCGTGTACTGCACGTGGCTCGACGCGGGTCAGCGCTTGATCGTTCGCGTGCGCAATGTCGAGCCGCCACCCCGCGCCGTGATCGAAATACGTATCGAGGCGGTCTGACCGGTCAGTAAGCCCGCACGACCTCGGTACCGGCCGCAACGTCGACGATCCCGCGGCCGGCAGGTGACGCAAACGCGGTCGCATAGAGCGCCGCGACCACTGCCGGCATCACACCGCGCACAGCGGGCAGTGCCACACACGCCGCGATGACCGCCGCCGGGACCGCGGCGCGAACGATTGCGTTGCGCCATTCGATCTCGCCACCATCGACGCGTCGCACGCGCAGCCGAAGGAGCAGCTTGCCCGGCGTCGCCCCGATGGCGCGCAACGAAAGGCATTCGTAAAGCGACACGCCGACGATGGTGAGCACGACGATCGCGGTCGGCGCATCGAGCGACTTCTTGCCGTCGCGATCCTCGACGAAGAATCCGAGCACCGCCGACGACAGCATCGTCAGTAACACGATGTCCAGGACGCGAGCCGCGGTGCGGCGAAGGAAGAGCGCACGACCAGTCACCGCTGCAGCGTATGAGCCCGCGATCTCGTTCAGCCCACCCGAGATCCATCCGTTCTCGCAGCACAAAGTCGAACTGTGTTCGACGTTGTGCTGCGAGAACGAGGGAAACTGGGGCGCGTCAGTCGGCGGCTTCGGCCAAGGCTTCGGCCAGTGACGGGTGGGCGAAGAGGCTCTCGACGATGTCGGTCACGGTGAGACCCGACGTGACCGCCAGCGCGATGACCGAGATCAACTCGGCCGCGTGGCGCCCCACAATCGAACCGCCGAGCACCACTCCGGTGGCGGGATCGCTGATGATCTTGACGAAGCCGCGTGGGTCACCGTCGATGAGCGCGCGAGCAGAAACTGCGAAGGGCACTTTGGTGACACGGATCTTGCGGCCGATGGCGAACGCATCGACCTCGGCCACACCGACATCGGCGATCTCGGGTTCGGTGAAGATGGCCGACGCGGCCTTGTCGTAGTCGAGGTGGCGGTGGGGCCGCTTGTGCATGCCCAGCGCGTGCTCGGCGATCTTGCGGCCCTGCATGGCGCCGACCGACGACAGGGGCAGCTTGCCGGACAGGTCGCCGGCCGCGTAGATGTGCGGAACCGACGAGCGGCAGTTGTGATCGATGACCACGTAGCCGTCACGAACATCGACACCGATCTCCTCGAGACCGAGTCCTTCGCTGTTGGGGATCGAACCAACTGCGAGCAACGTGTGCGAACCCTTGGCCTGACGCCCGTCGTCGCAATGCACGACAATGCCGTCGTCGGTGCGCTCGATCTGTTGCGCACGCGCACCTTTGAACAAACGCACGCCCCGCGAAAGGAAGTCGGCCTCGAGCGCGGCGGCAACCTCGGGATCCTTCGACGGCAGCACTTGTTGGCGGCTGACGATGAGCGTGACTTCACTACCAAACGACTTGAACATGTGCACGAACTCGACGCCGGTGACGCCCGAACCGATCACGACGATCTGCTCGGGGATCTGCGGCGGCGGGTAGGCATCGCGCGTGGTGAGAATGCGGTCACCGTCGGGCACGGCCCACTCGGGAATGCGGGGGCGGCTGCCCGTCGCCAACACGACGATGTCGGCGCTGAGTTCGATCAGACCGTCTGCGGTCTCGGCCACGATCTCGTGCGGGCCTTTGAGCGTGCCCCGGCCGCGGATCAGGCGAACATTTTGGCTCTGCAACAGCTCGGTGATCGAACGAGACAGACGCGCTTCGATCGATTCCACGCGCTGACGTAAGGCGGCGATGTCGAGAACGCTTGCGCCACTGTCGATGAGACCCATGTCGTCGCTGTGGCGCACGTAGCTGAGCGCGCTACCGGTCGCGATCATTGCTTTGGATGGGATGCAGTCCCACAGGTGCGCGGCGCCGCCGACGATGTCGCGCTCGATCAACGTCACTTCGGCGCCGAGTCGAGCTGCTTGTGTGGCCGCGCTGTTGCCGGCCGGGCCGCCGCCGATGATTGCGATACTCGTCACCCGAAAGAGGCTACCCGTCGTTCGGTACGCTCGGACCGATGGATGTGCTTCAGCTTCTGTTCACTTCGGCGGCCCTGTTGCTCGCGATCGCCGGCGTGCAGAAGATGCGCGATCCACATTCGCTTTCGCGGGCGTTGCACCTGGCGAAGTTGCCCCACGACCCTCGTGTGGTGCGCAGTCTGGCGGCGATCGAGATCGTCGCCGCGTCAGCCGCGATCGTCGTCCATCATCGCATCGTTCCGCTAGTTGTCGCCGCGCTCTATGTGGGGTTCGCGGCGTTCGTCACCTCGGCGCTCGCCCGTGGCCTGCCCATCGAATCGTGCGGTTGTTTCGGTCGAGGCGATGCGAAGCCGTCGGCCGCGCACGTCGCGCTCGACGCGTTCGCCGCGGCCATCGCGGTATTGGTCGCGCTCGACGACGGCGAGCCGGTGCGAACGCTGATCGCCGATCATCCGGCCGAGGGCATCGCAGTGCTCGCGGGTTCCGCAGTGCTCGCCGTGCTCGCGGCGGCGTGGCTGCGGGGCAGCCGCCCCAGCGTTGCGGCGCAGCCGCACTAGGTAGAGCGGCAGCCGAGCAGCGCGTTGGCTCCCGGTCCGTCATTGATGCCGTAGGCGCACACGACGTGCGGGCCCGTCCCTACATCGAGCGTCGTCTCATAGCCGTGCGAGGAAGGAAACTGCGGGAAGGCGGCCGTGACGTCGGCGCGGGCACGGTTGGCGGTGACACCGCGCACCAACCGCCCGTCGACATAGATGTGCACATCGATAGCGGTCGACGCGTCGGGGTCGATCGCCCAACCGGCGACAATCAACGCCTGCGGGCTCGCAGTCACGGCATCGAGTGTGCCGAACGGGGCACCGGTCGGCATGACGAACTCCCGGCATCCGATGAGCGCGTTCTCGTCGTCGTCGCCGTCGATGCCGTAGACGCACACGACGTGGCGGCCGCCGGCGATGGCGACGGTCGCGCCAAAACCGTGCGCGTTGCCGTAGCCGGGATACGCGCGTCCGACGTCATCACGCGTGCGATCAGCCCGCGTCCCGGTCACCAACACACCGTCGATGTAGATGTGTACATCGACGGACGCCGAGGCGTCCGGGTCGATCGCCCAACCCTGCACCGCAAGCACGCCGAGCCCTGCCTGCACCACATCGACCGAACCGATGGGAGGACCGTCGGGACCCGTCACGCTGGCACACACGACCCTCGTCGCCGTCGTCGCCCGAGCGCCCTGGATGTCGATGCACAGACCGAACGTGATGCCTCCGTCGATCGGCACGATGAGCGAGAAGCGTTGCGTATCGCCATCGCCCGCCACCGCCTGCACCGCCACGGTGGGACTCCCGTCGACGAGCGCGATCAGCGTGGCCGGCAGCACACTGGCCGGATCGACGAGCGAACCCAAGATCTCGACGCGGCCCGGGAGTACCCGGAATGACGAGAGGGCGACAACCGGCGGCGCCGTGCGTGACGCGTCGACCGATGGGCTTTGGTAGCGCGGATCGAGGGCTCGATCGATGCGCAGCATCCCGGCCGCGGCTCGCCGGCCATCGGGCCCGACGACCACGTCGGCGGTGCGATCGAAATGGGCGACGAGCGCGTCGACCGAAGCCGACGGGTTGCGTTGGCGAAAGAGCGCCAATGCGCCCGCCACGTGGGGCGTTGCCTGCGAGGTACCCGACTTGGTCTGCGTGGCGTTGCCCGGTGCTGCCGCGGTGATGGTCTCGCCGGGAGCGAACAACGACAGCGCCGGCGCGCGGTTGGCGAACGACGATGGCGTACCGCCCGCGCCGACCGCACTGACGCTGACGATGCCGCGCACACATGCGGGGTAGGCGAGGTCAGTGCGCGAACCGCCGTTGCCGGCCGCGACGACCACTGCAATGCCGACCTCGCGCAGTCGCTCCACCGCCTGCTCGACCGCCGCGTCGGCGCACGGTGTGGTCACCGGGGCAGCCGAGGCGACACTGAGGTTGATCGCCGCGATCGCAAATCGTGATCGCTGCTCGTAGGCCCATTCGAATGCCGCGAGCACTTCGCCGATGCTGGTCGTCGGTCCGCTCGGCGACTGAGTGAACACCTGCACCGAGATGACCGACGCGTCGGGAGCGACACCGCGGAGGGCGCCAAACGTGCTGCCGGCCGCGATCGACGCGACGTGCGTTCCGTGATCGCAACCGCCGCCGGTACACGGCGCGGCGGCGCCCGCGCCGAGTTGCTCCGCCAGCCCGTTGGGACACGCGCCAGCGCCGTTCACGGTGGCTTCGGTGAAACAAGCCTCGTCGACGACACGGCCGCTCAGCATGGGATGTGCGCCATCGACACCCGTGTCGACCACGACGATCGTCTGGCCCGCACCAGTGAGGCCGCTGTTCCACGCCGCATCCGCGTGGATTTGCGCGGTCGAGTCTGCGAGCGCAGGGCGCAACTCACGATCGGTCGTGATCGCTACCACGGTCGGGTCGCGCCGCAAGCGTTCGAGTGTGGCGGCATCGGCATCTACGGTGAACGTGCCGAGATTTGGCTGGCGCGACACGAAGTCGTAGTTGGATGCGGCGTCGCCGCGCGTGGTCACGACGACGCGTACCCGCGAGGCGGCCGGGTCAGCAGTGTCCGCGCTCGCTGCAGTCATCGGGTACAGCAGCACCACCACCGACGACAGCAGGGCTACAAACGCGGAGACCATGGCTGCATCAGTTCGAGGTTTGGTGTGTAGAAAGGGTCGAGCGCGGTGTACGGAGCGCCCCAACGCCGCTGGAAGAATGCCTCGTCGATGGCCGGGTGCAGCGAACCCCGCGTCGAGCTCTCCGCGTGCTCGAGTTCGGCATACGGCGTGTAGACGACGCGCCAGCCCCGTTCACCGATGCGCAGGCACAGATCGACGTCGTTGTAGGCAACCCGCAGCCGCTCGTCCATCCCGCCGACCGCGGCATAGACCGACGCCCGCGTCATCAAACACGCTGCGGTCACCGCCGCGGCATTGCGTATGCACCGGCCGAAGGCCGCGTGCGGTCCCGAGTCGAGGTTGAGTGCGACGCCACCGGCGTTGAGCACCACGCCCTCGTGCTGCGCCCGCCCGTCGGGGCATACGAGCCGGGCGCCGACCGCGCCGACTTCGGGACGCAGCGCGTGTTCGAGCATCGCTTCGATCCAGTGGTCATTCATCGGGCGCACGTCGTTGTTGAGGAGCAACAAGACCTCACCCTTGGCGGCGAGCGCCGCGAGATTCATCTGGCGGGCGAAGTTGAACCGATGCGGATAGCGCACGATCGTCACGTCGCCGAGCGCGGAGACTCTCCCGAAGTACTGCAACGTGGCGGGGTCGCGACTCTCGTTGTCGACGATCACGAACTCGATGGACAAGCCGCCACTCGCGGAACGCACGCGCTCCACACACGGTTCGAGTAGATCGACACGATCACGCGTAGGAATCACGACCGACACCGTCGGCGGGTCGGTGATGCGGTAACGCACACGGTGCCACGTCGGTTGGATGCCGGGTTCCCGGATGGCATCGAGACCGCGCCGCACGATGGCCTCTTCGAGCGCCCGCTCGCTGGCTCGATGCGCTGCCGGCTTGGCGTGGATGTCCGCCGACGTCGATCCGTCCACCTTGCGCCACGAATACAGAGGCGCAGGAACATGCGCGACACGGTCGGTCTGTTCGGTCAATCGCAGCAGCAGGTCATAGTCCTGCGCGCCATCGAATCCTTCTCGCAGACCGCCGACCTCGTCGAGCAGCCGCCGCCGCACGACGAGGAGATGGGTCACGTAGTTCAAAGAAAGCAAATAGTCGGGCGACCAGTCGGGCTTGAAGTACGGCTCGACGCGCGCGCCGCGTTCGTCGAGCTTGTCCTCGTCCGAGTAGAGCACGTCGAGGTCGCCGTCGAGCTCGAGCCGCCGCACGATCCAGTACAACGCGTCGGGCGCGAGCACATCGTCGTGGTCGAGCAACGCAACATACGCGCCCTTCGCCAACCCGATGGCCGCGTTGGTGGCACCGGCAATACCCGCAGCCGCGTCGAGCCGATGCAGCACCACCCGATCATCGGCCGCTACCAGATCCAGCAATGTCGCTCGAGTGTCGCGACGCGTCGACGCGTCGTCGACCAAGCACAGTTGCCAGCGCGGATAGGTTTGCGCGTGCACCGACGAAGCCATCGCGCGCAGCACGTCGGGATCGGTGTCGTGCACGGGTACGACGATGCTGACGAGAGGTCGGTAGGTGAGCCGATCCGCCCGGCTACCCGCAGTCAACGGCCGCGATGGCACGCCGTGGTGCACGGAGTGCCAGAGGCGATACCGATCCGGCACCGGTAACGACGAGTTGGTGATCAAAGCCTGTATCCATGGCAATTGCTGCGTGCCATAAACCTCGCGGGCGAAGCATTCGGTATGCGCAGTGTGCGCGGCCAGGGTGCCCTGCCGTGAAGGAGCGCGCCACGTGGAGGTCGCCACCGAGCGCGCACGGATGGGACGCTCGAACGCGGCCATGCACTGCGCGACGGCGCGACTTCGGTCATCGGTACCGTCGATGACCACCGGCGCCACAGCGACTAGCGCGAGTTCGTGCAGGAGCGCGTCGGGCATCGGGCCCGACCGCCGGCAGACCACGACGACCGCGGCGCGCTCGATGGCGGTCCACGCCTCGTCCGGGCCGCAGACGTCATCGGCGACACGGGCGCGGCGTGCGACGTCGCCATCGAGCGACGCGACCACGAGCCGCAGGTGTGGACGCAGCTTGCGCAACTCCGGCATCACTTCGTCGGAGAACCAGCGGATGCCCGCCTCTGCTTCGCCACTGCGATCGCCGACGAGGCAGTCGGCAAGCACGACACACTCCGCGTCACCGCGGGTTTCGGCCGGGACTGATCGCGGATCGTCGAGAGTCACGACACGCGCAACATGAGTTCGCACCGAGTCGTCGCGCGAGCGTCGCGCGGCGATGGCGGACTCGCGGCCCGGCGCTTCTTCGGCTTCGATCGTCGCCGCTGATGTTGCGGTGTCAGCGGCGCGCCAATCGAGCAACCACAACGGTGGGAGTTCGCTCGCCCTGCCGACCAATGCGGCGATGTCGCTATCCGTGCACACGACCGCGTCGATGTTCGCTCGATGTTCGATCAGCCAACGGCGTGTGCGCACGCCGGTGGCGACGGTGACCACACCTTCTGCGTCGAGCTCGGCGGTCGACGCCGAACCGATCACCGGCTCGATCGACGCGATCCATACCGTGGACTCGCGCGCCCGATCGGACACCCACCGCTGCATCCGTCGGTCGCGCGGCACTGGTGCGCCGGTCGCCAACGCGCCCCAATGCACGACCACCGTGGTCTGCGGGGGCGGGGAGGGCAGGTCATCGTGGGGATCGGTGCCGCCGGTAGTGTGACGAGTCGTCATTTGGTGCGGAGGGTAGAGGATGAAGGACGGGGAAGGGGGACAGGGCGCAGCGGCGCTCACCGCATTGCGGGCCGGCGACCTCGATGCCTTCAGCGATTGGCTGCACACCACCCGCTTTGCGAACACGACCGAGGCGGCGGCAGTGCTGCTTTCGCTCGCCGTGGCAATCGTGACCGAGGGTCTGGCGGCCGGATTCGCACCGACCGCGACCGTCGACGAGATAACGGCCATTCTCGTGGGTCGCTGCGGTATACCCGTCGGCTCCACTGCGACCACAACGCCATCGGATGGGCCGCAATCGAGGCGCGCGCTGATCGAGTCGGGCGTGCTCGACGACGTCGCCGTACGACGCGAGCTGACCGCGGCGTTCGACGAGATCGCTCGCCTGCGGGCCGAGCGCGACGCGCTCGAAGTGCGCGTCGACGAACTCGCCGGTGCCCGGGTATTCGCCGACCAACTCGCCGCCGAGCTCGAGCGCGACGAATGGATACGCGCCCGATTGCGCCGGCTCAAGGACACCCGCCCGGTGCGGGGGTTGATCTATCTCCGGCGCAGGGTTCAGTCGCGAACCAGCTCGGCCACCAGTCGCTGAGGGTCCTCGGTGCGCCGACAGGCGATGCGACGGCGGGCGCGTAGCGCGTAGAAGGTATGACGCAACACGCCACCGTAGGACCGCACGCGCGATGCGACGGTGCCGAGGTGGGGACGACGACCGTGGCCGAGTGGCGCGATGGCGTCGCTCCACAGGTACGACGCCGTCGACAGCGGGAATCGCACGAGCTGGCGCAGCGCCATCGCCGGGGGCGCGTTCTTCATCAGCATCAACAGTCGATTGCGTTCGGTGAAATAGCGGTGGGTGGGCGAACCCACGCCGACCGTCGCCGCATGGTGATGATGCACGATGCTGTCGGGTACGAACCGGTAGCGCCAGCCCCGCGAGCGACCACGCCACGAAAGGTCGGTGTCCTCGTAGTAGAGGAAGAACCGCGCGTCGAAGAGACCGACGTCCTCGAGAAACTGGCGGCGCAGCACCACCGCGCCCCCACTCCACGCGAAGACATCGGCGGGCTCGAGCGTGCCCGGAGTGTGGACGACACCCATGCTGCGGTCGCGCGCGTAGCCATTGGTCAGTACTTCGGATCCCGCGTTGTTGATGATCTCTCGGCCCTCGGCGTCGCGCGCGACGAAGAGCATCAGTGGGCACGCCGCACCGAGTCGCTCATCTGCTGCCAACGCGGCCACCAGCGGACCCAACCAGTCGGCGTCGACGAAGGCGTCGGGATTCACCAGCGCCACGAATTCGACGTCCGTCAGGTCGCCCATGGCGAGATTGTTGGCCGGGAATCCGACGTTGCGGGCCGACCGCACGACCCGGACCGCCGGGAACATGGCCGCGACACGGTCGGCCGAGCCGTCGGTCGATGCGTTGTCGACCACCACGACGTCGAGGGCGTCGGCGGGCCATCGCGACGCCAGGACCGATGCAACCGCGCGTTGCACCATCTCGCCGCCGTTGAAGTTGAGGACGATGACCCGTACCCGCGCCGTCACCGGCAAAGAACTAGCGTCATTCCGCCCCGAACCCACGGATACTGGCCGAAACTCCCGAGATGCCGACCCCTCCCACCGCCGACCTCTCGCCGGCCGACCACCGCGCCGGACTGCCCCGTTGGCTGATCGCCGCGGTTGTCGCCGTCGGCGTTGCCCTGCGCTGGTTCGTGCTGGCGGGGCCGCTCGGGGGTCTCGACAGCGACGAAGCGGTGTCGGCGCTCGTCTCGCGCGAGATCACCCACGGCCGCTTCCCCGCGCTGATCCCGGGCCTTCGCGCCGGCGGCACGTTGCTCGCGTATCCGCGGGCGTTGGTGCTGGCGCTGACCGGCGCCAGCGGCGTCGCCGCCAAGCTGTGCGAGGTCGTGGTGTTCGCCGCCGCATGCGTTGTCGTATGGCGCGTCGGGCGGCGCATGTTCAGCGAGCGCCACGGCCAGATCGCGGCGCTGTTGATGTGGATCTATCCCGCCGCCACCGTGTGGGACTCGACCAAAGTGCGTCTTTACTACACCGTTGCGTTGCTGCTCGTCGCGCTGGGCATGTTGTTCGCGCTGCGCCTCTACGAGCGTCCCGACAGCGGGCGCGACGTCGCCGCATTCGGAGCGATCGGCGGCCTTTGTGTGTGGACGCATCCGATGGCGATGTACGCGTTCGCGCCAACCGTTGTGTGGCTGCTCATCTGCCGGCGCGCGGTCGTGCGTCGCGCCGCGGTGTTCATTGCCGCCGCGGTCGGCGCATCGTTGCC
>JBDSMH010000181.1:0-35917 GCA_039915945.1 Acidimicrobiales bacterium | reverse complement strand
TCGGTGGCCAGTAGAAACGTGGATATTCCCGCTCCAGTACCGCGTCGAGTTCGAAGCAGACTCGCGTGCTGTCGGTCTCGATACCGAGCACCTAACTGTCGGGCAGGTACACGTGGTGCGCTCGTATGAGGTGTCACTTACGCGCGAAAACGTCCCCGCGGGGACGCCTCCTTGTGCGGCTCCGCCGCAACGGTTCGTCAACAGTGGCCAACTTCGTCAACACTGGCTAATCGCGTCAATAGAGATGCCGGGTAAGCGCGGCCCCCGACGTCCCCGCGGGGACGCCGAAGAAGATCGCTACCCCGCCCACGGCGCGTCGCGATCGGTGACCACGCGCGTGAATAGTCGGCAAACTAGAGCTCGTGGATCAACAGGTTGCCGCCGCCCTTCGCAGCGCCATCGATGGTGACGCGCTCGTCGTGGGTCGGCTCGCTGTTCGACACGACGTACTTGCTGCGGCGGCAGCGACCCTGCCGGCATTAGTAGTGACGAAAGCAGCGCTGCTTCGAGTCTTAATCGATCTTCGCGCTGGGCGAATCTCCACCGATCAGGCACAGCAGTGGTCGTGACTCGTGAGGCGCGGATACTGCGCGGGCGGGGGCCTCGAGCCCGTTCGACCAATCGACATCCGTTACGAGGATGAGGACAGCATCGTCGAACCCCTCAGTCGATTGGATGAACTCGCCGACAAGATCGACGGGGAGATGTCGATGCAAGAGCTGGATTCGTGGATCGCTCGCCTGAGCCGGTGAACGCGTGCGACACCTACCCCGCCCACGGCGCGTCGCGATCGGTGCGCGGCTCGGCCGGCAACCCGAGCACCCGCTCGCCGATCGTGTTCTTTTGGATCTCGGTCGTTCCGCCGCCGATCGTGGCCGAGCGCGAACTGAGCAACGCCTTGACGAGATCGATCTCGCCGCTGCCGTCGCCCATGTTGGATTCGGCCATCACGTCGGGCTGACGCATCTCGTAGTCGTCGATCAACATTCCCCGCGGCCCGAGCAGATCCGTGCACAACTCGAACACCCGCTGCGGCAGCACGCCCGCGGCCAACTTCAACACCGACCCTTCGGGGCCGGGGTTGGACGACTGCTCGGCCCGCCACGCGGTGAGGCGCAACACCTCGGCCTCGCTCCACACCCGGGCTAACTGATCGCGCTGCACACGCGTGCCGCCCACCTCATCCCACAGCCGCACCGCGTGCGCGATCGGACCGAAGCCGCGGGGCCGGCGCACGTTTTCCCCGTTGTGCGCCCGCTCGGTCATCAGCGTGCCGATCACGACGCGCCACCCTTCGCCCGGCGGGCCGACGCGAAACGTGTCGGGGATGCGCACGTCGCTGAGGAACACCTCGTTGAACTCCGCGTCGCCTGAGATCTGGCGCAGCGGCCGCACATCGACCCCGGGCGCGTGCATGTCGCAGATGAAATACGTGAGCCCCTTGTGCTTGGGCACGCTCGGATCGCTGCGCGCGACGAGAATGCCCCAGCGAGCGCGGTGCCCCATCGACGTCCATACCTTGTGCCCGTTGACGACCCACTCGTCACCATCACGCTCGGCGCGCGTGGAGACATTGGCGAGATCGGAACCCGCGCCGGGCTCGCTGAACAGCTGACACCACTGCTCTTCACACGTGAAGATCGGGCGCAGCAGGCGCTGCTGGTGCAACTCGCTACCAAAGCTGACGATCATCGGCGCGGCCATGCCGATACCGACGAAGTTGTGCAAGAAATTGCGCGGCGCACCGGCGGCAAAGAGACGCAGCGTCACCAGTTCCTGCAGTGCGGCATCGACCCCGAGACCACCGAGACCGACGGGGAACTGCACCCAGGCCAGACCGAGATCGAACTGCGCGCCCCAGAAATCAGCGGGCGCCGTCGTGGCCGGCGGATGCGTGGCGAGCAGCTCGTCGACCCGGCGAACGACATCAACGCTGCCCACTACCTCAACGCTCATCGCTCACGCACTCTGCAACACGGTGCCGGGACGAGCGTCGGTGGGAACGTCGTTGTCGATCGTGCACTCGCCGGCGACGAACACCGCGCGATACCCCCGCGCCCCTTGATAGAGCCGCGGCGCGCCACCGGGCAGGTCGTGCACGACGCGCACCACACCGGCCGCCAGCTCACTCGGATCGACAACACAGATGTCGGCCGCGCCCCCGACGCGAAGCTCGCCCCGATTGCCGAGGCCGTAAAAGCGCGCGGGCCGCGCCGTCATGAGCGATACCGCGTGCTCGAGTGCGAGCGCCTGCTGCTCCATCACGAGGTCGCGCAGTAGATAGATGGGGTAGCGATAGTTGGTCACCGACATCACGTGAGCGCCGGCATCGCCCAACGCCAGCAACGTGCCCGAGTCGACCATCAACGCCTGTGCGCCGACGCGATTGCGATTGGCCACCATCATTTGCACGAGCGTGGCCAGCTTGTCGTCGATGACGGTGTCGCAGAGAAAATCGATCGGGCCGCGGTTGCGCCGCTGGGCCGCCTCGGCGATCGTCAGCCCGACCAATTCGGGGGCCGACAGCGACGCCGCGAGGATCCACTCGTCGTAGCGCGGCGAGAACCGGGCGTTGGGGTCAGCGGCCTCGAGGGCGCGCCGCGTCGCGGGATCGGCGAGCAGCGCCAGGCGCGCGTCGGTCGACAGATCGAAGAATCGCCCGAGCACCGGCTCCCACCCGCCGAGGCGAGCGACGAACGACGGCTCGTCCCACCGCAACAACACGCTCACGGGCAACGCGGAGATCTGCGGAGCAACCGTGACGCCACTGTTGTTGAGGACGTGATTGTGTGCGAGCACCTCGGGCCACACCGCGTCGGTGAACTCTGCGTGGAATGGGCTCCACGTCAACCGTGCTCCCGCGCGGCGGCTCCATTCGGCGTAGCGGGAGACCTCGGCATTGAGCGCGACCGCATCGTCGCCGAACTTGGCCTCGACATTGACCTGCCACGTGCGACCGCGGCACGCCGTCACCAACGCCTGCAACTCTTCGTCGTCGGCGAAGCGGCTGGGCACCGGGTCGCCGTACCCGTCGACGTGGTTCGGTCCACGAGATGTGGCAAAGCCGATTGCTCCGCTCGCGATCGCCCGCTCCAACTCTGCGACCATCACCGCCCGGTCGGCCGCCGTCGCGCGTTCGCCTCGGGCACGATCGCCCATCGCGAAGTAGCGCAGTGCAGAGTGGGGAACGAAGCCGGCGACATTGAGCGCCAACGGCTGCGCCTTTACGAAGGCGAAGTACTCGCTCCACGTCGACCACGTGAACGGCACCCCCAAGATCGTGCTGTCGTAAGGGATCTCCTCGACTCGCTCGAGGGAACGCAACAGGTACTCGGCGCCGCCGGCGGGTGCCGGTGCGATACCGAAGCCGCAGAGCCCGATCACGACGCTGGTGAAGCCGTGCAGATTCGACGGTGCCACCGTGCCGTCCCAACACAGCTGCGCGTCGAGATGGGTGTGCGGGTCGATGAAGCCAGGGGTGACCCAGCAATCGCCGGCGTCGACCGTACGCTGCGCGGCCCCGGCGTCGCCCGGCTCGGTGATGGCGGTGACGACCCCGTCGCGCACGGCGATATCAGCCCGCCGTGGCGGAGCGCCGGTGCCATCGACGACGGTGCCATTGCGGACGACGAGATCGTGCATGAGCCCAGCGTAATCTTCCGGCGTAGTGTGCGATCCATGCTCCAGGGAGAGAAGATTCTCGTCACCGGTCCGGCCGGACAGATTGCGTTCCCACTAGCGTCGACGCTGGCCCGCGACAACGATGTGTGGGGTATCGCGCGGTTCAGCGATGAGGCGTCGAGAGAGCGGGTAGAGGCCGCGGGCATCACGACGCGTGCGATCGATCTCGCCAGCGGCGACTTCCGCGAGTTGCCCACCGACTTCACCTACGTGTTGCACCTCGCCACGTTCCGCAACGGTGGCCTCGACTACGACGAAGCGATGCGAGTCAACGCCGAAGGCACGCACCTCTTGCTCGAACACTGCCGTGCCGCGAAGGCCGCGTTGATCATGTCGACGGCCGAGGTCTACAAGCCGCGGCTCGACCCGATGCACGTCTACCTCGAGACCGATCCGCTCGGCGATTCCAACTCACTGTTCGACGCGACCTATTCGATGTCGAAGATAGCGCAAGAGGCGGTTGCCCGTTCTTGCGCGCGTGCCTACAACTTGCCCGTCGTCATCGCCCGCATGAACGCGTCCTACGGGGACAACGGAGGGCTGCTGGCGTATCACCTCGACTGGATACAGAGCGGTCGTCCGGTGATGGTCAAGTGGGACCCCGCGATGTACAGCCCCATCCATCAAGACGACATCTACGGACAGACCGAAGCGCTGCTAAAGGCGGCGAGCGTGCCGGCGACCATCGTCAACTGGGCCGGCGACGAGCCCGTCTCGGCGCAAGAGTGGTGTGCGTATCTCGGCGAGCTCGTCGGCATCGCGCCCGATGTCGTCGTCAAGGAAGTGCCCGGCGGTATTCGCGGCATCATCCTCGACCCGACAAAGCGGCGCGCCATCACCGGTGCCTCCACGGTCACGTGGCGCGATGGGCTGCGCCGGCTCGTCGAGTCGCGCGGACATCTCCCGACGAGCGCGCACCGGCAAGCCGACCGGTTGCTCTCGTCGTTCACCGAACCCACCGGCTGACGATGGTCGATCGTCGACGCGCGGCGCGCTGGCAGCGGCAATTCAACCGCTTCTTCGTATGGCTGTATCACCTTCGCCGCGGTCGCTTGACCTACCGCAAGACGCCGTCGCTGGTGCTGCACACCGTCGGACGCCGCACCGGCCGGTCCCACGAAACACCACTGTTGTATCTGCCGCTCGACGATGGCCGGCTGGCGCTCGTCGCGTCCAACGGCGGCGACGATCGCACGCCCGCGTGGTGCCTCAACCTGATGACGCAGCCCGAAGTCGAAGCCGACGTCGGTAGCGAGCGAGAGTCGTTCACCGCCGCCCTCGCGACGACGACCGAACGATCCGAACTGTGGCCCCGCATCACGGAGAGCTACTCCGGATTCGCCAAGTACCAAACGCTGACCGAACGGGTCATCCCGGTCGTGTTGCTGACGCCACGGTGAGACATCGCTAAGCGTTGAAAACGTAAGAGGGTCTGCGCCATTCGGCGCAGACCCTCCCGTAGTTGTAGGTGCCGGTTGCTCAGCGCTCGAGCGCCAGCTCCAACACCTTGGCGATGTCGTCGACGAAGTGCAGCGTCAACTGACTCCGCACGTCCTCCGGGATGTCGTCGGCGTCGGGTTCGTTCGCGCTCGGCAAGATGACCGTGCGCAATCCGGCCCGATGGGCGGCCAACACCTTTTCCTTGACGCCACCGATGGGCAACACCCGTCCGTGCAACGTGATCTCGCCCGTCATCGCCACGTCGGGACGCACCCGGCGTTGCGTGAGGTAACTGGCGAGCGCGGTCGTCATGGTGATGCCGGCGGAGGGCCCGTCCTTCGGGATGCCACCGGCGGGGAAGTGCACGTGGAATCGACGATCCATCGCGGCGTCGTCGATGCCGAGTGCCGGCGCGTGCGCCCGCAGGTATGACAGCGCGATCTCGCCCGATTCTCGCATCACCTCACCGAGTTGACCGGTGAGCGTCAGGCCCGACTTGCCGGGCATGGCCGCCGCTTCGACGAACAGCACGTCGCCCCCGGCGCCGGTGACGGCGAGACCGGTTGCGATGCCGGGCGTCGTGATGCGCTCGATCGGCTTGTCCTCGGTGACCGGACGACCCAGTGCATCGCGGATCTCGTCGACGTGGACGGTGACCGGTGGGACTGCGCCGTTGGCGATGGTGGTCGCCGCCTTGCGCACCAAGCGGTCGAGTCGTTGTTCGAGTCGCCGCACGCCGGCTTCACGGGTGTAGCCGGAGATGACGGTGCGCATGACCTCGTCGCTCAGCACGACTTCTTCGGGCTGCACGCCGTTGCGCTCGTAGATGCGCGGCACCAGGTGATCACGGGCGATCGCGAGCTTCTCGTCTTCGCTGTAACCACTGATGGTGATGAGCTCCATACGGTCGAGCAACGGAGCCGGCATGCGGTCGAGGGTGTTCGCGGTTGCAATGAACACCACCGAGGACAGGTCGAGTTCGAGCTCGAGGTAGTGGTCGCGAAACGTGTGGTTCTGCGCGGGATCGAGCACTTCGAGCAACGCCGACGTCGGGTCACCGCGCCAGTCGGCGCCGAGCTTGTCGATCTCATCGAGCAGTACCACCGGGTTCATCGAGCCGGCGTCGATCAACGCCCGCACGATGCGGCCCGGGCGAGCGCCCACGTAGGTACGGCGATGGCCGCGGATTTCGGCTTCGTCGTGGATGCCACCGAGCGCGGTACGTACGAACTTGCGCCCGAGTGCACGGGCGACCGATTCGCCGAGCGACGTCTTGCCGACGCCCGGAGGACCGACGAGCACGAGGATCGTGCCGGCACGACGATGCGCGCCGGTGTCGACGTTGCGCTCAGCTCGCAGCTTGCGCACGGCAAGGAACTCGATGATGCGATCCTTCACTTCGTCGAGACCGGTGTGGTCCGCGTCGAGGACGGTGCGGGCGTGCGGCAGGTCGTAGTTGTCGTCAGTGCGCGAGTTCCACGGCAGCTCGAAGATCGTGTCGAGCCACGTGCGGATCCAACTCGACTCCTGGGACTGTTCGCCGACGCGTTCGAATCGATCGATTTCTTTGGTGACCGCGGCGCGCACCGCATCGGTGACGTCGAGCTCGGCCAAGCGCGTGCGGTAGTCGTCGATGGCGTTGTCGCTACCCTCGCCGAGCTCCTTGCGGATGGCGTCGAGTTGGCGGCGCAAGATGACTTCGCGCTGGTTCTTCTCGAATCCGTCGTTGACATCACGGGCGATCGACGCCGTGACGTTGGCCTCGGCCAACGCGTCACGGGCCCAGTCGATGGCCTTGCGCAACCGCGCTTCGACATCGACGGTCTCGAGCAACTCGACCTTCTGGTCGAATTCGAGGTTGGGCCACCAGCCGATGGTGTCGGCCAGCGCGCCGGGGGAGCGCACGTCGTTGAGCAGACCGGTGAGTTGGCGCCCTCCGACCGTGTCGAGCAACTCGCGGGCGATCTCGCGATAGGTCGATGCCAGCTCGGTGGTGGCCGCAGTGGTCTCATCGGCGGGCAGGCGATCGACTTGCACCCACAGTGCGGCGGTGTCGCCGACCACGCCTTGTCCTATGCGCACGCGGGCCACGCCGCGCACCACCGCGGCCAGCGAGCCGTCGGGCAGTTGGCCCGCCTGCTCGATGCGGGCCAGCGTGCCGACCCGGGCGTAGATGCCGTCACGGCGAGGAACGATGACAAGCTCGGTCCCGGCCTTGGCGTGTTCGAGGGTGCGGCGGGCGTCGTCGGTCTCAGCGCGAATGGTCACGACCATCTCGGGGAAGACAACACCGGATGACACCGGAAGGACGGGAAGCGTCAGGTGCGATTCGAGGTTGGGAACTGTGCTGGGGTCTGTGTTGGGGTCCGTAGAGGTGGCCATGGCGGCGTCCTTGCGCATACATCGCGGTTGTGATTACATAATTACAACTCGGGCAGTGTAACCGGGGGCGAGGCTGGAGTATTCCGATGACCGATCCCGTGGCGTTCTTCCGTGAAGCAGTGCCGGCCGAATGGTTCACCGGCCCCGTCGACGTCTCCTTCGACCGAGACGAGATCCTCGTGGCGGGCTGTCTCGACCCGGAGGTCGACCCGGTCGAGTTCCGTGAACGCAGCCGGCCCCATCGGGTGCACCTCGCTGATCAGGCCGAATCCCGTTTCCTGCGCAAGGTCTCGTGGGCGATCCGCCAAGACGGCACCGAAATCCGCTTCACCACCGTGAGCGTGCCGGTGATGACCCGGCTGCGCATCGACGAGCGCACGGTGCTCGACGCGCTCATCGACGGGGGCATCGCCCGCACCCGCAGCGAGGCCCTTTCGTGGTGCGTCCGGCTCGTCGGCCAACACCAGCGGGAGTGGCTCGAGGAGCTGCTGGCGGCCACCGAAACGGTGCGGGCCGTGCGCGAACGAGGGCCTCGGCTCTGAGGGTATTCGCCTGATCCCCGCCGCCAAACCAGGCGACAACCGAAGCGACAGCAGAGGGATCGGCACCCGCGGTCGTGGTACCAGGTGCGCCAGTGGCCGTGGCCGCCGACCTCAGCACCTTCCACCGCGCTCCGAGTTTCACGGGTCCATTCATCGTTTGCCGAACTCGGCGGACAGGTCGCGGCGATCCGCGCTCCGCGCGACATCGCGCGGCAGCTCGAACGAGGGGATCAGATGAGGACCACGCGTCGCAATCTCACCGCCGGAAGTGGTGACGTTGTTGGCCGCGTCATACGCCCGGGCGGTCAACGTACGCGCGCCGAGCGGGCTGCTATTCGTGTTCCGCGCTGATGAGAACGGCGCCGTCGTATGTAATCACGACGGCAACCGGGTGGCCAGCGTCGCGTCGCCGAGGTATGCGGCGAATCCGTCGGTGGCATCGATGCGGCCTTCGCGGTCGACGACGAGTGCCTGCGCGCCGGTGCCGCCGAGCAGATCGAACGGATGGGCCGAGCCCCGCAGCAGCACGGCCTTTGCCAACACTTCGGCCGCCCACGCTTGTGCGCTGATCACACAGGCCAGGGTGAGGTCCGAGTCGGACGGCATGCCGGTGGCCGGGTCGATGAGGTGATGCCGCGGCGCACCCTCGACCCGCCACTGACGCTTCAACGTCGTCGACGTCGCGACGGCGCCTTCGGAGACACCGACGCGTGCGATGGGTTCGGTCACCAGTGGATGCTCGATGTCGATCGTCCATCCTCCACCTTCGGGAGAACGGCCGCGCACGCGAAGGTCGCCGCCGAGGTTGACGCACACACCGTCGGCGCCAGAGGCCATGGCATCCTCGGCGACGATGTCCGCGCCGAGCCCCTTGCCGATACCGCCGGGGTCGAAACCCGTGCCCGCCGGTAGCCGGATGCCGCGGTCGGTGATCTCGATGTCGGTGCAGCCGAGCAGCAACGAGCTGAGGCCGGCCTTGGGCGCGTCGCCCAGCGTCTCGAACGACCGGTCGTAGCCGGCGCGGATCACCGCGCCGAGCACGGTCGGATCGAAGCTGCCCCCGCTGATGCGCCAGGCCTCGATGGCCAACTCGACCAGCAGCCGCGTGTCCTGGGAGACCTCGACGTACTCACCGGCCTTGCGGTTGAGGATACTGACCTCGCTGTCCTCGATGAATCGGCTCCACCGTTGTTCGAGTTGATCGATGCGGGCGCGCGCACGCTCCGCGCCGTCGTCGGGACCACCGACGATGACCACATGGGCATCGCTACCCATCGCGCGGAACTCGAGCTCACTCATCCCGATCGCTCTCGCGCGGCACTGAGTGCTTGATGAACGAGGTGGCGAGAAACGCGTGGCGCAGCTCGGGTGACAGGCCGTCGAACGGTGAACTTTGCGAGCGGTGACACGCGATGGCGCGCTCGCGGACGTCCACGTGCCGGCCGACATCGACGGCCGTCAACTGCGCGTCGGGAGTGCCCAGACCGTCGAGGTCGAGATCGAGATAGACGGCCTCGGACTGGCGGGCGCGCATCTCTTCGATCCACCGGCGCATCAAGCGGTTCGAGAGGCAGGCCCACACGAGTCGCACGTGCATCGGGCGTCGTGTGAGCGCGGTCTCGACCGCGCGACGGATGTGGTGATGGTCGCGGTGGCCGTCGTCGCCCTCGAGGATCAAGACGACATCGGGTGCGAGCCGCGCGAGCCGTTCGCCGAGGTCGTCGGCAAGGTCGTCGATCGCCGTCGCGCACAACGCTCCGACCGGTAGCGCACCGTCCCATCCGGAGTCCGCGTAGTGCAGCAGTTCGACCGTGTGCACTCCGAGTACGGCGCCCGCGTCGCGCAGTTCCCGCTCACGCACATCGCCGAGTGGCAGATGATCGGTTGCCTCGTCGGGTGTGCGTTCGCCGGCCTCGCCCCGCGTCGCGCACACGACCGTCACGCGTGCTCCGGCCGCCGCGGCCTGCGCGAGGAGCGAGCCACAGCCGAAGGTCTCATCGTCGGGATGCGCCACCACGACCACGAGATGTTGCCCCGCCTCTGCAATCGCCATGGCTACTTCACCCGTCCGATCTCTACGAGGTACTGCAGGCCCTGCAGGCGCGCCGGCACGCGGCGCCGGTCCCGTCCGTCGAGCCACTGCACGAGATCGATGACGATGTCGGCGGTGAGCCCGACGATCGTGACGCCCGAGCAGCGCAGGACGTCGTCGGTGTAGTCGATGGCGCCGAGGGGCACGGTCTGCACGTCATGGTTGGCGGGGTCGGCGAGCTCGGGCACGACGATCTCGATCACTTCCGCGACCTCTATCCCGTCGACGCGAAACTGCGGCACGCCGAAGTGCCACGCCACAACGGGCACGATGCGGTGACCCGCTGAGCTCCACGCGTCATCGAGGCGGCCCATGACTGTTGTCTGGCGCAGATCGATGCCGATCTCTTCGACGGCTTCACGTAGCGCAGCGTCCGCCGCGGTTTCACCGGGCTCGCACACCCCGCCGGGTAGTGCGACATCGCCGGCATGCGTGCGCAGCGCGGCTCCACGGCGAGTCAGCGCCAACCAGGCCTCGCCGTACTGCTCCCACAAGAGCAACAACACTGCCGCCTCGCGCAGCACGATCGGGAGGGTCTCTACTGCCAGGGTGTCGACGCGCCGATGGCGCAACTCTTCGAGTCGCGCCCGCACGCCGTCCGCATCCATCACCACTGCACCCACCCCACCCCGCATTCTGTTGGTGTTCTACAGGTATATACACCTGTAGAACACCAAGAGAACGGGGTGGATGGGGCGAATGGGGTCAGTTCTGCAGTGAGGTGATCAGTGGCTTGACGCTGTCGATGGCGACGGAGAAGCCGAGGTTCTGGCTGTCCTGGATGATCGCGGTGTTGATGCCGACGACTTCACCGGCCATGTTGAGCAGCGGCCCACCGGAGTTGCCGGAGTTGATGGCGGCGTCGGTTTGGATGAGGTGTCCGAGCGACGAGCCGTCACTGCTCGTCAGGCTGCGTTCCTTTGCGGACACGATGCCGCTCGTGACCGTGAGTGAGCCGTCGAGGTCGAGCGCGTTGCCGATCGCAACGACACCCTCACCGACTTGCAGCTTGCTCGACGAGCCGAGCGTTGCGGCGGGGAGGTTCGACGCGCCCTGTAACTGCACGAGCGCGATGTCCTGCGAGGTATCGCTGCCGATGATGGTGGCGTCGTACTTCGAGCCGTCGGACAAGGTCACCTTCAGGTTGGTCGCATCTTCGACGACGTGTGCGTTGGTCAGCACCAACCCATCGCTCGAGATGATCACGCCCGATCCGGCACCGCTGCCCTGCACCGTGCGCCCGCGCAACGTCGTGGTCGTGTTGAACTCGATGGCGACGACCGACGCTTGTGCCTTTTCGACGACGCTGCGCACGTCACCGCTAGTCGATGTCAGCGAGGCACTGACCGCGGTCGGGGCAACGCTCGTCGCGGCGGGCGTCGTCGTATCCGAACGGAACCACGCGCCGCCGATGATGGTCGCCGCGAGCGCGCCCGCAACCGCGCCGCCGAAGGCGCCGCGCACCCACCCACCGCGCGACGCGGGGGTCGGCGGCGCGGGCGGGGTCGGCGGCGCCGGGGGAACAGGCGGCATGGGGGGAGGCGGCAGCATCGAGGACGGGGGGCCGAGCGGAGGCGCGGGGGGTCCGGCGGGAGGTGTTGTCGGGGGACCAGCGGGAGGTGTGGTCCAGACGCCGTAGGGCTGTGTCATGGCGGTTTCCCTTCTCATTCGTATGCGCTCAACATTGCGCCCCGCGGGTAAAGGCAGTGGAAGAACCACATGCATCATTGGTGAGAGTCGCGGCTGAGAGTTCTCAGAGTTCTCAGAGTTCTCAGAAACTCTCTCCGGATTCACACCGCGCTTTTGGTTGGCTTTCTCACCTACGGCAGAGAGTGGTCGGATGCAGCAACCACGCGTCGACCAGCCGTACGTGGTCGAACGGTGGCCCAAGCCACATTTCGTATCGCCGTCGTCGTGGCGCGCGCTGATGACCGCCGAGGCCAGCCTCGTCTTGGTCTCTGCCGCGGCCATCTTCTCGTTCATTCGTGTATTCGACTCGCTCGCCTACGTCGTGCCGGTCGCCGCCACGGCGATCGTGGCGCACGCGGGCAGCGCGCTCTTGCGTCGCCGTCGCTGGAGGTCGTTCGCGGCGCTGCCGCTCATGATCGTCGTCGTGGTGAGCACAGCTGCGGCGGGCGCGCTACGACCGTCGATCCGCGCTGACCTCTCAGAGGCGTGGACGAACGTCAACAACGCCCGCGCGCCGGTGCCTCCGACGCGAGCGCTCGTATTGGCCGCGTCGTTGTTGGTCGGGTTCGTCGTCATCGCGGCTGATTCGCTGGCATTTCGGCGCCGTTCGCTCTTCGGCGCGCTGATGCCCCAAGTGCTGGTGTTCGGCCTCACCGCCATGTACGGCGACGACCGAAACCGCGTCGCCGCCATCGCGTTGCTCGTCGCGTCATCCGTGTGCTTCGCGCTGGCCCATCGGCTGGCGTTCTTCGATCGGGGCAGCGGATGGATGATCGACCGATCGCTCTCACACCGCCGCTTCGTGATGAGCGGGCTCGCCGTGGCGTGCTGTGCCGTGCTCGTGGCGCTGGCGGTCGGTCCATCGCTCCCGGGTGCGAACAACGAGGGACTCGTTGCGTGGCGTGACATCGGCGACGGATGGGCCCAACAAGACGACGGTGTCGCGCTAGCGCCGCTCGTATCGGTGCGCGCGCAGCTCGTCGATCAGTCCGACACCGAGGTCTTCGTCGTGCAAGCCCCGCAACCCGAGTATTGGCGGTTGACGTCGCTCGACAGCTTCGACGGCACCGAGTGGAGCGCGGGCAACTCGACATCGACGCCAGTGACCCTGCCCACCGATACGTCGGCCAACGCGTTGCAACAAGTCATCACCATCAAGGCGCTGCGGGGCAATTGGCTGCCGACTGCGTTGGCGCCCATTGCGGTGGCGCTCGATGACAACACGGTGGTCTTCGATCCGGATTCGGCAACCTTGGTGACCGAGGATCGGCTCGGCAAGAACGACCGCTACGTCGTGTGGTCGAACGCGGCCGAAGCCGACATGACGGCCCCGACGAGTAGCGAGCTGTCCGTGCCTCGCGCACTACGTCAGCAGGTGAGCTCGCTCACCAATCAGATCGTGCGCAATGCCGGCGCAGTGACCGTGACCGACAAGGCGCGAGCGCTCGAGGCGTACTTCCTCGAAAACTTCACCTATGACCTCAACGTCGCAGCCGGTAGTTCGATCACCGATATCACCAGTTTCCTGCAGAGCGGCTCGGGCTATTGCGAACAGTTCGCCGCGACGTTCGCGGCAATGGCGCGCGTGTTGGGCATCCCGTCACGCGTCGCCATCGGCTATCGCGTCGGTACCTACGACGCGGCAACGAACGAGTATCACGTCACCGGTCGCGACGCGCACGCGTGGCCCGAGGTCTATATCAGCGGCAGTGGATGGGTGCGCTTCGAACCGACACCAGCCAGCTCGACCGGCACCGACGCCGTGTCCGACGCAGCCGGAGCCGCGGCAGCAGATGCGGCCCCGCCCGCCGAAACGACGCCCGACGCGCCCACGACCACCGTGCCCGCCCTCGATCCGGCTGACGCGGCAGCCGACCCGACCGTGGTCGACGACACCACGTCGTCGACGCCGGGCACCGGCCGTCAGTGGATGGCACTGCTGGCGGTGCTACTCGTGGCCGCAGTGGCGTTGCCGGTGGTGGTGGATCGCACGAGGCGCCGGCGCGGCCGGCAACGAGCGCGGCAAGACACGCGGGCGTTGATCGTATGGGTATGGCGCGACGCGCTGCGATGGCTACGCGTTGCCGGGGTCGAGGCCCGGTCGACCGACACACCGATCGAGGTCGCGGCGCGCGCGGCGCCGGTCCTCGCGAGCGCGTCGGCGGAGATCGTCACCTTGGCGCAGCTCGTCACGGAGGCGTGCTATGCCTTCAGCGATCCGGCTGCCGCCGATGTCGAGGCGGCGCGCGCCGGGGTCGAGACCATCCGTCGGTGCGCGAAGGCACACGCCGGCCGAGGTTGGCGATTGCGCTACTACTTGGCTCAGGTCGACAGCGTCGTGGTCCACGCCGGGTCGACGAGCTCTTCGGCGGCGCAGCCGAGCAGCATCTCGTAGGCGAGGTTCTCGAGCACGCGCGTATCGCTCGATACGCCACTCAACGTCACGGTCGTGATTGCAACCGCGTCGTCGAACGCAAGGCGTAGGTCGACCTCGTCACTGAGGCACGGATGATGCGAATAGTTGGTGTGCTGGCAAAGGTCGGTGATGCGCTCGACGGCGACGGTGGTCGCGAACTCGAACCGGCTGGCCGATCGGTCGGTGCGCCGGACGATGCCGAACGGCAGCACCGCCGCGTCGCGTCCGACACCGAATTGAATCTCGGGATCGTTACCGGTCGGCAGGCCGAACGCGCTCACACTGCGACCCGCGAGGCTGTCGACGAGCGCGCGGGCGAGGGCCAAACGCACTTGGCAGGGTGTGAGTCGAAGGGGCGAGCCGGACGTTCGCACTACGACGTCGTGGCCGACTTTCGCGAGGTATTCACCGTGGTGCGTGATCCGCAACCGCAGTCCACGCGTGCCGTGGGCCAGGCCCACCGCTTTGCGCAACGCCACGAAGCCGGCCGGCGTCACGGAGAGCTCGGATCGGGCAGCGCGCGGGCCCGTGCGAGCAGGGCAACGACGGCTTTGCGTACCGCCTCGGGCGTGTCGACGGGGTCGTCGAAGTTCACACGAGCCGGCTGCAAGCCGTTGGGCGTGGTCGCCAACAAGTCGAAGCCGAGCCGATCGACGGCGACCATTCGTGCCGATGTCGCGTCGGCGATACCGGCCAGTGCTCTTGCGTACGTGAGGTTGGCGTCGGCGTGGTCGGTGTTCATGTGCGCCATGATCGCGTCGCCCTGCCGCGCCAGCGGATCGGGCTGCACGTGCATGTACGTGTCGACGTCGACCCAACTCATTCGGCCGTAGCCCCCGACGAAACGAACGCTGGTGGGCACGAGGTGCCACCAACCGAAGTCGCCGAACTCGACGTAGCTTTCGGCGCTCGGATGTTCCTCGAGGAACCGTCCCCGCAGCGTGGGAAGTTCGTCGTCCGCGACGGGTAGCAACGACCCGACGATGGTCACGCGCGGCAACGCCATCGGGTCATCGCCGGGCATCACCGTCGATGACACGAGCACGCTCGCTCGTCCGTCGCGCCGGATGTTCTTCGTGTGCTCCGCGAGTTCGGACAACAACATCACGGGCCGTCCGCGGTCGTCGAGCACATAGAGCACGACGCTGCCGAACGGATAGCCGTCGTCGTTGAGCGTGGACAACGTGCCGCGGACATACGTCGCCGCGAGGCTGCGCGCATATTCGGCATGCGTGGGCATGGGCAGCGGCGCTACCGGTTTCGGAGCCGAGCCGTCGTAGACGTGGGTGGTGATCGGTGAAGGTGACATCGATACTCCGTTTAGGCCGGGCACGGGGTTCGTGCGGATGCCATGAAGCTGCAGAACTCGGCGCGGGTCACGGTCCACGTACCCGATCGCAATTCGATGGCGCCCTTTAGCGCCGTGTATTGCTGCGTGGTGCCGAAGTACACGTCGTAGGTGACTGCGCCCGCATTGCCGGTGATCGCGATCGCGATCGGCGTGAGCTTGATGCCGCCGAACGACTTGCCGGCCGCGGTGTAGGCGTCGACGGTCGAGCGCAAATTCGCCGCGTCATCGAGGTACTTCGACTTGGCATCGAAGCCGAGGTTGCTGTCGAACACGGTCTTGTACGCGTCAGCGGCGGCCGCCTCTGGCGTGCCCGCGGCGAATGTTCCGGCGGCCGCAGTCGCGGCGGGTGCAGTCGTCGCCGGCGCACGCGTTGTCGTGGGAGTGGTCGTCGTGGCAGCCGTAGTCGTTGTCACGATGGTCGTCGCGGTGACGGTGCTCGGGGGCGCGGTCGCGGTCTCGCCGTCGTCGCCACACGCGCTGAGCGCAAGTGCGAACGCCAAGGCGCCGACGACGATGCGCAGCGGGGCCCGTTGGACTAAGGGCACGGGATCCTCCGAGTTACGTTGTTTTGTAGATATCGCGTATGAGCTGCGCGAGGAGTTGGCCGGTCCGAGGACCGAAGCCGTAGAGGTATGGTCTTCGTAGGCATAGACGTGACGGTTGGTCGCGACCGGT
This sequence comes from Acidimicrobiales bacterium, assembly GCA_039915945.1. Classification (GTDB taxonomy): domain Bacteria; phylum Actinomycetota; class Acidimicrobiia; order Acidimicrobiales; family WLNW01; genus DATLFA01. Next base: position 19,649 of record JBDSMH010000181.1, on the reverse strand, counting down.
GTGCGGGACAGCGCGGGTAGGGCGAGCAGCTTGTCGATGCCGCCGACCGACTCGAGACCGGTGGTCGTCACGATGACGGCTTCGGGTCGTTCGCGGATCAACGCTTCGACGGTGATGGGTTGGTTGTCGTTCACGCCGAGCAACTCGCCGACATCGACGACGCCCGCCGCTCGCAGCAACACGTGGATGCCACTGCCCGGACCGAAGATCTGTTGCACGCGCTCGCCCCGCATGTAGAGCGCGGCAACCCGGATCCGTGCCGCGCCGGTGGGGGGCGAGGCAACGGCCGCGTCGATTTCTGCTTGTGTCTGGCGGGCGAGCTGTTCGCGCGACCGGGCACGCCGAGCGCCTGTGCGACGGCCCGGATCTTTTGCGCCGGCCCGTCGAGGGCGTCGGGCGCGTCGATCAACACGGTGGGGACGAGGGCCCGCAACTGGTCGATCACTTCGGCGGGGCCGGCCGACGGCGTCGCGAGCACGATGGTCGGCGAGAAGGCGAGGATGGGCTCGGCCGAAAGGGCCCGCTGGTAGCCGATCTCGGGCTTGGCGTTGGCTTCGGGGGGATAGGTCGCCGAGAGGTCGGTGGCGACCACCAGATCACCGAGGCGGAGGGCGAAGACGATCTCGGCGAGTTCGCCGTCGACCGGGATGATGCGCTCGACCGATTGCACGGTCATACGGCGGGCCGTGGCGTCGGTCAAGGTCACCGGCATCGCCGGCTTTGCCTCGGGCACCAACTCCGCGGCCGTGGTGGCGGGGTTGCTGGTCGTCGACGCCGCCACCGCCGCCGGGGTGGTGGCGCCGGTCGAGCCGCATCCCGCCGCCAGTAGGGCGCACAGCAGTACGGCCCCGGTGATGCCTCGCTGCCGCTGTCCCCTCATGGGCACCAGTAAAAATGATTCGAACACGACTTATCAAGTCAGCCTAACACCAGATCTGCTGTGTGCTTGATATGGCAAGCCTCTAGGCCGCTGGGGCTAGTTCGACCATCGACTGGTAAGGACACCTAACGTTCGGTAGTATGAATCTCGTGATCGGGATGGTCGTGTCGGTGGCACAGGATGCTTCGGGGGCCACCGTCGCGGTCGCGACGCCGTCCGGTCCCGCCGATGTCCGCATCGATGTCGTTCCCGACACCGACGGAGCCGAGCGGGTTCGCCGCACACTGCGTCATTGCACCGTGGTGCGCATGACCTGCGAGGGTGGACGGTGGAGTTCACGCGTGCACGGCATCGGCCACTATCGGCCGACCGATCTGCGCATCTCGGTCGCTACGGCTCTCGGATTGCTCGCCCTCGGCTTGCCCTGCGTGGTGAGGGTCCCATGATCGTGTGCCATTGCGCTCTCGTGAGTCGCAGCCAGTTGTTGGCCGAGATCGAATCCGGTGCGACCACGATCGCCGAAGTCGCCCAACGCTGCGGCGCGTCGCAACACTGCGGTGGTTGTCTGTCCGCCGTCGAGCGCATCTTGCAGACACCGCGGCGCGCGGTCGTCGCCGTCGGCTAGCACACGGTCAGTTCGTCGCCCAGATCAACACGTCGGCACCGTCGCCGGACACCGTGAGCTGGTGCGCGCCTTCGTTCGTCAAGCGGGCCGCGTCGCCGTCACGCAATGTCGTGCCGGCGAGATCGACGCCGCCCGTCGCGACGAACACATGCACATGGCCTTGTTGTGGCACCTCGACGGTCGTGCCCGCGGCGAGATGTCCGGCCCACAGTTCTGCACCGCGCTGGCGGATCGTGATGGGAGCGGTGTCGGGAACGCCCGATGCCACCTTGACGAGGCCACCGCGCGCGAGTTCATCGGTGATGTCGGCCTCTTGATAGCCGGGCTCACCACCGCGCACATCGGGCAGCACCCACATCTGCACCAGCCGCACGGGCTCGGTCGTGCTGGGGTTCATCTCGGAGTGCATGATGCCGCTCCCCGCGCTCATGCGTTGCGCCAAGCCGGGCCGGATGATGCCGTAGTTGCCCTGCGAGTCGCGGTGCTCGACTTGGCCCGAGATCACCCACGTGACGATCTCCATGTCGCGGTGATGATGCATGCCGAAGCCTTGGCCCGCGTCGACCACGTCGTCGTTGCTCACGAGTAGCAATCCGTGATGGGTATTGGCCGGATCGTGGTGTTCGGCGAAGCTGAACGAGTGCCACGAATCGAGCCAGTCGATCTGCGTGTGGAAGCGGGATTTGGCGGGTCGGATGTCGATGCTCATGCCGTCACGCTACGGTGCGACCGCGCCTATGTGGCAGGCACCACCGCGCCCGTGGGACGGCGCGACCGCGCCCGCGGGACGTCGAGCAGTTGTGCCGCTTGGTCGGGTGTCGCGACCGGGCGTCCGACGGCGGCGCACAGCTCGACGGCGCGGGCCACCACCTCGGCGTTGGTCGGTTGGTCGTCGCCGACGTAGTCCTCGAGCCCGACGCGTAAGTGGCCGCCGCGTTCGAGCGCGAGCCGGGCGAGACCGCTTTCGATCACATCGCCCCCCAGCACGGCAACGGCCCATGGCGCATTCGAGCCTTCGAGCATCGCGAGGTACGCATCGAGGCACGCGGGTAGTGGCGGCATGCCGAACGCCCACGCCCGGCCGTCGCTGCGGCCACCCCCCGAGAAGTAGAGCTTCACGAACGAGCCGCGGGGCAACTTGCCGGCGCGTTCATACGCCAGCGGCACGCGCAGGAAGCTCGGCTCGAATATCGAGAACATCGGGCCGAGTTGCAAGTCGGTCAACTCGTCGAACCACCACCGCACCTCGCGGGGTGAGTGCGCATAGATGAAGTCGGTCGGCGCCGGCAGACCCTCGGCATCCGCGACCCCGAGGTTGGTAGAGCCGGGGTCGAGGAACGCCACGCGCAGTAACCCTTCATCGGCGAGCAGGCGGTGATGGGCCAGCCGTTCTTCGATCGGGCCGCCCCACACAGTCGCGGGATAGCACAGCGCGTCGGGTCGCTCGGTCAGCACTTGACGGAACACGCCGCCCGCAACTTCGGCGAGGCGCGCCGCGCGGTCGGTCGGCGCGAGCGCGTCGTGGTGATGGACGATGGCAGCACCCGCGCCGAGCGACGCGAGGATGTCGGCGACATGTTCGTCCGGTGAGATGGGCACGTGCGGGTTGGCGGCCTTTGTCGCGCCGCCGTTGATCGCGGCCTCGATGATGACCGGCTCGTCGACTCTGGCCATGACGCCCCCGCTTTCCGCTCAGAGGGCCGCTCGGGCCCCCGTTCTTAGAGCTGAATCACCGCGAGACGTTCGTGCGTCATCTCGCGAACCGCGTAGGCAGGCCCCTCGTGCGTGTTCCCACTGTCGCGAAGGCCACCATAGGGCATTTGATCGGCCCGGTACGTGGGGACTTCATTGACGAGCACGCCACCGAAGTCGAGCCCGTGCACCGCTTGCATCGCTCGATCGAGCCGCGACGTGAACACCGACGCCTGCAACCCGTAGCGCGTGTCGTTCGCCCGCTCGATCGCAGTGTCGAAGTCGCGGTACGTGCTGATGCCGACGACCGGTCCGAAGACTTCGAGGTAGCTGACCTTCATGTCGTCGGCAACGTTGCTCAAGATCGTCGGACGCAGCAACGATCCGTCGATCTGACCGCCGGTGACGAGCGTTGCGCCCGCGAGGACGGCTTCGTTCACCCATTCGCATACACGATCACGCTCGCTGAGCGAGATGAGCGCGCTGACTTCGGTTTGTTCGTCGAGCGGATCACCGACGACGAGCGACTGCACCTCGGCCTCGAGCAGCTCGGTGAACTGTGCGGCGATCGACTCGTGCACGAAAATGCGTTGCGTGGAGATGCACGACTGCCCGGCGTGACTGAAGCCCGCGGTCTTGATGAGGCGCGCCGCCCGTTGCCAGTCGCCATCGGGTTCGATGATCACCGGCGCGTTGTTGCCGAGCTCGAGGCCGACCTTCTTACGCGGTGCACGCGCTCGAATGCCCCAGCCCACATCGGGCGATCCGGTGAAGGTGATCATCGCGATGTCGTCGTGATTGACGAGCGCGTCGCCGACGGTCGAACCCGCGCCGACGGTGACGGTGAGGAACCCGTCGGGCAATCCGCATTCGTTGAGCAAGGCGGCCAACGCGAGCGCGGACAACGGCGTCGACGATGCCGGCTTGAGCACGACCGGTGCGCCCGCGGCGATCGCGGGGCCGACCTTGTGGGCCACGAGGTTGAGCGGGAAGTTGAACGGTGAGATCGCGCCGATCACACCGATCGGCGACCGCAGTGTGAACGCCAGCTTGCCCGCGCCCGCCTCTGATCCTTCCATCGGCACCATGTGTCCGGCCAGCGTGCGCGCTTCGACCGCGGAAAACGTCAACGTCGACACGGCGCGCTGTGCTTCGACGCGTGCGGTGCGGATGGGTTTGGCCGATTCGAGCGCGATCGTGCGAGCGAATTCCTCGATGCGCTCGCGCAAGGTGCGCGCCGCGAGGTCGAGTACTTCGGAGCGCTTCCACGCGGGGAATTCGCCGGCATGCACCGCGCGCAACATCGATCGCCCGCGAGCGATCGCCGCGTTGACGCCGGCGCTGTCGGTGGCGGCCACCTCCGTGATCGTGCCGCCGTCGAACGGCGCCCTTACGGTGATCGTCGACGGCGATGTCTGCTCGGTCGCAGCGGTGGTGGTCATGCGTCAACGCTACCCATGCGCCGAGATCTACGAACCCGGTGGTCTACCCACGCGCCGTCATGGATAGAACTGGTCGAACCACGAACGGAAACGGACGACAGGCTCGTCGCCCGCGGCGAGGAGCGGCTGCGTCATGTAGCGCTTGTTGCTCCAGATCTCGATGTCCTTGACCCAGCCCGAGCGCGAGTTCTCGTATGCACGGTCCACGACGCTGTCGGTGGCGTCGGGGCTGAAGAAGTAGAGCGACTTGATGGCGAGCATGCCCGGGTCGGTCGGGAACCACGAATGCGCGGAGACGGCGTCGATCGACCCCGCCATGATCGATCGAGTGAAGCCGGGTCCTTCGGTGAGCGAGTCGAGTGTGTACTCGCCGCCATCGCCGGCAGTGAGCGGGTCCATGTCGTACGCGAGGCGGTAGCGCGGGCCGTCGGGCTCCCACGTGATGCCGCGGATGGTGAAGCCGTGGATCACGTCGAAATGCTGGAAGTCGACACCGTTCTCGCTCAACTCTTGCGCGTGCGACGGGAACGGTCCCCATTCGCTGCGCCGCCGTATCGACCAACCCGGCGCGGATGTCTGCGCGATTTCGCTTATTTCCCACGTCGGTTGGTCGACGCGGGGGTGATACCAGCAGAAGACGAAGCCGTTGCGTTCGAGTACGGGCCACGAACGGATCTGCGCGCGTGACGGCACCCGCGTGGCATAGGGAATGGCGTCGCATTGGCCGTCGGCGCGCCACCGCCAACGGTGGAAGGGGCACACGACGCAAGCGCCGTCGATCGTGCCGCCGTGGCCGAGGTGTGCGCCCATGTGCGCGCAGTACGCGTCGAGGACGCCAACGCTGCCGTCATCGCCGCGAAACGCCACGAGGTCGACGCCGAATGCATGCAACGGCCGCACTTGGCCGAGCGCAAGTTCGTCGGAGAACAACACGCCGTACCAACCCACCGGCATCGGTGGCTCGACGGTTGCAGCGCCGGGGGAGATCCGTTGGGCAATGGCCACGGCACACCGTAGCCCAGTGTGGAATTTGACTCCACTATGTCAACCGCACTGGGTCAACGGCGACGCGCCGCCGATCAGCGAGTCTCGAGGGTGATGCGGGTCCATGCGCCGACGTAGATGCTCGCGCCCGCGGGCAACGCCACGGCAGTGCCGGGAGTGATCGCATCGTCGGTGACCACGACCCGGGTGCCGTTGGTCGAGCCGAGATCGGTGACGGTCCAGCCCGTCTCGGTGCGCCGCAGCACTGCGTGCTTGTGCGACACGGCCGCGTCTTCGTTGTCGCCGCTCAAATCGATCTGGGGGAACGATCCGCGGCTCTGGCTGTGGCGGCCGATCGTGATCTCGGCGCCGGTGAGCGGTATCACCAGCGGCGCGGGGAGCGGATCGGGGAAGTCGAGACCGCTACCGGCGCTCTGCGCGTCGTAGTAGCTGCGATCGGCCCGTACGACCGCGACGTTGTCGAGCGCGGCCGGTGCCGCGGCAACCACCGCCGGCGACGGTGTCGGTGACGCGAAGTCGTGCCCGCACGATTCGCAGAACGGCTCGCCGGCGCTGCGGGCCGTGCCGCACGACGGGCAGGTGTCGGTGGCGTACTTCGCGGTGGCGGCCGGGTCGGGTGACGCCATCGGTGCGCCGCACGCGCTGCAGTAGTCGTTCCATTCGGACTCGTGACCGTTGGGACATTTGGCCATGGCTCAGCTGCCCTTCACGCGGACGGTTCGCGTCGAGCGAACGTCGAGTGTCATCGCGTCGATCGCCGAGACCTCGCGTTTCAGCCGCACCGTGCCCGTGGCCGGATCGTCGACGTCGACCACCTTGCCGAGCAGCTTCACCGTGTTGTCGTTGCCGGCGTCGTGGGCCAACTGCACGGCCCGACCGAGCTTGACGGTGGCCGTCTCACTGTCGCCGGCTTCGCGCGCGGCGAGACCTTCGGCGATCGCGTCGGCCAACTCGGCCTGGCCGGTGTAGTGCGCGACTTGCCGGTTGATGCGCGTCGACTTGGCTTCGTCGTCGGTCCACACGGCGCGGACCAAGCCTGCGGCGATTTGTGCGCTGTCGACGAACAGCATCACGCGCGCGGCGAGTCGCTCGTCGCCGACCGATGCCGTCGGCACGCGCACCCGCACGTGATAGTCGCGAGAGTCGTCACCGCCCCATGCGCCGAGCGGGTACTCGTTGGTGAGTGGGTTGATCGGCATGGCCGACGCGGTGAGATCTTCGAGCGCCGGTGCGACCTGGCGGACGAATTCGATCGTCGAACCCTGCGGCGTCCACAACCGCAACGCCACCCCCGCGACCTCTTTGCCCATCGCGTGTTGCATCAGCGCGGTGAACTCTTCGCTCAGCTCGTCGGGGTCGGGGATGATGTCGACGGTGCCGAGTAGCGCCGACGCGATCCTTCGCAACTCGCCGACATTCCAATCGGCGCCGAGGCCGCGACAATCGCATTGGAATCGTCCGACGCACGCCGCGATCGCCTGCTCGAGCTCCCACGGCTGCTGGTGTTGGTTCTTGCCGTCGGTCAGCAGGATCGCGTGGCATATAGCGTTCTGATTCTCCGCGGTGAGCTCCGCCGCGAGCTGCAACCACGTGCCGATCGCGGTGCCACCGTCGGCCTCGATGCGCTCGACGAGATGGCGGGCTTCACCACGCGTGCTGTTGCTCGCGACCGCGAGACCGCGGCGCGGGTAGATGAGGCTGGCGTGTTCGCGTCCACCGATGACAGCGAACGAGACGCCATCGCGTATGCACTCGATCGCAGCCACGGTGGCCTCGCGGGCAGCGGCCATCTTGCGGCCGCCTTCTTCGTTCATCGACCCCGAAACGTCGACGATGATGAGCTCGGTCGCGGCGCCGGCCGCGGGCGCGACAGGAGCTCCCGTGACACTGACGGTCACGACCGCGTCGACGACGTCGGTGTTCGGCGCCAGAAACTCGTTCTGGAAGACCTCGGCGGTGAAAGTTGCCATATGTCGCCTCGTGTTTCGGTGATGGGCGTGGACTAAAGGTGGTCTACAGGTCTGCGATCGCGACGGTGATGTTGTCGTGACCTCCGGCGTCGCGCGCGAAATTCGTGAGTGCGCGAGCGAGCGCCAGGTTGCTCGAGGGCGTGCCCTGCTCTGCGACGCGATCGGCGAGTGCTTGCGTGGTCGGCGCGTAGTTCCAGAGCCCATCGGAGCACAACAGCAACGACGAGGGTCGGGGCACGTGCACGGTGTCGATGTGCGGGACCAGCTCGGTGGCATCCGCGCCGAGCCATCTCGTGATGCTGTGCGCGCGGGTGTCGTTGTAGGCGTCGTCCTCGGCCATGCCTTCCGCGATCTGCTCAGTCGCCCACGAGTCGTCCAGCGAGAGTTGGCGCAACTCGCGACCGCGCATCCAGTAGGCGCGGCTGTCGCCGAGCCAGCCGACCGTCACGCTTACTTCCGGAGCTTCTGTGATGGCGGCGATCGCCGTCACGATCGTGCAGGAAGGCGTCACGCCGTCCTTCGCGGGGATCGCACTCGCCGCGAGTTGCGCACCCGCGATGGCGTCGGCCGTGACCTTCTCGAACGTTGCCGCGTCGGTCGTCGTGGCGGTGCCCAGGATCTTGCAGGCAGCGTCGGACGCGGCCTGCGCGGCAAGGTCGGCGTCGGCCGTCGACGACACACCGTCGCACACCACGATGATCCTCACGGTCACGCCGGACACGTCGATCTGTGCGATCGCGAACGCGTCTTCGTTGCGATGATGACGCAACCCGATATCGGCGACCGCGGCGACGGGGCCCAGGTCGACCTCGCGGTGGTCACCGGGCTTGGGTTGCTTCATACCGCACTGCTCGCAATAGCCATCGGTCGCGATCGAGGAGGCTGCCGCGCCACAACTCACACACGGGCCTACCGCTGCCGATGGCGGGGATGCGCCAGAGGTTGCGGCCGGGGCGCGCAGCTCCGCGCCGCACGCTTCGCAAAAGCGCGCGTTCGCGGGCACGCTCTCGCCGCAGTTCGGGCAGACCGGCACGTCAGAAAACCGTTACCGGGCGTACCGCGTTGGCGCGGTCGATGAGGCGCAGTCGTTCCGCGGGTGAACGGGCGGCGCTGCCGAGGTCTCGATACCTGCTCTCGAGCGCGCGTCGTACCGAACGTTCGTCGAGTGCCGTTCCCAACAGCTCGATGTTCGGGTCGTCGGGCCAGGTCGACGCGCCGATGCCGGTGAGCGCGGCCTCGAGGATTTCGGCGTGGGCCATCGCTCTCGTGTCGGCATCGAGCAGTAGACGGTCGACGGTCGCAGCCGCGGCGACGAGCTCGTGTGGCGTGGTCGACCCGTTGACACGCGCCCGCGCGGCGGCGAGTTGTGCATCGATGTACACAGCCGACGACGTGGGTACCCGTTCGAACGCCGCGACCGAACCGGCGCGATCGCCGAGCGCGGCGCGCACACGGGCCAGGCCGAGTATCGCCGATACGTACCCGTCGTCGACGGTGCAGACGAGCTCGAAGAGCTGCGCCGCCCGGTCGTACTCGGCCGCACCTTCGGCCGCGAGCGCAAGGCCCAGCTTGGGCGCGAGCTCGCCGGGCTGATCGGTCCACACGCCGCTGAACAGTTGCGCCGCCGTCGCGTAGTCGGACTGGCTGAGCGCCCAGACGGCGCGAAGCCATGTAGCGCGCCAGTCCCACGGGTCGTCGGCCGCGACGAGATCGAGAATGGGTTGGGGATCGGTGCCGGCGTCGATCAACGAACGCGCCTTGCGTAGCCGCACTTCGACCGTCTCTTGCACCCGCTCTGATTGCACCGCGTCGTCGATGGCGCGGATGTCCGCGGTGGGATCGATGCGCGGGAGGTTCATCAGATACGGCGCGGCGGTATCGGTGGCGTCGACGACGAGCGTGGGCAGGGCGTGCCAAGTCGCCGCGGTGACGTCGAGCTTGTCGCCGAGATCGGCGAACAGGTTGGGCAACTGGTCGCCACTGAAGTGCACGCTCGCCGCGGCGTACGAGCGCTTCTCGGTGGTGGCCACGATCTCGCGCAACACGCCGTAGAGCTGTTGCGTGACCTCGTCGGCACTCTGCAGGCGCTCGGCCGGATCGCGGGCGGTCGTCTTCAACAAGAAGCGATACAGCGACTCCCACTTCTGGAAGAGCGGCTCGTCCGCGGGCTCGGGCAAGTCGTAGAGATAGCGGCCCTCGTGGAAGACGAAGTTGAGCATCATGACGGCGAGCGTGCGGCCGACCGTGTAGACGTCGGACGCCACGGACGGACCGTCGGATGCGACCTCGGGTGCTTGGAATCCTTCGGTGCCGAACACGATCGCGTCAGGGTCGTCGGCCCGGATGACCGCGCCGAGATCGATGAGCTTGACGTCGTCACCGACCGCCATGATGTTGGCCGGCTTGAGATCGTTGTAGAGCATCCCGGACCGATGTAAGTGTGCGAGCGCAGGCAGCATCGCCAACATGTACGCGATGGCATCGGCCACCGGCAACGGGTTGGGCAGGCCGCCGTTGTCCTGCCGGCGCTTCTTCAACTTGCTGTTGAGCGACTCGCCGCCGACGTACTCCATCACGATGTAGCCCGCGCCGCGCCACGTGACGAAGTTGTAGATGCGCACGATGCTGCCGTGTTCGACGCGTGCGAGGAACTGGCGCTCGGCTACGGCGGCCGCGATTGCGTCGGGGTCACCGGAGCTCAGCAGGCCTTTCAACACGACCCAGCGGTTGGACACCGCCGTGTCGCGAGCGAGATAGATCCAACCGAGACCGCCGTGCGCGAGGCAGCCCATGATCTCGTACTGATTGCCGACGAGATCGCCTTTCACCAGCGACGGCATGTTCGTCGTGAAGTCGAACGGCGCGCGGCAATTGCCGCAAAATCCTTTGATGCGGCCGGCACGATCGGCGGTGGCTCGCCCGACGGGACGCCCGCACGAGGTACAGAACCGCTCTTCTTCGGGCTTGGCGCCGATCACTGCGGCGATCTTCTCGTCGCTCATGATGGCTGAGAGCGGGTCGCCGATGGGAGTCGGTGCGACGTCGATCAGCCCCGCGCCGAGTTGCGCGCGTGACGCTGCAGTCCGCCGCGACGAGGTGCGGCGAGACGTCGGTGCACTGCCGGTCGGCGTACTGACTCGACGACTGGGTGCGACCGGGGCGCCGATCGTGGCGCGGGCCGAGGCGCGCGGCGCGGACGGTGCGGCGACCACCGCGGCGAACTTGGCGCCACAGGTGTCGCAGTAGCCGTCGGGTGCAATGTGGCCCGAACAGTTCGGTCGATTGCACGGCGTCACGATTGAAGTCATCGGGCACCCTTCGGTCGGCGGCCGAGCGCCGCGCTGAGTTGCGTGACGAGTTGCTCCGCGCGCACCAGCGATGTGGGTGCGGTGTGCAACTCTTGATTGGCGGCGCGCACCAACGCCGCGATTTCTTCGTCTTCCACCAGACCGATATCGGCCGCCTTGGCCCGGTACGCATCGAGCAGCCCGCGCAATTCGCCGCGGCGCCGAAGTGGTGCACGGTTGGCCGCGAGTGCTTGCGCGGAGTCGGTCGACAGCGGTTCCGCGCGCGCCAGCCACGCGTCGAGTTGTCGCCGGCGTTCCCGCCAACTCGACGTGAGCGCACGGATGTCGCCGAGTTCGGCGGCCAACCCGTCGGCCCCGTCGATCAACTCGGCGGGGACGACGTCGATCGGGTGGTAGTCGGCGATCTTGACGGAGGATTCGGCGACCACTGCGGCGGACTCGGCGCGCAACTTGCGCAGGTCGGCGAGCAACCCACCCGCGCGGGCGAGGTCGTCGTCGAGCGAGCCGCGCGCTCGGGACAGCTCGCCGACGCGTTGTTCGGCGATGGCGAGGGTGGCGTCGAGTCGTGCCGTTGAGTTCGCATCCATGCCGAGCGGGTCTTCGGCCAGGGTGGTTTCGATCTCCTGCAGCGTGTCGCGCAAGCTGTCGAGTGCGGGCTCGCCGGCCGCGTCGTGATCCTCGGCCGTCTGTACGAGACGGGCCAGCGCGGTCGTCGCGGCATCGATGCGGGGCACGACGTCGCGCCAGGCGCGTTCGACCGCGCCGACGCCCTCGGTGACGGTGGCAAAGGTGGCGCTCATCTGCGCGATGAGTTGCTCGGGCGTGATGCGCGTTTCCTTCTCGGTGGGGCCGAGCAGGCTGCGTTGTTCGAGCGGGAGTTGCTCCACGCTGATCAGGATCGACGGTGACGCGAGCACCGTCTCGAGGCGTTGCCGTTCTTCGTCGGCGATGCTGCGCCGTTGTCCCCGGATGGTGCGGGCCTCGTCGAGCACCTCGCGCAGTGTGCTGAACGCGCGCCACAGCTCCGGGACGGACTCGAGGGCCGCTTGAAGGCGGGCCGCGGTCGTGCCGCGCAAGCGGGCGGTCGTGACGAGTTTGTACGTCGGCTGCGCTTCGAGATCGACGAGTGTCGCGGCGATCTTCTGTTCGGCCTCGCGGTAACGACGCAAGAGCTCGTCGAGCTGTTCCAGATTCACCTTGTGGCTCCGGGCCGCAGGGTACTGGGCGCGTCGCACACCCCGTCGCGCGGGCTGCCGGTAGGGTGCCATCCATGGAGGCACGCCGATGAGCGCGATGACCGCCGCGGCGCCGCCCGTCGCCGCCGCCAGGGGGGTGACTCGGTCGACTCCCACCGTATACCGGGCCTACAGCATCGCCGCGGGCGCCGCCCTCGTTCTGGCGGCAATTGCGGCGTCGGCCTTGGTCGGCTCGCTCTCGGATCGCACCGATCGCGTCCGTGACCGCACCGGGCCGGTGCTGGTCGCCACGCAGCAGCTCTACTCCAGCCTGGCCGAGGCCGACGCGGCCGCTTCCGCAGTGCAGCTGTCCGGTGCGAACGAGAATCGCGAACAGCGCCGCTTCTACGAACAGGCGCTCGAACGCTCGACCCAGCAGATCGAGCGCGTCGCCACACTGATCGGCGACGACCCCGCGGCGCATCAGACCCTTCAGAGCATCGCGGCGAATCTCACCCGCTATGCCGGTGTCGTCGAGGCGGCGCGCGCGCAGAACAAGGCCGGCATCGCGGGCGCCAACGCGACACTCACCAGCGCGCTCGATCTGATGCGCAGCGGTATCGGCGCCGACGTCGAGCAACTCACCGCCATCAGCGAGAAGCAGCTCGCCGACGACTACCAACGCCCGGTGGCGCGGATAGTGGTTGCGCTCGTCTGTCTTGCGGCGGCGGTGGCGGCGCTGGTTGCGGTGCAGCGGTTCATGACGAAGCGGGCGCATCGTCTGATCAATGCGCCGATCGCCCTGGCCACCCTGGCGGTGGTCGTGCTGGCGGTCTGGTTGATCTTCGCCGAGATGGGGCAACGGAGCGATCTGCGTTCGGCCTCCAACGACGGCTACGACTCCATCTCGTCGACGGCGCGCATCCAGGGTGTCGCCTACCGGGCCAAAGCCGACGAGAGCCTCGCCCTTCTGGGCACGGGCGCGGCGGTTGGCTCGTTCGCGTCGTTCGAACAGAGCGTGCGCACGCTGGCGTCGCGCGACATCACTGCGGCAGACGCGCAGCAGATCCGCGACGGTGCCGCAGTGTCCGGCGAGGGGTTGCTGTTCGACGCGGTGCGGCTGGCCGACTCGTCGCGCGAGCGCTACGCCGCGGCCGAGATGCTGCTGCGGTGGCAGCGTTACCGTGACACGAACCGCACGATCCAAACTGCGGCGACGCGGGGCAATCGGGAGACGGCGCGACTCACCGCCACCACCACCGGCAATCAAGCGTTCAACGGTTTCAACCTCGCGGTCGAGAGTGTCGTGCAGGACAACACCGCGCAATTCGAAGATTCGCTGTCGTCGGCCGACCATCGCCTGCGCTATCTCACCGCCAGTGCATTGCTGATCCCTCTCATTGCCCTGCTTCTCATGTTGTGGGGCACACAAATGCGCATCAACGAGTACCGGTGATCGACATGCAGCACTCCGCTTCCACCGTCACCCGTCGCAGCTTCATCGCCGGTGCACTCGCGTCGGGTGTCGTGCTCGCCGGTTGCGCGTCGAGTGGGCGAGGCGAAAAGATCAGCTCGTCGTCTCGGCTGCGCATCTTGAGTTGGACCGACTACATCGACACCGACGAGCCGCTCACGCCCGGCACCGTCAGTCGCTTCGCTCAATCGTCGAGACTCGAGGTCGACTACAGCGACGAATACCCCAGCAACACCGAAGCCTTCAGCGACCTGTTCGCCCCCAATCTCGGGCGCGGGCGCGGCGTCGGGTACGACCTCGTCGTTCCCACCTACTGGCTCGCATCGCGCCTCGTCGCGCGCGATTGGCTCGAGCCGCTGCCGCTCGAGCTCGTGCCCAACCACGTGAACCTCGAGCCGACGTTCTTGACCATGCCGTGGGATCGCGGTGCGCGGTACCAGATGCCGTGGCAGGCCGGGCTCACCGGCATCGCCTACAACCCCGCGCTCACCAACCGCGAAGTGCGGTCGCTGGCCGATCTTTTCGATCCCGCGTTTCGCGGCAAGGTCGGCATGGTCTCCGAGATGCGCGAGACGGTTGCGTTGACCATGGCGTTGCAAGGAGCCGATCCGTCGCGACCTACCCGTGACGCGGCTGAGCGTGCCCTCGAAAAGCTCGAGGCGGCCAAGCGCGACGGGCAGATCCGCGAGTTCACCGGCAACGAGTTCCGCGCTCGGCTGAGCAGCGGCGACTTCGCGCTGTGTCTCGCGTGGTCGGGCGACATCGTGCAGTTGCAGCGCGAGCGGTCCGACATCCGTTTCGTGATCCCCGAAGAGGGGGGCATGCAGTGGTTCGACACGATGGTGATCCCGCGTCACGCCGACAATGCTGCGGGGGCCGCCCGTTGGATGAACTTCGCGTACGACCCGGTGAACGCGGCCCGCATCACTGCGGCAGTGCAGTACATCTCGCCCGTGATCGGCGTGCGTGACGAACTGCGCAAGCTCGGTGGCGATGCGGCACAACTTGCGGACAGCCCGATCCTGTTTCCCGACGACGCGACCCGGCAGCGGCTCTATACCTGGGGCGGTCTGGCGGCCGATGTCGAAGACGACCTCGACGAGCGTTTCACCACCTTGACTGCGGGATGATCGGCGCATGCATCTCTACGACGCCGAGATCGACCGGGTAGCCACCGAGATCGTCGACTTCGCGCGGTGGCGCACACGGCTCGATCCGATCCCGCTCGACGAGACCGCGACGATCGAGTCGCTGACCGCGCTCGCCGGCGCAACGATCACCGAAGGTGGTCTCGGCGGGCACGAGGCTTTGCGTATCTTTCGCGACGCGCTCGCGCCCAATTGCCTGTCGGTCGACTTCCCTCGCTACCTCGCGTTCGTGCCGTGCGCCCCCACCGAATTGGCGGTGCTGTTCGATCTCGTCGTCAGTGCCTTCTCCATCTACGGCGGGTCGTGGCTCGAGGGCGCCGGTGCCGTCTATGCCGAAAATCAAGCGCTGCGGTGGCTGGCCGATCTCGCGGGCCTGCCACCAGAGGCCGGCGGGTGCTTCGTCGCCGGCGGCACGTTCGGCAACCTCTCCGCGCTCGTCGCGGCGCGTCATGCGGCCAACGCGGCGCGTCCGCGCCGTCCACGACGGTGGGCCGTCGTCGCTGCGGAGTCCGCGCATTCGTCGATTCACGCGACGGCCGAAGCGATGGATGCCGATCTCATCGGTGCCGAGGTCGACGCACGCGGTCGGCTGACCGGCAAGAGCGTTGCCCGTGCACTGTCGCGGGCTCGTGGGCGGGCGTTCGCCGTTGTTGCGACCGCCGGTACGACGAACCTCGGGTTGATCGACGACCTCGAGACGATCGCCGAGGTGTGCACCGAGCGCGAGGTGTGGCTGCACGTCGACGGCGCCTACGGAGGCGCGGCGATGGCCGCGCCGTCGGCCCGTCACCTGTTTGCCGGCGTCGAGCACGCGGACTCGATCATCATCGATCCGCACAAGTGGCTTTTCGCTCCGTTCGATGCGTGTGCGTTGCTCTATCGCGATCCCACCAAGGCCTATGCCGCGCACGCGCACCATGCGTCGTATCTCGAGATCCTGCAGATGGACAATCAGTGGAATCCGTCCGACTATGCGATCCATCTCACGCGGCGCGCTCGTGGATTGCCGTTCTGGTTCTCGCTGGCGGCGCACGGCACGCGTGCCTACGAGGCGGCCGTCGAACGCACGCTCGAAGTCACTCGCGAAGGCGCGGCGCTCGTCCAGGCGGCCGATCACGTGGAGCTCGTGGTCGATCCGGTTCTTTCCGTGCTTGCCCTACGGCGCATTGGTTGGACCAACGACGACTATGTGCAGTGGTCGGCGCGCATGATGCGCGAGCAGATCGCGTTCGTCGTACCGAGCCTGCACGACGGCCAACCGATGTTGCGACTGTGCATCGTGAACCCGCGCACGTCGAGCGATGACATCCGCGTGATCCTCGAGTCGATGCGCTGAATCGCGCTGCGTGGCATCCGGCGGCGGCCGGGTGTCCGTATCGACGTTTGTTTTTGCGGAACTGACCACTGTTGACGAAGTTGGCCACTGTCACCGAAGTTTGTGCCGTCGCCATTGGGCAAAAGCGTCCCCGCAGGGACGCTTTTGCTAGCAGTAACGCGCACAAACGCGCAGTAACGCGCAGTAACGCGCTCACGTCCGCTGACCGTTCGCGGCGTCAGCAGCTGCGGCTGCCCGACGCGACGCAACCGAGCGCACCGCCGTCGGCGTCATACGCGCGCGCCGTGAAATCGAGCCGGCTCGACGATCCTGCAAGCTGCCAAACGAAGATCGTGATCCCGGCCACCGGTTGTTGCACGTACCGCTGGCCGCCCGTTTCGAACACGACGAATGAGGTCGCATCCGACACCGCTATTGAGGCTGTCGGATCGCCGGTATTGCCACCGGAGTGCTCGATGCGCAGTTCGGGCGGGGAGAGCACTGACGCCTCGCCCACACGCCGGCAGCCGAAGCCTCCGCCCTGTTGCGTGCCAGTTGAGCGGCAGACACGCGGGTCCTCAGGACTACCCACGTTGTACGCCCAGGTGGTAACCCAGGCGCCCCGGTCGCTGACTGCAAGCTGGACCGGGCTCAAGTCGCGCCCTTGAGCCAACGAGACTCCCAGCGGGGGCCGGGCGGTGGGGCGCAGCATCTGTTCCGTGCCATACGCGCTGAGGTCAACGCGCGCGGGCGGAACGACTGTCGCAAGCACATAGACAGGGTTGAGGCCCGGCGTACCGAGCGCTCGGCAGCGCATGACCAACGCATTCAGGGCCTCGATATGCCGGTCGGACGACACCTGGCCCGCTCCGGTCGCATACGTGTCGCGGTATTCCGTCGCGAGCTGGGCGAGCGTGATGTCGCGGCTCGTAGCGGCGGCCGTGGCGAACTGCTCGAGCGCGAGGGCAGAGTCAGGAAATGGCGGATTCGTTTGGAGATCCAAGAACTTGTTGCAGACCTCGGTCCGCGCGGCGGCGAGCGCGCCCGCCGTTGGTTCCGTCGACAGGCGCGACGCCCCTTGGTCGTCGTGAGTGAGCGCAACGGCGCCGACGACGAGGGCAGTTGCGACGACGACCGCCGCCACGCCGCGGTGGATGCGTTCGCGACGACGGCGCCGCGTCGCCCCCGCGACCAACTCGCGTTGCATATGGTCGATGACGCTCTCGTAGCTCATGTAGGAATCACCTCCGCTAAGTGCGACAAACCGCGCGTGACTCGCACCCGAGCGGCGCCTTCGGAACAACCCACCGGCGTGCCACCTCGGAGTAGGGCAATTGATCGATCACTCGCAGACGGATGGCGTCGACCTGACCCGCGGGCAGTGCCGCCAAAGCCGACCGCAACACGTCGCGAAGGCCGGCGATGTCGGCTGTCGCTTCGATGCGCGCCAGTGCGTCATCATCGACGAGAGTTCGAGACGTGCAGGCGTGAGGCCGCGTGGAGAAACAGATCGGGCGCCGGCTTGCCGTTGGCCACTTCCGTTGTGCTGAAGATGCGCCCTTCGAAGCGTTCGAACAATCCGGTGATCCCCAACGTCAATCGCAACTTGTCGTGGGTGCCGCTCGACGCCACGCAATAGGGAATGGTCAATTCGTCGAGTGCGGTGACGATCCCGGCCACGGGTGGCAGCTCCGCGCGAATGCGGCATGAAGACGACGCTGATACCGCTCTTGCCAATCCGGCACGGCGCGGCCCAACTCGCGTTCGATGACGCCCAACATGTGGGCATCGCTGCGGCCGACGAAGCGCTCCAAGACTTCGGCCTCGGTGATCGTCCAACCCAGTTCGTTGATCAACGCCGCTTCGATGCGAACGGCAAGTCGTTCGCTGTCGACGAGCACGCCGTCGCAATCGAAGATAACGAGATTGAAAGCGCGGCTGTCTGATTGCGACACGCGGGAATCATACGAAGGAGGACGCCGGCAAAGCGGCGGTTCTCACCAGCACCGACGATGTTACGATCGCGTCCGCGGTCGCAACGGAGGGGAAGCATGGGATTCGGCGAACAATGGCTCGGCTGCATGAACCAGACCAACGGTGCCCTCGGGTTGCCGGGACCGACCCAGATCTATCACGGCGTCGAGGAGGTGCTCCACGCCGCGCATGAGATCCATCTGGCGTTGAGTGGCATGGAGCCCGCAGAAGCGGTGGAGTACCTCGTTCATTCCGGAGCAATTCCGGCGGGCATGATCGCCACCGCGACAACAGCTGGGCCGATCGCGGGCGAAGCCGCCGCGGTGGCCCTCGCGTGGTACGCGGGCACGTCCATCGGCTGTGCGTCGACCGCAGCTCGCCGCGAGTGGGGCGACCAGATCAACGAGTGGTTCGTCCAGCAGCTCGCGGACTGGGGGAACAGCTACTTCAGCAATGGCGCCGTGGTGGCGATTGCGCCGCCGATCGGTCAGCCCGGGCACACAGAGCCGACGACGTTGCGCTCGAGCAACACCGCCGACGAGGACCCGGCGCCGGCTATCCCCAATGCGCCACAGATACAGGAAGGATGCGGTGCGACGTACGCCGACTGGACCAGACACCTTCAGGAGTTGCTGATCTATCGCGGCTACGACGTCGTAGCCGACGGTGACTTCGGCCCGCGCACGACTGAAGCGGTGAAAGCCTTTCAAACACAGGCGGGGCTCAGCGCCGACGGCGTCGTTGGCGAATCAACGTGGGCCGCGTTGATGTCCTGAATGGACTGAACGGCTGTTTCCCGCCATTCGCCGGGCTCGGTTCGAGAAATTGGTGGTCGGGCGGGGCTTCGATCCCCGGACCTACCGCTTTTCAGGCGGCTCGGGCCCGAATTCTGACGGACGCACGCGAACGAATATGTACTCTGACTAGGGCCGATGTGCGGAGCGCGAATGTGCACGAACCAGCGCGAATGGCTGCGAGCGCGCGATGGACGCGCGATGAAGTTCGGTTAGGCGGATGCGTGTTGCGGTTGGGATATGCCCTGGCTTAGATCGCGTTCATGGAACGCCTCACCCATGGCTGGGACGTCGCCAAGGCGACCGGGCAGGACACAACGCTGCCCGCTGATCTGTGGTGGAGTGCATGGGGGTCATCACGCCGATGAACGCTATGTTGCGCACGCCCGCCGTGCGCGCCCCGGCCGTCGCCATGCCCGACGACGCGTTGGCTCACGACAAAGTGATCGCGTTCCTCGGCCGCAACCTGTAGGCGTCGAATCCGGCAGAGGTGGCCCCGTTGCTGCAGGATCCTGCACCCAGATCGAACCGGGGCGCCACCGTTGATTCCGACGGAAGTGTCGATCGAACGTGCGATCTCGGCGAGACTGGGGAATGGGCGGTCGTGAATTCGAGCGGGTGCGCAGGATCGCCGTAGCGCTGCCCGACGTGAACGAGCGTTTCAGCCACGGTGCGCCGTGTTTCTTCATTGGTGACAAGCGGCCGTTGTGCTACTACCACGACGACCACCGCGGCGACGGCCGGATCTCGCTGTGGTGCCCCGCGCCGCCTGGCATCGTCCAGGAATTGGTGAGTTCGGAACCCGAACGTTTCTTCGTGCCGCAACAGTCGGCGAGAGGAACGTTTT
>JBDSMH010000130.1:0-5345 GCA_039915945.1 Acidimicrobiales bacterium | reverse complement strand
TCCGCGACATCGACATGGCGTCGCGTCGCGACCCCCGCGAGCATCCGCTCCACCACGACCTGGCGCAACAGATCCTCCGACGCGAACACGTCCCACGACCCGAGCGGCACTTCGCCGCCGTCGACGTAACGACCGCGAGGCCGTTGCACGGTCACCTTCCGTGAGCCCAACACGACCTGGCCGGTCGTGGTGCCATGCCAGTTCCCGACCCGACCCTCGCCGAGCTTGGCGTGCTTGGAACCCACGATCTGCGCGAGCTCCGCGGTGAGCATCTGCTGCATCACCACCAAACCCGCCGCCGCCGAAAACGCCAACAAGCCGTCGCGCATCGCGCCCGCGACGTCAGCCATCGCGATCGACGCGTCGAACGACAAACCAGCCAGACCGACAGCAGCCTCCGGCGTCGTGACCTTCACTACAGGTACCTTCTTCATCGGTGATCCCTTTCCCTTGTTCAGGTGTCTTTGGTGGACCCCCGAACCCTGCCTCAACGGCACGGCCCGGGAAGGGATCACCACCTCACTTCAACAGAACCCGGGACAACCTCGGGCCGAGTTCTTCCGGCTGCTTGCGGAGCTAGGATCAGTTGAGCAACGAAGCCACGACACTGGTTACTTCAGGCTTCGGACTAGGCGTGGCTGTTGGTTCACTCGACTATTGCGACGGTGTCGCCGAGTAGTTCGGCGACGTGCGCGATAGGCACGCCAGCTTCGATGAGATGAATCGCATAGGTGTGCCGGAATGCGTACGGCGAGATGAGGTCAACGTTCTTCGCGCGAGCAGTCGCTGCAGCGTGCTGCGGTAGTTGTCGCTCGCAATGGGCTGCCGCGCTGGTGCGGACACAAGACAGACTCACTCCGTTGCCTATTGATCGCCAGCCGCGAGTCGTTCCTCGTTTTGTTTACGTCGCCCTGCACGCACACCCGGTTGTGATGAGGCGTCGTATTGTTGGGATCGATCTCGGCATCACGTCAGCGCGCACGGTCGTGGTGGTTGATGAGGCGGGGGCGGTGCTGGAGCGTCGTCGTTGCCGGCCGCCGACCGACGACTTGTCGCCGGGAGGCCGCTGCGTTGGCGGGAGCGGAGCCGGGGGTGCGGTTGTAGGTGGTGATCGAACCGACGGGTCCGACGTCGGCTGCGATCCCATTGCGGCCAAGACGGCTTCGCGGCCAGACCGATTCATTGGCGCCGGACTCAATTGGGACGTCACACCGCAATCGAGAACTCACCAGCAGCGCCAGCGCGTGGGTTTACCGTCTGTGTCGTTCCTCCGACACTGAGAAGCGGCTGGTAGTGGGCTTGCACGCTTCCCATTTCGGCCCGCTTGCTACCGGTCTGCTACCCGGAGACTTCACGTCGGATGTGTGCGAGCGCTGTGCGGTCGCACACCACTATGTGCGGTCCCGTAGATGCGTTGACGCCAGGAATGAGCGAAGGATTCGATCGCTTCCCACGTCTACTCTCGACCTGATGGAGGTCGAGCACGCCGTATGCGCCGAGTGTGGCGAGCCCATTCACCGGGATGCGACGACTCCGCCGCGTCGTCTCGTCGCTCCGTGGATTCACGAGTACCGGCCTGCGCAACCATACGGTCACCGGCCGCGTCCGGACCGCGGGCCATTCAAGTTCTACGTCGGCGTGAGCGAACGTCAGCGCCCGCTCCTCGAATGGATCGCTAACCAGCTGGCGGTTCGGCTCCGACTGCACCGAGTCAGGGACATGGCGCACGACCTTCATGACTGGATGATCAAGCGTTCCTCGTGAGCAGGGATTCACGACCGCTTATCACGGCGTGCTTCCCGACCCTGGCGGCCGACACCACCGCGTCAATCCGTTCAGCTGCGGACCCTCAGATCACGCCACTTACACAAAGTTCGGACAGTCCCAGATCGTCAAACGTGTCGAGGTGACCGGCGATCTGACCGACGAGCAGTTCGCCATGGTGAGGTTCTTCTCCGAGAACTGCGCCATCGGCGAGGCGCACCGCCGAGCAGTGGAACTCGAGGAGACAATCGCAATGGTCCCTCGGCAAAAGCAGTGAACATGCAGAGCGCGGAAGTCACAAGACTCGGGGACGCTGCGCTCGCGGTGACGGCGATTGTGCGCGCCCGTCGGAATCTATTGCGACGATTGTTCCCAGAGTTTGAGTCCACCCAAGATGGCGGCGTTTTTGTCGATGATCGTGACGTTCGGTCCTAGTTTGCACGTGACGTGGCGGGCGTTGCCGCCGCCGATGTAAAGGTGGTCGTAGAAGGCGAGTGCTTGGAGGTTCTTGATGAGTCGATGTATCCGCTTGTTCCAACGCCGTTTGCCGATCTTCTTGCGGGCGTGGTTGCCGACTTGTTCGTCGTAGGTCTGGCCTTTGCGGAAGCGGTGGTGGGCGAGTTCGAGGTGAGGTCCCAGGTGGCCGTTGTCGAAGACGGAAAAGCCGAGCCCCGTACCCAAGGTGATGGCGACCTCGATGCCGGTGCCGGTGATCGCATCGAGACCTTGGAGATCGGCATCGTTGACGATGCGGACGGGGCGATCGAGACTCTCGCTGAGCGCGGAGGCGAGGTCGAATTGATTCCACGCCGCCTTCAGTTGCTTGTCGATTCGGGTACCGGGGCCGTGGGCGGTGATGAAGTGCGGCGCGGACGAGATGACGCCGCCGCGTACGACGCCCGGGAAGCCGACCGATACCCGATCGAAAGTTGGCAGCGGATCGACGAGTTGTCCAAGGTGTGCAACAAGGTCGCCGGGGGGACATGGGTAGGTGGTGGGGATCCGTACCCGGGGGGTCACCATGACGCCGCGTGCGTCAAGCACTGAGGCCTTGAGCCCGGTGCCGCCGATATCGATGACCAACGTCGTCGAGCCGATCGATGTCGGTGTCGTCAGGGGAGAGGCTTCGGCGGGGCTCGTCATGATGGCCACGCTACGGGTGAACGACGATGACCGTCGTCCACGTCTTGGGGAGATCGCCTCCCGAGGGTCGGCGTCGTTAAAGGGCATCGGGCTACCGTCGGGTCTCGATGCGACGAAGGGGACGACGGGCGCTCGTGCGGTACGCGCCGACGCGACGCTCACACTGTGCGCGCCGAAGATCGGGTTGCGATTGGCCGCGGCGACCGGGAATTTGTTCCTCGCCGACATATCGGTACCGGCGTCGGTGGTCGAACGCGTCACCGGCCGAGGCGGCCCCGTATTCGCGGCCGGACCGATCATCGAGCTCATCGGGACGCCGGCACGCTGACGTCGAGCCGCCACCCCGATCGAGATCGCTGGGTTACGGGATTTGTAGTAGCGCGTTCTCGACGACCTCGCTGAGCGCGGGATGGATGTACAAGACGTCGTGGGCGAGTTGGTCGACCGTGTTGGCGAGGCACATGGCCTGAATGAGCGGCTGAATGAGCGTGGCTGCTTGCGGGCCGAGAATGTGTGCGCCGAGCAGCTTGCGGCTCTTCGGGTCGGCGAGCACCTTCGCAAAGCTGGTCGTGTCCTCGAGCGCCCAGCCGTACGCGGTATCGGAGTAGTCCCGAGCGCCGACCACGTAGTCGCGCCCGTCGCTCCGTAGTTGGTCTTCGGTGACGCCGACGGTGGCCACCTGCGGGTCGGCGAACACCGCGGAGGGTACGACATCGAATCGGGCGC
The DNA here is from genome assembly GCA_039915945.1 of Acidimicrobiales bacterium. GTDB lineage: Bacteria > Actinomycetota > Acidimicrobiia > Acidimicrobiales > WLNW01 > DATLFA01. The sequence continues at coordinate 1,712 of JBDSMH010000130.1, read as the reverse complement.
GCTCGGGCTTGTCGGGATGGAGCAGATTGTGTCGCACGAGCCGGGTCTCGGCGTTGGCCATGTGCTTGAGCTGGAAATGGTTCGCGGTGTCGCCGATGGCCCACACCCCGGCGGCGCTGGTGGCGTAGGTGTCGTCGGTTCGGATGTGACCGTGTTCGTCGACGGTGAGGCCGCCGGCGGTCGGATCGAGGAGGTCGCTGTTGGGGACCCGTCCGGTGGCGAGCAGCACGACATCGGCGGTGACCGTGCTCGCCGCGCCGTCGCCGGAACGGAGGTGAGCGACGACCCCCGAACCGCGTCGTTCGACACGTTCGACGCGGCTGCCGAGGCGAAGATCGAATCGTTGGGCGTACATGTCGGTGAATCGGCGGCGGATGTCGTGGTCGTGACTGTTGAGGAGGCTCTCGCCCCGGTGCACGATCGTGACGTGGGTCCCGAGGGCGCCGAACACGTGGCTCATCTCGGCTCCGATGAACCCGCCGCCGACTACCAGCATCGATCCGGGGAGCTGGTCGAGGCGCATGATGGTGTCAGAGGTGTGGTGGATGACGTCGCCGAGTCCGGCGATGTCGGGCACCGACGGTCGTGAGCCGACGGCGAGCACGATCCGTTTGCCGTGGATGACCGTCCCGTCGATGTCGAGCGTCTTGTCGGCGACGAAGCGTGCCTGGCCGAGGTAGACGTCAACGCCCGAGTGTCGCCGGTACTCGACGGCACGATCGTGAATAGGGTCGATCCGCCCGAACACCCGCTCGCGAATCGATGGCCAGTCGACACCGATGATCTCCGCGGAAATGCCGAACCGTGCCGCGTGGCGGACCTGTTCGGCGACATCCGCGGCGTAGACGAACATCTTCGACGGGATACACCCCCGGTTCAGGCACGTCCCACCGAAACGGTCCGACTCGACGATCGCGATCCGCCAATTCTCCGTATCGGATGTGGGCAACATGTTTCCGCTACCCGCTCCCACGATCACCAGGTCGTAGTCCTGCATGTGCGCTCCTTTTTCGATCGTGATCACGTACCTCGGCGGCCTCTGGTGATCAAGCGGGCGAACCCTCCCGGTTGTGGCGCCTCGTAGTCGCTCGGCACCGACGCGGGCGCGTACTTCGTTGCGGCAGCCAGCACGGCGTGCACGTTCGGGTTCACCAGTGCGACGGTGCCCACCGAGACGGTCGGGACCGTTTCGTGTCCGCGGGCGACCGATCGGACGTAGGCCGCACCCGCCGGGTCGTCCCAGATGTTCACGAGTTGGTATTCGATCCGATGTCGGTCGAGTTTGCGTCGCAGGCTGCTGCAAAAGCCACACGCGGGCCCCCAATACACGACGATCCCGCCAGGACTGCTCTTCGCTGGTTGTTGTTCCACAGAGATGAGAACCCGATTCAGAGTTTCATGCTTCCCACTCGTCGCGCCTTGGCGCACCACGATGGGCGGGCGCATTGTGGCGCCGGTGTCACGCAGGCACTAGCGAGCCGACCATGCCCGACGTCAGGACGTCGGCCATGTTGGCGGCTCGTCAGCTTCTGTGCGGTTTCGGGACGCGAAACGGTGAGAGATAGCCGATGCTCGCCACTGTGTAGGAGGTTGACCCGTTCGCCGTGGAACTTGGTGGCGGCCTCTTGGTGAATTATATGGTCATGCTGTGACAGCGATGTTGGACGGGTTGGTTGCGCCGACGGCGTGTTGAAGCGCGGTGGCGAGTTGTG
>JBDSMH010000090.1:0-11084 GCA_039915945.1 Acidimicrobiales bacterium | reverse complement strand
CACTGAAGCGCCCATCATCCCGAAGAACGTCTACGCGCATTGCGCCGTTGACGGCGGCGACTCGACTCTGGGCAACCAGACCGCCCCGTTCTGCGCGGAGAACCTCCAGCCGGTGGGCAGTGGTCCCTTCAAGTGGGCGACGACAACGCCAACGCAGATCACAATGGACAAGAATCCGAACTACTTCAAAACGAATCTTCCGTTCCTCGACCGCCTTGTCTTGCTCGTCACCACGACACCAGACATCGCACTTCAGGCGGCCCGGGAGCAGCCTGGCAGCATCGACGCTGGACTTCCCATCCCGGGCAACAAGATCGGGTCGTTCAACGGCAATAGCAGCTTTGCCATCGAACGGATCCCGAGAGGTACGGGCGGTGGTAACTGCATCACCACTCTCGCCTTCAATCTCTGGCAATCGGGTGAAACCGCGGCGACCATCAATGCGAAGCCTGCCGGAGCGCCCTACACCCATCCGATTCTGTCGAACCTCGCGGTACGCAAAGCGATCTACGAGGCATTCGATCGGCAGTCGGCGTTCACGAACATAGAGTTCGGTGAGGGCCGGGCCGCCGACTCACCGTTGCACAGCGCCACGAAAGACCTCTATGCGCCGCAGTCGCTCCCGGCGTTCAGTGTCACACAGGCTCGCGCCGACCTCCAGGCTGCCGGGTGGCTGGATCCGAGCAACGGGTCCGACCCAACGACGACGCGCAAGTCGGATGGCAGGGCCGGCTTGCCGCCAGCGGGCGCGGAACTGAAGATCGACGCGCTGCACTTCGATACCGGCACGCAGGTTCAGTACGGCCTGGCATTCCAAGCCAACATGAAACAGGTGGGTATTGCGGTCACCGATCGGCCACAGAGCAATGCTCAGGTCCAAACCGAGCTCGGCGCGCGCACCTACGACACTGCCTTCGTGTCGTACTGCGCCGGGGACGATCCGGTGGTCGGCACTCGGCGGCAGTACGTGTCATCCCAGATCAGCACGACGCCGTTCACCAACGTGTCGGGCTATCGCAACGCGCGTATGGACGATCTGTGGAAGCAAGCGATTCAAGCCAACGCGTCCACCGCGAAGTCGGTGTACGGCGAGATTCAGAAGCTCGCAGTCGCCGACCTACCGCAGATCTGGGTGACCGAGACGCTGAACGTTCGAGTTAGCCGGTCGATATGCCACGATCTCAACAACAAGAACACGGGCTTGTTCGCCGAGACCGCTTGGTGCGGATAGCCGAATCAGGTATGAAGTCAACCCCCGCATCGGCGGATCGAGGCGTAGTGCCGACCGATGACCCACTCCTGGCCGTTCGCGAACTCCGCGTGCAGTTTCGGTCGGAGCAGGGCGCCGTCAACGCAGTCAACGGTGTCTCGTTCGACCTGCACAGAAACGAGGTTCTCTGCATCGTTGGTGAGTCGGGATCGGGGAAGTCAGCCACCGCGCTTGCGATCCTGGGTCTGCTCCCCCGCAATGCCGAAATCTCCGGCGACGTCATCTTCCAGAATCGAACGATGCGAGACCTGTCGCCCAACGAGCTCCGCAGGGTCCGAGGACGTCGAATCGCCATGGTCTTTCAAGACTCGCTCGCCGCGTTGCACCCGCTCCAAACAGTTGGGAGCCAAGTAGCCGAGGCCATCCGCGTTCACCATAGCGATGTCCGCGCCAGAGCGGCTCGCGCTCGAGCGGTCGAACTCCTCGGCATCGTCGGGATCAACGAGCCGAAGACTCGCGCGAAGCAGTACCCATGGGAATTATCGGGAGGCATGCGGCAGCGCGCCATGATCGCAATGGCTATCGCCAATGATGCCGATGTTCTGGTCGCGGACGAGCCCACGACCTCACTAGATGTCACGACCCAAGCGCAAGTTCTCGAACTGCTCAAGAAAGTCCGGGAACGCCTGGGTTCGGCGATGGTACTCATCACGCATGATCTCGGCGTCGTTGCCAGCGTGGCGGACCGGGTGCTGGTCATGTACGCAGGGCGAGTCGTGGAAACCGGGAGCGTCCGCGAGATCTTTCGGGAACCGAATCATCCGTACACCCAAGGCCTGTTGGCCTCGTTGCCAAGCCTCGGTCGTACGCGCAACCGCCTCGAGCGCATCGCGGGACAGCCACCCTCGCCCATCCACTTGCCCTCTGGATGCGCGTTTCATCCTCGGTGCCCGATAGCGCAACTGGAGGATCCTTGTGGGACCGCCACACCCGCCTTGGAGGCGAGTGCGAGCGTCGACCACCTCACGGCGTGCCACTTCGCGAACACGGAACTCACGTCAATGTCTCGTCGCCCGAGCCGCCAGTGACCGATCCCCCGAGAGACCTAGCGAGCGCTCCAGCGACCTCAAGTAGCACGGTCCTCGACGTCGACACTTTGGTAAAGCACTTCTCGACGCGCGCTGGGTTAGGGACGCGAGCACGGGGTGAGGTTCACGCGGTTTGCGGCGTCTCGTTTTCGATCCCGGAAGGCTCGACGCTTGGTCTCGTGGGCGAATCGGGCTGCGGTAAGTCGACCATCGCGCGCCTTGTGCTGGGGCTGACGCGGCCAACCGCGGGAGGTGTGAGGGTCTGCGGTAGCGACATCTTCAGTCTCGAGAAGCGTGACTTGCGCGCACTTCGGCGGCGGATGCAGATCGTGTTCCAAGACCCATCGTCGTCGTTCGATCCCCGCATGACGATCGGTGAGAGCATCGCCCAGCCGCTCCGCGTTCACCGCCTCTTCGGCGAACACGGATCAGATGAAGTACGCGAGCTGATGCGGCTCGTCGAGCTCGATTCGTACCACTTCGGGCGATATCCGCATGAACTGTCGGGCGGTCAGCGTCAACGCGCTGGAATCGCGCGTGCGTTGGCCTTGAGGCCGGACTTACTCGTCCTCGATGAGCCGGTCTCTTCGCTGGATACTTCCATTCAAGCCGATGTGATCAACCTCCTCGCCGACCTGCAAGAGCGATTGCGTGTCGCGTACCTCTTCATCGCCCACGATCTGTCAGTCGTGCATCACCTTGCCGATCACGTCGCCGTGATGTACCTCGGTCGGATCGTCGAGAAGGGCAGTCGTGCAGAGGTCTTCGATCGAGCGGCTCACCCGTACACGCAGGCACTGATTTCCTCGGCGCCTGTCCCGGACCCCGACCTCGAGCGAGATCGCGAGCGGATCGTTCTCGTGGGCGACGTTCCCAGTCCCATCAATCCTCCATCAGGGTGCCGGTTCCGAACGCGATGTTGGAAGGCGCAGCAAATCTGTGCCGACTCGATCCCCGAACTCGTCGACCGCGGTCAAGGGCATCCCGTTGCGTGCCACTTCGCGGAAGTAATCAGCACCTGAACGCCGGCGCCTCTACGTCGGACGCCGCCCGATGGCCACGGCCGCGTCACGGTGAAGTCGACCGAAGTTGTAATACGCCGCGCACGCACCCTCCGACGACACCATGCAGGTCCCGATCGGAGTCTCGGGCGTGCACGCAGTGCCGAAGACCTTGCATTCCCAGGGCTTGATCACGCCCTTCAACACTTCGCCGCATTGGCAGGCCTTGGGATCAGCCACCCTCACGCCAGGAATGTCGTAGTGCACTTCGGCGTCGAAGGCGGCGAACTCCGCACGCAACTTCAATGCGCTGTGCGAGATGAACCCGAGGCCTCGCCATTCGAAGTGTGGCCGTAACTCGAATACGTCGGTAATGGCTTGTAGTGCTCGTGGATTTCCCTCGTCTCGGACGACACGGGCGTATTGGTTCTCGATTTCGCACCGTCCGCTGCGAATCTGGCGCAGCAGCATCGCGATCGCTTGGAGGATGTCGAGCGGCTCGAAACCTGCGGTCACCAAGGGCTTGCCGTATCGCTCCGCAACGAATCGATACGGCCGGTTTCCTACGACTGTCGACACGTGGCCGGGGCCGATGAAACCGTCGAGCCGCAGATCCGGCGACTCGAGGATCGCTTTGATGGGAGGAACGATCGTGACGTGGTTGCAGAAGACGCGAAAGTTGGTGATGCCTTCCGCGCGTGCGCGCAGCAACGTCAACGCGGTGGATGGGGCTGTGGTCTCGAAGCCGACCGCGAAGAAGACAACGTCTCGGTCGGGGGACGCGACGGCTATGCGCAACGCATCCAAGGGCGAGTAGACGAAGCGGACATCAGCGCCGCGGGCCTTGGCTTCGAGCAGGTTGCCGCGGCTGCCGGGCACCCGCATCATGTCGCCGAAGGACGTAAAGATCACCCCGGGGGTGGACGCGACCGCGATGGCATCGTCGACTCGGCCCATCGGGATCACGCAGACGGGACAACCCGGTCCGTGGACAAGCTCGACATTGGCGGGCAGCACATGCTCGATTCCGTGGCGGTAGATGGTGTGCGTGTGCCCGCCACACACCTCCATGAACTTGAAGTGATCGTCTTTCGCCAATGCAGTGATCTCGCGAACTAGGGAACGAGCGCCGATGGGATCGCGGTACTCGTCGACAAACCGCATCAGTCGGATTCCAGAAGTTCGGCGAACTCGTCGAGTTCAGCGAAGTCGTCCCCATAGACAGCAGCGAGCTCTTCGATCGCAGCGAGCGTGTCACGGGCCTCCGCTTCGTCGATCTTGGCCATTGCGAAGCCGACGTGAATGAGCACCCAGTCCCCCACGGCGATGCCTTCGTCATCGAGCAGCAAGCCGATGTTGACTCGCCGGCGAACACCGGCGACATCGACGATCGCGGCGTGTTCCTCGACGAAGATCTCAACCAGCTGGCCCGGCATCCCTACGCACATCAGCGGATCCCGTCAACGAGCAGTTGGACGGAGGGCCAAAGGGACTCTCCGAGTGTCACGATGGCCTGCACCGCTGGGTCGTTCGGGCAATAGTCGAGCGCCGGAATGCCACAACCGTCCGCGTCGATCACGGCGTCGCTCCAGGGCACCGCGCCGAGATAGTGCAAGCCGTGTCGCGCGCAGAATTCACCGACGGCATCACCGTCGTCGGCCGACCGAACTTTGTTCGCAACTACGACGACCCGTGGGATTGCCAATTCTGCGGCCAGCGCAGCGAGCCGGCGAATGGTCTCGAGGGATCGGTAGTAGGGCTCCGTTACGAGCATGAGCACGTCGGCATGTCGGGCGGTACCGCGGCTGAGGTGCTCTGGCGAGGCCTCGAGATCGAGGACGGTCACGAAGCCCTTCCGGTCGCCGACGTCGGCCAGCACTGCGCTCACCGTCGCATGCGCCGCACAGAGGCAGCCTTCGTCTGCGTGCCTGGGCGCGCCCATTCGCACCAACCGAACGCCATCTCCACCGACAACGCCATATTCAGCGATCACCTCGTCGAGCGGCGTGGTGAGTGCAGGACCAGCGGGTCGCCGTGAGACGAGTCCGGTGGGAAGGAAGGGCACTCGATCGATCGTGGCGTCTACGCCGAGGGCCGACGCAAGGTTCGGGTTGCTGTCACCATCTACGGCGAGCACGTTCAAGCCTCGCCTGGCGGCGAGCCGCGACAACGTCGCGCTGATGGTTGTCTTGCCGACGCCACCTTTACCCGCGACGGCCAACCTCACGGGCGTGGACGGCGGTTGGGTCGCGAGATTCCCTCGTGACGTTGGACCAGTTCATCTAGACGGCGCCGAGTATCGATGATCTCCCCGATCCAAGCTTTCAACGATGCGCGCCCTTCGTCTGTGATGACGTAGAGCCGACGCGCTGGTCCCGATTGTGAGGGCTCCCACCATGACCGGACGAGTCCGTCCTCATCCATGGACCGCAGCGCTCGGTACATCCCACCCGGCTCGGCAATACGCAGACCGAGCTCGCGAAGCTGCTCGAGCAATTCGTAGCCATGCGACGAATCTTCGGCGAGCAGCAACAACAGACACGGTCGCAGGTAGCTGCGCGGCAGGCTGGCGAATGAACCGTACTGTTCCGCAGGCGTCTCCATCAGTGGTGATGTCCCGTTCGTTCGGCGGCGCACGCTTCGGCCTCCTCGACCGACGCGTGACACCAACAGTCGTCGCTGCACTCGCCGTGCGCCGGTCGGGTGAGGTCGCTGAACGATGTCGCGAACTCCACTGCACCTTGCTCGAGCCCTGACTCTGACAGGACGAACCACTCACCGTCGCGTTGAAGGTAGCCCTCGTCGACCAACCGGTCGAGGTAGGTGAGCCCGATCTCGGCGTTCACGCCGAGAAATCGTTCCAGGAGAGGGGCATCGACGAAGTCGCCGAAACCCTCGCCACGAAGCCAGTACATCACCTGCAGGATCTCGCTGCGCCAATACAGGGCCCGTAGGGCTCCCGACTTTGGCGGATGGAGCTCATCGCTCATAGCCGTCACCACCCGCTGTGCTCTGCGTGGTGGCCGCTTGGCCGGCCTGCTCCGCGAGCGTGGCGACGCCATCGAGCGCACCGGCGATGACGGCGAGCTGACCATTGACCTTCACGACACCGGGGCCGATGGGTGCGGTTTGGCTCTCGATCGCGCGCACGCCGAACGTCACCTTCGCGAGCGCCGCAGAAATGCGTTGCAGTGACGCCGCGATGCGATTGAGGTAGATCGCCAAGACGACAACAAAGAGCACAATCTCGAGAGCCGTCAGGACGATGAGTAGTGGCCGCATGTCATCTCACCCCAGCCCCGTTGTCGTCACCGCGCAGGAATGCGTCGTGGCGTAACGCTTCCTCGGTCAAGGCGTCGAGCCGCCGCGATGTCTCGCCGAGCATCCACGTCGTCGCGGTGTTACGAGCCACTTGTTTACCCACGGCCCAGATTTGATCGGCCCCCGCTTCGATCCGGTGAACCTGCTTCAGAAAGAGGTGCAGCAGCAACGTGGCAACGAGTAGCACGACCAAACCCAACCCGAGGGTGATCCACCAATAGCTGTTCGCGCTCATGGGGTGGCTGCCTTTGCCGCCAGGTGCTCACGCGCTGCGACTGCTGCGTCGACGATTCGTCCGGCAGCCTGATTGGTCGCGTCGAGTTGCCACAGCCCGGCCGTGTTGTCGCGCGCGTCCTCGAGCGCGGCGAGGATCGCTTCGGCTTTCGCGGCAGTCTTCGCGGCGCCGACGATCATGAGCAGGAGCAGGGTCACCACAACGAGAACGACCGCAGCGCCGATCAACCATCCGAGGACCCATCCGTTCACGGCAACCCCCTGAGGCGAAGTACCGACCGAGCCCGTGTTGCGGTCTGTGCACCTTCGTCAGTAGATGTAGCATACAGCTACCACGGGCTCAGGTTCGTGGGTTCGGATGGAAGGGGGCACCGAGATGTCCGACATCGCCGACGCGCAACCGGAAGCCGGAAGGGCCTACCACCCTGCGATGTCGAGCGGTATCGATCCGCTCGCACCGATCGCCGTCCGCAGCGCCGCGATGAAGACGCCGCGCGACAGTTTGCGACTTGGGCCTCTCGACAAGATCTACCTGATTTGGCTCGTGGGCGCGTCATGTGACGGCTGCACCGTCGCCGTGTCGGGCGCAACGCACCCTCGCGTTGAGCACTTGCTCGCCGGCGTCATACCCGGCTTACCTCGCGTCGACATCATCCATACGGTGTTATCGATCGAGTCGGGGCCGGAGTGGGTGGCCAACTTGTTCATGGCCGAACGGGGCGAGCTCGATGCGCCCTACGTGATCACGTGGGAAGGCTCCGTCATGGACGAATCCTTGGCGGGCGACGGCTACTGGATGGGCTTGGGCGAGGACCCCGAGACCGGACGACAGATCACGAGCCTGGAGTGGCTCGACCGTCTCGCGCCCGGGGCCGCCGCAGTCGTCGCCATCGGCACTTGCGCGACGTGGGGTGGCATACCGGCGGCGAAAAACAATCCGACGAACGCCATGGGGGTCATGGACCACCTCGGCAAGGACTACCGGTCGGCGTTTGGCGTTCCGGTCGTCAACGTGCCCGGCTGCTCACCCATTGGCGACAACTACCTCGAGACCGCCGCGGCCGTTCTGCTCTTCCTTCAGGGCATCGCCCCGCTTCCGGAGTTCGACGAGCTCGGCCGCCCCGCGTGGCTTTTCGGTGACACGGTGCATCGTCACTGTCCACGCGCCGGCTACTACGAGGAGGGAGTGTTCGCCGAGAACTACGGCGACAAAGAGTGCCTCGTCGAACTCGGGTGCTGGGGCCCAGTCGTGCAATGCAACATCGCCGAGCGCGGCATGATCGATGGGCACGGCGGCTGTATGAATATGGGTGGCATTTGCATCGGTTGCACCATGCCGGGCTTCCCCGACAAGTTCTCCCCGTTCTACGAGGCACCTCCCGGATCATTGCTGTCGAGTAACACCAGCCGAGTTTTCGGCGGCTTTGTCCGACGCCTTCGCGCCGTCAGCATTCAGGACAAGAACATGTCTCCCCGATGGGAGCGCGATGCACCGAGCGGCTGGGCCCGATCCCGTACTGGACCACGCGGCGCGGCGAAGGTCGTGCACCGGTTCTACGAGAAATATCAGCACTCGAAAGAGTCCTACCATTAGCGCCCACGATTCCAACAACTGCTCAGGGGGCAGATAGCGATGTGCTTCAAGAACCTGCCCATCGAGTTCGACGAAGACGGCCGCGCGCGACTGCGCGCGGGCATGATGGATCCGTACGCTGTCGCGGTCGCCGAACCTCGTGAGTACGTGCGCCAAGCCACTGCCGGTGGCAGTCTCGCGCCGCCGAAGTTGCGCGAATGGAGCATCGACCCGGTCACCCGCGTCGCAGGCGCGCTTGCGGTGCATACCGTGCTCGACCTGACCGAGCGAAAGGCCGTCGAGGCACATTCGCAAGCGATGCTGTTCCGCGGCTACGAGATCATCTTGCAAGGACGAGATCCTCGCGATGCAATCGACATCAGTTCGCGAGCGTGCGGGGTCTGCGGTGGGGTGCACGCGACCGTGTCGTCGCTCGCGATCGAGCAGGCATTTGGTATTTGTCCACCACCCCTCGGCGTCGTCGTCCGCAACCTCGGCGAGGTCGGTGAGATGTTCTACGACCACCCACTTCACCTCGGCTTGCTTGCCGGCCCGGACTACTCGACGTCGATCGTGTCGGTGACGAACCCGGAGCTGGTCACGCGGGCAGAAGCAACTACCGCTAGCCACGGCGACGTACACGGGTACCGCACGATCAAAGACATCATGGACGCCTTCAACCCGCTCACGGGGAAGATCTACCTCGAGTCGTTGGAGTACACCCGAGTCGGTCGGATCATGTGCATGATCATGTATGGCAAGTACCCGCACCCGTCCACGCTGGTGCCCGGCGGCGTATCAACCACGATTTCGACATCGTCGTTCAACGAGTACTACACGCAGTTGGCGAAGATCTTCGACTACTGCAAAGTGATGGCGGCAACGTGGGACGACCTTGTCGAGTTTTTTTACGAGGCCAATCCTGACTACGAACTCGTCGGCGCTCGACCCAGCAACCTCGCCCAAACCGGCATATGGGACGATCCCGAGGCCTACGACGCGACGTACGCCAACTGCAACGAGTGGGGCGAGCGGCGGTGGGCCAAGCCGGGCATCATCATCGACGGCAAGCTCGTGACTACGCGTCTCACCGATATCAACATGGGCTTCGAGGAGTTCGTAGAACATTCCTACTACGACGATTGGACAGCGGATGGCGTCAGGTTCGCCACCGATCCGATCGGCAACCCAATCTCGCCGAATCATCCGTGGAACAAGACGACGTTGCCCCGGCCGACAGGCAAGAATTTCAAGGAGAAGTACAGCTGGAGCACTGCGCCGCGGTGGGATCGCCAAGTCGTCGAGAGCGGAACCTACGGGCGGATGTGGACCACCGCACTAGCCAAGAATACTCAACCGAACCCATTTTTGGAAGCCACCGGTGATGGGCTTCGGATCGTGCTGCCGCGTCACGAGCTGCCGGAGACGGAACTTTTCTGGAAGGTGCCGCGCACGCTCAACGCCCTCGAACGCAATCGCGGGCGCGCCTACGCCATGGCCTTCACTGCCGCCATCGGCATGAACAATCTCCTGAAGGCGTTCGAGTATTGGCGCGCTGGAGAGACGAGCGTCCAGACGAAGTTCAAGGTTCCCAAGGACGAACGGGTTTCGGCAGGCTTCTGGGAGGCAGGTCGTGGATGGCTGGTCCACCACCTTCACATCGACAAGGGCCGCATCGTCAACTACCAGATCACCACCCCGTCAACCATAAACGCCTCGCCTCGTGACCCGTTCGGGCAGCCCGGACCCTACGAACAAGCAATCGTGGACACCCCGATCCTCGAAAGCGTGGCGGACGAGGATGTCAAGGGCATCGATGTATTGCGCACCATCCGCAGCTTCGACCCGTGCATGCCGTGTACTACGCACATGGATACCGGCCGCGGTGTGATAGTCCGGGAGGTCAACTCGTGCGGTTGCACCTTGGAATAAAGCAGGCGTGACGCCGTGGTGACGCTCGTCGGCGGAATCGGGTTGCCGTGGTTACGAGACCTCGACTTCGGTACCCAGTTCGTGCGTCGCGTCGAAGACCTCGAGTGGCCGGACGGTGTGATCCTCGAAGATCTCTCGTATGCCGGTCATAGGGTCTTGCATCGGCTCCAGGAGCTTCGTCCCGACAAGGTGGTGTTGGTCGGTGCGTTTCCACGCGGCCGCGTTCCCGGCAGTGTGCGTCGCTACGATCTCGATCTCACGCCGCCCGACGGCGATGAGGTTCACGAACGGTTGACCGAGGCCATTGGCGGTGTAATCGACTTGGACCACACACTGGCGATCGTTCGCTATTGGAATGGGTTTCCCGCGGACACGGTGGTCATCGAGGTAGAACCCGAAGACCTCTCCTTCGGTCTCGGCTTTACTGCGGCGGTGGAGGCTTCAGTAGAAGTAGTGCTGGACCTCGTGCGGCGCGAAGTAAACGGCGAACGTGCGCAGGCGGCGCCGTGAGCACCGACAACGCGCTCCCCTATCACGAAGTGCTCGCCCGGATCAGTGAGCTCGCCGAGCAACTCGTGAACCATCCCGACAAGGACACTGCCGACGGTGTCGCCGAACTGCTCGATTGGATCGACGCATTCCATCGCGACGGTCTCGGGCGACTCGTCGAAATGATCCGCGCCTGGCGCGGCGAGATCTTTCTCGATTCGGTGGATCAAGATGAG
>JBDSMH010000077.1:0-28267 GCA_039915945.1 Acidimicrobiales bacterium | reverse complement strand
GTTACTGCGCATTAGTGCTAGCAAAGGCGTCCCCGCTGCGATGATCGGTGGGCGGGTCCACCGTTGTTGTGTGGGTTCGTGGTGATGTTCTGGTAGTGGCTGTGGTTCGGGTCTGACCCTCGTCCCCGCGGGCAGTTTCTTTGCCTTGTCCCCGATCTGTCGGCTCGGGCTGTGGCCACTGCTAGGGCGTCCCCGACCGGGCGAGCGACTGACTTGATAGGAGCGTGGCGAAGTTGTCCCTTCGCAGTGCTGTCGTGCTCACCCGATCGGAGATACCGGACCATCCACTCACGAACATAAGGAGCAAACAGATGGCTATCTCTACGATCGCGCACTATGAAACGATCCGCGTGATTGTCGGTGTCGATACCCATCGCGACGCGCATGTCGCGGTGGCGATCGATCAGTTGGGTCGCCGCCTCGACGACCTCGAGATCCCCACGACACCCGCCGGTTATCAGGCGTTGTTGGACTGGGCCGAGGACTTCGGTGAGATCGACACCGTCGGCGTGGAGGGCACCAACAGCTACGGCGCCGGGCTGACCCGGGCGCTGCACGCCGCCGGTGTGGCGGTGGTCGAGGTGGTCCGCCCGAACCGCCAGAAACGGCGCCTGCAAGGCAAGTCCGATCCCCTCGACGCCGAGCACGCCGCGCGGGCAGTCCTCGCCGGCGAGGCCGTCGCCTGCCCCCGCTTTTACAGCGCCGATAACGACACTGTGGAGATGATCCGGGTGCTGCGCGTCGCCCGGCGCACCGCCATGCGCGCCCGCACCCAAGCCATCAACGCGTTGCGCGCATTGATCGTGACCGCCCCCGACGAATTGCGCCAACAACTCCGCGCGCTGCCCACCACCGAAATCATCGACATCGCCGTTGGGTTTGGTTCCGACACCGACGACCTCGCCACCACCACCAAAACCGCCATGGGCAGCCTCGCTCGGCGCTACCACAACCTCGACGAAGAACTCACCGCACTCGACGCCGCCATCGCGGAGCTCACCACGCAGGCCGCACCCGAACTCGTCGCCGTGTTCGGTGTCGGCACCGAAACCGCCAGCACCCTGCTCGTCACCGCCGGCGCCAACCCCAACCGCCTCAAATCCGAAGCCGCGTTCGCCATGCTCTGCGGCGTCGCCCCACTCCCCGCATCATCCGGACAAACAACCCGCTACCGCCTCAACCGCAGCGGCGACCGCCAAGCCAACGCCGCACTGCACCGCATCGCCCTCGTGCGCATGCGCTGGCACCAAGACACCCGCGACTACGTCAACCGCCGAACCAAAGAAGGCAAAACCAAACGCGAAATCATCCGCTGCATCAAACGCTACATCGCCCGAGAAATCTACCAAATCCTCAAAACCACCCTTGACGATCAATAGGAGCATCGGGGACGTTTTCTGACCGCCGGGGAGCGTGGGCGTCCGTCCTCGTTCAGGTTCCGCGCCCAGTGTTGACGAAGTTGACCAGTGTTGACGAAGCGTTACTGCGCGTTACTGCGCATTAGTGCTAGCAAAGGCGTCCCCGCGGGGACGTTTTCTGTCGGAGCGTCCGGTTGATATGACGCGGGCAAGCGCGTCCCGAAGGAGGAGACAGAGCAGGACGAGGTTGTCGATGGCGGTGGGCGACGCGATCGGCGAATGTTGTCACGACGAGGAGAGCCATTGCGATGTTCATGTGGACCTCCGGCTAAGGCGATTACAAGCCCCGTCCATAGCGTCAAGCGATCACGCGCCGACTCGGATTGCAGCGAAGAACAACACGCCAAGCACAACAAGGCACACAGCGGCGCCAACGACTGCCCACTCCCGCCATGACGGCCCACGTTCACGCGATGTTGGAGGCACTATGTCGGACGCTACTGCGCTGCCGTGGGACGGGAGCGCCGCGAGTAACCCTATTGGGAAACCGCGCCCTACCTCTCGCTTCGCAACGAGAAGCGTGTTGGGTGCCCGCTCGTCGTGGGCCTCTCGTCACGGGAGTCGCACCACCACGATGCGCGCAACTTCTGAGCGCCCGTCGCGAATCCGCATCGACACCGCCTTTGCCTATCAGGGGGGCAGATTGAGAACGTGCGAGGTTGTCCACCTCGGGCGCGCGGCTCTGAGACCTCATCACCTGAGAGTGGGGTCCGGGGTGGACAAACAGGGAACGACACCTACGGGAAAAACCCAAACCAGCGCGGTCGACTTGCACCCTGAAATCGACTCTTCGGTGAAGTCACACCCCGGACCCACCGGAAAAACTATTCCGCAACAGCGTCCATCACAAGTGCGACTTGCCCCGCGTTTCGGTGACAGTGGCCACCTTCGTCAACCGTGGCCAATTGTCTGACACGAGAGGCGGGGTGGACGCTCGAAGCGGCGACGTGTCACCCGCGGCCGCGACTCGAACGTCTGTCGATACGGAGGTGGCCCATGCCGTCCGGATTTCGACCCACGTTCACTCATCTGTTGCGCCGCGCGTGGTTGGCCGGCGCGGCCGGTGGATTCGCCGGATTCCTGATCGGCGGCGTCGGTGGCCGGCTGGCCATGTTCATCCTGCGGCTGACGTCGGAGGACTTCGCACGCGGCGTCGAGAGCGACGACGGATTCACCATCGGCCGCTTCAGCCTCGAAACGGGTTTCCTACTGATCATCACCGCGGCGCTCGGCTCGGTCGCGGCGGTGCTGTATGTGAGCGTGCGGCCGGCGCTGCCGACGCGATGGCGCCGCGCGATGTGGGCGACGGCGTGCGGCGCGATCGGCGGCGCCGTGATCATCCACAGCGACGGCGTCGACTTCAGGCTGCTCGAACCGACGTCGCTGGCGATCGCCATGTTCATCGCCATCCCGGCGGGAGGAGGATGGTTGATGGCCTACTTCATCGACCGCTGGCAACCGTGGTGGGCCAAGAACCGGCGCCGGACCGCGATCGCGTCGCTGGCGGTCGTGCCGATCTTCCTCGCCGGTGTCGGCATCGTCCCCGGAGCGGTCATCGCCGCCACGGCCGTCGTCGCGATACTGACGCAGGTCGGCGCACTACGCACCATCGCCTCGCATGTCGCGCTGCGCGGCGCGGTGTGTCTCGGGCTCGCCGGATTGACCATCTTCGCGCTCGTCGATCTCACCGACGACGTGCGCACACTGATGTAACAGCTCAGGTGTGACAGCTCAACGCGTCATGCCCGCAGCGGAGGTGGCGGTGAACCGCAACACCAACCGCTTGTCCTTGATCATGGCGGCGAAGTACTCGTCCCAATCGGGGTGCGGTTTGCCCGAGGCCCGTTCGTAGTACTTGGCCAACTCTTGGCAGACCTCGTCGCCCGGCGTCTTCGCGACCGGCGACAATTCGGCCACGCCATCGAGCGCCACGTAGGACCAGAAGTCGTCGCTGTTGATGTGCAACACGATGCGGGGGTCGCGCCGCATGTTGTGGGTCTTGGCCCGATCGTCGGTGAGGGAAACAATCGCCACCGGACCGTCCATGACGTACACGATGTTGGACGACTGCGCGCGTCCATCACGGCGCAACGTGATCAAGACGCCTTTGCTGTGGTCGGCGGCGAAGGCGAGAGCAGGTTCGAGGTCCATGGCCGCATGATTGCACGGTACGCTCACGCCGTGCTGTGCACGCTTGGTGACCTCGTCGAAGACGTGGTGGTGTGGCTGCACGAGCCCATCAACTACGGCACCGACACACCGGCGCGGATCGTGCGCCGCCGCGGTGGCAGCGCGGCCAACGTCGCCGCGTTCGCGGCTGCGGCCCGTGGTACGAGTCGCTTCGTCGGACAAGTAGGCGACGACGACACCGGCGAACGACTGCTCGCCGGGCTGCGGGCCGGCGGTGTCGACACCGTCGTCACCCGCGGTGGCCGCACCGGGACGATCGCCGTCGTCGTCGACCCGACGGGCGAACGAACGATGCTCACCGATCGTGGCGCGGCCACCGAACTCGAGCAGCTACCGCCGGGTGCGCTCGACGGCATTCAGGTATTGCACGTGCCGTCCTACTCACTCACCGATGAACCCCTCGCGCTCACCGCGCGTGCCGCGATCGAGGCGGCCCGCGATCGCGGCATTCTCGTGAGCATCGACGCGTCATCGACGACGCTGCTGCGATCGTTCGGCACCGCGGGGTTTCGTCTGTTGATCGACGCGCTGCGTCCCGACGTTTTCTTCTGCAATCGCGAAGAGCACCGCGAGCTGGGCCTGGCACTCGATGAGCCGATGCCCGGCAGCACGCTCACGGTGGTCAAGGCCGGCGGCGACCCAACTGTCGTGATCACCGCCGCCGGCGCGAAGTCGATACCGGTCCCGCCCGTCGAGCACATCCTCGATACCACCGGCGCGGGTGACGCGTTCGCCGCGGGATTCTTGCTGGCCTGGATGCAGGGCACCGCGCCCGATGCCGCCGCGATCGACGCCCACCGTCTTGCCGCGCGCGTGCTCCTGTCGCCCGGCGCCGGCCTCACGTAGTGTCCGCAGTCGTGCCGACACCACCATCTGTCCGTATCGCCGACGAGGTCGCAGACGCGCTGGCCGGCAACGGTGCAGTCGTGGCCCTCGAATCCACGATCTTCTCGCACCTCGGCCTGCCCAGCCCGGCCAACGCGCACGCGCTCGCCGGTTGCCTGACCGCGATCAGGGTGCACGGTGCCGTCCCGGCGATCACGGCCATCCTCGACGGCGTACCGCGCATCGGCATCGCGGAGCACGAACACGAACGCATCCTCGGCGCGGCGCGCAAGATGAGCGAACGGGAGATCGCGGTGGCCATCGCGCAACGCTGGCCCTTTGGCGCAACGACGGTGTCGGCGGCGTTGTGCCTCGCCGCGCACGCGGGCATCCGTGTGTTCGCAACCGGAGGCATCGGCGGCGTTCACCGCGGTGCGAACGAGAGCGGCGACATCAGCGCGGATCTCGGGGCCATCGCGCGCTATCCACTCGTCACCGTCTGCGCCGGCGCGAAATCGTTCCTCGATCTGCCCCGCACCCTCGAGCATCTCGAGACGCTCAGTGTGCCGGTCGTCGGCTTTGGCACCGACGAGTTCCCGGCATTCACGATGCGATCGAGCGGGCTGCGCCTCGGCGTGCGCGTCGATTCGATCGCGGAGCTCGCCCATCTCGCCGATGCGCAACGAACGCTCGGCCGCGCCGGCGTCCTCGTGACCGTGCCCGTGCCCGCGGCAGAAGCACTCGATTCCGACGTCGGCAAGGCGGCGCTCGACCGCGCGCTCGAGGCGGCCGAGCGCGCCGGCATCCGCGGGCCGGCGGTGACGCCGTTCGTGCTGGCGCACATCGCCGAAGCGACCGGGGGCGACGCGGTGCGGGCCAACCTCGCGCTCGCCGCCAACAACGCCGCCGTCGCGGCGCAACTCGCAGTTGCCCTCGGCCAAGAAGGAACGTCGCAATGACCGAGTTGCTCTGCCTCGACGATGCGTACCTGCGCGAGTTCACGGCCGCGGTGACGGCGGTCGATAGCGAAGGTTCACGCGTCGCGCTCGACCGCACCGCGTTCTATCCGACCGGCGGTGGGCAGGCGCACGACACGGGCGCGCTGGCATGGGACAGCACGGTCGCGATCGTTGCCGACGTACGCAAGGACGGCGACACCGTCTGGCACACACTCACGGGCGCACCGCTGCCCGCGGTCGGCGCGACCGTGACGGGCACGATCGACTGGGCGCGCCGCCATCAACTCATGCGCACGCACACCGCGATGCACATCCTCTGCGGTGTCGTGTGGAACGAGTGGGGCACGCTCGTCACCGGCAGCAACATGGACCCGCTCAGCGGGCGGATGGATTTCGAATTCGACCCGCTGCCCGACGGTTTCCGGGAACGCCTCGAACAACTCGCCAACGACGCCATCGCCGCGGATCATCGCATCGAGGTCTCGCTCCTCGGCCGTGCCATCGCGCTCACCGACGACGATCTCATTCGCACCAAAGTGAGCCTGATACCCGAGAGCGTCACTCAGATCCGCGTGGTCGACATCGTCGGTCTCGACAAGCAAGCCGATGGCGGTACGCACGTGCGGTCGACGCGCGAGGTCGGTCGCCTCGAGATCACCAAGCTCGAATCCAAAGGCAAGGGCAACAAGCGCGTACGCGTCGCCATTCACGACGCCTGACCGCGCCGCGCAGCGACTAGCGCGGCAGACCCAACACCTTTTCGGCGACCGTGTTGCGCAGGATCTCGTCGGTGCCGCCACCGATGCGCATGCCGACGACACCGAGCAGCAGCTGCAACCACGCGTAGGTGCCCCATTCGCCGCTGTCGGCCGCGATGCGCGGGCCCAACACCTGCGCCACGAAGCCGGCCGACCGATTCATGTGCGTGGCCAACGCCAACTTGGCGGTGGCGGTCCACGGGCCGGGCGTTTGCCCGGCTTCGATGGCAGCGGCGGTGCGCAGCGCGGTGTAGCGCGCCAGCTCGTAGCCCGTGTAGAGCTGGGCGAAGCCTTGCCGCAACACCGGATCGCGATCGACGCCGAAGTGGCGCATCATCTGCGCGACGCGTTCGGGCGGGAGCAAACCCGCCAGCCCCGCGCCGCCGTAGCCCGCACCACCCGCACCGATAGCGGCGCGTTCGTTGCCGAGCGTCGTGCGAATCACCGGCCATCCGGCATCGACCGCGCCGAGCCGATAGCGGTCGGGCAGTCGCACCTCGCTGAAGTAGACCTCGTTGAACTCCGCGCCGCCGGTCATCTGGCGCAGCGGTCGCATGTCGATTCCCGGAAGGTGCGTCGGCAACAAGAACGTGGTGAGGCCGTGATGCTTGGGCGCCTCTTGGTTCGTGCGGGCGAGCAGCAGCCCGACCGCCGCGTGATGCGCGTTGGAGCTCCACACCTTTTGCCCGGTGATCACCCAGTCGGCGCCGTCAGCGTCGGCGCGCGTGCGCACTGCGGCGAGATCAGATCCGGCGTCGGGCTCGGACAGGAACTGGCATGTGATGACGTCACCGCGGTGGATCGCCGAGAGGTACTCGTCCTTCATCCACTCGGGGCCGTGTTCGAGGATCGTCGGCGCGACGATGCCGACACCGGAACCGAACGCCGTCTGCGGCGGGACGTCGTAGCGGGATTCGAGCTCTTGGAAGGCTCGCTCGTGTTGCAACGTGAGCGCTCGGCCGCCGTAACGGCCCGGACCGCTGATCCAACCGAAGCCGCCGTCGTACTTCGTGCGGCGCCACTCACGGGCCCGTTCGATCTCGGCGCGGTCGTGTTCGCTGTCGCGCACCTGGTACGCGCCGACTGCGTCGGACCCCTCACCCCAACGGCCGATCGATCGATCGATCGGGTCCGCGTGCGCGTCGAGAAACGTGCGTGCCTCTTTACGGAACTCGTCGAGGGAGTCGCCTGCCATGGCGCTGATTATGCTCGCCTCACACCGTTCGCGAACGAGGCCGCACCATGACCATCACCTACGACGTCATCTCCGCCGACTCACACGTCGTCGAGCCGCACGACCTGTGGCAGATCTACACGATCGAGCGTTTTCGCGATCGCGGACCTCGCCTCGTGCGCGAAGAGACGACCGATCGCCTGGTGTGCGAAGGCGCCCGTCTACCACCGATCGGCCTGCTCGCAGGCTGTATGCGCGCCGCCGACGAGGTGCGGGCCAAGGGTCGCTGGGAGGAAGACGTCTACCCCGGCGGCTACGACCCGACCATCCGCATGGAAGCGCTCGCCCGCGACGGCGTCGACGCCGAGGTGCTGTATCCCACGATCGCCATGCAGCTGTATCCGATACGCGACACCGAGTTCCAGTGGGCGCTGTTCGAGGCGTACAACACGTGGTTGTCCGAGTTCGTGGCGCAGATGCCCGACCGATTCTTCGGCATTGCCATGCTGTCGCCCGACGATCTCGACCACGCGTTGGGCGAGATCACCCGAGCCCGCAAGATCGGCTTGTCCGGCGTGATGATCCCGGTGATCCGGGGCGAGGGCATCCAGTACTGGGACCCTTCCTACGACGTGCTGTGGCAGGCCGCCGTGGACAACAACCTGCCGGTGAGCCTGCACGCCGCCACCAGTCGCGACCCGGAAAAGACGTGGGAGGTCAAGAGCGCGGCGCTGAGTGTGCTGCAGACCGTCGAGATCGAACACGTCATCCTCGAGTTGATCTTCGCCGGCGTATTCGACCGGTTCCCCGACCTCAAGATCGTGTCGGCCGAGAACGATGTGGGTTGGGCCGGTCACATGCTCGAGCGCGGCGACTACTGGTTCTTCCGCAACCGCAAGTTGCTCAAGGACATCGTGTGCTCGCGGCCGCCGAGTGAGTACTTCCACGAGAACATCCGCGCCACGTTCATGCGTGACCGCACCGCGGTGCTCTCGCGCGAGATCGTCGGCGTGCAGAGCATGATGTGGGGCAACGACTTCCCCCACCACGTCAGCACGTGGCCCGACAGTAAGAAGTTGCTCGACGAGCACTTCTCCGATCAGCCCAAATCAGTGCGCGATGCCATCGTCGCCGGCAACGTGCGGGACCTCTACGGGTTCTGAAGCTACGGGTTCTGACGTCGCAAGGTCTGGCATCCCCACCAGCTGCGCCAATAGACGTTCGCGTCGTAGCGACGCGACCACTGCGACCACGAGCAACACGACGATGACGCCCAGCGACAGGCTGGTCGGCATGTGATACCAGTGCGACGCCGTCATTTTCGCGCCCACGAATATCAAGATGGCACCGAGCGCATGGCCGAGGTAGTGCAATCGATCGCGCCAACCGGCGAGCAGGAAGTACGCGGCGCGTAGACCGAGGATGGCGAACGCGTTGGATGCGAACACGATGAACGGCTCGCGGCTGACCGCCAGTACCGCGGGCACCGAGTCGACGGCGAAGATCACATCGGTGAATTCGACGACGACCAGCGCCGCGAACAACGGCGTCGCCGCCCGCTTGCCCTTCAACTTCGTGAAGAAATGCTGCCCGTCGAGCTCGTTGCTCACCGGCATCACCCGACCGAGCATGCGCACCGCGCGGTCGTGACCATGGGTGCCTTCGTCGGCACGATGCCGCAGCACCCTCACCCCGGTGAAAATCAAGAACACGCCGAACACGACGAGTAGCCACCAGAAGCGGGCGATGAGACTGACGCCGGCGCCGATGAAGATCGCGCGCAGGATCAACGCGCCGAAGATGCCCCAGAACAACACGCGGTGTTGGTATTTCACCGGGATGGCGAACGTGCTGAAGATGACCGCCCAGACGAAGACGTTGTCGACCGAAAGCGACTTCTCGATGAGATAGCCCGCCAGGTACTCGCCCGAGGCCGCGCCGTTGAAGGCGATGGCGACCACGATGGCGAAGGAAAGCCCCATGCTGACCCAGACGAGCGACTCGATGAGGGCGCGGCGCGGGGTCGGCGCGTGCGGGTTGCGGTGAAGGAACAGGTCGACGCCGAGCATGGCCACGATGAGGGCGATCAGCGCTCCCCACGCAGTGAGCGGCACGTCGATGTCGACGAACGACTCGTCGGCAGCGGCGGCGGCAAGCAAAAAAGACACGGCAAGAGCCTCGGTTTCTGTGAACCGAAGGTCTCTCCCGACCCCTTGCGGGGCCGACGACACCGGAGCGGCATGTGGCCGATCGTGGTGACGGCGTCGTCACGGGGGGATACTCCCCTTCTGGGCCGAGAGCGTACCCCAACAGCGTCCGGATCCCTCCCGAATGCCGTTGACCGGCCGATATCGGTAGCGTCGATGGAGATGACCCCGGTTTCCGCGCGCTCTCGCACTGACCCGGCTCCCCGGGTCGACGCGCCGCGCCTGACCCCCTCCCCGCCGGGACGGGACCTCTTCCTCGATTCGGTGCGGGCCATTGCGATCATCCGCGTGGTGACCTGGCACGCCTACGGGTGGGCCCCGATCACCTGGATCGTGTCGGCGGTGCCGGCGATGATCTTCGTCAGCGGACACCTCTTCGCGAAATCGGCGAGCCGCCGGCCGGTCGGCGCCGTGGTCCGCGACCGGTTACAGCGGCTGCTCATCCCCTACTGGGCGTTCGCCGCCTCCGCGTGGCTCATCATGGTCGGCGCGCATCTGGTCTCCCGCACGCCCGAGACCGATCTGCCGCTGCGCAGCATCCCGGCGTGGATCCTGCCCCTCAACGACCCGCGCGGCTCGGTCTGGGAGGGCGGTTGGCTGGCGCAACCGCTGTGGTATCTGCGCGTGCTGCTGTTGTTGTTGCTGACGGCGCCGCTGCTTTGGCGCGCGGCGCGCCGGTTCCCGCAGTTGACCATCGCCACGCTGTTGACGGCAACGATCGTTCTCGAGCTGGCCGAGTTGCGCACCAACTGGCATCCGTCGTGGGCTCCCTATCTGTTGTGGAAGCTGGGCGACTACACCCTGTACGCGACCTTCTTCACGTTCGGTATTGCGCACTTCCATGGGACCCCGATGTCGGCGGGGCGCAGCGCGCGGGTCGCGGTGTTGTGCGCGGTGTTGGGCGTCGGCTGGGCGATCACGTCACCGCCGCAGGACTGGGTCGTCAACAACAGCCACATCGTGCACTTCTTCATCGGCGCGGCCTGGCTGTCCTTGGCGTTCGCGTCACGGGCGGCAATCACTGCGTTCGCCGAACGGCGCGCGGTCAACGCCGTCGTACGCGGCATCGGCCGCCGCAGTCTCACCATCTACCTCTGGCACTCGGCCGCGGCCATCACCACCTGGCACCTGTTGGTGGAGTTCGCACCGCTGCCGCGAGGCGTCCATTCGTTGGGTATCGCGGTGGGCACGATCTTGATCACCGCCGCCGCCGTCACGATTTTCGGCCGGCTCGAGGACCGCGCCGCCGGGCGGGTGGCCACGACCCCGTCACGCGCCGCGCCTCGTGTGCGCGACGCCGGGCCGCCGCATCAGCCGCTGCGGTGGTTGTCGACCGTTGCCGGCATCGCGGTGCTCGGCGCGTGTGCGGCGTACACGCTGCCGCCCGCGTGGGACGAAGGCCACCGCGACCAAGCGCCCGGCGGTGCCAGCGCGTTCGCGTTCGGGATACCCGAGGACGCCCCGGCCCAGAGCAACGCTCGTCCGCAAGCCCCCCGGGTGCCGAGCCAGGCGCCTCGGCGCCCGACGTTCGAGGGCACCTCGGCGGCCGCACCGTCGTCGACCATCAACCGGGCGCCGATCACGCTGCCCGCGCCGACCGCCAGCACGGCCACCGGAGCCGGGGAGACGGTCACGGTCAAAGAGTCGTGGACGCCCGAGAACAGTCCGGTCGACGCGGAACTCGCCGCCGCGCTCAACGACGCCGTCGAACGCTGGACGACGACCTGGGGAGTCGACGGCGTTCGCATCGCGCTGGCGCGGCCGGGTGTGTTCTCGTGGAAGACAGCGATCGGCATCGACTGGGACGGGCCCCACCTCAACGCCGATCAGGCCTTCGACATCGAGTCGATTACGAAGACATTCACGGGGGCATTGATCTGGCAGATGGCCGACCGTGGCGAACTCGACCTCGACGCCGCGGTCAACACGCTGCGCGGTGTGCCCGATTGGCCCGCCGAGACCTACACCGTTCGCCAACTTCTCGAACACCGCAGCGGTCTCCCCGACTACCACAACACCACTGCCTATGCACCCGACGATCAACCGCCGATCGAGCGCGCCATCACGTCGTCGTTGTACGCGCCCTACGTCGGCGGGCAGTACTACTCATCGACCAACTACCTCATCCTCGGGCGCTACATCGAAGACTTCACCGGACAGAGCCTCGACAGCTTGATCCGCGCCCGCATCCTGCAGCCGGCCGGCATCGACGAGCGCTACGGGCGCGCCGCGTCGACCGTCGACGCACCGGGCGGCGGGGCGGCCGGGATCACCACGAACCTCTCGGGCTTGCTCGTCTGGGGCGAATCACTGTTGCGCCGGCACGTCTCGCTGCGCGACGAAGTGTGGGCGCAGATGTCGAAGCTCAACGAATTCTCGAGCCTCGGTGCCGGCATCTACGGCTACTGCCCGTGTTCCTACGACGATGGTGGTCTGCCGGTGTGGCAGCGGATCGGGCACAGCGGCGGCACGACGTCGCTGCAATACGACGGCGGGCAAGATCTGCTCTTCGCACTGCAAGTGCCGCGCGGGGTGTGGGGATCCAACACCATCCCGATCGAGCTACTGCTCGCGACGCTGACGAACATCGTCGCCAACCACGAGTTCAAGTAGGAAAACGCGAGCCGTTTGACTCATGTGCGGCGCCGCGACGGCGTCGTACCGTTCTTTACACAGGCGGGAACAGCAAGGGGGCCCCACGCTCACGAGCGAGGGCCCTCTTGTCGTTTTCGAAGTCGTCGGTGGTGACGTTACGATCGTCTCCGAGCCTCGACATCGGAGCACGAACATGACGGCAACCCAAGGCGCTTCTACCGGCATCACGACGTGGATGGTCTCGTCCGACTCGCACATCGTCGAACCGCCCGACCTCTGGGACGGCCGCCTACCCAAAGATCTCGCCGATCGTGGCCCGACGATCGTGCGCGAGGACGACGGCGACTGGTGGTACATCGACGGCTACAAGACGATGTCGTTTCTCGGTACGCAGACGGGCGTCCGTTTCGACAAGGACCCCGACAAGCTGTCTACGTCGGCCAACTTCGACCAGGTCCGCCCGGCGGCGTACGACCCTCGGCTGTTCATCGACGAGAGCGCGAGCGATGGCGTGTGGGGCTCGGTGATCTACCCGAGTCAGGGGCTCGTGTTGTATTCGGTCCCCAACACCGAAGTCGTGAGCGCGTCGATGAAGGCCTACAACGAATGGCTCGCCGAGTTCTGCAGTGAGGACAACAGCCGCCTCAAGGGCATCGCGATGGTCAATGTCGACGACATCGACGATGCCGTCGTGGAGTTGGTGCGTTGTCGCGATCTCGGGCTCGCCGGCGCGTTGATCACCGTCGCTCCGCCGTCGTGGGCACCGTTTCGCTCGCGCGAATACGACCGTCTGTGGGCGACCGCGCAGGACATCGACATGCCGCTCTCACTGCACGTCGGCACCGACCGCGCCGACCCCCGTATGGGTGCGGCCGCGTTCCGCTTGAACGTGAAGGACGTGCCGCCCGCGATGTTCATCAACAAGGACTACCAAGTGCGTTTGGCACTCGGTGACTTGATCTTGTCGGGCGTCTTCGAGCGTTTCCCCAAACTGCGCATCGGCAGTGTCGAGCACGAGCTCGGGTGGATCCCGTTCTTCCTCGACCAGCTGAACTACACGTACACGGACCGTCCCGTGCGCGGCGACTGGTACCGGTTCAAGGACAAGTCGAAGCTGCCGTCGGACTATTGGTACGCCAACTGCTTCGCCGGCTTCCAAGAGGACGCCATCGGTCTGCGCAACCGTGATGTGATCGGCGTCGACACGTTGATGTGGGGATCCGACTTTCCCCACACCGAGTCGACGTTCCCCCGCTCACGCGAGATCGTCGGTCAGATCCTCGCCGAAGTACCCCAGGACGAGATCACGAAGATCGTGTCGAGCAACTGCGCCACGCTCTACCGCTTCGACGTTCCCGCTGCCTGACGCGTCTGCTAGATGAGCGAACCCAGCAGCGCGAGCCCGCGGCGGACCTCGGCGTCGGTACCGATCGGACGCGCGAGGAAGTCGGTCACACCGAGATCGAACAACGACCGGATCTGGCGCTCACAGGTCGCCTCGTCGCCGATGACCGCGACATCGGCCGTCTGGTCCACCCCTTCGATCTCGAGCATTCGGACGTAGGACGGGTAGCCGGCGGACCCCGCGTATTCGGCGTTGGTGCAGTCGCGGGCCGTCTCGACATCGCTGGTGACGCAGAACGGAATACATGCCGCCACGCGCGGCGCCGGTCGACCGGCCGCCCGCGCCGCTTCGGTGATCTTGGGGACGATGTGGGTGCCGAGCGTGCGGGGGCCGGCCCGTGCGGTCACCGTTCCGTCGGCGAGCGTCCCCGCAATACGCAACATGGCGGGACCGAGCGCGCCCAGCAGCACGGGGCAACGCCTCGCCCCGTCGACCGCGAGGGGCGAACGGCGCGGGTCCATGGCGGCGTCGAGCGCGGTCAGGTACTCCTCGACGTGCGCGGCGACGCCGGTGAACGAGACGTCGTAGACACGTTCCATCATCTCGCGATGCGACGGCCCGACGCCCAAGACCAACTGCCCCTGGCAGGCCACTTGCACTGTCAACGCCTGCTCGGCGAGGGCGACCGGATGGCGGGGGTACGTCGGGATCACCGCCGTGCCCAATTCGAGCCCGATCCCCGCGTGGCCGATCACTGCGAGCGCAGTCAACGCGTCGTACCCGAATGCCTGGGCGAGATACAACGAGTCGAGGCCCGCCCCGGCGATTTCGAGCGCGCTGTCGACCAGATCGGAGAGCAGGTCGCTTTCGCGTCGGAGGGGCGCCCGCAGTTGCATGCCGATCCGCTGCCTCGCCATCGCCGGATCGTACGTGATCTCGCTGACGCACAGCGCACCTCGGTTCTCCTAGTCTCGGTCCATGACTGAATATCGTTTCGATGACATCGACGGCTTGACCGCGGCCGTTTCGCCCGAGTTCGGCGACTGGGGACCCGAGATCGAGGTCACCCAGGACATGATCAACGGCTTCGCGGAGCTCACCGGTGACCGCCAGTGGATCCATATCGATGTCGAACGGGCCAAGAAAGAGTCGCCGTTCGGCGGGCCGATTGCGCACGGCTTCTTGACGTTGGCGCTCGTCCCCAAGCTCAACCCCGCGTCGGTTCACGTCGTCGGTCACGGCAACGCCACCAACTACGGCTCCGAAGGTCTGCGTTTCCTCGCGCCCGTGCCGTCGGGGTCCAAGATCCACGCACATGATCGGTTGATCAGCGCGATCGCCCGCCCGAACGGCACGTTGATCACCACCGAGATCGCGGTGCACGTGATCGGCGCGGAGAAGCCGTCACTGCTCTACAAGATGCAGATTCTCTACATGCCCAAGCGGTAGTTCTCTGTCCCGCGCGTCGCATCTGCTGACGCGCGATTGGCCAGTGTCACCGAAGTTGGCCACTGTCACCGAAACTGCCCGCGACACAGCAGTGCGAGGTTGGCGGGGTCGGGTCACCGCACGAGATGCCTCGCCAGTTCAACACACCGGGGGCCCCGGGATGGTGTGATCGTTTTGCCGTGTGCCTTCGGTCGGCCTGCGATGATGGCACGGTGTTGCATTTGCGCTTGATCGTGCCGCCTCATTTGACGGATCTCGTATTGGACCAGTTGGCCACGACCCCAGGGGTCGTCCACATCGTTCGGGGTTCGGGTTCGGCAATGCGGCCCGACGGTGACGTGGTGTTGTGCGACGTCGCCCGCGAGGCGGCCAACGACGTCGTCGAACGTCTGCAGGACCATGGTGTGCATCGCGAGGGTGCGATCATCATCGAGGCGATCGAGGTCGTCATATCCGACGCAGCCGCGGCGGCCGAGCTTGCCTCACCCGGAGAGGGTGGCGATGCATTGGTCTGGGAGCATCTCGAGGCGCGCACCAGGGACGAGGCCACGCTCACCATCTCGTTCCTCGTGTTCATGGCGATCGCGGCGACGATCGCCGCAATCGGCATCTTGCTGGACTCGGCCATCCTCGTAATCGGCGCGATGGTCGTCGGCCCGGACTACGGACCGCTCGCGGCGCTATGCGTCGCTCTCGTACGACGCCGTCGGGGTCCGGCACTCGTGGCGCTGCGGACCATCACCATTGGCGCCATCGTCGCCGCCGTCGTCGCTTTCGTCGCGACGGTTGCATTCCGTCTCACCGGCATTGCGCCCGATGAATACAACATCGCCGACCGTCAGCTCACCGCCTTCATCTCGCATCCCGACGGCATGGCAGCCGTCGTCGCCGTGCTTGCAGGAATCGTCGGGATGCTCTCGCTAACCCAGGCCCGCAGTGGGGCGCTCATCGGAGTGCTCGTCTCCGTGACGACGATCCCCGCGATCGGCAACATTGGCGCTGCCGCTGCCTACCGGTCCTGGGACGACGTCGGCGGCGCCGCGATACAGCTCGCAATCAACGTCGCCGGCTTGGTCACGGCCGGTGCGTTGACGCTCCTCGTGCAGGCCCGCAGTACGACGAGGCCGCTGCCGATCAGGCGACGGGTGGGCCGGCTTGGGTGAAGCGCGTGCCCGGTGGATCGTTTGCCCATGGCGCGGGTGCTTCCCACGCGTCGTCGTAGACGAGTTCGCCTATCGGGCGGCGGCGTACGGCGCCATGGTGGCCCTGCGGCCGGCCGAGCGGGATCGTGGCGGCGATCGCGAGCGATTCGGGCGGGGGCAGCCGCAACAGCTCGCGCAGTTCGGCCTCGCGCGGGCCGTGGAAGCCGGTGATCACACCCCCGTAGCCGAGAGAGCGCGCCGCGAGCAGCAGATTCTGCACCGCGGGCCACACCGACCCGCCGACACCGAGCATCTGCGGCCGGTGGATCTTGACGCACGCGAGGACGATCGCCGGCGCTTCGTGCATGTGCTCGACGAAGTGCTCCATCGTGCGCGCCATACGTGCCTTGGGACTGTCGTTGCGGCCACCCGAGCCCGAGTCGTACTGATCCTTCACGCGCTTGTTGCCCCACGTCTGACGCGCACCCTCACGGATCAACGCACGCGCCTGCGCCGCGTTGGGACCATCACGCAACACGACGAAACGGAACCCTTGCCGGTTGGAACCACTGGGCGCGCGCGTCGCCAACCACATGATCTGGTTGAGATCGGCGTCGGGGATCGGATCGTCGGTGTAGCGCCGGATCGCGCGTGTCGTCGCCAGTGCGTCGACGAGCGAAATCGGTTCAGGCATCAGCGAGCCACCGTACCGGATCACGATGGAAGCCCGCGACCGCGAGCAGCCGCTCGTCGCCACCCGGCCATGTCGTGACGCGCAGTTCGACCGGGCTCTGCGTGCCCGCGGGAGGCTCGAGGCGCAGCCACGCCAGCGGAGCATCGCTCGTCGCGGTCGCTCCGGCAGCATGCAACGACGTCGCTATCGCGTCACGCTCGGTGTCACCGAGGTATTGCCAGACGATCGAGTGATAGACGACCGTCGTCGTGCCGGTCGCGCGCTCGCGCGCGATGCGCGCCACCCAATCGCCGGCGTCGGCGGTGTCGATGTCGACCGACACCGGTCGCGCCGCGACAAGCGCCGCGCGCAACAGCGTGAACCGTTCGTCCTGCCCCGGCCACACGAACCCCAGCAGCGTCGTCGCACCGTCGTCGGTGGTGACATCGATGGGAAAGCGATCACACCCGCGTCGATCGGCGATGCGCAATGGTGCGGCGAAGGGCGGCTCGCCGTCGACAAAACAATCCACGAACCGCACCCCCGACTCGGCGTCGCCCCACCCGTGCCCGTGCTGTTCGTACCAATACCGATCGACGCGCAAGTTGAGGCCGCCGCTGCAACCGACTTCGCGCAGTGCCAACGGCAATTGTGTTGCGCGCGCGAGCCACAGCAACCCGCCGACGAGTGCGACCGAACGGGTCACCTCGTTGGTCTGCACCGGTCGTTCGAGTGCGGCCACGAGCATCGCCGTGTGCGTGTCGACGAGCGCTACGACCAGCGGCCAGGCTGCCGTCGCGTCACCGTCGCCACCGACCGAAGGGAAGTGCGCGGCCAGTGCCGGCAGCGCACCCGACAGCACGAGCTTGTGCACGGCGCCGATGAGGCGCAGCGGGCGCACGGTGCCGAACGGCTCGTGCGCGAACGGCTCGAGCAACGGCCAGAACGAGCCACGGGCTGCGATGTCGTCGGCCATACGATCGAACAGCGCACCGTAGAACGGTGCGCGCGATTGGCGGCACCCGTGGGCCTGCACGCGGACGTTCGCGATGAGTTTCTCGTGCGGATCGGTGATCAACGCGGCCTCGGCCACGGTCGCGATCGGCCGATCACTCATTGCGGGTCGGCGATGTCGACGATCACCTTGCCCACCGTCTGTCGCGTCGCGAGCGCTTCGATCGCCTGCGGCACGTCGTCCATCGCGACATGCTGGCCGATGACGGGTTTTATCTTGCCCTCGCGGTACCACTGCAACAGTTCGTCGTAGATCCCGTGGACGAACTCTCGGCCTTCGGTGTTCGACAGGTACGCGCCCATGTGGACACCCACGACCGAGTAGTTCTTGAGGAGCGCGTGATTGGTGGGCAAGTCCGCGATGTCGCCGCTGGCAAACCCGACGACGAGCAACCGGCCTTCGCTCGCGAGGCAACGGCGCGACTGATGGAACACGTCGCCGCTGACCGCGTCGTAGATCACGTCGACACCACGCCCACCGGTGAACTCCAGCACCGCTTCGCGGAAGTCGACCGCCCGGTAGTCGATGGCGAGGTCGGCGCCGAGATCGCGGCACAGCTGCACCTTTTCGGGCCCGCCCGCAGTGGCGATCACTCGCGCGCCGAACAGCTTGCCCAACTGAATCGCCGCCGAGCCGACACCGCCCGCGCCCGCGTGCACCAGCAAGGTCTCGCCGGCGCGGAGCTGTCCGCGCCGCAAGAGCCCCACGTGTCCGGTCTGGAAGGCGACGAGGAAGGCCGCGGCATCGGCGAACGGTTGGTCGTCGGGCACGCGATAGAGCCCTTCGACGAGGCCGATCGCCGTCTCGGCCAGCGACCCGTTGGGCAGGTCGGCGACACACACCACGCGTCGATCGATCAGGTCGGGGTCGACACCGGGGCCGACCGCCTCGACGATGCCCGCGGCCTCGAGGCCGGGCGTGAAGGGAAACTCCGGATGCAAGATGTACGTGCCCCGGCACAGTCGATCGTCGGGCAAGTTCAACGCTGCCGCGTGCACCCGCACGCGCACTTGCCCCGCACCCGGTTCGGGCGCCTCGACCTCCTCGAGCCGAAGCACTTCGGTCGGCGCTCCATGCTCATGCACACGCCACGCCCGCATTGTGACCCCGCCCTCTCTGGCCCTGTTGCGGTAAGCAGAGTAGAACGGCGTCGATGTCTTCGCTGCCGCTGTCGCCCTACACGGTGCTCGATCTCACGACGGGCCGCTCGGGGCCGACGGCGGTGCGCCAACTCGCTGATTGGGGCGCGCGAGCGATCCGCATCGAGTCACCGTCGAGCAGCGGGCCGCTGATCAACTCGGCGCGCCTCGACGGCGACTTCCAGAACCTGCACCGCAACAAGGAGAGCATGACCCTCGACCTCAAATCGAGTGAGGGCCACGAAATCTTCATGCGCCTCGTCGATCGGGCCGACGTGCTCATCGAGAATTACCGACCCGGCGTCACCCAACGGCTGGGCATCGCCTGGGACCACGTGCACGCGCGCAACCCGCGTGTCGTCTACGGCAGCATCTCGGGCTTCGGCCAGACGGGGCCCTACGCCAACCGGCCCGGGTTCGACCAGATCGCCCAAGGGTTCAGCGGCCTGATGTCGGTCACCGGCCTCCCCGGGCAGGGACCGGTGCGCGCCGGCACTGCAGTCGCCGACAGTTCGTCGGGCCTCTACCTCGCGTGCGGTGTGCTGACCGCGATGCTCGAACGTGAACGCACGGGCGTCGGTCGCTGGGTGCGCACGTCGTTGCTCGAATCGATCATCGCCCTGATGGACTTCCAGGCCGCGCGGTGGCTCGTCGACGGCGTGAACCCCGGGCAGGAAGGCAACAACCATCCCACCATCGCGCCGATGGGTGTCTTCCCCGCGTCCGACGGACTCTTCAATCTCGCGCCGGCCGGTGGCGAGATGTTCCGCAAGTTCTGCGACGCGCTCGGTGTGCCCGATCTGCCGCAGCGGCCCGAGTTCTCCGACCTACGCCAGCGCGCCGAGAATCGCGGCGCGCTCAACGTGTTGATCGCCGAGTGCACCCGCAAGCGCACCGTCGCCGAGTGGATCACCATCCTCAACGAGGTAGGCGTCCCGTGCGGACCGATTCTCAGCGTCAGCGAGATGTGGGACGACGAACAGGTGCGCTTTCTCGAATTGGCACAGACCATCGATCATCCCGATCTCGACACGGTCATGCTCGTCGGTCAACCACTGACCTTCGGCGACGACCCGGCCGAGCGGGGCGTGCACACGCCTACCGCGGCACGGGGCGCGCACACCGACAGCGTGTTGCGCGAGCTCGGCTATGACCACGACCAGATCGCTGCGCTCCGGGCGCGCAGCGTTTTGTGAAGCGACACGACATGTGAATCGACGACGACCAGCGACGGGGTATACGTGAGTGGACAACTGATCACCGAAGTGAGCGACGGCATCGGCTGGTTGATCTTCGACAATCAAGAGAAACGCAATGCCATCGGACGCGCCATGCTCGCCGAGTTCTCGGGCGTGCTCACCGCGTTCGCCAACGATGACGCGGTGCGCGTCGTGGTCTTGCGCGGCGCCGGTGAACGAGCGTTCACGGCCGGTGCCGACATCAGCGAGCTCGGCAACCAACCGATCAAGATCAGCGGCGACAATTACGACGAAGGGTTCGGTGTACGCGAGCTGCGCGAGTTCCCCAAGCCGATCATTGCCATGATCCACGGCTTCTGTATGGGTGGCGGGGTCGTCATGGCCATGGGTGCCGACATGCGCATCGGCTCGGACGATTCGGTCTACTGCATCCCGGTGGCGCGCCTCGGTGTCTGTTATCCGATCGCCGCCATCGACCGACTGAACCAGCTCGTCGGGCCGGCACACGCCAGCGATCTGTTGTTCACGGGCCGCCATGTCAACGCCGACGAAGCCGCCCGCATCGGGCTCATCAACCGCGTCGTACCCAAGGCCGATCTCGACAGCCACGTGCGTGCGCTCGCTAAGCAGATTGCGGGCAATGCACCGCTCACGGTGCGCGCGTCGAAGATTGCGGTGGGCGAAGTCGCGCGGGCGCGCTCTGAGCGCGACGAGGCGATGTGGACCGACACGATGAACGCCTGCATGGGTAGCGACGACTTCATCGAAGGGCGCCGCGCGTTCATGGAGAAGCGGCCACCGGAATTCAAGGGACGGTAGCCATGGACTTCGCCCAGCTGTACGACCCCGCGCTCGATGCTCACGTCAGTGAGATGCGCGCGCTCAACGAGCAGTTCAACAAACGCGCCGCGAACGCGGGCGGCGATCTCAGCACGCCCGAGGGCCTGGCCAAGGCCCGCGATCTCAACGCGCTGATGGGCGGTCTGTTCGCCGGCAACTCCACGATCCAAGCCACCACCCGGCAGGTGCCCGGCACCACCATCGGCCTGCGGGTCATCACCCCCGCGGCCGCCACGCCGACCGCGCTCTACATCGACATCCACGGCGGCGGCTTCTTCATCGGTGATGCGACCATGAGCGATGCGCTCAACGCCAGCATCGCCGACGCCGCGAACGCGGTCAGCGTGAGCATCGACTATCGCCTCGCGCCAGAGCACCCCTACCCGGCCCCGCCCGACGACTGCGAAACGGCGGCATTGTGGATCCTCGAGAACGCCGCGAGCGAATGGGGCGTCGATCGCTTCGCCATCGGGGGCGCGTCGGCCGGAGGCAACCTCGTTGCGGTGACGCTGCAACGCCTGCGCGATCGCCACGACGCGACGTCATCGTTCCTCGCCGCCAACATGCAGTTCGGCGTGTACGACCTGTCGGGCACACCCAGTCAGATCGACCTCGGCCGGGTGGCGTTTCGCGATCTCTACCTGCCGACGACACCGGCTGCGCAACGCAAGGTTGCCGACATCTCTCCGCTCTACGGCAACCTGCGCGGCATGCCACCCGCGCTGTTCACTGTCGGCACGCTCGACTACCTCTACGACGACTCGCTGTTCATGGCCGCGCGCTGGCACGCGGCGGGCAACGAGACCGAACTCGCGGTGTATCCCGAGAGCATCCACGGGTTCACCGCGTTCCCCGCCGAGATGAGCCGCATCGCGTCACGACGAATCGTTGACTTCATCGCGTCTCACCTACGCTGAAACCCGATCAGATCCAGAAACGAGGACCCTGTATGGCAGGCCAACCGCTCGTAGAGAACTATCCGCTCGTGGTCGGCGGTGTCGACGACTACCCCGTCAAAGTGGGCAGCATGTTGCTCACGATGGTCGACCCCGTGCGCGGATTCGAGCGTCAGTACAACCGGTGGTACGAACGCGACCACTTCTACGGCGGCTGCATGATCGGCCCGTGGTTGTACGCCGGCAGCCGGTGGGTCGCGCCGCGCGAGCTCAAAGATCTGCGCTGGCCCGGCAACGGCAACGTCGCGGAGCCCGTCGACGCCGGTAGCTACGTGGCGATCTACTGGATCGAAAAGGGTCAGCATCAGCCGCACATCGACTGGGCCACCACCCAGGTGTTCGATCTCTACGCC
Organism: Acidimicrobiales bacterium; assembly: GCA_039915945.1. Classification (GTDB taxonomy): domain Bacteria; phylum Actinomycetota; class Acidimicrobiia; order Acidimicrobiales; family WLNW01; genus DATLFA01. The sequence goes on along the minus strand of JBDSMH010000077.1, from coordinate 6,030 downwards.
AATGGCCGCGGCTTCCCCAAGCGCGACCACGTGCACACCATCTTGTTCGATCACATCGGCGCCGTGTACCGCGACTCCGATCCCGTGCCCGTCGATCTCGCGCTCGACCACAAATACGACGGCATCTTCGTCGTGTGGCTCGACGCGGCATCCGGTGACGCGACCGCATTGCACAACGAGCTGGCCTCGGCGCACATGCCCAAGGCACTCGCCGGCTCGACCATCGAGATCGCATCGTCATGGACGCCGAGCGCGGGCGAGAACGAGCCCAAGAGCACGCCCATGCCGCTCGGTAGCAAAGCCGGCGGGCCCGAGCGTCTGTGCCAGCTGTTCTTCCAACACGGCGACGTGCGCGACAACGTCAGTCGCCTGCGCGAGTACACCGACGGTATCGAGAGTGCCGGGCTGGCCAAGGTGCAACTCGTCGCACCGTTCTTCCGCACGGTCGTCGGCACCGACAAGTACACCGACCAACTGTGGTAGCTCGCCGGTGACATTGCGGGCACTCGCCGCGCACGTAGGCGTTCTCACCGACTACACCTCCCACCGAGGTGAACGCGTAGAGGTACACGACGACGTGCTTGCGGCAGTGCTCGCCGCATGCGGGGTGGACACCACCCTCGCCGAACAAGACACCATCGCCGACTACGACGAGCGCACTCGCGCGCACCGCACCGTCGTCGTCGCCTGGAACGGTGTCGTACCGCACGACACCCCGGGGCGTGACGATCTGCCCGAGACGCTCCTTCTCGGCTATCACCACCTCGACGGCGCGCTGATCATCAGCGCGCCGTGGCGGGCAGCGGCCATCACCCGGCCGCGCGGCGGTGTCTACGCGCCGACGTACGCGCTCGCGACATCACGGCGCACCGACGTGGGCGATCTCGCCTCGCTCCGCCAACTGTTCGACTGGGTCCACCATCACGGCGGCGACACGGTGCTCACGCTGCCACTGCTCGCCACGTTCCCGGATGTTGCCAGCCCGTACTCGCCGATCAGCCGGCTCTTCTGGAACGAACTGCACCTGCCGCTCGACGGTGAGCCGGTCGTCGCAGTCGATCGGCTGATCGATTACCCCGCGGCCTTCGCGCGGGCACACGCGACACTGCGGCAACAGGCCGCCACGCTGGAGCCCGAGCGGCGCGTCGCGCTCGACGACTACCTGCGCGAGTCGCCGGCCACGGTCGACTACGCGCGGTTTCGTGCGATGGGCGAACGGTTTGGACGCGACTGGCGCCGCTGGCCCGACCGATTCCGCGACATCGATCGCGCGAGCGTCGCCATGCACGCGTACGCGCAGTGGCGCATGCACGAAGAGCTCCTTGGATTGCGCGACCACGTGTCGCAACGCGACGGTCTGCTCGGGCTCGACCTCCCGCTCGGCACGCACCCCGACGGCTTCGACGCGTGGAACCACCGCGACCTGTTCGCCCCCGACACCTCGGTCGGCGCTCCCCCCGACATGTTCTTCACGTCCGGGCAGAACTGGGGCTTCGCACCGCAACTCGTGCACGCGGCGATCGATTCGGGCCACGAGTACTTCATCGAATGCGTGCGCAACCACCTGCGCTACTCGTCATTGCTGCGCATCGATCACGTGATGCAGTTCCGCCGCCTGTACTGGATCCCGGACGGGTTCGCCGCGACCGAAGGCGCGTACGTGACCTATCCGTTCGAGCACTACCTCGCGATCTTGTGTCTCGAATCCCATCTCGCGGGCGTGCCCATCGTCGGCGAGAATCTCGGCATCGTGCCGGCCGAGGTCGACGATGCACTCGAAACGCACAGACTGCTCGGCACGTGGGTTGCGTACGGAGCGATCGACGGCGCGCGCGACGGCCGCCGCATCGACGAGCCCGCGTCGTGGGCGCTGGCGGCGGTCAACACCCACGACATGCCGACCTACCGCGGCTTCGTCGACGGCGCCGATCTGCAAGTGCGCTACGACCTCGGACTCATCGACAGCGACACCCTGGCCGCGCTTCACGCGGCACGCGACGGCGACGTGCAAGCGACAGCCGCTCAGTTGCGCGACGCCGGCTGGCTCGACGAGTCCGCCATCGATGATCCGGCGGCGGCCTACCGCGGGTTGTTGCGATCGCTCGCCGCCAGCGCCGCCCCCATCGTGCTCGCCAACCTCGAGGACCTGTGGGGTGAGACCGAGCAGCAGAACGTTCCTGGTACCACCGTCGAGCAGCCGAACTGGCGCCGGCTGACCCGCCATCGCATCGACGCACTCGACGACGCGCCCGCAGTCGGAGCCACGCTCGAAGAGGCCCGTCGCATACCGTGACCGCCGAAGGCGGGCATGGCGGCCTGGGAAGGACCCGGGTCGCACGCGATGAGGGCGTCAGCCCGAAGAGCCAGGCAATAAGGTGACCGGCCGAGGCAGTGGCCTGGGCCTGACTGTCGCAAGCAGCACTGAGGAGACGATGGACTCGACAACGATTGGCGTGCTCGGCGGCACCGGCCCCGCGGGTTCCGCGGTGGCGCTGCGCTTGGCCGCAGCCGGTTACACCGTGTTGCTCGGCTCACGTGAGGCAACGAAGGCGCAAGCAAAGGTCGACGAGTTGCACGCGCAATTCCCCGGTCGCCTTGGCGCGTTGCGCGGTGTCGACAACGCGACCGCCGCCGCCACCGATGTCGCGATATTGGCGACGGTGGCCGACTCGATCATCCCCACCGCCACCGAACACGCGGGCGCGCTGGCCGGTCGGGTGGTGGTGTGCATGGCCAACCTGTTGCAGAAGACCCCGCGCGGCTTCGCGGCAGTGTTCCCCCCAGAGGGCTCGGTCGCACAAGCCGTGCAGGTCGTCGTGCCGACCGCGTCGGTCATCGGTGCATTCCAGAATCTGCCCGCAGCACCGCTCGGTGATCTCGATGCGCCACTGCACGCCGATGTCATGGTGACCGGCGACGACAAAGCGGCAGTGCGCACCGTCATCGAATTGATCGACGGCGTCGAAGGTCTCGTGCCGATCGACGCCGGCCCGCTCTCCAACACCAGCTGCGTCGAAGGTCTCACGGCGATCCTGATCAACGTCAATCGAGCGCGCAAGGCCGAACACTCCGTGTTGTTCGCGCCGTTGCACTGACGCCATGAGCAACGGCCCGCTCGACGGCATCCGCATCATCGAGCTCGCCGGCCTCGGCGCGCTGCCGTTCGGATCACTCAAGCTCGCCGATATGGGAGCGAGCATCGTGCGCGTCGAACGCCTCGCCGACGTGCCCGCCGATCGCACGCCTCGCCGCCACAGTGCGTGGGACCGCGGGCGCCAATCGATCGCAGTCGACCTCAAGAACGCGCTCGGCGTCGAGACGGTGCTGCGCCTCGCCGCGTCGGCCGACGTGTTCCTCGAATCGTTCCGGCCGGGAGTGACCGAGCGCCTCGGCCTCGGTCCCGATGACGTGATGGCGCGCAATCCGCGCATCGTCTACGGCCGCCTCACCGGATGGGGCCAGCACGGTCCGCTCGCACCGACGGCCGGCCATTCCCTCAACTACGAAGCGATCACCGGTGTCATCCGGGCCGTCGGCCCTGAGGGTGGACCGCCGGTGCCGTTGCTGCAGATCATCGGCGACTTCGCCGGTGGTGGCCTGCTGATGGCGTACGGCGTCGTGTGCGCGTTGCTCGAAGCGCAGCGGTCGGGCAGGGGACAAGTCGTCGATGCGGCCATGGTCGATGGCACCATGTCGCTGCTGGCGCCGTACTACGGCATGGCGCAGTCGGGATTTCACAACGACGAGATGCACGCCAACCTGTTCGACGGCGGCGCTCCGTTCTACAACGTGTACGAGACCGCTGACGCCAAGTACGTCTCGGTCGCGCCGATCGAGCCGCATTTCTACGCACTGCTACTCGACAAGATGGATCTCACCGGTGAAGCGCTGCCGGGCCAGAACGACCGAGCGCAATGGCCCGTGTTGCGCGCACGCTTCGCCGAGGTGTTCCGCACCAAGACGCGCGACGAATGGTGCGCCTTGCTCGAAGGAACCGATGCGTGTTTCGCGCCGGTGCTCACGTTCAACGAAGCGCGTTCGTATCCGCATCACGTCGAGCGCCACGCGTTCGTCGACGACCGGCCCGAGGTCGCGATCTCGCCCCGCTTGAGTCGTACGCCAGGCGACCCGCGCGCACCATCGCCCGCATACCCGGGCGCGGACACCGACACCGCACTCGCGGACTACGGCTTCAGCCCATCCGAGATCGCCGACCTTCGCGAGCGCGGCGCGATCTCGTGAAGCGGCCGGCCGCGAACCCCTTCACTCGTCGCGCCCTCAGCATCAGTTCGGTCCTCGTGGCATTCGCGACATCGATCGTGTTGTCACCGCTGCTGTTCGCCGTCGCCGCCGTCGCCGACCTGGTCACCGCGCCGCGGCGATGGCGCAACACCCGGCTGCTCGCGATGGTCGTGCTCGCGCTGGTCATCGAAGTCGCCGCCATCATCGCGGCGGGCACACTCTGGTTGGTGTTCGGTGCGGGGCGATACATCCGCTCGTCGAAGTCGTTCTGGGTCCATCACCGGCTGCAACGGTGGTACACCGCGGCGCTCATGGCCGCCGCTGAGGCGACGTGCCGCCTGCGCATCGATGTCGACGACGAATCACCCGCGTCGCGCGGTAACGCCATCGTGATCGGCCGGCACACGAGCATCGGCGACGCGCTCATACCGGCGGTACTCTTCGCCGGGCGCTTCGATCTCAACACCCGCTACGTCCTCAAGGACGACTTGTTGTGGGGGCCGGCCTTCGACATCGTCGGCAACCGGCTGCGCAACCATTTCGTCGATCGGACACCGGACGACAGCATTTCGGAGCGCGAAGCGATCACGCGACTCATGGATGGGTTCGACGAACGATGCGTCGCGGTCATTTTTCCCGAAGGCACCTTCTTCACGGATGAGCGCAAGGCCCGCGCGGTGAAACGGCTCGCCGACGCCGGCCGCCACGAATTGGCCGCCCGTGCCGAAGGGCTGCGCTACCTGCTGCCACCGCGACCGGGTGGCGCGCTCGCGATGCTTGCCGGCGCGCCGGACGCCGATGCCGTATTCGTAGGCAATTCAGGCTTCGAACAGTTCAATTCGCTCGGCGCGATCTACCGCTCGGTGCCATTCGCGGAACCGGTGAGGGTATGGCTGTGGCGCGTACCCAACAGTGAGATCCCCAAGGACCCCGAGCAGCAACTGTCGTGGCTCTACGACCAATGGGAGCGACTCGACGCGTCGATCCATGTTCGTCTCGCCGGCGCGCGGTGAACTATCTCGAAGTCTTGTCGTGGTGCGCCGCCGCGGTGATTGCGTTGTTCGTCATCGCGTGGGTGGTGAGCGTGCCATTGCGCAACGCCTCGATCGTCGATGTCGTGTGGGGACTTTCGTTCTGTGTGATCGCGTGGACCGCCCGAGTGGTCGCCGACGGGTACGCGCCGCGGCAGAACTTGCTGGTCGTGTTAGTCACTGCGTGGGGCCTGCGTCTCGGCGCGTACCTCCTGTGGCGCAACGCAGGCAGAGGTGAAGACTTTCGCTATGCCGCGATGCGTCGCCGCGCGGGACCATCGTTCACACGGCGCAGCCTCGTCACCGTGTTCCTGCTGCAAGCCGTGATGGCGTGGATCGTCTCGCTGCCCGTACAAGTAGGGCAGGCCGCGTCCGCGCCGCGGTCACTGGGTTGGCTCAGCGCAGTGGGCGTCGCCCTGTGGTTGGTCGGGTTCGCGATGGAGTCGATCGGTGACGGTCAACTGGTGCGGTTCAAAGGGGATCCCGGCAACGAGGGGAAGGTGATGGACCGGGGCTTGTGGCGCTACACGCGCCACCCGAACTACTTCGGCGATTTCTCGGTGTGGTGGGCGTACTACCTCGTCGCCCTCGCCACCGGAGGTTGGTGGAGTTTCTACGGGCCCCTCCTCATGAGCGTGCTGCTCCTCAGGGTCTCGGGCGTGACCCTTCTCGAGAAAAAGCTCGAAAGCACCCGGCCCGGCTACAAGGAGTACGCGCGACGCACCAACGCGTTCTTCCCGTGGTTCCCCAGAGAGGC
>JBDSMH010000063.1:0-15120 GCA_039915945.1 Acidimicrobiales bacterium | reverse complement strand
CAAACCATCGCCGGATCGCAAAGCGATACCTTGGTCGCGACGTGGGAGTTCGACAGCATGCAGGCATTGGGCAAGGCGGGAGATGCCTTCATGACCGATCCCGCGGGGATCGCCCTTGCGCAGACCGGTGCCCAGGCCGACGCGCCCATCGTCCTCGTCAACTCGGGCATCTACCGCGAGGTGCCACTGGGCTGACGGCAGCCCCGCGTCAGCCGCCTGATCCGCTTCGACATGAGGGGCTCGGGCCTTTCGGATCCGTTCAACCTGGCCGAGCTGCCATCGCTCGAACAGACCTTGACGCGCCTGTCGATGAGCAACTGATCGTGGCCCGACGCGCCGTAGCGCGGCGATACGGAGGTCTCCGATGTGCTTACGACTGGGACGCGATGTTGCCCGCTTCGTAGCCCCTCTGTCTTTGGCCTTTAGATCGGAGGTCGATCGGGCCGTCACGTCCCGCGAGTAGAGACGCCGGCACGAGCGCGGGTATCGCGCAACGCTTACCGAACTTGACGCTGCGTCAGATCACCGAAGCAACAGGACTTTCGCTCACACACGCGTCGCGTATCAAGATCGGTAAACAGATTCCCGACCCGAAACACTCGACGGCCCTCGCAGCGCTCAGCGCTCCGCTGGACTGAGGGCGACGACTTTACCCGGGCCCGGTACGGGCGGCGCTGCACGATGAGCGTGTCGAGATGGGACATCACGGTCACACCGATCTGGTTGATCAGCGAGATGCGCAGCTTCACCACACCACGGTCAGGTTTCGAGCGCGAGGCTCGGACCTCGAGCCATTCCATGACCACATGGAGCACATCTCCGGCGTGCACAGGCTCATGGAAGCGAACCTCGTCATAGCCCGCCGACCCGAAGATAGCGACGGTTTCCGGCAGCTCGTGAAGGAGTCGGGACTTCACGGCGAGAACGTAAGTCCCTGATGCGGTGACGCCGCCGAGGGCAGTTTCGGCCGCTTCCGGGTCGACGTGGACGGGCACTGGATCCCAGCGTCGGGCGAAGTCCACCATCTCATCTTGGTCGATTGAGTAGGTCGGACTCCGCATCGCTTCACCGGGTCGGATGTCGTCGAAGTAAAGCATCCCCCCGCCCTCTACTGGCGAAAGCTGCACGGGTGTCCTGCGCGTCGCCCAAATGTTGCCCGATCCGGCGCCGTTTCGCGCAAGCCCGATCTTCAAATCAAGCGCGGCGTGCGCGGCGTGCGGTGCACGCTTCATCGATATCGAACTGGCCGACGCCGTTCGAGAGCGAGATGTCAGCGTCCCGGCCACGGTGGTCCGGGAGCACGTCCCGGCGAGGCTCCGAGGCCTCGCAAGTATGCTCACTGCGAAACGGCCGGTCGAGGGTGTGTGTGAATGCTCGTGCGATCGACGTGCAGGCGACGTCGGGTAGTGGGGTGCTGTCGCGATGGCATTTATCGATGCGTTTGCGTTCGCTGAGAAAGATCGGGTTGATCGAGCACGATCGATCCGGTGCTGCTCCGTTCGCTGCCGCCTTACTTCACCGGCGCGGCGGGGACGTCGGGAAGCACGAACGTTTGTCCCGCGAGTACGTAGTCGGCATTCGACGAGTCGATGAGGCGGTTGCGGTTCGTCTCGATGAGTTGGTGCCAGTAAGGCGTGATTTCGGCATCGGTCGGCGCGTGGTGCCAGGAGTCGGCCAACGTTTCACTGGCGACAGCCCAGAGATGTTCGCCGGGTGCGATCGTCCACGTCTGGGCCACTGCGACTGTCGGGGAGGGGAGCGTTGCTACCGATGGCGCGGGCACGGTTGTGGTGGGGGGCAGCGTGGCCGGTGTGACGACCGGCATCGGCGCGAGCGTGGTCGACGACGCGGTATTCGGCGCGAGTGTGGTCACCGTGGTTGATGTCACCGGTAACGGGTCGGTGACGAAGTACATGGTGGCGGTGGCGTCGCTCGGCGCTTCGAGGATGATGGTCGCGACCCGTGTCGGGGCGGAGTCGCGGGGCACCGTGATGCTGGCGGCGGCGGTGGCGACGCCGGCGCCTACCGCGAGGCCGATCAACGGTCGCAGTGATCGGGGAAGAAGCGATCGCGCCAGTTGATCGAGGTGGTCGAGCGACGCGACTTTGGCGGCGATGGTCAATGCGCTGACGATGCCGAGATAACACGCGACCACCATCGCGGTTGCTCGCAACGAGGCGATGGCGGCTTCGGCGGTCGATCGTTCGCCCAACCATCGTTGGATCTGCGTCCACGAATCGATGGGCGGTGTCGCCAGCGCGCCACGGCCGAGGAGCCAGAGCGCAACGGCGACACCGAGCGAGAAGCACGTCGTGCGCACCGCTGATCGCATGTTGAACGTGTCGGTGGACTTCATCGGGTGGACCTCGTCGATGTCGGAACTGGTATGTGGAGGAGTTCGTTTTCGGTGGCGACGCCGAACTCCGAACAGCTGCCGTCTTCGCTCGCAACGATCTCGAGCGCGCCCGCGATACGGCCGACTGATTGCGCAGTGCGCGGCGCGCCCGGCTCGGCGAGATGGTCGAAGACGAAGATGTCACCGGTACCGGGGCGCAGCACTACGACGCGTTGCCGGTTGTCGCAGGGCACGAAGTAGGCGAGATCGCCGGGTTGGCCGACCTGATAGGCGACACCGCGGATCTGTACGCGGGGCGCGTCTGCCGGCGCAGTGTTCACAGCGCTCGAGGCAGTGTCAGAAACCGTTGTCGCGACGCTTGCCGTCGGCGGTGGGTCGTCGCCGGTGAACAGCGCGACGCCGGTGGCGATCGCGGCGAGCACGAGCAATGCGACCATCGTCGGTCGCCGCGCCGGGACCGTCGGCCGCGCTCGACGCGAATCGCGCCGTCCGTCGGCCAACGCGAAGGACAGGGCTCGGGCCGTGACACCGCGCTCACGGGAAAGCGCCACCGCCGCGGACACGCGACGAGCGTTGCGTTGATCGGCCGGCATGCGGCGGGCGAGCCACGCCAATAGTTCTCCGAGCGCGATGACGTCAGCCGAGAACAGTTGCGGGTCGACCACTGATTGCGCGTCACCGAATCCACACAACACGGGTTGCCCGTGCGCGGCGACGAGGATGTGGTCGGGACGGATAGCGCAATGGGCGATCCCGAGCGCATGTAGGTCGGCGACGATCTCGGCGACCGCCGCCACGAAATCGAGACAAGCGCGCAACGTCTCGGGCATCTCCTCGGCGACGGTGCGCTCGCTCGGAGCGGTGAGAACCAACTCGGCGCCGTTCACGTCAGGAGTGAACGAGACGATCGCCACGACACCCGGGTGCGCGCTGCGGCGCAAGAGGTCGGCTTCATGGCCGAGCCTGGCCGCTTCGGTTGGCCCCTCGGCGGTCTTGACCGCCACGAGACGTCCGCCCGCCGGTCGGATGGCCACCTGACGCTGCATCAGATCAGAATAACATGAAACTCTATGAAAGTGTATATAGCGTCGGCGGGAACCACGCCTCACGTGGTGTCGATGGCCGTTACCCGCACGTTGGCTCGCACCACGGTCCCGTCGGTGCCAGGCAGTGCCCCTGCGATCACGAACGGCACGTGTTGCACCAACTCGAGATGGATCGTCTTTCCGTCGGCCGAAACCTCGACGAGCGGTGGAGAGAGGAGCACCACGCCCTGTGACCGCAGTGAGACGCCGACCGCTTCTTCGACGAGGGTCGGATCCAACACCACCTCGCCGGTGGCCCGTAACACCGTGCGGTCGATCGCATAGGTCGCAGCGTCGTTGGCCGCGGCGTCGGCGGCGTTGTAGAGCGCTCGTTGGCGCATGCTCACTGCGGCGAACTCGATCGAGATCGAACCGAGTACGAACACGACCAGCAATCCGGCCGGCATGAGCATCAATACCGAGCCGCGTGCGCAGGAGCGAATCATTCGAAGCATCCGCCTTCGGGGAGTCCGCTGCGATACGGATCGACGATTTCGGAGTGACGAGACCGCGCCGTGATGCCTGAGCCGAATCCGCCGATGAAGGGAACGGTGAGCGCTGGTACGCGATAGCTGACCTCGACGGTGACCCGCGCACATCGGCCGAACGGTGCGGCATCGATACGGATCTCGACCCGGTCGCCATCACGTCCGTAGGCCGCGAGCGCCTCGTGTGCCCGGAGTTCCGCCGATGTGTCTGCATCGGTCTGCGAGATTGATTCCGTGTAGGCACGAGTTGCCTCACGCGCGGCCGACGACGCGGCGAACTTCGCGTCGACAACAGCCCAGGCGTTGACAATGACGAGCATCGCCGAGACGAAGAGCAACAGGCCGAAGGGCAATACCTCGAATCCACCGATCTGGCCGCGCTCGCTCCGCCACTTCGATGGGCGCGCGGTACGAGTGGCGCGCCGCTTCATCGAGCCCGCTCCGTTCGTACGACGATCGTGCGATCGATCTGGTCGAGGCCGACTGCGCCGCGGACGAGTGCGGGCGCGATCGAGGGCGGCGCCAGCGTGAGGTGCAGGCGCACCGTGTCGGGATCGGACAGGTCCCACTCGACGCGAATGTCGTCACCCATCGATCCCAGCATCGATCGCAGCCTGGCCTCGGCTTCAACTGTCGCGGGGCCTCGGCGTTGGTCGTTGTCGTATCCCGCGACGTGGCGTGCCGCGTCGAAACCTGCTGCCGTCACCTGTGAACGTGCGTACATGTTGATCGTCAATTGGACCGCGAAGAACAGCAGCAGGAGGAACACGAGAAGGCCACCGGTGAGCGTGACCAGACCTGCCCCGCGACAGTGCGCGCGTGATCGCAGTCCTTTCATGGCGCAACCATCAGCCGTTGCCGATGGTCTCCACGTTGTCTCTGATCTTTTGCTCAGAGTCGTTCCAAATGGAGTTGAACGCCACCCACATCGCTGCCCCGAGAAAGGCCATGATCAGCACCGCGATAGCGGCGGAGATGACACCTTCACCTCGCTCGCGGCGATCATCCGCGTAGTAGCGGTGACGTAGTCCGTGGAGCGCGACTCCCCACGTGAGCTCGAATCGTTCGATCATTGCTTGAATCTCCTCTGTTGAACAGGCTGCGTTTGGGGGAACGGTGGAATAGGTGGGGATGGCTGGGATTGCACTGCGCTCAGGAGCTCGAAAAGAGCGACAACGCCTGCACAAAGGGCACGGCCATGAAAATGACGCCGGGAAGGAGCGTGGCGACAGTGACCGGGATCCATACCTGCTCGCCGCGGCGCTCGATACGTTCGATCAACTCGCGATGAGCGTCGCGGCGGATCGACCGGGCCTCGTCCGCGATGAGCCGCCCGAGATCGCCGCCTTCGCGATTGAGCGAGAGCACACTCACGAGGCGATGGACGGCGGCCACATCAGCGACGAGGGCCCACTCGCGCAGCGCGTCGCTTTCGGACAGACCCTGTCGAACTCTCGACACGACTCGGCGCAGGTCCATGCCGCACGCACCCGTGCCGCGCTTGGCGAGACGGTTGAGTGCCGATCCCAACGAGAACCCCGCGCCGAGTAAGAGCCCGAGTTGCTCGGCGAGAATCGGGAGTTGTTCGAAGATCTCGCGCTGCCAACGTGTCGAGGCGGCCGACACGCGTTGCTCGATGACCAGGAATGCGAGGATCGGTGAGCCGACGATGAGCAACCCGGCGACGGTGGTGGGCAGTTGCAACGCGGCGGTGGCCGCGATCGCCGCGATGAACGTGACGGCCATCCAAGCGACTTGTCGTACCCGGTGCTCGGTGACGTCGATCGTGGCGTGGATTCGCTCGAGGCGCAGCCCGAGTTCCTCGTTGACGCCGAACATTCGTGCCATGCGCTCGCCGATCGCCCGTGACAACGGAGCGATGACTTCGCGGAATGACGCAACCGACATGATTCCCGTGCGCGAAGTGTTGTTGATTGCGAGCGGCGCATAGGGGCGTATGCGTTCGATGAGCGATCGTCGCGAGAACCAGGTCAATTCGGAAAGTACGAGGATGAGCCCGACGAAGAATGCGATCGCGAGAAGGCCGGTGAGCCGGCTCATTCGCTGAACGTTCGATTTGTCGTGGGCAGGCGCATGATGCGGCCCGCCCACCACCAACAGAGCACGACCATCGAGATGGCCACGCACACCAGCACTTGCCCCGTGGGCGTTTGGTAGGCCGATCGGCCGTTGCCGACTGACATCCCTGCAAGCGCCATCCCAAGGGGAACGATGAGGACGAAGCGCCGGGCGAACCGCGCGCCAGCTTGGCGCGCCCTTGCATCCTTGCGGCTTTGCATGTCTTGGCGTCGGTCCTCGGCGAGCGATTCGAGACGGCGATCGACATCGGTGCCACCTACCTCGTGAGCGATGAGGAGGGTCTCGCACACCATGTCGGCGGTCGGGTCGGCCAGCTTGGCCTCGAGCAACGAGACGGTTCGCCGGAAGTCGGTGGACAGCAGCCACTCTCGGTGTGCCGCGCTGAAGGCAGGACGCAATTCGTCTGGCGCGTGTTGACCGACTTCGAACAGCGCCTGCGGTACTGATCGCCCGACGCTCGTGGTGAGGATGCGGATCTCTTCGATCATTCGTGGCCAGGCGTCGATAGCGGCTGCTGCTCGAGCTTCGCGGCGTTGTCGATACGACGCGATCGGGAACGACATCGAGAAGAGGCCGAGTGCGATTGCCGGCAAGGCGCTGCCGAAGAGGAAGGCGCCGGCCATCGCCCCGATCACCGCGAGTGTCGCGATGACCGCCACGAACTCGCGGCGACGGACATCGGGCAGGCCGGCCTGCACGAGCCACTCGTCGACGGCCAATCGATGTCGGCGTTGCGGCGTTGCGTGGCGTGGACCGAGGCGGCAACCGTTCCAACCGAATGTCACGGCGGTATAAAGGAAATGTGCACCAAGGGCGGCTATGAGTGCCGCGACCAAGGGGATCACGTGCGTGACTCGTGCGGTGCGGGCACGGCCCCCAGCACTGCTCGAAGGTCGAAGCCTGCGTCGGCCAGCGAACGCGTCAGGCGGGATGGAACGTGTCCGGTCCACACCAGCGGTTGATCGCTGCTCGTCCGGCCGAACACTTCGGTAGTGGTGAATTGCACGTTGTCGACGCCACCGGCGAGATCCTCGACCGCGACGATCGACGAGACCTGTGGCCCGGTCGCAGTGCGAGTGCAATGCACGACGATGTCGATCGACTCGGTGACGAGGCTGTTGAGCGCGCTCATCGGAAGTTCGTTAGCGGTGTCCGACAGTTGGCAGATGAAGCGCAGGCGAGTCAGCGCCTGCCGTGCCGAACCCGCGTGGATGGTGGTGAAACCCTGCACGCCGGACGAGAGCGTCAACAAGAGTGGAAGCGCTTCACGATCGCGAACCTCACCAACGATGGCGACGTCGGGGGCCATGCGCAGGAAGCCCGCAACGAGTTTGCGCAGGTCGATCGCCGGCCGATCGACGCGAGCCGCTCTCGTTTGCATGCTCGCCACATTTGCCAGCGGAATATCCGCTTCGAACACTTCCTCGGCGACGACGACGCGAAGCGCCGGATCGAGTTCGGCCGCGCAACACGACAACATGGTGGTCTTGCCGGACCCTGGTGCCCCGGAGAAGACGATGGTGCGCCGCGCCCGCACGCAGGCGCGCAGGAAGGCGGCGGTGCGCGCACTGAGCGTGCCGGCATCGACGAGCTCGTTCAGCTCGTGGTACTGCATGCCGACGAATTTTCTGATGTTGACCATCAGATGGCCGCCGCGTGCGATGTCGCCATGCACGATGTGCACGCGTGCTCCCGTGTCGAGCTGCGCGTCTTGCAGGCCCTCGGACGGGTCGAGCTTGCGATGCGAGCCCGACGCGTCGTCGAGGATTTTCGTCACGGTGCGGGTCACGTGTTCGTCATCGTGGAACACCTCGTGGTGATATCCGCTGAGTCCGCGATGGCGTTTTACGAAAATCTGATCGGGTGCGTTGACCATGATTTCCCAGACGTCGTCGTCGACGAGTAGTGGGCCGAGAGGTCCGTAGCCGGTGAGGTTGCGGTAGGCGCGTTCGGCGACGAGGTCGGGGTCGGTGAGGTCGAAGGGTCGTAGTCCGCGGCGGTGGTCGAGGTTCCATTGTTCGACTTCTTCGTCGATGAACGAGCGCATGAGGCGGGAGCCTCGTTGGAGGAGACGTCGAGTGCGCTGTGTTTGGCGCGGGCGAGGACGGCTTGTTCGACCACTTCGAGGGGGGAGTGAAGCAGGTCGCTGTTCACGCGGTGAGCCCTTCGGCGGGGCCGGTGTCGTTCCATTGGCCGAAGGTGCCGGGGATGACCAAGGTGGGTTCGGTGTCGACGTCGCGGTTGCGTGGTGTGTGGTCGAGGGTGTGTGTGACTGCTCGTGCGATCGATGTGCAGGCGACGTCCGGTAGTGGGGTGCTGTCGCGCAGGCATTGGTCGATGCGTTTGCGTTCGCTGAGAAAGATCGGGTTTGCGAGGCTGGGTTCGTCGGCGAGCTCGGCGATGGTGCGGGAGATGTCGGCGCGCAGGCGTGGGTTGCGCGGTGCTCGGTTGACCACGGTGATCATGCGAGTGGCGTCGACGCCGAGGTCGCGCAGTTCATGGGTCGTTCGAGCGAGCGCGCGAAGTCCTCTGATCGAGCACGATCCGACGATGACGACGACGTCGGCTCGGACCGCGGTGTGGCGCGCCAGCAAGTTGCGCTCTTCGACGTCGAGCGAACCGGTGGTTTCCTCGCCCTCGAGGTCGCTGTCGATGTCGGCGACCACGAAGCGAAACGCCCGTTGCATGTTGAACAGTGCGGCGGAAAATGCCTTCGGCCGGATGACGGTCCAGTCGCGGTGGCGGCGCAGACCGACCAACAGCGAGTACCCGCGCCGTTCGACGTCGAACAGGAAATCGTGCACGTCGTGTACCGGTGGTGTGCCGGCCCGGTGTGCTTCGACGAGCTCTTGCAGCCCGGGCGCCACGTCGCCGGCGTCGTGGAGCAGCGCTTGATCGGCATCGAGCGCGAGGTCGACGAGAGCCACGAGCCCGCGGTTGCGAGGATCGTGGGCGATGCCTTGGGCGATCGCCATTGCGACCGTCGAAGTACCGACGCCACCGGCTCCGGTGACCGCCACGAGATGCCCGCGCCACACGTCACCGCCGGACACATCACCCAGCAGAGCATGATCGGCGGCGCGAATCGGAGTGCTGTGCGTCTCGAGCGCGTCGAGCAGGTCATCGCGATCGAAGTCGGCTGCCAATAGTGCTTCGACGCCGAGTTCTTGCCAGTTGCGCCGGACGCGCCCGTCGTCGACGACGATGACCCCGGCGCCGATTGTGCGGGCCCGATCGACGAGATCGCGGTCGATTGCGGGCAGACCCGAATCGATCAATATCGCCGAGATCGCCCGACCACTGTCGAGGACCGAACGCAGCTCTTCGACCGAGACGCACTTCACGAAGTCGATCGGCGCCGCGGCGTTGGTGGACCAGCGGCCGACCTCGCGGAACCAGGTCGACCGGACGTGCGCGAGTCCGAGAACGACGAACCGTTCGCGGGCCATCAGGTCTTGGCCGTGATCGTCGACACGACGCTGGGGCGGAAACTGTTCGGCAATGCCGCATCGGCTTGCGTGGTGCGCACGATGGTGATGTCGGCGGCCTGGCTGGCGTGGGCGGTCTCGATCACCATCGATGGATCGCTCAGCAGCACGGTCAGGCGGGCACTGCGTTTTGTGCCGATCGTGTCGCCATCGGTGTCGAAGCTGAGCACCACTGCGTGTTGGGCGGTTGTGGTGGTGCGGGCCTCGCTGCCCGTGCCGTAAGTGGCCAGCACCGCGACCACTTCGCCGCGGCGTAGGTTCTGGGGAACGCGATCACGCTCGACAGGGAAGGTCAGTTCGTGGCCAACCAGTACTTGACCATCGATCTTGGTGGCGAGCGTGAGGTCGGCCTCTTGCACCAACTGGCCGGCATTCATCGGCGCCAGCGCGACAGCCCCGACCACTCGATCGACGACGCCAAACGTTTGCGCCGCAACCGCGGGGTCAAGGTCCATGGCGCGGGTCTCGATGTCGCTCGCCTTGATCCGGGCGCCGGGGGCGACCGCGGTGGTCATCACCACATAGCGGGTGGACGGCGCACCGTCGCCCTGACGACTGATGGCGAAGGCACCGACGGCCGCGAGGGTGATCAGCAGCGCACCGACGACGGCACGACTCGACGGGAGTGCACGGTGTTGGCGGATCGTACGAGCGCCGGCACTGCCACCGCGGCCGTTTGGCGCGTTGGTGGCATCGCTGGAGCCTGCGGAACGGCTGGGCGCTGTTGTTGTGGCCATGAGACCTGCCGCCTTTCAGTGATTCCAAGTGGCATCGTAGACTTTAGGTCTAAATAATGTATTTCCATTCCTTTCAGTCCTATTTGACTATTTTTCACCTAATTCCCTAAGAACCCACACTTGTGGTCTGAGGTGCGCTATAGGCTCGTTTTCATGTCAGTGGACGAAGTTCAGTGGATGAGCACGGCTGAGGCGGCTCGACGGCTCGGGATCACCCCGCGCACGCTGTACCGCTTCATCGACGAAGGTCAGTTGCCGGCGTACCGGTTTGGGCGGGTGATCCGGCTCAAGCGGCTCGAAGTCGACAGCTTCATCGAGTCGTGCCGCATCGAGCCCGGCACTCTCGAGCATCTCTACCCAGAGACGATGGTGCGAGCAGCCGCCGAAGACGAATAGCGCGCCGGTACTTTTCCGCGCGCTCCAGCGGCGGCGTCAGCCGTCGAGACCGACCATGGTGTGGTCGCCGACCGGTAGGTAGCTCGTCGATGACGGCGTGCCGTCGACCCGCAGGTGTACGAACCCCTGGCTGACGCCTACCAGTTGGCCGGTGACGGCCGTGCGGGCGGTCAAATACCAGGTCAGCGTGGGTTTTTCGGTGGCCAGTTCGGCCAGCAATTCTCTCAGTGTCGTCTGATTGGCCGCGCCCGCGCGGCCGATGGGCCCGCTCTGGCCGGGCGCGAGATGGATCGCCGAGATGGCCGCGATGGCCAGCACCAGGTGGCCGCCGGCAGTGGTGGTCATGGTGACGAAGTCGCTGCCCACGGCGACGATGGTGCCCTGCAGGCGGCGTCCGATGTGGGTGTCGATGATTGTCAGGGCGGCCGTCTCGGCGAGATCACTCAAGAGACCGGGCCAGGTGCCCTCTTCCATCGCCAATTGGTGCTGCCAGCGGGTGCGTGACCTCGACCGGGCGGCGTGTTCGACGGCGCCTTCGCCGACGAAGCGAGTCAGTGCCGCCATCGGATCGGGGCTGCGCCGGCCGGAGGAACGCGGTGCCGAGAGGTCGCCTTTGCGGGCGCGTGCCCGGGCCGGATCGAAAGAGTCGTCTCCGCCAGGTCGCATTTCCCAATACGCTATGGGCGAACATGCCGCAAACGTCAGTGAAGATAAGCGTCCCGGGCAACCACCTTATGACCGCGCTCCTCGGCCCCCGGGACGAGTTGTTGCGCCAGATCGAGGGCGCCTTCGACAACTCCGACATCCACGTGCGGGGCAACGAGGTCACCATCGATGGCCCCGATGCCGAGCTCGTGGGCAAGGTCTTCGAAGAGCTCGTTGTACTCGTCCAGCAAGGCCACGGCCTCGACGCGCGCACCGTCGGTCGCGCCATCGACATGGTGCGTGACGACGAGCGACCATCCGAGGTGCTGAGCACACAGATCCTCAAGTCGACGCGCGGTGCGCCCGTGCGACCGAAGTCGAGTGGACAAAAGCGTTATGTCGACGCGATCGCGGCCAACGTCGTCACGTTCGCCATCGGGCCCGCGGGCACCGGCAAGAGTTGGCTCGCGGTCGCGATGGCCGTACGCGCGCTGCAAGCCAAACAAGTCGAGCGCATCATCCTGACGCGCCCCGCAGTCGAAGCCGGCGAACGACTCGGCTTCTTGCCCGGCGACATGATGGCCAAGGTCGATCCGTATCTACGCCCGCTGTATGACGCGCTCTACGACATGGTCGAAGCCGAAGGCGTGCAGCGACTGCTCGAGACGGGCAAGGTCGAGGTCGCACCGTTGGCGTTCATGCGCGGTCGCACGCTCAACAACAGTTTCATCATTCTCGACGAAGCGCAGAACACGACGCCCGAGCAGATGAAGATGTTCTTGACCCGCATCGGCTTCGGCTCGAAAGCAGTCATCACCGGTGACCGCACACAAGCCGACGTTCCCGGCGGGCGCAGTGGCCTCGAAGGCATCGAGCCGTTGCTCGAGGGCATCGACGGTCTCGCGTTCGTGCATCTCAACAGCCGTGACGTCGTGCGCCACCGCATCGTGCAGGACATCGTCGACGCGTACTCGCGCTTCGACGAGGCCAAGGCCGCCGAGGCCACGGCACGCGGTGGGCGCCGCAGCCGATCCCAGCCATGACCGCCGCGCAACCGGAGTCACTTTCGGTCGCTGCCGTCGACGAGCAGTCCGTAGCGGTCGATGCACCGCGTTGGGTCGCGCTCGCGACAGCGGTGCTGCTCGACGAGGGCGTCACCGGGCCCGCCGAGTTGGCGCTGTGGTTCGTCGACGAAGACGAGATCGCGGTGCTCAACGAACAGCACATGGGCGAGCAGGGCCCGACCGACGTGTTGTCGTTCCCGCTCGACGACTCCGACGACGAACCGTTTGCCGAGGGCATGCCCCTGTTGCTCGGCGACATCTTCATCTGTCCCGCAGTGGCTGCCCGCAACGCGCCCGATCACCCCGGCACGCACGCACCGGTGCACCACGGAACGCTCGATGACGAACTTGCGCTGCTCGTCGTGCACGGCGTGTTGCACATCTTGGGCTACGACCACGCCGAACCTGCCGAAGAATCCGCGATGCAAGCGCGTGAGCGTGACTTGTTGACCGCGCATCATCAAAGCGCCGCGTCGTGATTCTCGCGGCGGGGCTCAGCACGGCCGACTTTTGGATGCTCGTGGCCATCTCGATCATCTTGGTGATCCTGGCCTTCTTGGCGATCGCGGAGACGTCGATCAGCCGCATGAACGTCGTCAAGGCGCAAACCTTGGCCGACCAAGGGCGTAGCTCGGGTCGGCTCTTGATGCGCCTCGTCGAGCGGCCCGAGCGTTTCCTCAATCCCGTATTGCTCACCGTCAACGTGCTGCAGACGATTCAAGCGGTGCTCACCGGCATCGTCGCCGATCACCTCTGGGGTGTGGCCGGCGTGGTGGTAGCCATCGTCGTCAACGTCATCGTGTTCTTCGTTCTGGCCGAATCCCTGCCGAAAACATGGGCATTGTTGCACGGCGATCAGGGCGCGTTGATCACGGCGCGGCCGGTGTTCGCGCTCGTGCGGTTCCCGCCGTTGGCGCTCATCAGCCGTGCGCTGATCGGGTTGACCAATGTCATCGTGCCCGGCAAAGGCCTGCGCGAAGGGCCATTCGTATCCGAACAAGAACTGCTCGGCATCGTGCAACATGCCGCGGCCGAGGATGTCATCGAGCACGGTGAGCGCGAGTTGATCGAATCGGTCATCGAGTTCGGCGACACCATCGCGCGTGAGGTGATGGTGCCGCGCACCGACATGGTCACCGTTCCCCGTTCGAGCACGATCACCGGCGCACTCGATGTGGCGATCGGGCGCGGGTTCTCGCGTTTGCCCGTCGTGGGCGACGACATCGACGACATCGTCGGTGTCGCGTACGTCAAGGACTTGACCGGGGCCGAGCGGGCCGGGCGGGGGAGCGAGTCGGTGACCACCGTGATGCGCTCCCCGCAGTTCGTGCCCGAGACGAAAAAGGCCGACGAGTTGCTCGAGCTCATGCAGGCGGGCAAGTTCCACCTCGCCATCGTGGTCGACGAGTACGGCGGCACCGCCGGGCTCGTCACCATCGAAGACCTTCTCGAAGAATTGGTGGGCGACATCCGCGACGAGTACGACCGCGAGGAGCCGTTGCACGAAACGCTTGCCGACGGTGCCGTGCGCGTGCACGGCCGGCTGTCCATCAGCGACCTCAACGAATTGCTCGACTCCAACCTGCCCGACGACGATTGGGACACGGTCGGTGGATTGATCTTCAACACACTCGGCCACGTGCCCGACGTCGGTGAAACCGTCGACGTCGACGGGTACCGGTTCAGAGTCGAGCGCCTCCAGGGCCGGCGCATCACACGCGTACGAGTGACTCCACTCGGCGATAGGGAAGAACAGACGGTGTCCCCATGATGAACGAAGAAGAGCTCATTCATTCGGGCTTCGTCACCGTCGTAGGTCGTCCCAACGTCGGCAAGTCGACACTGGTCAACCGCATCGTCGGCACCAAGGTGTCGATCGTGTCCGACAAGCCGCAGACGACGCGCATGCAAGTGCGTGGTGTACTCAACCGGCCCGACGCGCAGATCGTGTTCGTCGACACGCCGGGTCTGCACAAGCCGCGCACTGCGCTCGGTGAGCGCACCAACGCGAGCGCGACCGAGAGCATCGATGGGGTCGATGTCGTGGTGTTCGTGCTCGACGCATCGGGACCGATCGCGCGCGGCGACAACTTCGTCTCCGAGATGCTGCCGCGCAGCACATTGTGCGTACTCAATAAGATCGACGGTCTCAGCGAAGACAAGGTGCTGAGCCAGCTTGCGCGTGCCGGTGAGTACGGGTTCGTGGAGTACTTTCCGATCTCGGCGCGCACCGGTCGCGGTGTGAAGACATTGGTCGATCACATCGTGTCGTTGATGCCGCCGGGGCCCGCGCACTATCCGATCGATTCAGCCTCGGACATGGACGAGAGCGTGTGGGTCGCCGAGTTGGTGCGTGAGCAATTGCTGCGGTTGACCCATGACGAGCTACCGCATTCGATCACCACGCGGGTCACCGAATGGGAATGGCCCCGCATCCGGGTCGAGATCCTCGTCGAGCGCGATTCGCAAAAGGGCATCGCCATCGGCAAGAACGGCGCCATGCTCAAGGCCGTAGGCAGCGCCGTGCGCGAGAAGTTGGCGCCGGGTGCGTTCTTGGAGCTGCACGTCAAGCTCGAAAAAGACTGGCAGCGCCGCGGCAACTCGCTCGACCGCCTCGGCTTCTGACTCAGGCGCCGTCGCGGATGCGGCGCAGGAACGACTCCGCGTCTTCGCGCTCGCGGGTGCGCGGCATCGGCGGCAACGCCGAGATGATCTGCCACCGGTAGCTGCGGCCGCGTGCGAGGCGCGGGTCGAGCACCGC
>JBDSMH010000204.1:0-23520 GCA_039915945.1 Acidimicrobiales bacterium | reverse complement strand
ATGACGACGAGGTTGGCCGACACCACTACGTCGGCCACCCACTCCCCCAGCACGCGCCGTAGATGGTCCTCGGGGGCGATCTGTTCGCTGGGCAACTCGGGAATGGCGTAGACGCTCTCGCCGCCGGGCACGCGAACCTTGATCGCGCCGAGGTCGTCGAGATCACGCGACACCGTGGCCTGGGTGGCGTTGATGCCTTCCTCGGCCAGCCGTTCGACCAACTGGGTCTGGCTCGTCACGCCGTGCGTCTCGAGCAACTTCGTGATGCGGTGCTGCCGCCGCGCCTTGCTCATTGGTCGGCCTGTGCTTCTCTGGTCGGCCTCGTCGCGTTCGAGAGTCGGTGCTCTGAACGGCACGTCGGCCTCCGTCGTTCCATCATCGCCCGGCTCATTGGTTGGGGTCCTGGAATAGCCACAACAGCAATCCCCTTGCGGTGTGCATGCGGTTGGTCGCTTGCTGCCACACGCGCGACTGCGGGCCGTCGACGACGTCGTCGGAAACCTCGTACCCCCGCTTCGCCGGGAGGCAATGCAGGAAGATCGCGTTGCTGGCGGCGTGGCTCATGAGTTGTTCTTCGACACCGAATCCCTCGAACTGACGGAGGCGTGTCTCGCGTTCGCTCTCCTGACCCATCGACACCCATACGTCGGTGTAGATGACGTCAGCACCAGCGGCCGCTTCGAGAGGACGCGACGTGAGCATCGGCTCGGTGCCCACGTGGCGCAAGTGGTCGACATCGACCGCGCTCAGGCCGTAACCGGTGGGGCTGGCGACGCGCACCTTCATGCCGAGCATCGTGGCCCCCAACAGCAACGACCGGCAGACGTTGTTGGCGTCGCCGACATACGCCAGCGTGCGGCCGTCGAGTTGACCGAACTCCTGGCGCATCGTCAACAGATCGGCGAGCGCCTGCATCGGATGCGATTGGTCCGACAGAAGATTGATCACCGGCACCGACGACGCACTCGCGAGACGCTGCACGACCCCGTGATCGAAGACCCGTGCCGCAATCGCCGAGTGGTAACACGACAAGGTGCGGGCAATGTCCTCGGCCGTCTCGCGCACGTCGAAGCCGACCTCGTCACCGCGCATCGTCAACGGATGGCCGCCCAATTGCACGACGGCCATTTCGGTGGAGTTGCGAGTACGCGCCGACGGCTTTTCGAAGACGAGGGCAACTCCCTTGCCGTCGAGTGGACGGGGCCACGTCTCGCGTTCGGACAGGTCGAGCACCTCGGCTATCTCGTCGACCGAGAGATCGTCGACTTCGAGCACGTGGCGCATCACGTCATGCTCCTCAAGACGGCGGCGAAAATGTCGATGCCCTCTTGCAGATGCGCGTCGCTGATGTTGAGTGGCGGTGCGAACCGGATAGCCGTGCTCGTGACGCCGTTGACGACCAGGCCGGCATCGAGGCAGGCGTTGGCCACGTCTTTCGCCACTCGACCAACGAGCACTTCGGGCGACAGTTCGGCCCCCAGCAACATGCCGAGGCCGCGCACGGTGGCGACGCCGGGCAACGCCCGCAACGCCTGCGCCAAGCGCTCGCCCGTCGCGGCCGACAACGCCGGCGCGTTGATCTCGTGCATGACGCGCAGGACCGCGCGAGCGGCCGACGCCGCTAGTGGTTGGCCGCCAAAAGTCGTGCCGTGGTCGCCCGGCTTGAACGAAGCACTCACATCCGCGCGCGCCCAGCACGCACCGATGGGCATGCCGTTGCCCAGCGCCTTGGCCATGGTGACGATGTCGGGACGGATACCGAAGTGCTCGAATCCGAACCACTTGCCGGTGCGACCGAAGCCAGTTTGCACTTCGTCGAAGATCAGCAACAGACCGCGCTCGTCGCACAACCGGCGCACTCCCCGCACGTAGTCCGCGTCGGCCGGAAACACACCGCCTTCACCCTGCAAGGGCTCGAGCAAGACCGCGCCCACGCTGGGGTCGAGGATCGATTCGAGGGCCTCGACGCTGTTGTATTCGACATGACGAAAGCCTTCGGGCATCGGCGCGAACGGTTCGTGCTTTTCGGGCTGACCGGTAGCGTGCAGCGTGGCCAATGTGCGACCGTGAAAGCTGCGGTACGCCGACACCACCACGTGGCGCCCGCGACCGTGATACTTGCGCGAGAGCTTGATCGCCGCCTCGTTGGCCTCGGCGCCCGAGTTGCAGAAGAAGACCTGCCCGCCGCCACCGAGTAGGCGGTCGATCACGGTGGCGACTTCGACTTGCGGTTCGGTGCCGAAGAGATTGGACACGTGCGACAGCGTGCGTGCTTGTTCGGCGATGGCATCGGCCACCGCGGGATGCGCGTGGCCGAGGCTCGTGACGGCCAAGCCACACAGGAAATCGAGATAACGCTTGCCGTCGCGGTCCCACAGTTCGGTGCCGCTGCCGCGCACGAACATGACCGGCGGTGGGCCGTAGTTGGGCATGATCGGACACCGCTCGAGCGTGTCCGATGCCCCCATGGAATGACGATGATCGCTCATGGCGAAGTCCCCCTCAGTGTTGTCCCGCGCTCTGCGCGCGGGCGATCAAGGCAGCGTTGGCGTCGGAAGTGACCATGGTGCCGATACCCGCATCGGTGAAGAGCTCGATCAGCAGCACGTGCGGCACCGTGCCGTTGAGCATGTGCACCGAACGCACGCCATTTTGCACGGATCCGATGCAGGCTTCGATTTTGGGAATCATCCCCCCGCTGATCGTGCCGTCGGTGATCATGCTGCGCGCTTCGCTGACACTGGCCCGCCGTATGAGGCTGGTCGGATCGCTGACGTCGGCGAGCAGGCCATCGACATCGGTGAGATACACCAGCTTCTCCGCGCGAAGTGACTCGGCGATGGCGGCCGCAACGGTATCGGCGTTGATGTTGTAGGCCTGGCCCAACTCATCTTCGCCGATCGTGGAGATCACGGGTATGAGATCTTCGGCGAGCAGCTTCTCGATGATCCGCGGGTTCACCGCGGTGACATCACCGACGAAGCCGAGCTCGGGGTCGCGGGCTTGCGCCCGGATGAGCCCGGCTGCTCCACCCGACACACCGATGGCGTGCGGGCCGTAGATGTTCATCGCCGACACGATCTCGCTGTTGACCTTGCCCTCGAGCACCATGCGTACGACTTCGAGCGTGTTCGCGTCGGTCACCCGCAACCCGTCGCGAAACTCCGACTTGAGGCCCAACCGCTTGAGGAGGTCGCCGATCTGTGGTCCGCCACCGTGTACGACCACCGGCCGCATGCCGACCGAACGCATCAGCACGATGTCTTGCGCGAACATCCGGGCGAGCTTGTCGTCGACCATCGCGTTGCCGCCGTATTTGACGACGATGATCTTGTCCTGAAAACGCTGGATATACGGCAACGCCTCGATCAGTACATCGGCGAGCAACTCGGGCGCACTCATGGGTACAGCCCTGCCGCGTCGAGCCCGAGTGTTTCGGGCAATCCGGTGGCGAGATTCGCGCACTGCACCGCTTGTCCCGACGCACCCTTGGTGAGGTTGTCGAGTGCGGCGATCGCCATGATCCAACCGGTGCGCGGGTCGTAGCGCACCGTGAGATGGGTGGAGTTGGATCCGAGCGTCGCCTTGGTCGACGGTGACCGTTGGTCGACCACCACGAATGGTTCGCCGCGGTACGTCTCGCGAAAGAGGTCGAGGAGCTGCGCCGTGTCAGGGCTGGCCCCCACCGGCCGCGCGTAGCAAGTGGCGAGGATGCCGCGATTCATCGGCGCGAGATGCGGCGTGAACAACACCTGCGCCTTGCTCGAGAGCGCAGTGCCGTCGGCACCGTAGGACAAGTTCTGCTCGATTTCTGGCGTGTGGCGATGATCGAGCAATCCGTATGCGGTGAAGTCTTCGTCGACCGCGCAGAACGCGGTGTTCGCCTTCAAGGCTCGTCCCGCGCCCGACACTCCGCTCGCCGCGTCGACGACGATGCCGGTGGGCTCGATGATGCCGTTGCGGATGAGCGGGGCCAGCGCCAACGAAGCGGCCGTCACGTAGCACCCGGGGACCGCCACCGCCGACGCGCCGACCAGCGTCGGGCGGAACAGCTCGGGCAGGCCGTAGACGAACTCGTCGAGGAGCTCGGGGTTGTGGTGCGCCTCGCCGTACCACTGCGGGTACAGGCCGGCGTCTTTGAGGCGGAAGTCAGCCGCGAGGTCGACGATGTGCTTGACCTTGCCCCGCAGTTGCGGGACGAGCTTTTGCGACTCGCCATGCGGAAGGCCGAGAAACACGATGTCGAGCCCCTCGGCCGACGCGGCATCGGTCGCGTCGAAACGCCGGTCGCCGTAGGCCGCGGCCAGGCTCGGGTAGAGGTCCGCGA
The DNA here is from genome assembly GCA_039915945.1 of Acidimicrobiales bacterium. Classification (GTDB taxonomy): domain Bacteria; phylum Actinomycetota; class Acidimicrobiia; order Acidimicrobiales; family WLNW01; genus DATLFA01. The sequence continues at coordinate 19,193 of JBDSMH010000204.1, read as the reverse complement.
TGCGTTGTCCGGTCTGCGAGTCGGCCGTGGCCAACTCGAGGGTCAGCTCGGGGTGGCGCGCGATGATCCGCAAGAGTTCTGCACCCGTGAAGCCGGATGCTCCGATGATTCCGATCCGTAGCACTCGTCGACTATACATCATCACGCATGACTATGCGAGGAGTTTCTCGCGGGCCGGTGTCCCTCAGGACGAGGGCAGCACCACGGCCTTTCCCCAGGTGCGCCGGTCGGCCAGATCTTGCAGGGCCTGCGCCCCTTGTGCCATCGGATAGGGCGGATACACGAGCGGGTCGATCTCGCCGGCGCCGGCCATGGCCAGCAGGCGCTCGGCGGCACGGGGTAGGCGGCTCGGGTCACGGGCGAACGACGCACCCCAGTGCACCCCCACCACCGAGTAGTTCTTCAACAAGATGTGATTGGTGGGCGCATCGGCAATGCCACCGACGAACCCGATGATCAGCAACCGACCGTCCCAGGCCATGCACCGTTGCGATTTGCGGAAGACATCCCCGCCGACCGGGTCGTAACACACGTCGACGCCGTGCCCCTCGGTGACCTCACGCACCTCGTCGACGAAGTCGGGCGTGGCCCGGTAGTCGATGACGTGATGCGTGCCGAGACCGCGACACAGTTCGACCTTTTCGGGGCCGCCGGCGGTGGCGATGACGCGAGCACCCGCGGCAAGACCAAGTTGTATCGCCGATGAACCGACACCGCCGGCGCCGCCGTGCACGAGCAACCACTCGCCCGCTTGCAACGCGCCGCGGTCATGCAGCGCGAACCATGACGTGCCGTAGTTGACGATGACGCCCACCGCCTTCGCGGCCGCCAGCGAATCAGGAATGGCGAACGACATGGCGGCGCGCACCGCGCTGCGCTCGGCCAAGCCCTTGCCGCCCATCGTCACGACACGATCGCCGACGCGATGCGAGGTCACGCCGTCACCGAGCGCCAGCACACGGCCGGCGACTTCGCCACCGGGCGTATACGGAATCGGCGTGGCTCCTTGGTACTTGCCCTGACACATCAGGACTTCGGGATACGCCAAACCGGTGGCGTCGTTGTCGACGAGGATCTCGCCCGGCCCCGCGACCGGTTCGTCGACCTCGTCGAGACGCAAGACGTCGAGGGGGTTACCGAGTTGATGGGCTCGCCATGCACGCATGGCGGCCGACGTTAGTGCCGCAAGAATTGGCGGCGCGGATCAGCTGAAGGAGGGCGGTTGAGGTGCGGGTGGCGTGTCGTCGCTACGGTAGTTGTACGCGGCCGCGGTAGCGGTGTCACCGGCGAACACCGGCAACGCCATGTCGACGCGTCCCTGCTCGCGGTGCGCCGTGATGACCCGCTGGTGATACGCCTCTGCGACCTCGATGAACTTTGCCTGGTGATATGGCCGGCCGTCGACGAGTGGGCCGGGATAGCCATTGATGATGGCATCGATGTCTTCGCCGGTGATCGTCTTGTAGGCCTCGAGCGCGTGCGCGACCGCTAGCACTTCGAAGCGGTTTTCTTGCAGCACCGTCGTCGCCTGTTGGAGCAGCCGTTGCAGACGAGCCTCGACGCGGCGACCGAGTTCGGTCTCGAGCACGTTGCGATCGGTTCCGTCTTCGAACTCGACCGGCACTCCGCGCCGTGTGGTCTTGGTGGCGAGGTGCGAGCCAACGGTCTCGCCCATGCCCCAGAACGCTTCCATGGCGAGCGCCAATGCAGTGGCGTTCTGAAGATCGCCGGTAACGCCCGATGAGTTGTCGTTGTCGAAGAAAATACGTTCGCCTGCCAGCGACGCCAAACTCACGAGAATGTCGGACTCGTAGGTCGATCGCCAGTCGGTGAACATCTCTTCCATCGGGATCGGGGTAACGAATCCGAGGAAGTCGCTACCCTTTTCGATCGTGGCGAGATCGATGTCGTGACCCTTCTGCACACGGTAGGCCATCACCGCGTGGCATGCCTCATGCAGCGCGATCGCGTGACGCTCACGTTCGATGTAGTCGACGTTCTCGCCCGGGCCGACCATCTTCATCTTGCGGGCCGAGACGACGTCGGGCCACGTGACGAAGTCGCGCCCATTGCGCAGCGCGACGATGAGTGATTCGTTCACCAAATCCTTGATAGATGCGCCGGTGGCGTAGGGCGTGATGGTGGCGAGGCGATCGATTTGCGTGGGAGTGACGCTGTGCTTGATGCGACCGAAGTAGCCCTCATACGTCTTCTTGCGACCGGCCTTCGAGGGATACCCGACCTTGTAGATGCGGTCGAGGCGGCCCGGTCGAAGCAGCGCCGAATCGAGCGACGACGGCATGTTGGTCGCCATCATCACGAGGATGCGGTAGCTCGGTACTTGACGCTGTGGGATGGTGAGGAAGGCTCGAATGCGCCGCCAGAAGAGGCCACGCGGCTTCTTCAAACCTGACAGTTCGGTAAGCAGCGCCTGGAGCTCGCCCATGCTGCCCCGCCCGCCCATGCCACCCATGATGATCTTGTGGATGCGCGTCGCCCCGCCCTGCGGGTCGGCCTGCGACGGGCGCATCTGCTGTTCGAAGAGGAACGACTGCGTGCGCGGGGACAGGTATCGAACACCGCCACACGCGTTGGGACCGAACGTGAGGTCGTCGTCGGTCGGACGCATGGTTTGGGCCACGCCCCCGCCCCGGTTACCGAGCACGTCTGCCTCGTCGAAGAAGACGATAACGCCGCCGTAGCGCAGCGAAAGCTTGCGCAACTTCTTGAACAGCGCCTTGACCTTCATGATCCCGACGCCCATGAACATCGCCTGGAACGCGCCGGGATCGACGAACACGTACGGCTTGCCCGTTTCGCCCGCCACCGCCTCGGCCATCAGCGTCTTGCCGGTGCCCGGCGGCCCCCAGAGCAAGATGCCCCCCGGGACGTGGCCACCCTTGGTTTCGAGTTGCTCGGGAGTCTCGAGAAAGATCATGTTCTCTTTGACCCGTTCGAGTACGTGGTCTTGACCCCACACATCGGCAAAGCGCGTCTTGACCTCGTGCGGCATGTACGTCTCCATGCCGCCCCGCGACATGTACCAGAAGATGCCGACGAACTGAAGAATGCCCAGGCCGATAACGAAGACCATGTAGGGCAGCAGGGGCATGCCTTGCATCGGACCGAACAACTTGTCCCACAACCGCGTCGGTGCTTCGACTACGGCTTGCAGCGGCGAGAGGTGCCATACACCGCCGAGGATGCACGCGGCGACGATGAAGAGGAATACGAACTTGATCATCCGCTCGTAACGGAATCGCGTCCACGGATGGCGACGGGCGGCGAACGCCTCTCGGCGACCCCAGATGTTCCTGGTCCACCACTGGTGGTAGCCGGCGACTCGTTCGCTGATGAAGTAGTGCAGCTGCCGCGTGAGTTCGAGCGCAATGAAGAAGAAGATGATGCGCTTGGCTTCGAACTGTCGACGTGCCGCATCACCCCAACTCATGATGGGGATGTCGCTGTGTTGCTTGGCGATTCCGAAGCCCATGACCGCGGCCAGGATCACGATGATCTTGGCGCGGTCCCAGAACAGCATCTTGCGCCGCGTCAGTAGTACTCGGTCATCAGGGACTGGAGCGTGGGGCGCATTGATTCCGTTGGTAACCACCGGAGCCAACGGCGGCTGGGCCGGGATGGGCTCGATCGTCATGGTTGGTCCCTTCTGACGCGTAGGGAATCGAAGATCGTGTCGATATCGCTTCTGAACTTGATGAAGCAGTCCAACTGACAGACGACTTTGACTGAGTAGTACGTGTGGGTGTTGTCGTGGACCAACTTGGTCTGCTCCCAGACGAGGGGCGGGAGTGTGGGATCCTCTTGTCTGATCTGATAGCGCAGCCGGTAGCCGCGGAGACCGTCTTGGCGTACGGCCTCGAACGCGAGCAGGCGGATGAAGTCGTCATCCTGGCTGTTGATCAGATCGACCGGGTCGACGTATTGCTGTTCGCCGGCGATGGTGAACACGATCGCCCGCAACTGCACATCACTGAACTGGTCGTAGACGCCCTGTTCGATCTGACCGATGGTCGCCATGCCGACCGGCTCCAGCGATTTGCTGGGGTCGTTGATGACGTCGGGCGGCAAACCTTCGGGGGCGAAAAAGCGCGCCCAGGAGGTGCCGCGCAGGAACTGGTCGTCTTGCGGGGCGATGATGGCCGTGACGTCCCAGTTCTTGGGGACCTTGAAGTAGGTCTCGGCCGGCTTGTTGACGACGTAGGTTGCGCTTTCGCCGCCACAGCTGGTGGCAACGAGCACCGCCGCCGTGGCAAACGCAACGGCGCGAAGTACGTTCGCGGTGGGTGTCCGAACGGCCGCCACGGCTCCAGCATACGTGGCGATTGCCACGCGGGTCGATCAACCGCGCAAACGCGCGGGCAATTCCGCGTGCACGGCGTCGATACTGCGCGCTCGTACGACCGCAACCTCGTCGTCGGTCAACGTGCGATCGGCCGCTTGTAAACGCAAAGTGAACGCCAAACTGCGGCGGCCCTCCGCGACCGGTGCGCCTCGGAAGACGTCGAAGAGCCAGAGGTCGACGAGTAACTCGCCCCCGGCGCGGCGCAGCACTGAATCGACTGCATGGACGGTGACGGCGTCGTCGACCTCGAACGCAAGGTCGATGTCGCTCGAGGGGAATCGGCTGACGGGTACATAACGGCGGGCGCCGGCCACGGCGGCGGCGCGATCGAGGAGACCGTCGAGGTCGAGATCGAGCCACGCGGCGCGACCGCCGATGCCGTAGTCGTCGAGCACCGAGGGATCGATCTCGCCGACCTCGCCGAGAAGGACACCGTCGATCGCAACCTTGGCCGCCCGCCCCGGATGGAGCCCGGCGAGCGCGGATGCCTCGAGCGTGTAGGTGGTGCCCGTCCATCCGCACAACTCGGCGAGGACGTCGACCGCGGCCGGCGCCTCGCGCCCGGCGAGAATGACCGAGACGCGCTCGTGCTCGTGCGGCAGCGCGTCGCGTGGGTCGCCCGGCGCGTAGACGCGCCCGATCTCGAAGAGGGCGACGCCGCGCAAGCGATGCGACTCGTTGTACGCGATCGATCGCAACAAGCCGGGGCGCAGCGACGTGCGCAGTACGGACTCTTCGGCGGCGAGCGGATTGGTGATCACGAGGCCGCCACCCTCGAGGCCGGCGCGTTCGAGGTCACCCGGCGCGAGGAATGGCATCGGCATGGCCTCGGCGCAACCGAGATCGGCCAACAGGTGCCGGACACGGCGTCGGCGTTGCTGGCGCTCGGTGAGTGCACCCGACCGTGATGCACGTGGGACCGTGGCGACGATGCGGTCGTAGCCGTAGTGCCGCGCGACTTCTTCGGCGACGTCGGTCTCGGTCCGCGTGTCGGGCCGGTACGAGGGCACCACGACATCGAACGCACCACCGTCGGCGCCGGGCGCGTCGGGCGCGTCGGCGCTCGCGAAGCCGATGGGTTCGAGCAGCGAGCGCATCTCGGCGCCCGAGAGGTCGGTGCCCAGGAGCGCGTTGACCTTCGCCGGCCGGACGCGCACGGGTGCACGCGGCGGCAACGTGCCGCGAGTGTCGACGATGCCCGGCGCGAGTGTGAATCCTGACGGAGCGACGAGCTCGGCGAAACGACGCGCGCACAACTCGAGATGCTGGTAGTCGGTGCCGCGTTCGAAACGTATCGATGCTTCGCTGCGCAGGCCGAGCCGACGCGCCGTCGCCGCGATGGAGTCGGGGTCGAACCACGCCATCTCGAGCAGCACCGAAGTGGTCGTGTCGTCTATTTCGGTGTTGGCGCCGCCCATCACACCGGCAATGCCGACGGGGCGATCGTCTTGGTCGCAGATGAGTAGATCGTCCGCGATCAACTCACGTTCGACGTCATCGAGCGTCACGATGCGTTCGCCGTTGCGAGCGCGTCGCACGCGGATGCCCGGCGTAGCCGAGCCATTGGCCAGCTTGCGCAGGTCGAACGTGTGGTTCGGGCGACCGAGCTCCAACATCACATAGTTCGAGACATCGACGACGTTGTTGATGGGACGCATGCCGCACAGCGTCAGCCGGTTGGCGATGCGAGGCGGCGACGGCTCGATGCGCACGTTGTCGAGTATCCGGGCGACGAAACGCCCGCAGGCGGCGCCATCGAGGATCGTGACTGTCGCACGATCGGCGATGGGCGAACCCTGCTCGACGACGACCGGATCAGGGATGGCGAAGGGCAAGCCGCGCTTGGCCGCCAGGTCGCGCGCAACACCGGCCACCGACAACGCGTCGGGGCGATTGCCGGTGAGGTCGAGGTCGTAGAGCACGTCGCGTTCGACTTCGAGCGCGTCCGCGAGCGCCGCGCCGGGCGCGAAGCGCGGGTCGAGGATCATGATGCCGTCGGCATCATCGGACAGGTCGAGTTCGCGGGCAGAGCACAACATGCCGTTGGACCATTGGCCCCTCAGCTTGCGCCGCTCGATCAGCCGCCCGTCGGCCATCGTAGTACCGAGCGTGGCGAGCGGCACGAGGTCGCCGGCAGCCATGTTGAACGCACCGCAGCAGATCTGCAGCGCATTGCCGTCGCCGGCGTCGACGTCGACGATTTGGATGCGGTCCGCGCTCGGATGCGGTCGCACCTCGAGCACACGAGCCACGAGGATGCCATCGAGATTGGCACCGATGTGGATCAGATCTTCGACGGCCATACCGAGACCCGACATGGTGTTGCCGAGCGCGACCGGATCGCCGTCGAACGGCGCGAATTCGCGAAGCCAGGAAAGAAGGACTTTCATCGACGGGACCTGTCAGAACTGCTCTAGGAAGCGAATGTCATTGGTGAAGAACTCGCGCAGATCGTCGACGCCATAACGCATGAGCGCCAACCGATCGATGCCGAATCCGAATGCGAACCCGGACCACTCGTCGGGATCGATGTTGACCGCGCGAAGGACGTTGGGATGCACCATGCCGCAGCCGCCGAGCTCGAGCCACGAACCATCGGGGCGTTGGATGTCGAACTCGGCCGACGGTTCGGTGAACGGGAAATAGGACGGCCGCAAGCGTGAGTCGAAGTCGCCTCCGAAGTAGGCGCGTGTGAACGATTGGATGGTGCCCGCCAGGTCGCCGAACGTGATGCCCTTGTCGATGACGAGGCCCTCGATCTGATGGAACACCGGCATGTGGGTCGCGTCGGCGGTGTCGCGGCGAAAGACGCGACCGGGCGCCACGATGTAGATCGGCGGCTTCTGTTCGAGCATGACGCGGGCTTGCACCGGCGAGGTGTGCGTGCGCAACACGGTGCTACCCGGCGGCCCCCATTCGACATAGAGCGTGTCCCACATGCCGCGCGCCGGATGGCCCGGCGGCATGTTCAGCGCTTCGAAGTTGTGCCAGTCGGTTTCGATCTCGGGGCCTTCGGCGACGCGGAAGCCGAGCCCGACGAACACGTCTTCGAGCAACTCCCAAGTCTGCGACACCAGGTGGAGGTGCCCGCGCCGGCGCCCGCCGATGCGCTCGGTGAGATCGAGGCGCTCGGCATCGAGTTGCACGGTGCGGGCCGCGCGCGCCAGTGCATCGCGGCGGTCGTCGAGGATGGACTCGAACTCTCGCAACGCCTCGTTGATGCGCTGACCCCACTGCTTGCGCTCGTCGGGGGGCAGCGTGCCCAACGAGCGCTTGGCCTCGGCCAGCGCCGACTTCTTGCCGAGCAGCTCACCCCGCAACGCCTGCAGCTCGTCGAGGGTCGCCACCGCGGCAACTCCATCAGTGGCGCGGCGCCGAAGTTCGTCGATGTCGAGATTCATAAGCGATTACAACCTGCCTGCTGCACGGGCCTCCGTCCAATCGTTTAGGTGGCTCCCTTTCGAAGGCCGGGCCGCTCGGGCCTGTTTCAGGGGAGAGGCAGCCGCAGGGTGAAGGTGGTGCCCCCGCGCTCGTTGCGCGATGCCACGAGCGCGCCGCCGTGGGCCTCGGCCAGATTGCGGCTGATCCACAACCCGAGACCGGTACCCGAGGGCTGCGCGACCTCGCGGCGGTAGAACTTGGTGAACACTGCCTCGAGCTCGTCGGGTGGGATGCCGGGGCCTTCGTCGGACACCGCCACGTAGGCGGACGACTCGTCGGCATACGCGTCGACCCGTAGCCGGTCGACCGTCGCGTACTTGGCGCCGTTCTCGATGAGGTTGGTGAGGATCTGTTCGACACGGTCGCGGTCGGCGGTGACGAGCGGCAATTCGTCGATGGCCACCACACACTCGATCGCAGGATGCGACAGCTCGACGCGCGCGACAATGTCGCGGACGAGCGTCGCGAGATCGATGCCCTCGAGGCGCAGCCCCAAGCGACCGATCTCGATGCGGCTGATATCGAGCAACTCGGTGACGAGACGCGTCACGCGCTCCGCGTCGCGATTGATCTGCGCGACCAGATCGAGCTTGTCGGCCTCGCTCAGGCGATCCCAACGGTCGAGCAGCAGCCGGCTGAAACCCTTGACCGACGTCAACGGAGAACGCAGTTCGTGGCTGACCGCGGCGACGATCTCCATCGCGCTGACCGGTGGGTTGTTGCGATCGGCGGGGGGCGTCACCGCGCGCTCCCCTTGGTGCGTTGGCGGCGGATCTCGAACGCGAGCACCGCGCAGGCCATCGCCACGTTGAGTGACTCGGCGCCCGGCGCCATGTCGATGAACACCTCGGCGTCGAGCAGTGCCGCGACGTCATCGTCGATGCCGTGCGCCTCGCTTCCCATCACGAGTGCGACCGGAAGCGACCAGTCGAAGTCGGTGTACGAAACGCCACCGCGCGCCGACGCACCGACGCAGCGCACCGATCGCGCTCGCAACGCGATGATCGCATCGGCAGTAGTGAGCGACGTCACGACAGGCACGCGCAGCAATGAACCAGCCGCCGACCGCACCACCTTCGGCGCAGTCACGTCGGCGTTGCGCGGCCCGGCAAAGACCGCGCTGGCGCCGGCCGCGTCCGCGGTGCGCACGATCGTGCCCACGTTGCCGGGGTCGGCGACACCGTCGAGCACGATCACCGGGCCCTGTTGGAACGCCACATCGCCGATGGCCGCCGATTGCCACGACACGACCGCCATCGCGAACTGCGGCGTCACCGTGCTCGCCACGCCGTCGAACGTCTTCGAGTCGAGTACGAACACCGGGATATCGGGGTCGACCGGGCCCAACAGTGCCTGGACCGATTTGTCGGTCGGGTCACTGCCCCCGCGAACGAAGAGCGCCTCGACGCGTCGAACGCGCAGGGCTTCGATGATGCCCTGCACCGACTCGACCACGATGCAGCCCTCGGCCTCGCGATCCGCCCGACGCTGGCAGAGGCGACGCAACCGAGTGACCTTGTTGTTGGTCCCGGCGAGTTCGATCACGGCCGCGACATCGATCTGATAGGCCGCTCGGGCCCGGCGCTCAGGCCGCCTTGGCGCTCACGGCGCGACGGGCGACGCTCACCAATTCGCTGAACGCCGCAGCATCCGCGACGGCGATGTCGGCGAGGATCTTGCGGTCGACATCGACACCGGCGAGCTTGAGCCCGTTGATGAAGACGCTGTAGCTCATGTTGTTTTGACGGCACGCGGCGTTGATGCGGCTGATCCACAAGCGGCGGAAGTCGCCTTTGCGGGCGCGCCGATCGGCGTAGGCGTAGCGCAGCGCGTGCATGACCGCTTCGTTGGCGGTCTTGTAGTTGCGGCTGCGGTGGCCGTAATAGCCCTTGGCCCTATCGAGGACGGCCTTGTGGCCCTTCTTCGCGTGAACGGCTCTCTTGACTCTTGCCATTGTCGGTCCTCCTCAGCCTCGGCCCAGCAAACGCTTGATGCGGACGGCATCGCCCGGCGCCAAGTCGACATCGGCCGCCAGACGGCGCTTACGTCCCGGCGACTTGTGCTCGAGTATGTGGTTCAACCCGGCTTGACGACGCTGCAGCTTGCCGCTGCCGGTCACCTTGAAGCGCTTCTTGGCGCCACTGTGCGTTTTCATCTTTGGCATGTGCCATGACCTTTTCTAGGCGGTTTCGGACCGCGCGAAGCAAGGCGTCGGTCCATTCGATTATTTGCGCGATCAGCGCGGTTGCGTCGATCGCTTGGTTCGGCGATACAGCGGCGATGCGGTCAGCCGGCAACCGGTGGTGCGTCAGCCGCAGCTGCGACCGCCGATTCGTCCACCACAGGATGTTCGCCCGTTGCCGAGGAGTCGGATCGCGACCGGGAAGGCTTCTTGACTGCTTGCGCCTTCTTGTCAGGACCCAGCACCATCACCATGTTGCGGCCATCTTGTTTGGGATATGCCTCGACCAGTGCCACGTGCGAGACGGTTTCGATGACCCGGTCGAGGATGTGGCGACCAAGCTCGGGATGCTGCATTTCGCGGCCCCTGAACATGATCGTGACCTTGACCTTGTGACCTTCGGACAAGAACTCCTCGACCTTGCGGGTCTTGGTGTCGAAGTCGCCCTGACCGATCTTTGGTCGGTACTTCATCTCCTTGACGGAGGTGTTGGACGACTTGCGGCGTGATTCCTTGGCCTTTTGCCCCTGCTCGTACTTGTACTTGCTGTAGTTCATGATGCGGCAGACGGGCGGGTTGGCCTTGTCTGCCACCTCGACGAGATCGAGGTCTTGCTCTTTCGCCAATGCCAATGCTTCGGGCAATGAACGAATACCGAGCTGTTCTCCGGTGGGGCTGATCAAACGGACTTCACGGGCGCGTATGCGCTCGTTGACCCGTGGCTCGATGGTGGTGCTCACCGTGGCTATCGCCGATCACTGCTCGTCAAAGGCAGGCTCCTTCTCTCGGGTATGACAACCATCCGAGCCGAAGAGCCGACCGGACGGCGGAAAGCCGTCGTCCACTGATGCGCGAACCCACGGGCAATGCCCGTGAGCCGCCATCGGCAGCCGGCGAACCTGGACGCACCGAGAAGGTGGCCAGGTGGGACCATCGTGACGAGAACGCCCCGACAACCCACTTCCCTGTCAATTGTGCTGCGTAGAGTACCAGCGATGACGACCAACCGCGCCGAGCCGGATTTCGACCCCTCTGATGCCGATGACTTTGACGATCCGGCCGATTTCGATGATCCGGACGACGACGTCGACGATCCCGCCAGCGACGTCGACCCCGAGCTGGCCGAATCCATGGCGGGCGAGATCGCGGCCGCCCGCGAGCGCATCGCTCGGGTACCCGCGGCGACCGTCGTGGCCAACCACGCCATGGGCCTGTTCGAGTTGGCGGCGATCCACCTGATGCAAGATCCGCCGAACTTCACCGAGGCCACACTGGCGCTCGACGCGGTCGCGGCGTTGATAGATCGGCTGCCGGGGCGGTTGGGCGATGCCGAAGTCACGTTGCGCCAAGCGCTGGCCCAGCTGCGGCTCGACTACGTCCGGCTCAAGGACCACGCAGCCTCTGCGTCCGACTCGTCGGACTGAGATCAGCGGACGATCTTGGACAGCGGCAACTCGAGGATGTCGCTGGCCCCGGCGTCTTTGAGCGCAGGGATCAAGACGTTGATCTGGCGCTTTTCGACGACCGTCTCGATGGCGTAGCCCTGCTCGCCGAAGAGTTCGTTGACCGTCGGCGACTTCATCGACGGCAAGATCGCGATCACGTCGGCCAGCGCCGCGGTGGGCACGTTCATCTTGACGAGCACCTTGCCCCGGGCGTCGAGGACGCCGCTGAGCAGGGTCTGGATCTGCTCCATCGCATGGCGCTTGTCGGCGTCGCCGTAGGACAGCGGGTTGGCGATGAGCTCGGTGTACGACGTGAGGATGGTGTCGATGATCTTGAGGCCCGCCGCTTTGAGAGCCCGACCGGTCTCGGTGATGTCGACGACCACATCGACGATGTCGGGCACCTTGGCCTCGGTCGCACCGTACGACAGCTGGATGTCGGCCGCGACACCGTGCTTTTCGAAATAGCGCCGGGTCATCTCGGGATACTCACTCGACACTTTGACGCCCTGCGGCAGGTCGGTGACGGAGTTCCACGGTGAATCGCCCGGCACGGCGAGCACGACCCGTATCGGGAGGTCGGTCGCCTTGGAGTACTTGAGCTCGCCCAGCGAGTTGACGTCGCTGGCCGTCTCTTCGACCCAATCACGACCGGTGATGCCGATGTCGAAGAGCCCCTCGGCCACATAGCGCGGGATCTCTTGGGGCCGCAGAATGCGCACCTCGTCGATGCGCGGATCGTCGATGGTCGCTTTGTAGTCGACGCCCGAACTGCGGCGTACACCGAGATCGGCGAGCTCGAACAGCTCGAGGGTGGCCTTCTCCAACGAGCCCTTCGGCAACACCAGTTTCAACACGCCGCCATGTTATCTGGTCCCGCTCAGAGGGCCCCGTGGATTGCCTCAGTCGAGCTGGTCGAGCAGGTGGCCGAGGCGATCACGTTTGGTGCGCAGATACCGAGCGTTTAGCGGATTGGACGCAACCACGAGCGGCACTCGCTCGATGACTTCGATGCCGGCGGATTCGAGCCCACGCTGCTTGGCCGGGTTGTTGGTGAGCAACAGCACGCGCTTGACGTGGAGATCGAAAAGGATCGCCGCGGCGACGTCGTAGGCGCGGTCGTCGACGGGCAAACCGAGCGCCGTATTGGCGTCGACCGTGTCGGCACCGTGCTCTTGCAGGCGATACGCCGCCAGCTTTTGCCCGATGCCGATGCCCCGGCCTTCGTGGCCACGGAGATACACGATGATGCCGACGCCACGCGCCGCGACGATCTCGAGAGCCTGCTCGAGCTGCGGCCCGCAGTCGCAGCGCAGGCTGCCGAACACGTCACCCGTGAGGCATTCGCTGTGTACCCGCACCAATACAGCATCGACCTCGTCGAGCTGGCCGCGTATGAGCGCCACGTGCTCGGTGCCGTCGGGAGAACGGTAGGCGCGCGCGACGAACTGACCCGAAGGGGTCGGCAGCAACGCCTCGGCGACGAGCTCGACGGTGGTCATCGCTCCACTACTACCACGATCCGAAGATCGTCACCCAAACGATCGATGGCGACGAAGCGCCCGCGCGTCAGCTCCGCCATCGTCGGTGCACCTTCACCCGCGAACGCCCGTTGTCCGCGATCGCCGCCCATGAACGCGGGCGCGAGGTACAAGACGTATTCGTCGACGAGACCGGCGCGATGGAACTGTCCGGCGACATCTGCGCCGCCTTCGACCATCAACTGCAACACGCCGCGCGTGCCGAGATCGTCGAGCAACGCGCCGATGTCGCCTTGGTATTCGAGCGCGGGGGCAACGCGCGCACCCGGCGGTACGCGACCGAGCACGACGCGCAACGGGTCGAGACCTGCGGTAGGCACCGAGTCCGGCGGGGTGAAGTTGCGCACCGTCAGCATCGGATCATCGGCCCGCACGGTGCCCGCACCGACGAGCACCGCATCGCTCTCGGCGCGCAGTCGATGCGCATCGGAGCGCGCCGCCGCACCAGTGATCCACGTGCTCGAACCATCAGGAGCTGCGATGTAGCCATCGAGCGTCAACGCCAACTTCAACACGACGTGCGGGCGGCCGGTGCGGCGATGCGTGAGATACGGCGCGAGCTGACGCGTGACTTCGTCGGCAAGCACCCCGCCGTCGATGGTGATACCGGCGTCGCGTAAGCGCGCGATACCGCGACCCGCGACGAGCGCATCGGGGTCACCGATGCCGACGACGACACGCGCTACGCCGGCCTCGATGATCGCGTCGACACACGGGGGCGTGCGCCCAGTGTGCGCGCAGGGTTCGAGTGTCGCGTAGAGCGTCGCACCGCGCGCGGCGCCACCGGCAGCGCGCAGCGCATGGATCTCGGCGTGGGGGCCGCCGGGTTCGCTCGTCGCCCCTTGGAATACGTCACCGTTGACCGCAACGACAACCGAACCGACCCACGGGTTGGGACGCGTCGAGAGGCGCACCGTGGTCGCATTGGCCATCGCCAAGCGCATGAATCGTTCGTCGGTTGCTTCGTCGGTCACGGGCAATGTTCAGTGCTGCGTCGGCGCGTCGACCATCAAGCGCACGGCGTGGGGCACGATGTCGATGACGGCCTCGAGGCACTCGACGGTGCCCTTGGGCGAGCCCGGTGTGTTGAGCACCAACGCCCGATCGATGGTCCCTGCGATGCCGCGCGAAAGACGCCCGAGCGGATTGACCAAGCGCATCGCTTCGGCGAGACCCGGCGCCTCGCGATCGATGACGGTACGAGTGCCCTCCGGCGTCAGGTCCCGCGGACCGAACCCGGTGCCACCGGTCGTCACGATCACGCCGGCGAAACCGGCGGCCATCGATCGCAGCGCCTCGGCGACGGATTCGACACCGTCGGCCACGACCCGACGATCCACCACCGTGAAGCCGTGACTCGTCAAGCAGTCACCGACGGCCACGCCCGACTTGTCTTCACGCGTGCCGTGGATGACGCCATCGGAGACCGTCAACACCTTCGCGTCGATACCCGTGGGATCTCGGTCGGACATGTGCTCCCTCGCCCTTCTCTATTTACGGGAGGCTACCGAGACGTACCCTGGAAACGCAGTGGCGCTCGCGGTCAGCTCTTCTGGTAGCGAACCGCGAACATGCCGTCGGTATCGCGCAACTGCGGCAGGATCTGCCCGCCTCGACCGCGGGGCTGCCACGGGTCGCCGAGCGCAACCGGGATCAAGCCCGGCAACTCTCGCTCGACCTGCGCGTCGACCGCGACGGTCTCGGCATCGGTGAGCGTGCACACGCTGTAGAGCACCACTCCCCCGCGCTTCACGACGCGCTCGGCCTCGCGCAGCAACGCGAACTGCAACGCCGCCAGTCGATCGGGCGCGTCCGCCTGGATGCGCCAGCGAGCATCGGGACGATGGCGCAGCGCGCCGAGACCCGAACACGGCGCGTCGATGAGCACACGATCGAACGTCGCGTCGCGATACGGCAGCCGCGTGCCGTCGCCGACGGCGACAACCAACGATCGCGCATCGAGCTTGTTGCGATTCGCCGCGATCAGCGACGCGCGACTTGCCCGGAGATCGCTCGCCGCGACGAGGGCGCCCGATGCCGCCATCGCAGTCGCCTTGCCCCCCGGCGCGGCGCAGATGTCGGCGATGCGTTCACCCTCGAGTGCGCCGACCGCGGCACCGACGAGTTGTGACGACTCGTCTTGCACGTATCCGTCGGCGCGCACGGTCGACGGCGCGCCGACATTCATCGCAACGAGCGCGTCATCGGCGTCGACGGTGCCGAGATCGGTGCGCAGCCGAGCGACGATCCACTCGGGATAGCTGAGCTTCGTCGCGTCGTCGGGCCACACCCGATCGGTTTCGCCACTGATCTTGCGCAACACCGCGTTGACGAGGCGACGCGCCCGAATCGGTGACGCGCTGACCGTGGTGTCGACCGCCGCATGTGCGGGCACTTCGACGAACACCAACTGGTAGGCACCAAGCCGCAGCGCGGCACGGACCACCGGCTCGACCGGCGCGAGGAGGTAGCGGTCGACGAGCCAATCACAGGCGCGTCGCATGCGCGTGGTTCCGTAGACCAGCTCGGTCGCGAACGCGCGGTCGCGTGTATCCAGACGGCTGCGCTGCAACATGGCGGGTAACACGATGTTGGCGTAGGCACCGTCGTTGTCGATGCGCACCAACGCGTCGATGGCGAGCCGTCGCGTGTCGGCGGCCTTGTTTGTCATGGCGCGGTCGCACCGACGTTTGTCATGGCGCGGCCAGGCCGCCGAGTACCTCGCCGAGATGCGGACGCGCGCCGTTGCGCCACGCGGCAAAGGGCATGGGTGCCTTGCCTTCGGGCTGCACGACAACGAGCTCGAGCGCACCCGATGCGGTACCGACGCGCGCGCCATCGAGCACGCCTGGCGCGAGCGACCCTTTATCGACCGAGTGCGCACGGTGCACTTTGAGACGCCGGCCGCGAAACGTGGTCCACGCTTCGCCGAGGCGCACGACTCGCGCCAGCTGCACTGCGGGCAACAACCAGTCGAGCTCGAGTTCGTGCGGCTCGATCTTGGCGGCGTACGTGGGCTCACCGATCTGCGGACGGGGATCATCGATGCCGTCACGCAGCAGGTCGGCCAGTAGTCGTGTCCCCCGCTCGACCAACAGTCCGCGCAGTTCGGCCAGCGTGATGTCGTCGTCGATGGTGACTCGTGCCTCGGCGTAGATGCCGCCGGTGTCGAGTCCTACTTCGACCGCCATGATGTCGACGCCGGTCTCGCGATCGCCCGCCAGAATTGCCCGCTCGACGGGCGCCGCGCCGCGCCAACGCGGCAGCAACGAGAAGTGCATGTTGACCATGGACAACCGATCGAGCACGTGCGGTTTGATCAGACGACCGAACGCGACGACGACGCCCAAGTCGGCGTCGACCGACAGCACGTCATCGACTTGATCGGTGACCGGCAGGCCGAGGTCGAGCGCGGCGGCCTTGACCGGCGACGGTGCGAGCGCACTGCCGCGCATGCGCCGCTTGTCGGCGCGCGAGACCACCAACGCAATCTCGAAACCGGCCTCGTGCAACGCGTACAACGGAGGCACCGCGAGCTCGGGTGTACCCAGGTACACCAAGCGCCGGGGATGGCGCGGCGGGCGAAGGGTCACGGCAGGGTGAGACCACTCGACGTCTCGCGAGCGCCCGCTGTTTGTTCACGGAGGCGGGCGCGGTTTTCGTGGGTCAACGTGCCGCTCTGCACCATCTCGCGAATCGTCTTGAGCGCGACTTTGCGAAGGTCGTCGTCGAGTCGCTCTATGAGCAAGATGCCGTCGAGATGATCGAATTCATGTTGGAAAAGACGGCCGAGCAATTCGTCGGCTTCGATGTCGACCTCGTTGCCGTCGAGGTCGTATCCCCTGATGTGAATCTCGTTGGGGCGGTCGATCTCCCACGACAGACCCGGCACCGAGAGGCACCCCTCTTCGTACAACCAATTGCCGCGCGACTCGACGATCTCGGGATTGACGAGCACGCCCGGACCCTCACCGACGTCGTAGACGAAGAGGCGCTTTTGGACACCCACCTGAGGGGCCGCCAGACCGATGCCGGGGGCCTCGTACATCGTGTGCAACATGTCGTCGCAGAGACGGGCCAACGCGCCGTCGACCTGTGTGACCTCGGCTGCTCGCTGGCGGAGCACCGGGTCGCCGATGATGCGTATCTCGTAGGGCGCCATGAGATTGCAGGCTACCGTCAGCACGCGATGGCTGAACCTACGAGCGGTCACTACTTCGATGCCGAACCTTCGGCGCGCTCCGAACCACGCGAGGTCTACCTGACCCTGCCGGGTGTCTCGTTGACGCTCACGACCGACCGGGGTGTTTTCGCGGTCGACGGCGTCGACCCGGGCACCAAGCTGTTGCTGCTCGAAGCGCCTTCTCCCGTGCCGGCGCAGCAGTCAGTGCTCGATCTCGGTTGCGGCTACGGCGCCATCGCGGTCGCCGTGGCGAGTCGGGCCCCGCACTGCACGGTCTGGGCCGTCGACAGCAACGAACGGGCCCGGGCGCTCTGTGTCGCCAACGCGGAGCGGGCGCAGGTGGGTGCACGAGTGCGCGTCAGCGCTCCCGATGACGTGGCACCGGGCACTCTTTTCGACGTGATCTACAGCAACCCGCCCATCCGAATCGGCAAGCCCGCGCTGCATGCACTGCTCCGCCGCTGGCTCGCGCATCTCGCTCCCGACGGCGTCGCGTACCTCGTCGTGCAAAAGCATCTCGGAGCCGACTCGCTGGCGCGTTGGCTCGGCGACGAAGGCTGGACCGTGAAGCGACTGGTGTCACGGCGTGCGTTTCGCGTGCTCGAGGTCCGCCCATGAGGGCGCTCGACGGCACCGGGCTCAAACGTCTGCACCGCGAGTGGCGCCACCGCACCGATGGTCGGCTCGCGCTCATCCTCGACAACGTGCAATCGCCATTCAATGTCGGCGCCATCGTGCGCACGGCCGCGGCCTACCGGGTCGAGCAGGCGTGGCTCGTCGGCGCCACGCCCGAACTCGACGACGCCAAGGTGCGCAAGACCGCGCTCGGCTGCGATCGCTACCTCACATGGCAACGTTGCGACACGATCGCCGACGCGCTCGCCGGCGCGCGGGCCGAAGGGTATTCGCCGATCGGCCTCGAACTCGCCGACGGGGCCAGCCCGCTTCACGAGCTCACCTCCACCGGCGCCGTCTGCCTCGTGATCGGCCACGAAGATCGCGGCCTCGGCCCGGCGACGCTCGACGCCTGCGATGCCGTCGCCTACCTGCCCATGCTCGGCAAAGTGGGCTCACTCAACGTCGCAACCGCCACCGCCATCGCCCTCTACGAGCTGCGCCGCCAACGCTGGTAAACGCGCCGCGCAAAACCGCATTTCTGTTGGTGTTTTACGGGTGTCGACACTTGTAAAACACCAAGAGAACGGTCAGATGCGGAGGGGGTCGACTTCGACACGGAGGCGGCCGCCGGGGCGTTCGACGGTGGCCAGCGCGTCACACAGCGCTTGGTGGTCGGCGGCGGTCACGAGCCACTGACCGTTGGACGGGCCCCACACGGTGAGCCCCAGCGGATGGCCGAGCCGGTCGACGTACTCGGCTGCGGACGATCCGGAGATGAGCGCCTGTGCGCAGAACGGGGGCATGGCGAGCTCGAGGCGCCGAGCGCGTTCGCGCTCGGCGAAGCGGCCGGGGTCGGCCCGCTGCGCGGCCTCGAGAACGTCGTGGCGGGGCCAGCGCGTCTGCACGAGGATGCGGCCACCGTCAGCCCGCGGCCCCACGAGGCGGGCGGCACGAGTCAGCAACGTCATCGCCTGTTCGCTGGCTCGTGTGCGCGGCGCGAGCAGTTCTTGGTCGAAGTCGAGGAACACCACCGCCTTGGCGTGGTCGACTTGATGCAGCACCGATTCGGTGCCGATGTACACGTCGGCCCGCGCGTCGCGCAACGCATGAGCCGCAGTCACTTCGATGACGGGCCGATTCGCCAACGCTTCGAGCTCTTCGCGCACGCGCGCCACGCCCTGTCGAAGATTGCGCAGGCTCGTCGAACCACAGTGCGCGCACACCGCGGGGCGCGCCTCGTCGCCTTGCGGGCACACCAACAATCCTGCATCGTCTTGCGTCAACGGCACGCGGTGGGTTTCGCACCGCACGAGCTCACCGCACGCGCCGCACGCCAACAGCCGGGCCCGGCCCGTGCGGTTGAGGACGCACACGACCGGGCCGGGACCGCGTAGAACCGGGACCAACCGCGCGCTCAGGC
>JBDSMH010000066.1:0-63834 GCA_039915945.1 Acidimicrobiales bacterium | reverse complement strand
CGCTGCGCTTGCCGAGGTTGTTGCGCAGGTAGGTGCAGCCGACGGCGCGGCCCCACGGATCTTGCATCGCCGGCAACCCGGAGCGGCCCGATTCACCTTCGCCGGGCAACTCGATCTTGACCACGTCGGCGCCGAGACGCGCCAAGAGTTGTGTCGCGTACGGCAGCGCTTGCTGTTGCTCGAGCGCCAACACCCGCACGCCGTCGAGCGGTTTGCCGTATCGATTGCGTTCGGGATGGGCGACATCTCCGAGTTGCATCACTGACCTCCAAAAGTGGTTGACATCAGATCCCGTAGCCGCCATCGACGTCGAGCATCTGTCCACTGATGAAGTCAGCGCGATCGCTGGCGAGGAAGCACACCGCTTCGGCGATATCGACCGCGTCGCCGAACTTGCGCAGCGCGATGTTGCGCCGCGTGACCGCCAGCGCCTCGTCGTCGAGGTCACCCGACGCCATCAACCGCTGGGCCATGCCGTCGGTCAACATGCCGGGGCCGACACAGTTGGCGCGGATGCCGAAACGACCCTCTTCCGCTGCGAACGCGCGCACCAACGCCTCGATCGCACCCTTGGGCCCGGCGGACAACCCGTCGCGCACCGGATAACGCCGCGTCGCGGCAGTCGTGACCGCGATGAGGCTGCCCTGCGTCGCTCGCAGATGGGGCAGTGCCGGCTGCACGATGTTGAAGAACGCGACGACCTCGGCCTCGATCTGTTCGCGAAAGCGGGCCGGCTCGACCCGGCTCAGGTGGATCTGCGGAACATGCGGACCCGCCGCGTGCACCAGCGTGTGGATGCCGCCGAACTCGGCGACGACCTCGGCCAAGAAGGTGCGGGTGGCTGCCTCGTCGACCATGTCGAGGGGCCAGGCCCGCCCGCAGCGGCCGTGGTGCTCGATGTCGGCGACGACCCCCGCGGCCGCGTCGAGGTTGCGGTGATACGTGAGCGCAACGTTGCTGCCTCGCTCGGCCAAGAGACGGCAGATGGCGGCGCCGATGCCACCGCTACCGCCGGTGACCACCGCCGCGCCGGTGCGGGTACCGAAATCGTCCATGATCTTTCGTAGGCCGGTGGCGGGCCGGACGCCAAGCCGTGGCCGATCCGTCGCCCCGCTCCGCTGAGGGCCGCTCGGGCCCTAATCTCCGCCCATGGATCGATTCAGTCTCGGCGGCAAGGTCGCGATCATCACCGGAGCAAGCAAGGGCATCGGCCGCGCCATGGCACTCGGTTTTGGCGATGCCGGCGCCGCGGTTGTCGTGTCGAGTCGCACGTTCGACGACTGCGCGGCCGTGGTCGCCGAGATCGAGCAGCGCGGCGGTGCGGCACTCGCGTTCGCCAGCGATGTCGGCGATCTCACAAGCCATCAGCCACTACTCGACGCGACGATGGCCCGGTTCGGGCGACTCGACGTGCTCGTGAACAACGCGGGCGTGCTCAAACCTCATTTTACCGTGCGGGTCAGTCCTGCCGAACTCGATCAGCTCATTACGGTCAACCTCAAGGGGCCGTTGTTCTTGTCGATCGCCGCGTTACCGCTACTCGAGGCCGATGGCGGTGGCTCGATCGTCAACATCGGCGCGCTCGGGGCGACGCAACCGATGGAAGGCATCGGCGCGTACTGCGCAGTCAAGGCGGCAATGGCCAACTGGAGCAACACGATGGGCCGCGAATGGGCGGCTCGCGGTGTGCGCGTGAACGTGCTCGTGCCCGGCACGATCGCCACCGACATGATCCTGCCGGTCGACGCGGCCAAGCGTGATGCGTTCATCGAGGACATGAGCAAGCAGAACGTGTTCGGACGCATCGGCCAACCCGAAGATCTCGTCGGCGCGGCGATCTATCTCGCGAGCGATGCGTCGGGCTTCATGACGAGCCGGTCCGTGTTCGTCGACGGGGGAATGCTGCGATGACGATTTCGGGAAGCGACTACAGCGACCGCGATGCGCTCGGGTTGGCCGAACTGGTTCGCACCGGCCAGGTGAGCGCGTCGGAGCTACTCGACGAAGCGCTCGATCGGGTGGCGACGCGCAACCCGAGGATAAACGCCGTGGTGTCGCTGTTCGAGGCGCGTGCGCGCGCCGCCATCGCAGCCGGGTTACCCGACGGGCCGTTCACCGGCGTGCCGTTCTTGCTCAAAGATCTCGGCGTCGATGTTGGCGGCGAGATCACCACGTCGGGCAGCCGGTTCTTCGCGGACCACCGACCGACGCAATCGAGCGAACTCGTGCTGCGCTACGAACGGGCGGGGCTCGTCATCTTCGGCAAGACCAACACGCCCGAGTTCGGTCTCAACGCGTCGACCGAACCGCTGCTGTTCGGGCCGACGCGCAATCCGTGGAATCTCGATCACTCGGCCGGCGGGTCGAGCGGGGGAGCGGCCGCCGCCGTTGCTGCGGGCATCATCCCCGCTGCGCATGCCACCGACGGCGGCGGGTCCATTCGCATTCCGGCGTCGAGTTGTGGTCTGTTTGGGTTGAAGCCCAACCGCGGTCGCACGCCCGTCGGGCCGCCGCTCGGCGAAGGTTGGAACGGACTGTCGCACGGCCACGTCGTCTCCCGCAGCGTGCGCGACTCGGCGGCGATGCTCGACGCGACGTCGGGCTCGAGCGTCGGCGAACCGTATGCCGCGCCGCATTTCACAGGAACGTGTCTCGAGGCGACACAACGGTCGCCCGGCCGGCTGCGCATCGGCATGATGACCGCCGGTCGACCCGGCGTCGAAGTCGACATGGACGCACGCGCCGCGGTCGGGTACGCCGCACGTTTGCTCGTCGAACTCGGCCACGACGTCGACGAGTTCATCTTGCCGATCGACTGGACCGCGACGGCATCCGTGGCCGGCACGTTGTCGGGCACGCACGTCGCCGCGACCATCAAAGAGCGGGCAAGCGTGTTGGGTCGCGAACCAACGGTCGACGACATCGAGTACGTCACCTGGGTACAGCTCACCCGCGCGTCGTCGCGCGGTGCAGTCGACTACGTCGATGCCGTACGCGCGATGCATCGCATCGGCCACGAGGTAGCGGCCGCGTTCGAGGAGATCGACGTGTTGATGACGCCGACGGTCGGTAGGCCACCTCCGCCGATCGGTCTGTTGGACATGAACACCGAAGACCTCGCCGCGTTCGGGCGCGAGGCGGGGAAGGTCGCCAACTTCCTCGGCATCATGAACATCACCGGCCAGCCGGCGATGTCCGTGCCCTTGCACTCCAGCTCCGACGACTTGCCGATGGGCGTGCATTTCGCGGCGCGTTGGGGTGGCGAGCCGTTGCTGTTCGCACTCGCCGCGCAACTCGAAAAGGCGGCGCCGTGGGCCAATCGCCGCCCGAAGGGCTTTGCCTGAGGCGCCTAGGCGCTGTGCGTTTTCACGGCCGCGATACGCGTGTCGAGGCGGCCCAACAACTCGTGATCGTGCGAATCGCCCGGGTTCGGTGTGGTCAACAGCGTGTCGCCGAGGAAGATGCTGTTGGCCCCGGCGTGAAGGCAGAGTGCCTGAAGCTCGTCGTTCATTTCGGTGCGGCCCGCCGACAGGCGAACCACCGACGCCGGCATCACGATGCGCGCCGCCGCGATGGTGCGGACCAATTCGAACGAGTCGAGCGTGGGCGTGCCGAATAGCGGTGTGCCCTCGACTTGCATCAACAAGTTGATGGGCACGCTCTCGGGATGGGGATCGAGCCCCGCCAGTTGCGCCAGTAGCCCGGCCCGCACGCGCCGGCTTTCGCCCATACCCACGATGCCCCCGCAGCACACTTTGATGCCCGCATCTCGCACGTTGGCCAAAGTCTCGAGGCGATCGTCGTAGGTGCGCGTGGTGATGATCTCGCCGTAGAACTCGCGTGACGTGTCGAGGTTGTGGTTGTAGTAGTCGAGCCCGGCCGTTGCGAGGCGTTGCGATTGTGCATCGGTGAGCATGCCCAGGGTCACGCAGGTCTCGAGGCCGAGTGCCGCGACCGCTTGGATGCCGTCGGCCACCTGCTCGACCTGGCGGTCACTCGGTGCGCGCCACGCGGCGCCCATGCAGAACCTGGTCGCGCCCGCCGCCTTGGCTGCTTTCGCGGCCGACACGATTTCGTCGGTCGCCATCAGTCGCTGTGCGTCGAGACCGGTGGAGTACTTGGACGACTGGGGGCAGTAGGCGCAATCTTCGGGGCATCCGCCCGTCTTGATCGACAACAACATGGCGCCTTGGATCGCATGCGGATCGAAGTGCGCGCGGTGTGTCGCCTGCGCGAGATGGAGGAGATCGTGGAAGGGCTGGGCGATGATCGTTTCGATCTCGGCCGGGGTCCAGTCATGACGCAATTGCACCGCGCAAGGCTGGCCGCTCGCGGGTGAGGTTGGCAACCCGACCGCAATGGGCCGGAGCGGCTCAGGGCAAAGCGGCGCATTCACGCCGGTTGGTAGCGTGAACGAGTGACCTCTGCACCGTTGTCCGGCGTCCGCGTCGTCGAGATCGGCAACTACATGAGCGTGCCGTTCGCGGGGATGATGTTGGCCGACCTCGGTGCCGACGTCGTCAAGGTCGAGCCGCCCAAGGGCGACCCGTTCCGCCGATTCGGGCGACCCAAAGGCGCGATGGCGGCCGTCTTCGTGAATGCGAACCGCGGCAAGAAAAGCGTCATGCTCGACTTGAAGCAGGCGACCGACCGAGGTCGGCTGTGCGCGCTGTTGCGCGACAGCGACGTCGTGTTGTCGAACTGGCGGCCCGGTGTCGCGGCGCGCCTCGGCCTCGACGACGACGCGCTGGCCGCGCTCAACCCGCGACTCATCCGCGTGTATGTCAGCGGCTACGGCTCGGACGGACCCGACAGCGACAAGCCGTCCTACGACTCGGTGGTCCAGGCTCGATCGGGTCTCACCTGGGCGCAGGGAGGCGACGGCGAGCCGGCACTCGCGGTCGGTTACCTCGTCGACAAGATGACGGCGACCATGGCGGCACAGGCAACGATGGCTGCGCTGTACCGGCGCACGGTCACCAATGAAGGCGACGCCATCGAGGTACCGATGCTCGATGTGATGGCCTACTTCAACTTCCCCGAGATCTTCGCCACTCGCACCTTCGTCGACGACGAACCGCTCGATGCGCGCAACCGGCAGATGATGGCCAATCATCCGTTGCCCGCCCTCGAC
Source organism: Acidimicrobiales bacterium (assembly GCA_039915945.1). Classification (GTDB taxonomy): domain Bacteria; phylum Actinomycetota; class Acidimicrobiia; order Acidimicrobiales; family WLNW01; genus DATLFA01. The sequence goes on along the minus strand of JBDSMH010000066.1, from coordinate 58,700 downwards.
GGATGGGTGCTGCTGTCGCCGGTCAGCGCGGATCAGATTCGAAACGCGCTGGTGGCTGTCGGTCATCCGGAGTGGGCCGACGACGTGCTCGCCGAGAAGGACGGCGTCGAAATGACGAAGTTGCTCATCGAGCGCATCGAATCGCAGACACGATCCCTGACCGTTGCCGAATGTCTCGCCCGCTTCGGCGAGCGGGACGTGCCGGTCGGCCACTGCGTCGATCTCGACCAACACCTCGACGACGCGCAGGTCGTGCACAACGAGCTGTACGAAATCATCGAGCATCCGCAACTCGGCCGCATTCGCCAAGTGCGCTATCCCGCTCGCTCCCACAATTGGGGCATGTTGCGCGGCGGTGCGGTGGCCCCGCTACTCGACGCCGACCGAAGCGAAGTACTCGAGCCGTCTACTGATTGAAGCGGGGCGCGACGAGTTCGGCGAAGCGGCGGTACTGCTCGGTCACGTCGGCCGTATCCATCGTGGGATCACCGGTCCAAAATCGCAGTGCGAGATGTTCGACGCCGGCGGTCGCGTATTCCTCGATATCCGCCGCGAGTTGGTCGGGGGTGCCGACGAAGTGGGCGCGTCCGTCGGACGCGTGTGGGAACGGGGGCGCGTAGTTGTAGTCGTCGGGGATATCCGGTAGATCGGCATAGCTGACCGGCGGGCGCAGTTCGCTGGCGTCGAGTACCACTCGGGTTTCGGGGCAGGTGTACGAAAAGACGAATGGGTCGCGCCGCCCGAGCGCGTCGCGTTGCGCTTCGATGTCGGCCCGACCGCTGGCGTATTGCGCGGCAGTGGGGAACAGCGGATGCCAACCGTCGCCGCGGCGAGCGGCGCGGCGACGGCCCGCGGGGTGGTTGCCGCCGACGAAGATCGGGAACGGGTTTTGCTGCGGCGGCGGACCGGCGTGCACGTCGTCGAATTGCACGAAGCGACCATTGTGCGACGCTGCACCCTCGGTTTCCCACAGGCAGCGCAATACGTCGATGTACTCGTCGGTGGCTGCGCCGCGGCCTTCGTAGGGCGCATCGAGTGCGGCGAACTCGCCCCGGATGTAGCCCACGCCGACCCCGAGCGTAAGGCGCCCGCCGCACAGTTGATCCGCGCTGGCGAGCAACTGTGAGAGCGCGACGGGATGGCGATACGGCAGCACGAGCACGTCGGTGCCGAAACGCAAACGCTCGGTGCTGGCCGCGCCGGCGATGCAACACGCCAGCGAATCGAACCACTGCGGCGACGACACATGGGCGGCGTAATCGGGGATGACGATGTGATCGCCGAACCACGCAGTGTGATAGCCGAAGTGTTCGGCCGCCGCGATCAGTTCACGAATCTTCGCGGCGTCGCCGAACGGGCCGTACGACGGGATGACCACGCCGAATTGCATCGGTTCTCGTTCCTCTCGATGGGCGGGCTCACCGTAGTCGCACGACGTGCCGCGTGACATCGAGCACGTTCGGTTCACGGGGTGGCGTGGTGGCGCGATACTTCGTTCGACGATGTTGGGGGACAGATGACCTTGGATGCGGTGATCCAGGCAATGTGTGACGCGGCGCCGGCAGGCCCGCTGCCCGATCCTTCGGGCGATGGCGTTCGGCAGGCGTCGACGCGTGCGATGGATGCGGGGTTCTCGCGTACCGGCGAGATGGGGCCCGAAGTCGCTCGCGTGGTCGAGTACAGCGTTCCCGTCGCGGACGGCGTGGTCGACGTGCGGGTCTACCGACCATTCGGTGACGGACTATTTCCGGGGCATCTCTATTTCCACGGCGGTGCATGGGCGCTCGGCAACATGCGCAATCGCTACTTCGACGCAAAGTGCCGGTTCCGTTGCGTGCGCGCCGAGTGCGTGGTGGTGTCGGTCGACTATCGCCTCGCGCCCGAATACAAGGCGCCTACCGCGGCCGAAGACTGTTATGCCGCGCTGTGTTTCGCCGCGCAAAATGCCGCGGCGTTGGGCATCGACGCATCGATGCTCTCGGTCGGTGGCGATTCTGCCGGAGGCAACCTCGCCGCCGTGGTTGCCTTGATGGCACGTGATCGACGCGGCCCGGCGGTCATGTTCCAACTACTCGAGGTACCCGCGGTCGACCTGACCATGTCGCACCCGTCGATCGCAGAGTTCGGCGATGGCTACTACTTGAGCAAGGCGATGATGCAGTCGGCCACCGACTACTACCTCGTCGATCCTTCGCAGGCGAGTCATCCCTACGTCTCGCCACTGTTCGCGACCGACTTGTCGGGTCTACCTCCGGCCTATGTCATGACCGCCGAATTCGATCCGCTGCGCGACGAAGGCGAGGCGTATGCCGCGCGCTTGGCCGCTGCCGGAGTCGCGGTCGACGTGGCGCGGGGACTCGGCCACATTCATGGTGGTCAGCAGTTGACGGCAGTGTGGGAACCCGCCCGGCAGTGGGCGGCCGATGCCGACGCGGCGTTGGCGGCTGCCATCGCCGGTGCCCGGCGCTGATCGTCGCGCGATGGATCGCCACAAGGCCGGACCACGGTTGCTCAACCGGCTCGCGCCGGGGGCCGAGCCCGGCGTGTACTCCCGCATCGACGTGACGCCCGTCGGCGCAACGCTCGGTGGTCTGGTCACGGGCGTCGATCTCCGCGAACCACTCGACGACGAGACGTTTGCCCAGATCGATCAGGCTTGGCGCGAGTACAAAGTGCTGCTGTTCCGTGAGCAACACCTGACCGCGTCGCAGCACGCAGAGTTGCTGTCGCGCTGGGGCGAGTTGACCGACGACCAGCTGACGCCAACCGTCGACAAGAGCCCCATCGACTGCCTGGTCGAGTTCACACGCGACGGCGCGACGCCGGGCCTCGAAAACGGCTGGCACGTCGACGGCACATTCCGTTTGCAGCCGACCGCGGGCACGATGTTGCGGGCGATCGAAGTGCCGGCGATCGGTGGCGACACGATGTTCGCGGACATGGCCGCGGCCTACGACAACCTGGCCCCCGATGTGCAGCAACAAGTCGACTCGTTGACGGCCACGCACGATTGGAGCATGGGCGCATACGCGAACAAGTACGCCGACCAACTCGAACATTTCCGCACGATCTTGCCGCCGGTGGTGCACCCCGTCGTGTTGCGCCATCCGACCACGGGACGCAAGACGCTGTTCGTCAATCGATTCTTCACGAAGTGCATCAACGGCGTCTCTCCGGATGAGAGTGACGCGTTGCTCGACCACTTGTGCCGGCAAGCCGAGGTGCCGGAGTACCAATTGCGGTTTCATTGGGAGGCCGGATCGATTGCGTTTTGGGACAACGTCGCCGTGCAGCACTACGGCGTCAACGACTACTTCCCCCAGCGGCGCACGATGGCCCGCGCCACGTTCTTCGGCGCATCCGACGGTTGGCGGGCCCGAGCGGCCCTTTGAGCGGGGAGCGGGCGCGCGGGCGGCCGCAAACGCAGTCGCGTCACCCGTCGGCGACTAGCGGGCCAACCGCGAGGTCCAATTCGTCGGCCAGCGCGAGTAGGGCGTCGAGTTGCGGCACCGGTAAGTCGACCCATCCGCGCTCACGGCGCGTGCGGCGAAGCTGCTGCGAACGCATGCCCGGATAGAGAATGTCGCCGACCCCGTCGCGGCGCGGCGCGTTGGTGACCGTGTCGATGAACGCGTCGACGGCTCCGAGCGGATCGGCGACACCGAACGCGTGCGGATCCATGGCGATCAGCAGGGTGCCGGCGACCGCGCCATCGGCGGCGGACCCGGGCGTGAGATGCCATGCCGGTGCGGTGTCGCTCAACACGCTCGAGAGGAGACCGATGAGAAAGATCATGGCGTAGCCCTTGTGGCTGTTGCCGAGCGCGGTGAGTGTGCCGTCGCCGCGCGCTTCGGTCGGGCTCTGCGCGCGATCGATCGTGCGAAAGTCGCGTGGGTCGGTCGTCGCGGCACCGCTGGCGTCGAGCAGCGCGCCAAAGGGAATCGACTCACCCTGCTCGGCCGCGAGCAACACGCCGCTGGCCGACGTTTGTGTGAACGACATGTCGAGCACGACCGGATCGTGACGCCCCGCGGGCACGCCGACGGCGAACGGACCGTTGCCGAGCAGCGCGGTATACCCACCCAACGGCGCGACGCACGGGCCTGTCTGCGTCATGACCAGACCGATCATGCCCGCGTCGATCGCCATGGTGACGTACTGCGTCAACAACCCCGCGCCGCCCCTCGCCGCCGCAAGGCCGATGCCGTGCTCGCGGGCCCGGTCGATGGCGAAGCGCATCCCGGCGCGACAGACGAGACGACCGATGGCATTGGGCCCGCCGGCGACGAGACCCGACGCGCCGCGGGATTGCACGATGTCGATCGGAGCACGCCCGTCTTGGCGACCGGAGCGAATCGACCGCACGGTCGGGGGTATGTAGATCACGCCACGCGCGTGGTCACCCTGCACCGTCTTGTCGATGGCGCCCTCCGCGAGGAACGCGGCATCGTCGGCGGCCACGCCCACGGCTCGGTAGGCATCGACGCAGAGCGCAGTCAGCGGCGCTATCGACACCCGCGCGTAATCGCCCTGCCAATCCCACCACTGCCCATAGGTACGTTCGCGATCATTCGATTGGCCCGTCATTTGAGGTCATAGAGTCGGGCAGGGTTGTCCCAGAAGATCTTGCGCAACGTGTCGTCGTCGAGTCGTGCCTTTTCGTAGTCGAAGAACTTGTCGATGGCGTGAGGAAAGTCAGGGCTCTCCGGATGCGGGAAGTCACTGGCGGCCAGCAGGCAATCGGTGAGGCCGGCGTCGACGACTTGACGGAACCCCGGGTCGCCACCGTCCCCCGAGATGAAGCATTGATTCTCGAAGTACCACGACGGTGAATGCTCCGCGATCGGAAAGCCCCGGATCGCCACGGCTTCCCACTTTTCGTCGAGGAACGGCAACCACGTCGCCGCCCATCCGACGGACGATTCAGTGAATACTACGCGCAGGTCCGGATGACGGGCACAGATCGAACCGGTGAACATGAGTGCCGCCATCATTTCGCCGAACCCGAACGACGTCGCCAGCCCCGCGTAGGGGATCGACGAGCCGGTCACATGCTTGAGCCCGACGTGGCCCACGCTGCCGATGCGGTGTGGCACACATTCGTGTGTACCGAGGGGGACGCCGAGCGCCGCGACCTCGGCCCAGAGTTCGTCGTAGCACGGATGATCGAGCGGGATGCCTTCGTTGGGTGGGTCGGGCAGGATGTACACGCTGCGAAAGCCGAGCTCGCGCACGCACCGCCGGGCCTCCGCGATCGCGAGGTCGACATCGCGCAGGTCGAGCGCGCCGACACCGTGGATGCGCCCGTTGCCGCCGGCGCAGAACTCGTGCAGCCAGCTGTTGTAGGCACGCTTGATCGCCGCCGCAACTCGCGCGTCGAGGTTGGGGTACGCCGTGATCGGTAGACCGATCGTGGGGTAGACGAGCATGTGATCGATGCCCGCCTCGTCCATGTAATCGAGGTAGGAAGCTGCGCTGTAACCCGATTCGATGTAGTGCGCGTAGGCCTCGGTGACCGTGAGCCGCTCACCGCCGGGATTCGTCACGAACTTGATCTGATCCATGCGCATCCCGCCGCCGCCCATGGTGTTACCGGCAACTTCGAGCTGCGCGAAATACGGCCACGTCGGGCTGATGCGCCGTGACTTGGGCATGAAGGCCGCGAAGCGGCGATCCATGAATCGCTCCCAGAGATCGTCGGGCTCCATCACGTGCGAATCGACGTCGATGATCTTGAGTCCGTTGAGCACGTCCTACCCCCCAACGTCACCCACGAACGGCCACCCTCGCGAGCGCGGGATGACGCTACCTCCCCGGTGCCGCCCGAGGGTCATCCGCTACGATCGGCTCGGGGCGCATACCGAGCGTCACGGGGGTTGATGTCATGGCCGGAGTGCTTGATGGTCTCGTCGTGCTCGATCTGTCGTGGGGCATCAGTGGTCCGATGACCGCCATGTTGCTCGGCGACAACGGCGCGCAGGTCACCAAGATCGAGCCACCCGGTGGTGACCCCTTCCGCGACTACCTCTCGGGCTACCAAGTGTGGAACCGCGGCAAGCGCAGCGCGATCATCGATCTCGAGGACGCCGAACAACGTGAGCTCTTCTTGAATCTCGTCGATCGGGCCGATGTGCTCATCGAGAGCTATGCGCCCGGCACGACGCAACACCTCGGCATTGACTTCGACACGTTGCACGAGCGCAACCCTGGCCTCATCTATTGCTCGATCACCGGCTACGGCAGCGAGGGCAAACATGTGCAGCGCCGTGCGATCGACGCGCTCGTGTCCGCTCGCACCGGCCACATGTGGGAAGCGCGCGGTGTCGTTGGCGGCACCATCGCCCGCCTGTCGGGCACCGAAGGCATCATGCCGGGGCTCGAAGCACCCGACGGGTGTTGGGTCGGGGCCGAGCGCGAAGGCCCGTTGTTCGCCGGCATTCCGTGGCCGAGTCACGCGGCGTGTTACCTGGCGACGCTGGCGGTCAGCGCGGCAATCCGCGCGCGAGGGATCACCGGCCGCGGTCAACACGTACACACCTCGTTGATGCAAGGCGCCATCTGTTCGACGTTGGGCGCGTGGCAGCGCGTCGAGCATCCCGAAGTGGACAACTTCCAGACGTGGATCACCGATCCGCGCGCGCCCAAAGGGTTCTTCAAGACCTCGGACGAGCGATGGACGCATCATTGGCCGACGCTGCCCGCCTTCGTGCTGGGCGTCTCCGAAGGCGATCGTCTCGAATTGCCCGAAGGTGCGGAGAACCCACGTAAGTCGGGCACCCGCATCACAATGAGTCCCGAGGACATGGTGTTGCTCCACCACTTCACGCCGGAGTTGGCCGAGCGCGTTGTTCGTTTCTCGGGCGACGAATGGATGCGCATCGGCGCGGAGATCGGCACACCCGTGCAGGTGGTGCGGTCGCCAGAAGAAGGATTGCTCGACGACGCGTTCGTAGCCGATGGTTGTGTAGTCGAGATCGACGATCCGGCAATCGGGCGGGTGCGCCAGGTCGGCACCGTGTATCACCTCGCCTCGTGCCCGAGCGAGATCGGTGGTCCGCCGGCGACGCCGGGACAGCACACGGCAGAGGTTCTCGCCGAGGCGGCCGCAACGGCGCCGGCGCGACCGCACGCGCCGACCGGTACCGATCTCACTTCGCCGTTGGCCGGTATCCGTGTGCTCGATCTCGGCCTCGCGGTAGCGGGCCCGTTCGGTACGCAGATGTTGGCCGATCTGGGGGCCGAGGTCATCAAGGTCAATGCGTTGCACGACGACTACTGGATGGCCAATCACATCGCGATGTGCTGCAACCGCAGCAAGCGCAGCGTTGCCATCAACCTCAAAGACCCCGCGGGGTTGGCGATCCTCCACGAACTCGTCGCGACGGCCGACATCGTGCAGCACAACATGCGCTACGGCGCCGCGATTCGTCTGGGTGTCGACTACGAGTCGTTGCACAAGATCAACCCGTCGCTCATCTACTGCCACACCCGCGGTTTCGAGAACAGCTGGCGCGATTCATTGCCCGGCAACGATCAGACGGGTGCCGCACTCGCCGGCAGCACGTGGATGGATGGTGGCCTCGACGACGGCGGCAACCCGCTGTGGTCGGTGACGTCGCTCGGCGACACCGGCAACGGTTTCCTGTCGGCCATCGCCATGGTGCAGGCGCTGCATCACCGCGACCGCACCGGCGAGGGTCAATTCGTAGACACGTCGATCGTCTACGCGCAGCTGCTCAACTGTTCCAACGCGTGGATCACCGCGGATGGTTCGCGTACCGGCAAGCGGCAGAGTCTCGACGCCATGCAGATGCGGTGGTCCGCGCTGTACGGCCTCTACGAGACGAAGCAAGGTTGGCTCTGTGTCGCGGCGTTGACCGATGACGATTGGGCCAGAGTCTGCCGTGGGCTCGGTCGGGCCGATCTCGTCAGCGATGCCCGGTTCTTCTCCCGCGAGGCACGGGGCGCCAACGATGCCGAGTTGACCAAGATCCTCGAAGAAGCGTTCGCCTCGCGGACCGCGGCCGAGTGGTTCGCCGCGCTCGACGCGCACGGCGCGCCGGTCGAGATCTCGAACCCGGAGTTCGTACTCGGCCTCTTCGACGACCCGGAGTTCGTGGACAAGGGTTGGGTCACCTCCTACCGCCATCCGCTCGTGGGCAAGATCGACGTCATGGGACTGCTGATGGACTTCTCGGACACCCCGGGCAAGATCTGGGGCCCGCCGTTCCTGCCCGGCCAGCACACGGCCGAGATCTTGCGAGAACTGGGCTACGACGACGAGCGCATCAGCCAATTGGCGGCGACCAAGGTCGTCCTCGACCGCCGCGTCGCCACGTGACGAGACCATTCCCGTGAGACCAAGACCGTGAACCCATGCCCGTGAGACCATGCCCGTGAGACCCATGCCCGTGGGCATGCCTACGGTTAGGAAAATGACTCATCGCTTTATTTGTCAAGGAGGACCATCGTGGAATTCGGCGTCTTCATCCAGAACTACAACCCGGGGTTTCGGCGGGACAACGAACCCGACTCCGAACACCACGTCATCATGGAGGAACTCGAGTACGTGATCGCGGCCGACAAAGCCGGGTTCAAATATGTGTGGATCACCGAGCATCATTTCCTCGATGAGTATTCGCACCTGTCGGCCAACGATGTCATCGCCGGCTATCTGGCTCACGCCACCGAGCGCATCCACATCGGCTCGGGCATCTTCAACCCGTTGCCCGCGGTGAACCATCCGGCCAAGTTGGCCGAGAGGGTCGCCATGCTCGACCACATCACCGGGGGGCGCTTCGAATTCGGTACGGGCCGTGGTGCGGGCAGCCACGAGATCCTCGGCTTTCTGCCCGGTGTCAAGAGCACGACCGAAACTCGCGCTATGTGGGAAGACGTGATCGCGGAGTTCCCCAAGATGTGGATGCAGGACGAGTACGAAGGCTACGAGGGCAAGTTCTGGTCGTTGCCACCGCGCAAGGTGTTGCCGAAGCCGTGGAAGAAGCCCCATCCGCCGATGTGGTACGCCTGCGGCAACATTTCGAGCTATGAGATGTGCGCGCAACGCGGCCTGGGTGTGCTCGGCTTCTCCGTCGGTGACCTCAACGACATGGAGCCGATCGTCAAGACGTACAAGAGCAATATCGGCAACGCCGATCCCGTCGGCGCGTTCGTCAACGACAACATCATGGTGACCAGCGCGGCGTTCGTGAAGGAAGACGGCGACGCGGCGGTCAAGTCCGCGGTCGACGCCAAGCTCAACTACCTACAGAGCAACGTGTTCCGCTACCACGACACGTTCCCGCACCCCGAGCAGGTGCCGTACTGGCCCGAGTTGATTTCCGACTATGACCCCGAGACGATCCGCGCGATGGCCGGCATCGGTGCCGTCATCTGTGGCAATCCCGCCGAAGCGCTCGAGCAGTGCAAGCGGTGGGAGTCCGCGGGCGCGGATCAACTGGTGTTCGGCATCGGTACCGCGACCAAGCAGGACACCCTCGACATGATCAAGTTGATGGGCGAGCACGTGATCCCGAAGATCGATCGCGATCCGGTGCACCGGTCGAGCCGCATGCGCGACGCCGCCAAGTAAAAACCCGCTGTTCTGGCAGCACAACGTCGAACATAGTTCGACGTTGTGCTGCGAGAACGGGTCAAGTCGCGGGGTTAGGCGGCGATCTGAGTGGCCGCGACGACCGGGACTGTCGCCGTTGCAGGGCGCTTCCACAGCTCGTAGCTGACGGCCAGTGTCCAGATGCTCCAGACGATCCACCCCATGAAGCCGAAGGCCATGATGGCGCCCGAGTCGCTGGCCGAACCGATGCCGCCAACGAGGAATAGCAGCGCGGCCAACAGACCGACGTAGCCAACCCACTGCGGCAGAAATCGGGTGCGCAGTGCGAGTACGGACACCGCCGCGAGGAACGTGACGATGCCGGCGGCCGAGCTCGACAGCAGGACTGACGACAGCGTGTAGAAGAAGCCGGCGCTGGTGCCGACGTCGTCGACACGCAATGCAACCGCGGACAGGACGCCGTTGGCGGCCAAGAAGAGAACACCGGAGAACACCAGCCCGAGCGCGGCCACGATCGACAACCGATGACGACCACCTTCGGCCACCGCCATCTTGCGCCAGAGTGATCCGAACCACCACAGCAGGGCGATCACGCTGAGAAGACCCAGGAACTGTGAGGCCTGAATGCCGCCGGTGTGGTCGGCGAACCACTCGGCGATCTTCTCGTCCGAGTCGTCCGGTGCCGGTGGCTTACCGGCGAGGGCCGCGCCGACGAAATTCAACACGACGAAGGCCACGCCTCCGAGCGCCGCGTACTTCTCCCACCTTGTGTCGTCCATGATTCCCCCATGACGAAGTGTCTGACTAGGGGATATTCCACACCCGCCGGACAGACTCACGCAAGACTGCACCAATGCCGGGACCGCAAGCGGTGAGGTAGGGTCCCGCGGGATGCAGGTCCTCGCTTCGAAGGTCGACCGCAATTCGGCGCTCTACGCCGCCAATCGGGCGGGCATGTTCGAACGTATCGCCGCGCTCGACGAGCAGCAGGCGATCGCGGTCGGCGGCGGTGGCCCGCGCTACGTCGAGCGCCACCGAGCACGGGGCAAGCTCTTGGCGCGCGAGCGCGTCGAGTTGCTTCTCGACCGTGACTCGCCCTTCCTCGAACTGTCGACGGTTGCCGCGTGGGGCACGAGCTACCACGTCGGCGCCAGCATCGTCACCGGTATCGGGGTCGTGTCCGGTGTCGAGTGTGTGATCACGGCGCACGACCCGACGGTGCGCGGTGGCGCGTCGAACCCGTTGACGTGGAAGAAGGTGCTGCGCGCGCTCGAGATCTCGCGCGAGAACCGGCTGCCGCTCGTCAACATCGTCGAATCGGGTGGCGGTGACCTGACCGCCCAGGCCGATCTCTTCATTCCGGCAGGTCAACTGTTCCACGATCTCACTGCGCTGTCGGCCGCCGGCATACCGACGCTGGCGCTGGTCTTCGGCAACTCGACCGCGGGCGGCGCGTACGTGCCCGGCATGTGCGACTACTCGGTGATGGTGAAGGACCGCGCCAAAGTGTTCCTCGGCGGACCGCCGCTGGTGAAAATGGCGATCGGCGAGGATGCCGACGACGAATCACTCGGCGGTGCCGAGATGCATTCACGAGTGTCGGGGCTGAGTGACTACTTCGCCGTCGACGAGCTCGACTGCCTGCGCATCGGTCGCGACATCGTCGAACATCTCAACTGGCGCAAGCTCGGTCCGGCCCCGACGATGCACGCGGACGAACCGGTCTTCGATGCCGACGAGTTGGCCGGCATCGTGTCGATCGACCTCAAGGTGCCGTTCGATCCGCGTGAGGTTCTCGCGCGGGTCGTCGACGGCTCGCGCTTCGAGGAGTACAAGCCGCTCTACGGGCAGTCACTGGTCACCGGGTGGGCATCGGTGCACGGCTATCTCGTGGGCGTGATCGCGAACGCGCAAGGCGTGTTGTTCAGTGAAGAAGCGCACAAGGCCACCGAGTTCATCCTTTTGTGCAACCAGACCGACACGCCGATCGTCTTCCTTCAGAACACCACCGGCTACATGGTGGGTACTCGCTACGAACAACGCGGCATCATCAAAGACGGCGCCAAGATGATCAACGCGGTCACCAACTCGACCGTGCCCCACATCACCGTCAACATGGGTGCGTCGTACGGTGCGGGTAACTACGGCATGTCGGGTCGTTCGTACTCGCCGCGCTTCCTGTTCACGTGGCCCAACGCCAAGACGGCGATCATGGGCCCCGAGCAGTTGGCCGGCGTCATGTCGATCGTCGCCCGCCAGTCGGCTGCGTCTGCCGGTCGGGCCTTCGACGAAGACGCCGATGCGAAGAGCCGCAAGGAGCTCGAAGATCAAGTCGAAGCCGAATCTCTGGCCATGTACATGAGCGGCCGCGTCTACGACGACGGCGTCATCGATCCTCGCGAAACCCGCACCGTGTTGGGCATGACGTTGTCGGCCGTTCACTCCAACGAAGTTCGGGGCCGTCGCGGCTTCGGCGTCTTCCGGATGTAGTTCATGGCGATTACGAAGCTGCTCGTAGCGAATCGTGGCGAGATCGCCCGCCGAGTGATGCGAACGTGTCGTGCGATGGGTATCGACACGGTGGCCGTCTACTCCGATGCCGACGCCGACGCGCCGTTCGTTCACGAGGCCGACGACGCGGTGCCCATTGGTGGCGCGGCGCCGGGGGAGTCGTACTTGCGGGGCGACGCGGTGGTGGCCGCCGCGTTGCGGGTCGGCGCCGACGGCGTGCATCCCGGCTATGGATTCCTGTCCGAGAACGCCCCGTTCGCCCAGCGCGTAATCGACGCCGGGTTGACGTGGGTCGGTCCACCGCCGAGTGCGATCGAGGCGATGGGCTCCAAACTCGCGGCGCGCGAGATGATGATCGACGCCGGGGTTCGCGTGGTCCCCGGGGCGGACCTCACCGATCTGAGCGACGACAAGCTCTTGGCGGTCGCTACCGGGCTGGGGCTGCCGGTATTGGTGAAGGCGTCCTTCGGTGGTGGGGGCCGCGGCATGCGCCTTGTGCGTGAGGGCGAAGACCTTGTGGCCGCCGTCGCCTCCGCTCGGCGCGAGGCCGGTTCGGCATTTGGCGCCGACACCGTCTATCTCGAGCGCTACATCGACGCGCCACGCCACATCGAGATCCAGATCATGGGGGACACCCACGGCAACGTGGTCGATCTGTTCGAGCGCGAATGCTCCATACAGCGTCGCCACCAGAAGATCATCGAAGAGGCGCCCTCGCCCTATGTGACCGCCGAGTTGCGCCGCGCGATGGGCGACGCCGCCATCGCGGCTGCGCGCGCCGTCGGCTATGTCGGTGCGGGAACCGTCGAGTTCATCGTTGCGCCGACGGGCGAGTTCTTCTTCCTCGAAATGAACACCCGCCTGCAGGTGGAGCATCCGGTCACCGAGTTGATCACCGGCATCGACCTCGTCCGCGTGCAGCTACTGGTCGCGCAGGGCGATCCGCTGCCCGATGAAGTGATGCACGCCACGATGCGGGGACACGCCATCGAGGCCCGGCTCTACGCCGAAGACCCCGACCACGACTACTTGCCCTCGCCGGGGCGCTTACACCGGTTTCGCGTGCCGGCGATCGAAGGCGTACGCGTCGACAGCGCGTTCGACGACGACGGCACCGTGAGTCCGCACTACGACCCGATGTTGGCGAAGGTGATCGCATATGCGCCGACGCGAATCGAGGCGGCACAAAAGTTGGCATGGGCGTTGCGGCGCACGCAGACCCACGGCGTGGCCACCAACCGCGAACTGCTCGTCGGCGTACTCGAGCACCGCGAGTTTCGCGAAGGGGCCATCGACACGCACTTCCTCGAACGGCATCCGCCGGCGTCGCTGCGCACCGGGCACATCGACGACGACAACGCTCGCGTGGCGGCCGTCGCGGCAGCGCTGGCGGCGAGCCACGAGGCCCACCGCCGTACGCCAGTGCTCGCGGCCGTGCCCGCAGGATGGCGCAACAATCCGTCGCAACTCCACTCGCGCGCCTACGACTCGCCCGCGGGCGAGTTGCGCGTCGGCTATTCGCTGGGTCGCGAGCCGCGCTTCGAGGTCAACGGTGAGGCACTCGCCGGCGTTGCCGTCGTCTCGGTCGCGGCCGACCACGTAGCGCTACTGGTCGACGGCGTACGGCGCACGTTCTCGGTGCACATGGTCGACGACGAGGTCTACGTCGACACGCCTCGCGGCAGCCTCGTGTTGCGGGAGCAACCGCGATTTCCGCAGACAGTCGAAAAGATCGCCGCGGGTTCGCTCGTCGCGCCAATGCCGGGCACGGTGGTGAGCGTCGAAGTCGCAGTCGGTGATCAGGTGGTGGCCGGGCAGTTGTTGGCGGTGCTCGAGGCCATGAAGATGGAGCATCAAATCACCGCTCCCGTCGCCGGTCGAGTGAGCGCCGTGCTCGTCACTATGCGCCAGACGATCGACGCCGGCACGGTGATGGTCGTGATCGAAGCGGAGGCGCCGTGAACGAGGTCCTCTACGAAACGATCGATGACGTGGCGTGGATCACGATCAACCGTCCCGAGGCGCGCAACGCACTGAACACCGCGACGCGCGAAGGGCTGTTTGCCGCGTTCGAGCGGTTCGCGGGTGACGGCGCGGCCAAGGTGGCAGTGCTGACCGGTGCCGGCGATCAGGCCTTCTGCGCCGGCGGCGATCTCAAAGAGATGGCCGAGATGAAACTCGAGGTGCCGCCGCCCGACTTCATTCCGCACCTCGGCGTCAACATCCTCGTCGACAAGCCCGTCATTGCGGCGGTCAACGGCGCGGCGCTGGCGGGCGGCTTCCTGCTAGCGCAGATGTGCGACCTCTGCATCGCTGTCGCCGACGCGCAGTTCGCCATCACCGAAGCCCGCTGGGGCCGCGGGGCGCCGTGGGCCGCACCGCTGCCGTGGCTGATCCCGCCGCGTGTCGCGCTCGAACTCTTGATGACGGCCGAGCCCATCAGCGCGCAGCGCGCGTACGACGTGGGCCTGGTCAATCGCGTTGTCGCCCGCGACGAACTGCGCGACGTGGCGCAGACGATGGCGCAACGCATCGCCGACAATGCACCGCTGTCGGTGCTGGCCGGCAAAGCGATGGTGTACGAGGCGGCCGAGCAAGGGCGCAAGGGTGCACTGCTCGCCGGCGATCGGTTCTACGAGGCTGCCTACAAGAGCGAGGATGCGCAAGAGGGGCCGAGGGCATTTCGCGAGAAACGCCGTCCGGTCTGGAAGGGTCGTTGAGATGCCCGATATGCAGGCCATGGCGGCCGATGTCCAAGCAGAGCACGATGATCTGGCTCGGTTGCTCCGCCATCTGTCCGACGATGAGTGGGAGTCGCCAACCGCGGCCCCCGGATGGTCTGTCCGCGATCAGGTGACCCACCTCGCCGTATTCGACGACGTGGCGCGGATGGCAATCGAAGAACCAGAGGCGTTCGTGCAACTGCGCGATCGAGAACGCGCTGATGTGCAGCGTTACGTCCACGAAGTGAACGAACGCGGCCGCGGCTTGAGCGGTGCCGAGATGCTCGATTGGTCCGATCGTGAGCGGGCGGGGCTCGTGCACGCGCTGCGGGTCGTCGATCCGTCGTCGCGCATTCCTTGGTTCGGCCCCGACATGAGCCCGGCGTCCAAGGCGACGGCGCGACTCATGGAGACGTGGGCCCACGGACAGGACATCGTCGACGCGCTGCATCTCGATCGTCCACCGACTGCTCGCCTCTACCACGTCGCCTACATCGGAGTGCGCGCCGTGCCCAACAGCTTCCGCGCCAATGGTCGTGCGGTGCCCGACGACGGTGTGTTCGTTGCGCTCGATGCACCCGGCGGCGATCGTTGGGTGTGGGGCGACGCGCAAGCCGAAAACCGCGTTGAGGGCGACGCGTTGGATTTCTGCCTCGTCGTCACCCAACGGCGCCATGTAGACGACACCGACCTCGTTGTCGTCGGTGACACTGCGCGCGAGTGGATGCAGATCGCGCAGGCGTTCGCGGGGCCACCGGGTGCCGGTCGAGAGCCCGGGCAGTTCCGCGCCCCGGGCAACAGGGCGCGGTGACGAGTTGTCGCGAGATGTCGTGCTCGTCGGCAATGGACAGGGTTTCTGGGGTGACTCGATGCTCGGGCCGGTGCGCCTGGTTCGTGAAGGGCCGTTGCACTACCTGACGCTCGACTACCTCGCCGAGGTCACGATGAGCATCATGCAGAAAGCCCGGGCGCGCGACCCATCGGCCGGGTACGCAACCGACTTCGTGAAGATGCTCGAGCGCATCCTGCCCGAATGCAAAGAGCGCGGCATCAAGATCATCGCCAATGCCGGCGGGGTGAACCCGCGTTCGTGTGGCGACGCCGCCGCGGCAGTTGCCCGCAAGCTCGGAATGACTGGCGTGCGCATCGGTGTGGTCGAGGGCGACGACATCCTCGATCGGCTCGACGAGTTCGTCGCGGCCGGCGAATCGTTCACGAATCTCGACACCGGCGAGGCACTTGGTGCAAGGCGCGACGGCATCCAGAGCGCGAACGCGTATCTGGGCGCGCAACCCATCGTCGACGCGCTCGCCGACGGTGCCGATGTCGTGATCACCGGTCGTTGCGCGGATGCAGCCCTGACCGCGGCGCCGCTCATCTACGAGTTCGGCTGGAGTGCGCACGACTACGACAAGCTGTCGGCGGCGATGATCGGCGGCCACATCATCGAGTGCGGAACCCAGTGCACCGGCGGCAACTTCGAGGGCTGGCGTTCGGTTCCCGATTTCGACAACATCGGCTACCCCGTGCTCGAAGCCCGGTCGGACGGCTCGTTCGTGGTGACCAAACACGAGGGCACCGGCGGGCTCGTCAATGCCGACACGGTCATCGCGCAACTGCTCTATGAGATCGGTGATCCTCGTCGGTACATCACACCCGACGTGATCGTCGATTTCGCCAGCGTGCAGTTGCACGACGCCGGGCCCAATCGCGTCCTCGTCGACGGTGCCCGCGGCGCGGCGCCGACCGATTCGTTCAAGGTCTCGATGACCATGCACGACGGTTACAAAGGTGTCGGCCAACTCACCGTCGTGGGGCCGGACGCCGTCGAAAAAGCACAGTTGACGGCCTCGTTACTGTTCTCGCGCCTCTCCCGTGAAGGAGTGTCGTTCGCCGCGTCGGAGCAGCTCGTCGAATGCCTCGGCGCCGGAGCCTGCGTCGACGACACGTTCGTTGCGTCCGCGGACCCACCCGAAGTGGTGCTGCGCATCGCCGTGCGCAACGAGGATCGCCGCCGCATCGATCGCTGGGGTATGGAACTCGCCTCGTTGTTGCTCAGCGGGCCGCCCGGGTTGACCGGCTTCGCCGGCGGTCGACCCAAAGCCAGCGAAGTGCTGGCGCACTGGCCCGCGCTGGTCGATCGATCGCGTGTGCCGGCGACGGTCACCGTCGAGGAGGTTCGGTGAAGATTCGCCTTGCCGATATCGCGTATGCCCGCTCGGGCGACAAGGGCGCGCACGCGAATGTCGGCGTCTGGGTGCACAACGACGACGCCTACGACTTCGTGCTCGGCGCGCTCACTGCCGATGTCGTCCGTGCCCACTTCGCGTCCCTGCGCCCCGCTGCGGTCGAGCGCTACGAGCTCCCCAACATCCGAGCCCTGAACTTCATGCTGTTCGGCGTGCTCGGTACCGGCGGCGCATCCGGTGGGTTGCGCACCGATGCCCAGGCAAAGACGTACAGCGCGCGAATCTTGAGCATCGAGCTCGACGCGCCCGAGAGTCGGTTGTCGTTGTGAGCGCCGAAGGGCTCGACGCGCTCGGACGCGAGCGACGCGGCGCAGTCTTGATCATCACTGTCGACCGGCAACATCGGCGCAACGCGCTCGACCCGGAGACGATCGTCGCGTTGTCGACACTGCTCACCGAAGCGACCGCCGACAGAGGAACGTCGGTGGTCGTATTGACTGCTGCCGGCACCGAGTCGTTCGGGTCGGGCATGGACTTGCACGCCCTCGCGGCCAACCGAGAGCGCGCCGGTGAAGCCGTACGCGCGTTGAACGCCATCATGCGCTCGCCCGATCGCCTTCCGCTCGTCGCCGCGGTCAATGGCTCGGCGATGGCCGGAGGTTTCGAGTTGATGATGCGTTGCGACATCGCGGTCGCGGCCGAGCACGCTCGGTTCGGCCTGCCCGAAGCATCGAGGGGGCTGCTCGCGGGTGGTGGCGCCACGCTCTTGCCGTGCCGCATACCGCTGGCCGTCGCGCTCGAGATCGGCATGACCGGCGAACCGATAGATGCGACTCGCGCATGGCAGCTGGGCCTCGTGAATCACGTCGTCCCCTCCGGCGAAGTGGTCGATCGGGCAGTGGCGCTGGCGACCCGCATCGCCGACAACGCGCCGCTGGCGGTGGCCGCGCTGCGTCGAACGATGTGGACCGCCGCCATCGACGGCGGCACAGCAGCGTGGGAGCAGACGCAAGCCGAACAACAAGTGGTCGGTTCGAGCGATGACGCGCGTGAGGGCATCGCCGCGTTTCGCGAAAAGCGCCGCCCTCGTTGGAGCGGTACGTGAGGGCGACACGGCTCGAGATCGACGTCACGGCGGTCGCGCCACCAGGTGTGCGGACAGTTGTCGGCGACGTATTCGTCCCTGCCGCCGATCAGCTCACGGACCATCCGCAGGTGCTCTGTTGCTTGCCGGGTGGTGGCATGTCGCGGCGCTACTTCGATCTCGCCGTGACGGACGCGGGGCTGGGCAACTACAGCATGGCCCGCCACCTTGCGCAGCAGGGTTTCGTGGTGATCACGCTCGACCATCCGGGTGTCGGCGAGAGTGATCGTCCCGACGACGGCTACACGTTGAACCCGCAGTGTGTCGCCGACGTCGACGCGTGCGCTTTCGATCAAGTACTCGCCCAGTTGCGCTCGGGTGCGTTCCGCAATGACCTGCCCGCCCTGCCTCATCTGATGTCGATCGGCGTCGGTCATTCGGCGGGTGCGAGCATCACTGCCTACCTACAAGCGCGCCATCGCACGCACCGAGCCGTTGCCTTGCTGGGATACGGCGGCGCGGGCCTGGCGACGCATCTCAACGATCGTGAGAAGGAGTTTGCGCATCGGCCCGATGCGGTCATCGAGCAGATCGCGACGCTCGTGCGCGAGCGATTCGGCGAGCCCTTGCCCATGCAGCGACGGGGGAGCTCGGAGTTCCTCATCGGTGCACCGATGCCCGAGGCCGTCCGCGCCGCGTTGGTGGGCTGTCGCTCGCCGCTGCTGGCCCTCGTAGGACTGAGTTCGATGATTCCGGGCGCGTCGGCGCCGGTTCTGGCACAGGTCGACGTGCCGGTGTTCGTGGCGCACGGCAGCCGCGACATCGCCGGATCGCTGCACGCAGTGCCCGGCATCTTTCCCGGCAGCACCGACATCACACTGTTCGCTCTCGACGACGCGGGCCACAACCACAACGTGGCGGCGACCCGTGAACAGCTGTGGGACCGCCTCGGACGCTGGGCTCGTGGGGTGAATTCGGTAGAGTCGGACGGGTACGACGAGGGGCGCGATGGCTGAGAACACGGCAATGGGGCATGGGGTCAAGCAGCGGGGCATCATCCGCATGAGCGACGCCGAGGTCGACGAGTTCCTCAAGGGTCGCCATTCGATGTCGATGGCCACCGTCAATCCCGACGGATCGATCCACATGGTGGCGATGTGGTACGGCTTCCTCGAAGGTTGCGTCGCGGTCGAGTCCAAGGCCAAGGCGCAAAAGGTGTTGAACCTTCGTCGCAATCCGCATTGCACCGTGATGATCGAAGACGGCGAGAAGTACGAAGAGTTGCGCGGCGTCACCTTCGTCGGCAAAGGCGAGATCGTCGACGACCCCGACCGCATGTTCACCCTCGGCATCAGTGTGTTCGAGCGCTACATGGGTGCCACCTACACCGAGGCCATGAAGCCCGCCGTGCAGGCGATGCTCCACAAGCGGGTCATCGTCAAAGTCAACGTCGACAAGGTCGTGTCGTGGGACCACCGCAAGCTCGGCCTCGGCGGTCGGTAGCATTCTCATCATTCCGGGCCCGAGCGGCCCGTTGCCGCGGGGAAGACAGAGGTTGCGATGACCGCACTTGATCCTGATCTGTTCATGGCCGAGCCGTTACCTCGCGAGGTGAAATACACGGTCATCTCCGTCGACGACCACGTCGTCGAGCCGGCGCACCTTTTCAGTCGATATTTGCCGCAAAAGCTGCAGTCCGGTGGTCCGCAGATCGTCGAGACCGACACCGGCGCCGAGGTCTGGGAGTTCGAAGGCCAGATCTACAGCCAAGTGGGTATGAATGCCGTTGCCGGCCGGCGCAAGGACACGGTCAAGCTCGAGCCGTTCCGCTTCGAGCACATGCGCCCCGGTTGCTATGACATCGAAGCCCGCGTGCGCGACATGGACATCGGCGGCATTTGGGCGTCGGTCAACTTCCCGTCGTCGATCACCGGCTTCTGCGGTCGTGTCTTCTTCAACGCCAAAGACCGCGCGGTCGGGTTGGCGTGCATCGAGGCTTGGAACAACTGGTTGTTCCAAGAATGGCACCAGGCCTACCCCGAACGCATCGTGCCGATGGGCATCACCTACCTCTCCGACAAGGAGTGGGCCGTACGCGAGATCCACCGCATGGCCGATCTCGGCTTCACGTCGGTGACGTTGCCCGAGCGCCCGCACGGCATCGGCCTGCCGCCGCTGTTCGACCGCAACCATTGGGATCCCATCATCCAAGCGTGCGTCGACACGGACATGGTCGTCTCGCTGCACGTGGGCAGTTCGGGCGGCTACCCGTCACCGCCGGGCGCGCCGTCGCTTCAACTCGGTGCGACGATGTTCGGGCAGCTGTCGCTGGCGGCGTGCGCCGAATGGTTGTGGTCGGGCTACCCCAAAGACTTCCCGACGCTGAAGATCGCCATGAGCGAGGGCGGCATCGGCTGGGTGCCGATGTTGCTCGATCGCCTCGACAACATCATCGATCGATCGGGCTACGGCCTCGGCTGGGAAGAGCGTCCGGCCGACATCCTCAAGCGCAACTTCTGGTTCTGCACGATCGACGATCCGTCGACGATCGATCTGCGCCATCGCATCGGCGTCGAGAACATTTGCGTCGAGGTCGACTATCCGCACGGCGACGGCACGTGGCCCGACACGCAACTCGAGATCGAGAAATATTGGGGCCATATCCCCGACGACGAGCTGCGCATGATGTGTTGCGAAAACGCCGCCAAGCTCTACCGGCATCCGTTGCCGGCGGTCGTCCTCCCCGCGCGGAACTGAGACCGCGTCAGTCGGCCGCTTTCGCGGCAGGTATGTGCGGATTTTGCACGCGGTCGGCGTCGATGAAACGCTCTTCGAGGCGCAGCCGGTGCAGTCGCCATCCGGCTTTGGTGCGTTTGGCTTCGGTGAAATACACGCCGGCGATGGACCCATTGGTGTTGTGCATGTAGTTGCGCATCGTCGCCCGCTTGCCGTCGAGTTCGACGACGTGGTTGTGCATGAAGTGCATGCTGCCGGGACGCGTGCCGGTGTACCTGCGTAACCAGTCGCCGATTGCTTTGGCGCCCTTGGGCTCACAGTCGTCGCCGACGTAGGCCCGCATCGATTCGTAGTTCGCGACGGCATCGTTGGTGAAGACCTGATCGACCTCGTCGTAGTTCTTGAAATCGACCATCGCCGCATAGCGGTGAATGAGCTCGATCACGTCGAGCCGGTCCTGTGCTGCCCCCATGTACGTCCCCTCGCCTCGTTCGCCCCGTTCTGTTGGTGTTCTACACCCGTATATGGGTGTAGAACACCACGAGAACGGCAAGAGGGAGCGCACACGACAATGGCCGACTACAACTTGATCCTGGTCGACCATCCGGCCCCGCACATCGCCCGCATCACCCTCAACCGGCCGGAGAAACGCAACGCCATCTCCACGCCGCTGCGGGTGGAGTTGCTCGACGCGCTGCGGGCCCACGACTACGACCCGGACGTGCGCGTGACGATCGTCCGCGGCGCGGGCAAGTGCTTCTCCGCGGGCTATGACCTCGGCGGAGGCCCGATGATGGACGACCCGCCGTTCTACAGTGCGCCGGGCGACGGGCAGTGGGCCCGCCAATGCAACGACACGTGGTTCAGCATCTGGGATTTGGCCAAGCCGGTGATCGCGCAGATCCACGGATACGCGATCGCGGGTGCGACCGAACTGGCATCGGCGTGCGACCTCGTCTACATCGCGGAGGACGCGACGATCTCGTATCCGGTCGTACGCGTGGCGAGCCCTCCCGACTGGCAGTACCACACGGTGTTGTTGGGCATGCGTCGAGCGATGGAGCTGATGCTCACGGGTGATCCGATCACCGGTATCGAGGCGGCGCAGATCGGCTTCGCCAACCGCGCCTTTCCGGCCGCCGAGCTCGAAGACCGAGTGCTGGCCATCGCCGGTCGGGTCGCGGGCGTGTCGTCCGATCTTCAACAGATCAACAAGCGCACGATTCACCGGCAGATGGACGTGTGGGGTGCCCGAGCGGCGATCCGTGCCGGCAGCGAGCTCAACGGCCTCGCGCAATACACCCAGGCCGCGCTGGCGTTTCGGGACAACGCACTCGAAGCGGTGAAGCGGACAGTTGCCGAACAGCGGTAGCGGGCCTATCCTCGCTGGTGGGGGCGGGTCGAGGAGGTCGGAATGGATTCCACGAATCCGGTGGATCTCGCTGTCCAACAGCGCGAACGCTTGCGCGACGCGCTCGTCGCCTTCGAAGATGCGCTGTCCTCTGCAGGGCCGCGCCGCGCGGCCGCATGGGCCGAGGGCGTGGTGCAGTGCATCCTGCGCGTCGAAGCCGAGTTCCATTCGCACATCGACTTCACCGAACAAGAGGACGGCCTCTACGACGACATCCTCGAGGCGGCGCCCCGCATGTCGCATCGCGTCGATCAGTTGCGCCAGGAGCACAACGAAATCGCCATCGCGCTGTCCGACTGCCTCACTCGGATAGAGCTGGTTCCGAACACGGCCCATGCGGATTGGGTGGCGGCCCGCCGGGACGACTGCAATGCCTTGCTCGGTCGGTTGGTGCGGCATCGCCAGCGCGGTGCCGATCTCGTCTATGAGGCGTACTCCGAAGTGGGCGAGGGCGACTGACTCGTCAGCTTGCCCGCCGTTGCTCGATGCGGGCGAGCGCATGGCGCCGCTCGACGATGGCGGCCATCGCCGCGGCAAGGTCGTTGGTGGCGTTCGCGCTGTCCAGGTACGCCAGAAAGTCACGCGTGCCGAGTCTCGTCTCGGACGCCGTCATGCCTACCATCGCCCTCCTTGTAATTGTGAGAACGCGATCGTCGCGCATCGCGCCGAGGATCCCAAGGGACTTTCGGCTCCTGTAGGGTGAAGTTGTGGGCCGAATGCGGGTACTCGATCCGACGGCGCTGGCCGAAGACGAGACCGCGGCCAAGACGTTCGACTTGGGACGATCACTCGAAGGGGTGACCGTCGGTCTGCGCCTCGACCGGTCGTGGCGGTCGTACTTCGTGGTCCTCGACACCTGGGAAGCGCTGCTCTTGCGGGACGGCGCGAAGGTCAAGCGGTTGATCGTCGGCGAACGGGTCGGCGACGAAGGCGAGCGCACCCGCAACGACCTCGACGACTGGGCCCGCCTCGTCGATTGCGCGGTGGTGGGCCTTGGCAATTGAGGATCGTGCACCTCGTGGAGTGTCCACGACACCGTCATCGTCGAATCCCTCGACAAGCCTGCCGTCGTCGTCGTGACCGCCGAGTTCGTGACCATCGGCGAGCGCATCGCGTCGCTCAAGGGTCATGCCGACTTGCGTCAACTCGTGTTGCCCTATCCGCTCGAAGGCCTGCCCGACGAGGAGGTGTACCAGATTGCTCTCGACGCGTACCCCCGGCTCCTCGAACGTCTCGGCGCCGCTCGTTAGCTCGCAGATCGAAGTCGACGACGACCCGTTGGCGCTCTACGAACTCTCATTGCGCGAAGGTTGGGGTGACGGCTTGCCGCTGTTGCCCGCTACGCAGCTTCGGGTGGCCGAGTTGATCGCGGCCACGCCGTGGCAACCTGACGACGTCATCTGCAAGGTCGCCCCGCGCAACGGCATGGCAACCGTCGAAAAGGCCGCCATCAACGCCGCGATGGCCGGTGTCGAGCCGGCCGCGTTCCCCTATGTGGTCGCCGCGCTCGAAGCGATCACGCAACACGACTTCAACCTCTTCGCATTGTCGACGACCACGTCGAGCGTGATGCCGATGTTCGTCGTCAACGGGCCGGCGCGCGACGACCTCGGCTTCGACTACGGCGCCGGCTGTATGGGTGGCGCGGCGGGGCGCGGTTCGAGCACCGTGGGGCGCGCGGTGCAGCTGTGCATGCGCAACATCGGCGGGCAAAAGGTCGGGTTCACGTCGAAGAGCGTGTTCGGTCAACCCGGCCGATCGGCCGGCGTGTGTTTCGGTGAGTGGGAAGAACGTTCGCCGTGGCCGTCGCTGGCCGAGCAGCGAGGGTTCTCCGGCACCGACGAGGTCATCACCGCCCACGGGGGCAAGGGAGCCTTTCCTTTCGCCGACGTCAACACTGAGAACGACCGCGACCTGCTGTATCTGATCGCCAAGACGATCTCGTTTCCGATGGCCAACAAGTTCCTCGAACCGACGGCGGCCAACGGCGAAGTCGTCGTCCTCATCAACCCCTTGTGGGCCGAGCGCTTCGGGCGAGACTTCCCCGATATCGCGGATGCCATCGAATTCACGCACTCGCACTCCTGGGTCCACATCGACGTGTGGCCCGAGCCCAACCAGCGCATTCTCTACGAGAAGAACCGTGTCGACGACAAGGGTCGCGTGTGGCTCAACGAGCGCGCGAGTCAGCTCGTGTTCGTGGTGTGCGGCGGCCTCGGCAACCTCCACGCCATCTGCCTGCCCAGTTGGGGCGCGTCCAACATCCAGAGCGCCAAGGTCGCGCGGGGCTAGTTGTGCGGCGCTAATTGTGCGGCTCCGCCGCAACGGATCCCGTCGAGTGGTAGAACTCGCGCACACTGTGCTCGGGGGTAGCCATGAACCGTACAGTTTTCACCAACGCCAACCTGCTCGACGGGGAGCATCCCGCCAAGCCACAGGCCACCGTGGTGGTCGAGGGCAACAAGATCACGCGGGTCACCAGTGGTGCGGTCGAGCCCGCGCCCGGCGATCGACTGATCGATCTGGCCGGGCGCACACTGATGCCCGGTATGACGAGTGGTCACTTCCATACGACGTATCACGATGTGGGTGGCAATCAGTTGCCGTTCGGGCTCGAACGGCCCCCGGCCTACGCCGCCTACTACGGCCTGATGAACGCGCAGATCGCGTTGCGGGCCGGATTCACCAACATCGTGGGTGCGAGTTGCGCGTTCGATGTCGACGCGTCGTTGGCGGCCGCCATTCGTGATGGTGTCGTCGAGGGACCGCGCGTCTGCCCGGCGTCGCGTGATCTCATCACGACGTCCGACTCGAACGACGTGATTCCCTGGTGGTGGGACGCGCACGGGATGGGCGTCGTGCGGGTGTGTGACGGCCCCGACGAATTCCGCAAGGCGGTGCGCGACGAGATCAAGCGGGGCGCCGAGATCCTCAAGGTCTACGTCACCGGAGGTCACGGTGTCACCACGCCCAAGCACAACATCTCGTTGACGCTCGACGAACTACACGCGGTCGTCGATGCGGCGCATGGCCGCGGCAAGCGCGTGCGCGGGCATGTCGCGCACAAGCAGGCGCTACTCGATTGCGTCGCTGCCGGAGTCGACATCATCGACCATGCCGACGGCATGGACGAGGAGTGCATCGACAAGTTGGCCGCGGCGGGCACGTTCGTGTTACCGAGTCTGTACCTGCCACTCAAAATGCTCGAGTTCATGGGTGATGCGCCGCCTCCCGGTGAAATACCGGCGATGGGCTTCAACACGGAGACCGGGCAAGATTTCGCCGACATGTGCCGCATGTTGGCCAAGGCCGTCGAGGCGGGCGTCAAGCTCTGCGTCGGCGACGACTTCGGCGCGGCGCCGACCCCGCACGGTGCCTACATCGAAGAGTTGGCGGTCTACGTCGATCACGCCGGCATCCCGCCGCTCGAGGTGTTGCGCTGGGCAACCAAGAACGGCGGTGAGCTCTTCGGCCAGCCCGACAAGGTCGGCACGATCGAAGAGGGCAAGTACGCGGACCTCGTGGTCGTCGACGGTGACCCGTCGGACGACATCGGGGCGCTGCGCAACGGTGTTCTCGCGGTCATGAAGGACGGCAAGTTCTTCGTCGATGCGTTGGGATAGACGCGCTACGCGAGCGCGGTGGGTATCCGCCGAAGCTCACGGACCACCACACTGAGTTGATCGAGCGAGGCCTTGGTGGCCGGCAATCGCTCGATCACCTCGTGCCAGCGCTGCACGGCCGGCTTCGCCTGATCGAGGAGAGGCCCGGCGCCGCCGCCGGCCAGCGAGAGCTGGGTCAGCTCGCGCTGCGACGCGAATAGATCGTCGCGTACGGCGAGCCGCGCCAACGACTGCCATTCGTCGTCGCGGGGCAGCGCGTCGATGAGGTCGGCGATGCGGCCGATGGACAGCGCCTCGTCGAGCGTGAAGTACGTGCGGGCAACGTCGAGCGGCGCTCGGTCGGTCTGGTACGCAAGGTCGACGATCTCGAGCGCGGGCGCGAACGCCCGGTTGCGGGCGGCGGTCGCCGCGACCGGTAGGGGAACGCCCGCCTCGACGTAGTCGCGGGCCGCGTCGGCCATGGCGGCTCGCGCTGCCGGCGAGGTCAATTCGACCCATCGGTCGGCCAGCACGGTGAGGCCCGGTTGGAGCCGTGCGATGGTGGCATCGACGTCGATGACCGACCGCTCATGGCGCACCAACCATCGGGTGGCCCGCTCGACCAACCGGCGCCCGTCGAGGCGCAAGGTCGTACGCACGGCCGGCGCGACCGTGCTCGCGAGGGCATCGATCGTCGCCCATGCATCCCCGATCGAGAACAGCTGCCAGGCCACTTCGTGAGCGCGGGCGATCGCGGCAATCGTGGCACCGGTCTCGATGTTGAGCCGGTAGACGATCGAAGTGCCCCCGCGATCGACGAGGTGGTTGGCCGCGATGGCCGCGATCAGCTCATTGCGCAGCGCGTGACGCGCGATGTCACCCGCGTAACGCTCGCGCAGCGGTGCGGGAAAGTACTCCGCCAACAGCCGTGCGAATGCGGCGTCCGTCAGCAGGTCGTCATCGGCGAGATCGGTGGCGATGACGGTCTTGGTGTACGCCATCATCACGCCCAACTCGGGTGCAGTGAGTCCCTCACCGGCGTTCCACCGCCGATCGCATTCTTCGAAGCCCGGCAACTTCTCTACGTCGCGGTCGAGGTGTGCGACCTGCTCGAGCCAGTGCAGTTGTTGTTTGTGGACCTGCAGAAGTGAGTGCGCCTCTGCCAATGCGTTGGTGATGGCGCGCGCCACGCTGTAGTTGGTGGCCAGCACGTGCTCGGCGACCTCGTCTCGCATGCTGGCCAACAAGTCGTTGCGCTCGTCCTTGGTGAGGCGGCCGTCGAGTTGGACGGCGTCGAGCAAGATCTTGATGTTGACCTCGTGGTCGGACGTGTTGACGCCCGCCGAGTTGTCGACGCCGTCGGAGAACACTCGGCCGCCGTGACGGCAGAACTCGATGCGGGCCCGCTGGGTGAGGCCGAGGTTGCCGCCCTCGCCGATGACGCGCACGCGAAGCTCAGTGGCGTCGACGCGGATCGCATCGTTGGTCTTGTCACCCACTTCGCTGTGGTGTTCCTCGTGGGCCTTGAAGAACGTACCGATGCCGCCGTTGAAGAGAAGGTCGACGGGAGCGCGGAGGATGGCACGTATGAGCGCCGCCGGGGTGAGCTCTGGCGCGGGGTCGGCAATAGCGAGGGCGCGACGGGCCTCGGACGTGATGGCAATCGACTTCGCGGAACGGGGATAGACCCCACCGCCGACAGAGATGAGCGCGCGGTCGTAGTCGTTCCACGACGACGTCGGCAGGTCGAACAGCCGCCGGCGTTCGTCGTATGCCACGCCCAGCGTTGGAGTGGGGTCGATGAAGATGTGCCGGTGATCGAATGCCGCGATCAACGCCACGCGGCGCGACTCGAGCATCCCGTTGCCGAAGACGTCACCCGACATGTCGCCGATACCGATGGTGGTGGCGGTGGCATCGGGGGCGATACCGATCTCGTCGAAGTGGCGCAGCACCGATTGCCACGCGCCCTTGGCGGTGATGCCCATTTCTTTGTGGTCGTACCCGTCCGAGCCGCCGGATGCGAACGCGTCGCCGAGCCAGTACCCGCGGCCAAGTGAGAGTTCGTTGGCGATGTCGCTGAACGACGCCGTGCCCTTGTCGGCGGCAACGACGAGATAGGTGTCGTCGCCGCCGTGGCGGCGCACCCGCGGTGGACCGACGACACCCTGTGGTTGGATGTTGTCGGTCAAGTCGAGCAGCCCCGAGATGAACAGCCGGTAACACGCCACGACTTCCGCGTTGATGGCCGCACGATCGCCGGCACGCGGCAGCCGCTTGCACACGAAACCGCCTTTGGCGCCGGTGGGTACGATCACCGCATTTTTGGTGACTTGCGCCTTCATCAACTGCAGCACTTCGGTGCGATAGTCGTCGAAACGATCCGACCAGCGGATGCCACCGCGCGCGACGCGGCCAGCCCGCAGATGCACGCCCTCGGTACGCGGCGAGTAGACGAAGATCTCGTGGAGCGGTCGAGGCAGCGGCATCCCCGGGACGAGCGCAGGGTCGAACTTGAACGAGAGGTAGGGCAGCGGGCGCCCCTCGGCATCGTGGCAGTAGAAGTTGGTGCGCACGGTCGCGCCGATGCACGCGCCCGCCGTTCGCAGGATGACGTCGTGGTCGAGCGAGGCGACGCCGTGGAGCGCGCTGTCGAGCTCGGCGCGCGCCGCCTCGTATTCGGCCTCGGCATCGGTGGTCGACCGATCGGGATCGAAGCGGGAGTGGAACATGCGCAGCAATATGCGCGTGATCTCGTCGTGCTCGATGAACGTCGCGGCGACGTATTGCGCCTCGAAGCGGCCGCCGACCTGGCGCAGGTACCGGTAGTAGGCACGCATGGCGGCGGCCTCACGCCAGTTGAGCCCCGCCGCCAGGACGAGACCGTTGAACGCGTCGTCGTCGGCGTCGCCTTGTTGCACGCGGCGAAAGGTGTCGCTCACCCGGATGTTGACTTCGGGCTCGACGAGCGTCGCGGCGTACTCGGTGCGGACGCCGATGACCGAGATGTTCACCGGATCGAGGCCGTTCGGACGCACGACGTAGGGACGCTCGTCGATGACCTCGAGCCCGAGGTTGTGCAAGATGGGGAGCATGTCGGAGAGCGTCATCGGGGAGCCGCGGTAGACGAGCCGTAGCTCGGCCTCGTGCTCGTCGGCTGTCGGTCGGAACGTCAGGTCGGCGTGCGAGAGCTGATCGATGTGGGCGATGTCTTCGAGGGCGACGGCGACGGGGGTCAGTGCGGTGTAGTCAGCAGGGAAGGCGCCGTCGTAGCGCGCCAGCGTCTCGCGCGTCGCGTGATCGTTGCCCAGCCGCTCGAGCTCCAGTCGCAGGGCGTCTTCCCAGAGCAGCGACGCATTCGCGACCGCTTCTTCGAGGTCATCGATCTGCTCCGCGCTGAGCGTCGGTGCGGACGACGCGACGCTCACATGCAGCCAGGCATGCGGTGCTTCGGTGACATTCACTCCGAACTCGGCCACGGTGCCTTTGACGGCGGACGACAACAGATCGACGATGCGCCGGCGGGTAGCCGTGTTGTAGCGATCACGGGGAAACAGCACCAGGAACGCGTGCACTTGGCCGTAGTGGTCGCGTCGATCGAAAACGCGCACGTCGCGCGGCCGATGGGCGAGCTCGACGATGCCGGCGACCATGCGGAACAGCTCGTCGTCACCGGCCCCGAAAAGTTCGTCGACGGGAAGGCGCTCGAGTGCCGCCAGCGCGGCTCGTCGGTTGTCGGAACCCTCGGGCCATGGGAAGCGGGCGCGCACTCGTCGCACCTTTTCTTGGACGAAAGGAAGGTCGAGCACTCCCGAGGCACTCATCTCGCTCGGGAAGAGGCCGACGAAGCGAAGCTCGCCCGTTGCTCCGTTGATTGCCACGACATCGAGGCGCGCGTCGCGATACAGCGGTGACCGGATCAGTGTCGTGCCGGTGCGGATCTCTGCCGTCGAGCCGTTCTCGGGGGTAGGGGGTCGGGCGGCGTCGGCGAAAGCGGGTGCGCGTAGCAGGCCGAACCGCTCTGTCGCGTCACCGTGCACGGCCAGCGCACCGAGGAGTACGAAGTCGTCGGTGAGCCACTGACGGACTTCGGGTGATTCGACGTCTGCCACAAGTCGGTGCATCGCGTCGCGGTCGTCGTGCACGAGGGTGAGCAGTGTCAAGGTTTCGCGCACCCGCGTCGCCGCCTGGTCACGAGCGGCCTCGTCGTCGATGCGGTCGACTTCGACGTACACCAACGCGGTGAGGCGCTCATCGGCATCGGGCTCTGGCCGCTCGACGCGGATGACGCTACCGTCGGAGTCTCGTTCGACCACGAGCAGCGTTTGGAACAGTCGATGCACGGTCTGGTCGTTCAACAAGACCGAAATCGACTCGGCGAGGTGCGCCATTGCGTCGGCAATCACGATGATCGATGTGTGCGGTCCGTTGTCGTTGCTGATGACCACGGCTCGGCCGGCCTCGAGCGCCGTCCATAGCGCCCGCAGCCACTCGAGTAGGTCGGCATCAGCAATCTCGTCGAGGTCATCGGAGGACAGGTCGGCGAGCACCGCTTTGCCGAACTGCGTGAACGCGGACGATCGATCGCGGTCGAGTTCGTTCACCAGGTCTTCGAACATCTGGTCTCCCTACCCCCTGTGCCACATTAGGCTCGCAGGCTATGGATTCGCACTGCACGATCATCTCGGCCGACTGTCACGCGGGTGGCAGTCACCAGGCATCATGAGCATCGCCGAATTCGATCCCTTCGAAGTAGATGCTGATATCCCGCACGACGCGCATCGCGCGTTGCGGTCAGCGTGCCCGGTCGCGCCGATACCGGTGGGGTGGTTCCTCGCCCGCCACGGCGACGTCGTCACCGGAGTCAAAGACGTCGACACATTTCGGTCCAGCTATCGCGAACCCGGCGTGGTGGTGCCCGAAGAAGAGTTGCTCGTCAGTGAGATGCCCGAGCCTCGGCACGGCAAAGTGCGCCGCATCATCAACGCGGTCGTCGCCCATCACAAGGCGATGCGCCTCGAGCCATTCGTGCGCGAACTTTCCCACGAATACCTCGAACCGCTGTTGCAGCGCGGTCACGGCGAGATGGTCGAGGACTTCGCGGCGCCGATCCCGATCAATGTCATTTCGCACATGATCGGCGTGCCCCGTACAGACTGGCCGTTGTTTCGTGGATGGTCCGACGATGTCGTGCGCGGCGAGTACGTCAACAAGAACCGCACCGAGCGCGGCGAAGGTTTTGGTGGCGGCCATCCCGAGTTCGCCGCGTATGTCGACGACCTGATCCTGCAGCGGCGGACCCGCGACGATCGACCCGACGATTTGGTGACGCGCCTGCTCTTCACCGAGATCGATGGGCATCGGTTGACCGACATCGAGATCCGCACGCAGGTGATCAGCTTGATCCTCGGCGGCAACGAGACCACTCGCCACCTCATCGCCAACATGTTGGCCCGCATCGTGACGAGGCCCGCGTTGTTCGACGCACTCAAAGCCGATCCTTCGCTCGTCGCGAAAGCGGTCGAAGAATCACTTCGCTTCGATCCTCCCATCCACCAGATGATCCGTACGATCGAGACGGCGACCGACGTCTTCGGTACCGCGATGTGTCCGGGCGAAAAGATCGTCTTCGGCGTGGCGTCGGCCAACCGCGACGAAGACGTCTTCCCGAGTTCCGACGAATTCCGTCTCGACCGGCCCAACGGTCGCGAGCACTTGGCGTTCGGCGATGGACCGCACATCTGCCCCGGCCAGGCCATCGCCCGCCTCGAGGCGCGGGTCACGGTCGAGGTCTTCTGCGAACGGGTTCGTCACGCGTATCCCTACGAGGGTTGGAGCTACGAGAAGGTGCCGGTCTTTTGGGCCAACGGTCCCAAGACCCTGCCGCTGCACCTCATTTCCTGAAGCTCCGTACCCCTGAAGCTCCGTACCCCTGAAGCTCCGTACCTCTCAGTAGTGCACCGCGCCGGCCAGGCCGCCGCCGGCGACCACGGCATCGCCGGTGATGGAGATCGAGCGCGGTGACGCCAAGAACGCGACCACCCACGCGACTTCTTGGGCCGTGATGATCTTGCGCACGAGAATTCGCTGCGCCATCTGTTCCTCGAGCTCGTCGATGGAGACACCGAGGCTTTCGGCGCGTGCTTCCATGGCGCCGATCACCGCTTCGGTCTTCGTCGCCCCGGGGTGGACGACGGTGACATTGATGCCTGCCGGACCGAGCTCGTCCGCGAGCACTTTTGTCAGTGCGGCCACCGATACGTTGCGCACCGCGCCGATGATGCTGCCGCCCGTGCGTGCCGCCAAACCCGAGATATTGATGATGCGTCCCCAACCGTTGGCGATCATCAGCGGCGCGACCTCTCGGGCGCAGCGTAGGTAGCCCATCACCTTCACGTTGACGTCGTCATAGAACGCGCTGTCGGTGATGTCGGCGAGCTTCGGCGGAACGCCGGGCCCACCGCCCGGCTTGGCCGCATTGTTCACGAGTATGTCGATGCCGCCGAGGTGCTCGCGCACCTGCGCCACCATGTGCCGGACCGACGTGTCGTCGCCGGTCTCGACTTCGACGGGAAAGATCGTGCGTCCTGTCGCGGCGCGCAGTTCGGCCGCGGCCTCGTCGAGACGGGTGCGGTCGCGCGCCGCGATCGCGACGTCGCACCCTTCGTCGGCGAGCGCGCGGGCGACGGCCTTGCCGATACCGCGACTACCGCCCGTGACCAGCGCGCGTTTCCCGTTGAGCTGCAGGTCCATCGGTTTCCCCGTTCTCGCCGGGCGCCGTCCGCGCCCGCTGCTTCGTAGCACTATGTTGACGCGCATGGAAAACCCTCCGCGCATCGTTCGTTCGTTGGTCTTTTCGCTGGCCCACGACGAGGACAAAATCCTGGAGCTTGCCGACAAGGGCATGGACGCGATCTGCCTCGACATGGAAGACCTCACGCCGACGCCCTACAAACAAGAGGCTCGTCGCGTCGTACCGGCAGTCGCACCAAAGCTCGTCGAACGCGGCCTTCTCGTGTTCGTGCGCACCAACAGCATCGCCGATGGGGCAGCGGCCGACCTCGACGCAGTCGTGTCGACCGACGTGCATTGCGTCAGTTTGCCCAAGGCGACCTCGGCCGACGAGATGACCGAATTTGCCGCGCTGGTGACTGCGGCCGAAGGCCTCAACGACGTGCCGCTCGGGTACACCCTCGTGCGACCGGTCATCGAGACGGCGCTGGGCGTCAAGAACGCCTTCGAGATCGCGGCCGCGTCGCCGCGCGTCGCCTACATGGGTGGGGTGTCGGGGAGCATGTGGGGCGACCTCGGTGCGTCCATCGGCTACACCCCCATGCCCGATGGCAGGGAGACGTTCTACGTGCGATCGAAGGTGATCGTCGACGTGCGTGCCGCGGGCGTGCCGTTTCCGATCGGTGGCGGCGGCACGTATCGCAAGGATGTCGAGGGCTACCGAGAATTCTCGATCGAATGCAAGGGTCTCGGCTACAACGGAATGCACGTCGCGGGTTCGGCCGAGTTGATCGCGGTAGTCAACGATGTCTTCACTCCGACCCGAGAACAGATCGACGAGATCTTGCATCTCATGCCGTTTGTCGAGGCCGCCGAGCGCGATGGCCATACGACGTTCTACGTCGACGGTCGACTCTTCGATCTCGCCGGCGCGGTGCGAGCGCGAGAGCAACTCGATCTGGCGCGGCGTCTCGGCATGATCGACTGACGGCCCACGCCACCGCTGCCGTGACCCAAACATTGCCGTTCGATGGAATCACCGTCGTCGACCTCACCTGTGATGTCGGTGAGCTGTGCGGACGAATACTGGCCGAGCTCGGTGCCCGCGTCGTCAAAGTCGAGCCCCCGGGCGGGTCGCCGGCTCGAGCGCGCGACCACGGCATCTGGTGGGTGTATCGCAACGCCAACAAGCACGGGCTCGTGCTCGACCTCGACGAACCCGACGATCGCCAGCGTCTCGACCTGATTCTGGCCGGCGCCGATGTCGTGCTCGATTCGACCGCACCGGGATCGCACCGACCCGGGCTCGATCCGACCGCGCTTTCGCTTCGTCATCCGCACCTGGTGGTGTGCGCGCTCACGTGGTTCGGTTTGTCCGGCCCGTATGCGCGCTATGTCGCCACCGACGACGTGGTGGTGGCGATGTCAGGGTTGCTGTCGTCATCCGGCGTCTCTACCCAGCCGCCCGTTTCGATGCCCGGTTCGTTGGCGTCGGACGTGGTCAGTGTGATGGGAGCGGTTGCGACTGCGCTTGCGCTCGAACAACGGCGTTCCAGTCGACTCGGCCAGGTGCTCGACGTGTCGGCCTTGGAAGCGGTCGCGCAGATCGACAGCTGGGCGATGCCGAACGCGTCGGCGATTGTGAACGCCGGGCAAGGGCCCGAGCGGCCCGTGGCAGAGCGGGTAGCAGCAGCGCGGCGGGTGCGCGCCGGCGAGAAAGGTTTGTACCCAGCGTTACGCACGACCGACGGCTGGGCGAGGTTGGTGCTCATGGCGCCGCGACAGTGGTGGTCCCTGTTCGAATGGATGGGATCACCCGAGGCCTTCGCTGACCCGTATTGGCAGCACCCCTTCAATCGCTTCGCCAACACCGATGTGCTGAACCCGGTGCTGCAGGAGTTCTATGGGGCAATGTCGACGACCGAAGCATCGGTCGAGTCGCAACAGCGCGGTCTTGTCGTGACGCCCATGCTGACGCCGAGCCAAGTCGTCGTCGACGAGCACTTGCGGGCGAGGGGGACGTTCGTCGATGTCGAGCTGCCCACCGGCGCGGTGGTGCCCATGACCAATGGGCTGTTCGAGTTCGACGGTGTGCGAGCGGGCTTCTCCCGCACCGCGCCGGCAGTCGGTGACAACGAGGAGATGCCGTCGGGCTCCGCCGCGCCCGTCGGCGAGGGGAGCTCACGCACGCGGCCGCTCGACGGTGTGCGCGTGCTCGACTTCGGCCACGGGGGCGTAGGTGTGCAAGGCGGACGGCTGCTTGCCGAATACGGCGCGGATGTCATCAAAGTCGAGGGTCGCAGCTATCCCGACTTCATGCGGTCGATGAGCGGGGGAGAGATGACGCCGTCGTTCGCGTCGTCGAGTCGCAGTAAGCGCAGTTTCGGCGTCGACCTCAAGAAGAGCGACGGCATTGCCCTGATACGGCAGTTGGTCGCGCACGCGGACGTGGTCATCGAGAACAATTCGACCGGCACGATGAGGTCGCTCGGCCTCGGGTATGACGCGCTGCGCGAGGTCAATCCCGCAATCGTCTATGTGTCGAGTCAGATGCTCGGTTCGCGCGGCCCCCGCGCGCAGTGGTCGGGCTACGGGCCGTCGGCGCAGGCCTACGGCGGGCTGTCGCACCTGTGGCGATTCGCCGGCAGTGACCCGGTGCCCAACATGCAGAACCATCCCGATCTGCTCGCCGGCTATCTCGTCGCACTCGGCGCCATCGCCGGTCTCCACGGTCGTGCTCGCACTGGCATGGGCGTGCACTGTGAGTTGGCGCAGGTCGAGGTCATCGTGAACCTGCTCGGCGATCTGTTGCTCGCCGAGGCGCTGGCACCGGGAACCGTCGGCCCCGACGGTAACGACGATTCACGGGGCGCCCCGTGGGGCGTGTTCCCGTGCCGCGGCCACGAGGACTGGTGTGTGATCTGCGTGCGTGACGACCACGAGTGGCAGGGTCTCGTCGCGGCGATGGGTAACCCGGTGTGGGCAACCGACGGTCGGTGGTCGCGATCGGTCGATCGTCTCGCGGCGCGTGACGAACTCGGCGCGCTCGTGGCCGACTGGACCCGCTCGTGCTCGCCCGACGAGGTCGCCACGGCGTGCCAGGATCAGCGAGTGCCCGCGGGGCCGATGCGCTATCCGGTCGAGTTGTTGGATGACCCGCATCTCGTCAGCCGTGGATTCCCCACGCGCATCGAACAGCCCGGCGCCGGATCGTTGATCGTCGACGGATCGTCGTTCGTCGCCAGCGGCATGGCGCCACCGGTGATCGAGCCCGCACCCGCGCTGGGCGAACACACGCGAGCCATTGCCGTTGAATTGCTGGGCCTCGACGACGATGCGATCGATCAGCTGATCGCGTGGGGCGTGCTCGAGGTGCCGCTCACACACCCCACGGGCTGACGTCGACGCCGAGGCTGCGCATCCGCTCGAAGATGGCCTCGGGGTTCATCGACTGTGGCGGCCAGTGATAGTCCCACCCACGGATACCCACTGCGGGTTCGACGTAGCGCCGCACCTGATCGAGCGTCATGTAGACGCCGCGCCGACCGATCATCTTTTCGTACTGCTCGCCGTGCGCTCGATCGATCACGAGGTTGGTGTTGTCGCACATGTACTTCATGTCGTCGTGTACCCAGTCCCACGGCGGAACTGCGATGTGCACGAGCGGATCAGCCGGCGCGGTGCGCTGTATTTCGAAGGACTTGGACCACAGTGTGATCGGATCGAGGCAGCACGCGCAGTACGACTCGAGCCGCACCTCGTTGCCGTGGAACGCCGGCATGTTGGACACGGCGACCGCTTCGTGCGCGCAGCCGATGAAGCTGTGGAACTGGTCGTCGACGTACATCTCGACCTGGCTGGGGAACGCCGAGTAGGGCGGCGCCTTGAGGATGTCGCAGTTGGGCGAGTCTTGATCGACGACCACGACGATGCCGGTCTGCAGCAGCTTGAGCGCCTGCACGATCTCACGGCGCGACAGCTCGGTGCCTTCGTGCATCTGGCGCAGGTTTGGCGCGCGACCGGTCTCGGCCCAGAAGTCGAAGATGAACTTGCGCAGCAATAGTGATTCGTCGGTCCATTCGACCAAGGGAACGTATTGAGCCATGGCCGCACACTAATAGCCTCGTCGGGGAGGGGCGCTGCTACGGTCCAGCTGACCGAGAGGGGGCCACGTGGCAAAGGTTCTGTCAGCGATGCTGGCGGCGCAATTCGATCTCGATGGGCAGGTCGCGCTCGTCACCGGAGGTGCCAGCGGTATCGGCGAGGCGACGTGCGTCGTGCTCGCCGACGCCGGTGCCGCGGTGGTGGTTGCCGATATCGACGAGACGGGCGCGGTGCGCACGGCGCGGCGCGTCGCCGACGGGGGAGGGCGCGCCGTCGCGGTGCGTACCGACACGACGCGTCGAGCCGACCTCGATGCCGCTGTCGATCGGGCGGTGGCCGAGTTCGGTGCGCTCGACATCATGGCCAACGTCGCCGGCGTGCCGAGCGACGGACACATCGAGGACGTGACCGAGGCCGAACTCGACCGCGTCGTCGCCATCAACATGAAGGGTGTCGTGTTCGGCTGCCAGGCCGCGTTGCGCGTGATGAAGCCGCGTGGCAGTGGTGTGATTGTCAACGTGTCGTCGACGGGCATCGATGTGCCGGTGCCGGGCAACGGTGTCTACGCGATGACCAAGGCGGCCGTGGCGATGTTGTCGATGGTGCTCGCGGCCGAAGCCGGTCCCCACGGCATCCGGGTCAACGCCATCGCGCCCGGTGCGACCATCACCAACTTTTCGCAACGCCATCTCTACGACGAGCAGGGCAACATCTCGCAAGAGAAGTTCGACGCGTTCGTCGAGCGGATGAAGGGCTTCTCGCCGCTCAACATCGTCGGCGAGGCAATGGATCAAGCGCTGCTGATCCTCTACCTCGTGTCACCCGCCGGCCGCTACGCCACCGGCAACATCTTCCGCGTCAACGGCGGCCAAGCCATGGCCTGGTAAACCGCCGCCCGCAGCCCTTTTCCATCAGTTCTCGCTGTCGAACGTGGGCTGTGGGCCCACGTTCGACAGCGAGAACGAGTGGTGGTGGGTCAGTGCTGTTTGACCGTGGCGCGTTCGCCGCCGGTCATTTCCAGCAATTCGGAGGGGGTGAGGCAAAAGACGGTGTTGGGCGTGCCGCCGGCGGCCCAGATCGATTCGAACGCGAGAAGGTCTTCGTCGACCAAGGTGACCGGCGCGACGACGTGACCGATCGGGGCCACGCCACCGATGGCAAAGCCGGTGTTGGCCCGCACGAAGTCGGCATCGGCCTTGCCGATGGGCTCGCCGATCAACGCGCCCACGGCGGCTTCGTCGACTCGATTGGCACCGCAGGCGATGACGAGCACCGGGCGCCCGCTGGTGGTGCCCCGAAACACCAGCGACTTGACGATCTGCGCCACATCGCAGCCGACAGCGAGCGCCGCCTCCTTGGCGGTGCGGGTCGAGTCGGGCAGGATCACGATCTCGTGGGTCCAGCCACCCTGTGCCAATGCGGCCTTGAACCGCTCGGCCCCACCGCCGGCCGAGTTTCCTGCTGCCACTTGTCCTCCCGGGCCTTTTTTGGTCGGTCGCATCCTAAAGGGCCATCGGCTCTAACCTGGCACCATGACGGTCACCGAGCTCCGCACCGACGAACCCGTCGGCACCGCAATCACCACCACCGGCAGCGCGAAGGGTTCGCCCACGCTCGTGCCCGCGTCGCGCTATACGTCACCCGAATTCGCCGCGCGCGAACTGCAGCACATGTGGCCGCGGGTGTGGGTGGTCGCCTGCAGTGTCGACCATGTTGCCGAACCCGGCGACTACTACGAATGTCGCGTCGGTCCGTATTCGGTGCTCATCGTCCGGGGCGACGATGGCGAACTCCGCGCCTTCCAAAACGTGTGCCGTCACCGCGGCAACGTCATCTGCGAAGGCGCCGGCGCGGGTCTCACCGAACTGCGCTGCATCTACCATCGCTGGTCCTGGGATCTGCAGGGAAAGCTGCGCGAGGTTCCGTCCCGCAAGGGCTTTGGCGTGTTGCGCAATGACGACTTCCCGTTGCTCGACGCGCAGGTCGACACGTGGGGCCGGCTGGTGTTCGTCAACCTCGATCTCGACGCCATGCCGCTGGCGGACTACCTCGAAGGGATGCCCGACGACATCGCGTGGGTCGGCCTCGACGACTTCCGCTGCACCTACGCGGTGACCACGCCGATCCCGGCCAACTGGAAAGTCATCTCCGACGGCTTCTCCGAGACGTATCACGTGCAAGGCCTGCACGCGGAGATGTTGGGGTCGATGGACGACATCAATTCGGGGCAACACATCTGGGGCCACGTCGGCGTCTCCAAGCAGCCGTATGGTGTGCCGAGCCCCCGTCTCGGTCGCAGTGTGCCCGATCAGATCGTGTGGGATTCGTTCATCGTCACGCAAGGCGGACGCATGGGCGTGAACGAAGTGTGCCCGGCGCCGGAGGTACCCGAAGGCCAGACGCTGCAAGATGTCATCGCCGAGGGTGTGCGGCGCAAGCAGGCCGAGCGGGGCGTCGACCTCAGTGCGTTCTCCACGTCAGAGGTACTCACGCTCAATCAGTACAACGTGTTTCCCAACGCCACGATTCTCATCTCCGCCGACATGTTGACGGTGATGTTCTCGCGTCCCGGTGCAACCCCTGACGACGGCACGTTGACGATCATGCACTTCGACCGGGCTGCTTCGGCCGACGCGCCGCGGGCCAAGCCGATGGATGCGGCGGTGCCGTTCGAGCAGGCGAACTTCGGTCACGTGCTCAATCAGGACACCAACGTGTTGCGCACTGCGCAGACCGGCTTGCATCAGCCCGGCTTCACGCACCTCGCATTGTCGAGTGAAGAGGCGCGTCTCATCAATACGCATCGCAACCTCGAGCGCTACCTCGGCATCTCCCCGTCGGAAATGTCCGGCGGCCCGGTGCTGGATTGAGCAACGTCCCGGTCATCATCGGCCTCGGGCAATCGATTCATCGTGACGATGACGATTGGGCGGGCGCCGAACCAGTTCGGCTGATGGTCGATGCCGCCCGCAACGTCTTGAACGATTGCGGTGACGTGCCGGCGACCGAGATCGACAGCATCGACGTGCTGCATGTGCAGTCGTGGCGCTACGACGACATCGCCGCGCTCGTGGGCGCGCGCCTCGGCTGTGGCGCGACGCGGGGCACGTCGTACCCGGTGGGCGGTGAGACACCGCTGCGCGTGCTCGACGACGTCGCCCGGCGCATTCAGCGCGGCGAGACCAAGTGCGCGCTGATCATAGGTGCCGAATCCACCCGAGCGGCCGACCGTTGCGCCAAGGCGGGCACCGCGCTCGGTTGGACACCGATGGCCACGCCGCGCGCCAAGTGGCAGGTACCCGACACATGGCGGCGCATCATCGACATCGGCGTGCAGCGCGCCATGCACATCTTCGCCCTCTACGAAAACGCGCTACGAGCGCACGAAGGCATCTCGCTGTCCGACGCGCAAGACGAATCAGCGGCGTTGTGGGCCGCGTTGTCACGGGTCGCCGCCACGAATCCCTACTCATGGACCACCGAGCCGGTCGATGCGGCGACGGTGCGTACGATCACCGCGGCCAACCGCAGAGTGGCATTCCCGTTCACCAAACGGATGACCGCGAACCCGTTCGTCAATCAGGGCGCCGGGTTGCTGGTCACCGACACCGCCACCGCGCGTCGCTTGCGCGTGCCCGAAGCGCAGTGGGTCTATCCCTGGGGCTCGGCCGGTGCCGACGAACCAGCCGAGGTGTTGTCGCGCGCCACGTTCCATCGTTCGGCGGCCGTCGAGCGCGCCATCGTGCGCACGCAAGAGCTCACTGCGACGAGCACCGACGACTACAGCTACGTCGAGCTCTACAGCTGCTTTCCGACGATGCCGAAGCTGTCGGGTCGCGTGCTCGGCCCCATCAAGCCCGACGCACCGACGGTGACGGGTGGTCTCTCGTTCTTCGGCGGGCCGGGCAGCAACTATCTCACGCATTCGATCGCGGCCATGGTGTTGCGTTTGCGCGAGAGTGGCGGCGTCGGTTTCATCCACGGAGTCGGCGAGATGATGACCAAGCATCACGCGGTGGTGTTGGGCGCCGACCCTCGCGACGGCGGCTACGCCGCGGATCCTGATGGCATCGTCGCGATTGCACCCGCCGCGGTAGACATCGACGACGGTTACGAAGGCGCTGGCATCGTCGAGACGTGCAGCGTCTCCTATCATCGTGACGGTACGCCTGACTACGGCATCGTGATCGGTCACGGGCGGGACGGCCAGCGTTTCGGCGCCCGTGTCGACCCCGATGACACTGCGACGATCGCGGCATTCGAGTCGGGCGATTCAGAAGCCATCGGTACGACGGGCCGGGTGTTCTCCACGGCAAACGGTCGCCGGTTCAGTAGCAACTAAGCTAAGGGGCAGCAATGGGGATGGTCGACGGCAAGGTGGCGCTCATCACGGGCGCCGGCAGCGGCATGGGCCGCGCGGGATCGGTGCTGTTCGCACAAGAGGGCGCGGCGCACGTGTACGTGGCCGATCTCGACGTCGCGGGCGGTGAGGCAACCGTCGAACTGGTGCGAGAGGCCGGTGGTTCGGCCACGTTCGTACACGTCGACGTCACCGATGAAGACGCGGTGCGCGAGATGGTCGAGCGAGTTGCAAGTACCCATGAGCGGCTCGACTGCGCGTGGAACAATGCCGGCATCACCGATGTGGCTCGGCGCTTCACCGACTTCGACAAGGCGGCGTTCGAGCGCATGCTCGACGTCAACCTCACGTCGGTGTTCCTCTGCCTCAAATACGAGATCCTCCAGATGGAACGCCAGGGTGGCGGTTCGATCGTCAACACATCGTCGGCGTCGGGCGTCGTGGCCACACCCGGTTTGCCGCACTACACGGCGGCCAAGCACGGCGTGCTGGGCCTCACGAAGTCGGCGGCGCTCGAATACAACAACAAGAGCATCCGGGTGAACGCGGTGTGCCCGGGCATGGTCGATACACCGCTGACGCAGCAGTTCTTCGACTCCAGTCCTAAGCTCGCGGCCGCCGTGCAGCGGCTGATGCCCGGCGGCAAACTCGGTCAGCCGACGCAGGTCGCGGAAGCCGTCGTCTGGTTGTGCTCCGAACACTCGAGCTGGGTGTCCGGGCTCAGCATGGTCATCGATGGCGGGTATGTGAATCGTTGAACAGCAAGGGATGAGCGATGCCAATCGATCTCGACAACCTCGATGCGCCCGGCCTCGACCTATGGCGAGAGGGTGCGGTGCTGTGGATCCGGCTCAATCGTCCCGACCGTCGTAACGCCATCGATATCCAGTCGCGCGACGTGCTGCGCACGCTTTTGTGGGATCTCAACTCCGACCCTGCCGTGCGGGCGGTTGTGCTCACCGGGACCGGTCGCGACTACTGCACCGGTGCCGATGCGGTGGCGTCGGATCCCGCCGCGACCGGGGCCGTGCCTCCCGACGAAAAGTCGGGTGCGGCGGCGTGGATGCTCGACTATCGGTTCCCCACGCAGGGCTTCCAAGACATGTTCAAACAGTTGTGGGAGCTCGAAAAGCCGGTCGTCAGCGCAGTCAACGGCACCGTTGCCGGCATCGGGTGGATGTTCGCATTGCTGGCCGATCTCGTCGTCGCTTCCGAGTCCGCCCGCTGGACACACGTCTTCACGCGCCGCGGCATGATGCCGCATGCAGGCGACCCGTACTTCTTGCCGCGCGTGTTGCCGCATCACGTGCTCAACGAGATCGCGTTCTTGAGCGACCCGGTTACCTCTGACCAGCTGCGCGTGTGGGGCGCCGTCAATCGCGTCGTGCCTGCCGATCAGGTCGAGCAGACCGCGCGTGAGTTGGCCAACCGCCTCGCCTCGGGGCCGACGCGCAGCCTCGGTCAAGCCAAGCGTCTCTATCGACGGTCGTCGGTCAGCGACATGGCGACGGCATTCGCCGAAGAGCAGTCGACGAGCGCGCTGCTGTCGCTGACGCACGATCGCCTCGAGGGGATGCAGGCCTTCATGCAGGGCCGCGCCCCCGAGTTCACGGGCGAGTGAGCGCGTTCACGCGCGAGTAGCCGCGTCGTACGACGCGATCGCTCGGTCGACCGCCGCATCGCGATCGCCGGGCAACAAGAACCCGCGCCCCACGAGATCGTCGGCGGCGGCGGCCGCCTTCAGCGCGTAGTCGTCGCGGTCGGCGTAGCGCTCTTCGATCGACGGGCGCGGATCACCCGACTCGGCCCGCTCCGCGGATGTGCGAGCGAAACCGATGCGACTACCGACGAACTCGTAGAGCACCGCGGGCAGTCCCTCGACCGGCCGGCGGGGATTCCATCCGGTATAGGTGGCGACCGGCGCGGCCAACTCGGGCACTCGAATGCCGGCGATCTCGTTGCCGTCGTCGTCGATCGCCGACACCCATGCGGGCAGGCGCGCGCCGAGCGTGAGCGGCCATCGTCCGATGCCCGCGTCGACGTCAACGCCGAGATCGAC
Organism: Acidimicrobiales bacterium; assembly: GCA_039915945.1. Classification (GTDB taxonomy): domain Bacteria; phylum Actinomycetota; class Acidimicrobiia; order Acidimicrobiales; family WLNW01; genus DATLFA01. The sequence goes on along the minus strand of JBDSMH010000066.1, from coordinate 15,615 downwards.
GACATGCTCGCTGTGGATGACTTCGAGATCGGGCAGCTGCATCGCCGGTATCGTCCGGGCCCAAGCCAACACGTGCTGGCGCTCGACCGCAGTCGCATCGGCCAGGCGGGGGACCTCGCTCGGTGGGGGCTCGACGTCATCGGCGACCCATGCCTGCAGGTGTTCGAACAGGGCGCGCGTCGGCAGCGCCGCGTCGAGATCGTTGACGGGATTCGCGACTGCCATCGCGGACTTCATCAACGCCGCGGAGCCGATGTGGTCGACGCCCGCCAGCAGATACGCGCGCACACCGTCGACGTCCGCGGCGTCGCGGGCGACGTCGGGGTCGATGTGCACGAGCGCGGCGTCACCGCGCCAGTATTCCCACGCGGTGTTGACGAAGAAGGTCTTGGGTGCGGTGCCCAACGCGCGCTGGCGGTCGAGCAGGCCCGGTCCTGACGCGATCGATGTGAACGGGCCGAGATTGCCGAAGCCCGGCGTGGACGTCACCGAGGGCTGCGCGTAGCGATGGTTGAACTCACCCGTACGCCCTCCGCCGATGTGCGCGAACACACCGTCGAAGACCCGCCGGCCTGATTCGTCGGTGTTGCATCCTTCGAGGAGGAATTGGCGCAACACGCGACCCGACTGCGAGACGCCGAAGCCGATCGTGTGGTCGACGGTGCCGGCACAGGGGTTGCCTTCTTGCGCCGGCGCCGCGCGCAGGAACGACACGAAGTCGCGGATGGCCAACAAGCCGGCACCGGCCACCGGGCAACGGTTGGTGCGGTAGACGAGCTCGTAGAAACGAAAGGGCTCGAAACCGCCGTCGAGCCAGACGTGTTCGGCGTCAGTGACGACGCGGCCATCGCGAACACGAGCAAAGCGCCACCGCGCGCGATCGATCACGGTGCGGGGGCCATCGATCGAGTCCCGCACGGTGAGCACAGCGGTTGCGTCGTCGATGTCGGCGGTGGGGTAGTTCTCGAAGTTGAACATCAACGACGAATCGGACAGCGGGTGATCGACGAACGGCGCGTCGGAGCGCATCTCGACCCGCAGCTGTCCCTCGATCGCCTTGCCTTGACGAGTGGCCTCGGGGGCACCGAAACCCATGCCGCCGAGTTCGCGCCGTACATCCCATTGCCAACCACACCATGCGATCGTCCAGCCTCGGGTCAGCAAGAATCCGTCGCCCGCGTCGATATGCGTGATGTCGCCCCACGCCTGCGTGAGGCCGGCGCTGAACGGGAGCGAACCGGTGAGCCCGCGGTTCGGCACCACGTAGATCAACTTGCGCGTGCCCGCCGTCGTGGCCGGACGAATGATGCAGAAGTCCGCCTCGAATCGCGCGAGGCCATCGGTCGATTCGACGAGGCCGAGATCGACGATGCGTGTGTTTGGCGCATCGTTGGGATCGACGGCGAACCGGACGACACCGCGAATGATCTCGTATGGTCCGATGTCGCCCCACGAGGTGCCGCCGGCATAGGGCTCGCGTGTCTTGACGATCATCTCGGTCAGGCTCATGCGCGAAACAATACGCCTCGCGGGGCCCCGCGCTTCGAGGTGTCGGCCGGTGCGAGCGGCGAGTAGACACGCGGGGTGGACGACACGACCTCTGCGCCCGCGCCGCTGGCCGGCATACGGGTGCTCGATCTCACGCGCAATCTTGCGGGTCCGGTTTGCACCATGATCCTCGGCGATCTCGGTGCCGACGTGATCAAGATCGAACAGCCGGGATCGGGTGACGACACCCGGGCGTGGACACCGCCCGCGTGGCAAGGTGAGAGTGCGACGTTCCTGTCGGCGAATCGCAACAAGCGCAGCATGGTGGTCGACCTCGACCAACCTGACGGTGCTGCGCTCGTACGCGACCTGGCGCGGCGAGCCGACGTGTTGGTCGAGAGCTTCAAGCCGGGGTCGCTCGACAAACGCAGCCTCGGGTACGACGAGCTCCGTGCGCTCAACGAGGGGTTGATCTATTGCTCGGTGTCGGCGTTCGGCAACGTCGGCCCCCAACGCAACCGTCCGGGATACGACCCTGTCCTGCAGGCGCACACGGGCATCATGCACATGACGGGCGAGCCCGATCAGCCGGGGGTGCGGCTCGGCATCGGCGCCATGGACATGGGCGCGTCGCTGTGGCTCGTGATCGGTGTCATGTCGGCGCTCTCGGCGAGAGCGCACCACGGTCGCGGCGCCCGCATCGAGACGAGCCTCTACGAAATCGCGACATGGTGGCTCTCGTATCACATGGCCGGTTACCTCGGGTCGGGGGTCGACCCCATGCGCGGCGGCAGTCGCACGCCGTTCATTGCGCCGTACGAGACGTACCCGACGCGTGACGGCATCATTTTCGTCGCCGGCGCCAACGACAACCTGTTCCGATCACTGATACAGGCGCTCGGTGTCGCCGAGCTTGCCGCAGATCCGCGCTTCGTCACCAATGCCGATCGCGTTGCTCACCGTGACGAACTTCGCGCACTGCTTGCTCCACGCTTTCTCACCGCGACGGGTGTCGAGTGGGAGGCGGTGCTCGATCGGCACTCCGTGCCCTGCAGCCGAGTGCGCACCATCGCCGACGTCGTCGCCGACGAACAGATGGCGGCACTCGGCTTGCTCGCGCACGTTCCCCATCCCTTCATCGACGACCTCCGTCTGGTGGACCTTCCGATGACTCGCGATGGCGTGCGGGCGAACGAGTTGCGCTCACCACCTTTGCTGGGCGAGCACACCGACGAAGTGCTGGCGGAGTTGGGTGTCGACGACGCGACGATCAACGACCTCCGGCGACGGGGCGTCATCGCGTGAGATCGACTAGACAGCCCGCATGGGACGGCACTACTCGGTGATCTCGGCCGACGGCCACATCGAAACCCCGCCCGACCGTTGGGTCAAGTATGTGCCCGACAAGTGGCGTGATCGTGCGCCTCGGCTCGTGCCACTCGCCGAGGGTGGCGAAGGCTGGCTCGTCGAAGGCCAGCCGATGTTGCACAACGGTCCCAACATCACCGGACGCGGTCCGATCCGCTTTCGCAATGCCAGCTATTGGAACGCGGACGACACTCCCGCCGAAGGAGCCGGTGATGCCCAGCAGCGACTGCGAGAACAAGACATCGACGGCATCGACGCGGAGGTGTTGTTCCCGCCGGTGTTCGCGTCACGTTTCCTCGAAGGCATCGGTGATCCTGCCGTGTACGCGTCGATGGTGCACGCGTTCAACGTCTATCTCGCGCAAGACTTCTGTGCCATCGCCCCTGATCGGTTGATCGGCAACGCGGTGATCCCGGTGTGCGGCGTCGACGCGGCCTTGGCCGAACTGCGTGCGGTGCACGAACTCGGGCTGCGCTCGATCAGCTTCTACCAATTCCCCAACGGCACGGGTCGGCCGGCGCCGGAGGACGACGAGTTCTGGGCGACGACGCTCGAGCTCGGGATCGCGCTGTCGCCCCACTTCGGCTTCGGCCAAGTAGCGGCGACACCCGGTGGTAGCGGCCGGGGCGTCGGTCACCTCGATGCCGCGACGACGCTGTCGTTGCGGGCCGGCACGCACGCTCCGGTCTATTGCATGGTGCAGCTGATCGCGTCGGGTGTGTTCGACCGGTTTCCCGACATCCGCTTTTATTTCGCCGAGACCAACGCCAGCTGGTTGCCTGGCACGCTCTACTTCCTCGACGACAACTACGCTCTCTACCGCGACACGGTCGATCTCGAGTTGCGCATGAAGCCGAGCGAGTACATCCTGCGCCACTGCTACTTCGGCATCGTCCGCGATCCGGTCGCACTGCGGTTGGGCGACCAGATGCCCTACGCCAATCTCATGTGGGGCAGCGACTTCCCCCACTCGGTCGGTACGTACCCTCGCTCGACCGGTCACCTCGACGAGGCGTTCACGCGTGTCGACGATGCAACTCGGCGACAGATCTTGCTCGAGACGCCCGCGCGATACTTCGGCCTCGACCTCGATGCCGAGATCACGCCGACACCTTGAATCTGGAGGACGCACGAATGGGTTTGCTCGAAGGAAAGGTCGCGTTGGTCACGGGCGGCGCCCGGGGGCTGGGTGAAGCCATCGCCCGGCGCATGGTCGCCGAAGGAGCGACCGTGGTCGCCGCCGATCGTCGAGTCGAAGACGGCGCAAAGGTCGCCGACGAGATCGGTGCGAGTTTTCGTGAGCTCGACGTCACCGACGCGGCCGCGTGGCAAACGTGTGTCGCCGAGATCGTCGCACTGCATCACCGTCTCGACGTGTTGGTCAACAACGCCGGCATCATCCGGGTCAAGCCGATTCGTGAGTGCACGCCCGAAGAGTTCCGCCAAGTACTCGACACCAATCTCGCCGGCACTTTTCTGGGCATCAAGAGTGTGGCGGAGCAGATGATCGCGCAGGGTGGGGGAGCGATCGTGAACATGTCGTCGCCGGGCGGGTTCGAAGGCACCTACGGCATGCCGGCCTACACCGCGTCCAAGTGGGGCATCCGCGGACTCACCAAGACTGCCGCGGTCGAATTGGGCCAATTCGGCATTCGGGTCAACGCGGTGATCCCCGGTCCGATGCCGACGGCGATGACGCGCCGTCCCGGCTGGACCGACGCGGATTACGAACGCTTCTACGGCGCGAGCGTGCCGCTGGCGCGTATGGCGCGGGTCGACGAGGTCGCGAATCTCGCCGTGTGGTTGGCCAGCGACCAGGCGTCCTATTGCACCGGGGGCGACTACGCCGCCGACGGAGGGGTCACCGCCGGCAAACCCCCGACACGCCCCCCGACATGAGAGAGTCCTGCCGTGAGAGAGTCTTCCCGTGAATGAGTCTTCCCGTGATTGAGCCTTCCCGTGATTGAACTGAGTGCGCCGCCCGAGCCACGCGATCTCTTGCGCGGCCGCGTCGCCGTCGTCACGGCCGCCGCCGGCACGGGCATCGGTTTCGCCACTGCTCGGCGACTCGCCCTCGAAGGCGCGTCGGTGATGATCAGCGATCGTCATGAGGTGCGCCTGGCTGCGTCGCTTCAAGCATTGCGGGCAGAGGTTTCGACACCGGTCGCGGCGATGCCGTGCGACGTGACCGACGGCGACCAGATCGAGCGACTCTACGACGCCACCGAAGCCGAGTTGGGCCCGATCGACGTCGCGTTCAACAACGCCGGCCTCGGTGGTCGTGCCGCACTGGTCGACATGACCGACGAGTCGTGGTTTCACGTACTCGACGTCACGCTCAATTCGGCGTTTCGTTGTACACGCTCGCTCATGCGGCGGATGATCCCGCGCGGCTCGGGCACCATCATCAACATCGCGTCGGTGACGGCGTGGCGGGCCGAGGCCGAGCAGTCCCACTACGGCGCAGCCAAGGCTGCGGTCGCCGCGCTCACGCGCTGCGCCGCGATGGAGGCCGCGCCGTATGGCATCCGCATCAACGCCATCGCGCCGACGATCACGCTGCACGAGAACCTGGCCCGCGCCATCGGTCAAGACCTGGTGCAGTGGTGGGGGGACCGGCAAGCGCAAGGTCGCGTTGCCCAGACCGCCGAGATCGCGGCGGTGATCGCCTGGCTCGCCAGTGACTACGCCTCGTACCTCACCGGCGAAGTGGTGTCCGTCTCTTCCCAACGCCCCTGAATCCCCCCGTTCTCGCAGCACAACGTCGACGTACGTTCGACGTTGTGCTGCGAGAACGAGGAAAAAAGGTCAGAGGGAGGCGAAGGCGGAGTGGACGAGGGAGATGCTGCGGGTGTCGGGTGGGTTGCCCGGTGATGCGACTTGCATGCGGTTCATGACGTAGGCGACGGACAGTTGTGCTTCGGGATCGCACATCGCCACGGATCCGCCGTGGCCGGTGTGGCCGAACGCCCGTGGGTTGGGTCCGTAGACCACGTGCATGATGTTGGGCATGAAACCGAGGTTCCACCGAAACGGGATGCCTCCCATCGCGAGACCGATGAACAGGTCGACCCCTTCGGTCTGCGGCTCGCGCATGCGCTCTATCGATTCGGTACTGACGATACGCACTCCATCGATCTGTCCGCCGTTGGCCAGCGCGCCGTAGACGCGGGCAAGGCCGCGGGCCGTGCCGTGCCCGTTGGCGGCGGGGATCTCCGCGCGGCGCCAGCGGGCCGAGTTGACCTCGCCGTCGGCGACACGAGGATTGTGCATCGCTTGCACGGAAGGATGCGCGCCCGCGGGGATGGTTGGTCGCGCTCCTCCCGGCGGGACGATCAAATCGGCAACGCGTTGGTGCTCTGACGCGGGAAGCCCGATGAAGAAGTCGACACCCAACGACTGGGCAATCTCTTGTCGAAAGAACGTGCCGACCGAACGACCGGTGATGCGACGGATCACTTCACCGACGAGAAATCCGAACGTCATCGAGTGGTAGCCCGACTCGGTGCCGGGTTCCCACCACGGTTCGGTCCGGGCCAACTCGTCGCAGATACGATCCCAGTCGTAGAGCGCTTCGACGGGCAGCGGCTCTCGGAACGCGCTGAGCCCGGCCCGGTGGCTGAGCAGCCACCGCACCGGGATGTGCGCTTTGCCGGCTTGCGCGAACTCGGGCCAGTAACGGGCGACCGGCGCGTCGACGTCGAGTTCACCGCGGTCGATCAAGAGGTGCGCGCAAAGGGCGGTCATGCCCTTGGTGGTCGAAAAGACGTTGACGATGGTGTCCTGTTGCCACGGTCCCGGCCGAGCGCCCTCGATCTCGCCCGCCCACAAGTCGACGACCATCTCGCCGCGGTGCGTGACCGCGACCGCGGCGCCGACATCGCCGTTGTCGGTGAAGTTCCGGACGAAGGCCTGGCGCACCTTCTCGAAACGTGGATTGCAAGTACCAGCGACGTCGACGGTCATCGGCGAACGCTATCGCGACTCGAACTCCGCTCAGGGGGCCGCTCGGGCCACTAGCTTCGCGCCGTGCAGATCGACACCCTCGTAGACGGTTTGGTATTCCCCGAAGGCCCTCGCTGGCGCGACGGCACCCTGTGGTTCTCCGACATCTGGGACGACCGTGTGGCCCGCGTGTCGACCGACGGCAACTGCGTCACGGTCACGCGCCTCGAGCAGCCGTCCGGCCTGGGTTGGTTGCCCGATGGCCGCTTGCTCGTCGTGGCGATGGGGGCGCGCAAACTGATGCGGCTCGAGCCGAGCGGCGACCTCGTGGTGCACGCCGACCTGACGCCGTTCGCCGACTGGCCCTGCAACGACATGGTCGTCGCCGATGACGGCACGGCCTACGTCGGTCACTTCGGATGGGACCGTCAGCACGGTACGACGGGACCGAAGGCAGCCAGCGTCCTGCGGGTGCAGCCCGACGGCGCGGTCGACGTGGCGGCCGACGACATGTTGTTCCCCAACGGCATGGCGATCACGCCAGACGGCGCGACGTTGATCGTGGCCGAGTCGTCGGGTTCGCGGGTCACCGCGTTCGACCGCAGCGCCGACGGTTCGCTCAGTAACCGGCGTAGCTTCGCCGACTTCTCGCAGCGCGACCGCAGCGACCGACAAGAACCCGTGCGCCCCGACGGCATCTGTCTCGATATCGACGGCGCCCTCTGGTTGCCCGACCCCGCCGGGCGTCGAGTGATGCGGGTGCTCGACGGGGGCACCGTCACCGAGACCCACGCCATTGCCGGCGAGTCCCCGTTGGCGTGCGTGGTCGGGGGCGACGACCACCGCACCTTGTTCATCACGTTCGGGTCGGTTTTCGAACAGGACAAAGCCAAGGCGGCCCGGAGCGGGCGTATCGGTACCGCGGTTCTTCCGCCGGTGAATTGAGGAGTGAGCGATGCCCATCGACCCCGCGGTACACGCGTTGATCCAAGCTATGGATGCGAGTTTTCCCAAGCTGCACGAGATGCCGTCGGGTACCGAGGCGCGGCGGCGCATCGTCGAAGCGATGCACGATGTCGAGCCCGATCGTGAACCGCTGCACCATGTCGAAGACCGCCAGATAGCTGTCGACGGCGGCGAGATCACGGTGCGCATCTACCGGCCGAGTGATGCACCCGATCTGCCGATCGTCGTCTTCTTCCACGGTGGCGGTTGGGTGTTGTGCGATCTCGAATCGCATGACGCAATGGCGCGCCGCATGGCCAACACCAGCGGCTGCATCGTCGTCGCCACCGACTACCGCCTCGCGCCCGAGCATCGCTATCCCACTGCGGCCGACGACTGCTATGCCGCGCTGCGCTGGGCCCAGGACAACGCGGCAACATTTGGCGGTGATCCGACACGCCTCGCCATCTTTGGCGACAGTGCCGGTGGCAACCTCGCCGCCGTAGTGGCGCAGATGGCGCGGGACAAGGGTGCGCCGCATTTGCGATTGCAAATACTGGCCTATCCGGTGATCGACGCGCGGTGCGATTCGACCTCGCACCGCACGATCGGACGCGACTACATGTTGTGGACCGAGGAGGTGCAGTGGTGTTGGCAGCAATACCTGTCTGCACCGGCCGACGGTGAGCAACCGTATGCCTCGCCGGTCCGCGCCACGACGCTGGCGGGCCTGGCGCCCGCGCTGGTGATCACGCCCGAGTTCGACCCGTTGCGCGACGAAGGCGAGCACTACGCGCAGGCACTCGAGGCCGCCGGTGTACCGACGCAGCACACCCGCTACGACGGCATGTTCCACAGCTTCCTCACGTTCACCAATCTGCTGCCCGCGGCGGACCGCGCGCACGAAGAGATCGCGGCAGCGCTGCAGAAGGCCTTCGGGATGAAGTCATGAGCGACGACGCCATGATCCAGGGTCGCATCACCGACGAGTCGGTCGAGATGATGCGCAAACGCATCGGGTATCCGAATCCGACAGTGCGGTCGGGCATCGTCACGTTGCCGTGGAACACCACGTGTACGGCTGATGGCATTCGTCATTTCGTCGAAGGTTACGGCGATGCCAATCCGTTGTATGCCGATCCGCGTCATGGCCCGACGACGCGTTGGGGCACGCAGATCGCGCCGCCCGGTTTCGAAGCGACGATGGGCTATGACCGTTCGCCGGTCGTGCCCGATGATCTGGCAAAGGCGACGCGTGGCGCGTTGCGCGGTGTGCAGTTGTTCCACTCCGGCAACGACTCGCGGTTCTATCGTCCTGTGCTGCCGGGTGATGTCCTCGACAAGACACAAGTCGTCGCGGAGGTCGAGGACAAGCCGTCCGAGTTCGCCGGGCGCAGCGTGATCGTCACCAACAGGCTCACGTGGGCCAATCAGCGCGCCGAAGTCGTCAGCGATCAACGCAAGTGGTTCGTCCACGCCGAGCGGCGCAGTGTCAAAGACCGCGCCGCCGATGCGCCCCGTCCGCCCAAGGATCAACCGGCGTCGTACACCGACGAGCAGTTGGCCGAGATCGAGGCGGCGTACGACAACGAGTACATACGTGGGTCCAACACGCTGTGGTACGAAGATGTCGAGATCGGTGCAGCGCTGCCGACGATGGTCAAGGGCCCACTCACCGTCACCGATCTGATCAACATGCACATGGGCGGGGGCTGGTTCGGCTACGGCAACCCGCCGCTGCGGTTGGCCTACGAAAACCGCAAAAAGTTGCGCGGCTTCTACACCAAGAACGAATTCGACGCGTGGGATGTCGTGCAACGCGTGCACTGGGAGCCCGAGTTGGCCCGCAAAGTGGGCGTACCCGCGGCTTACGACATCGGTCCGATGCGCTGGGCGTGGCTGCAGCACTACTGCACCAACTGGTGCGGCGACGATGGGTGGTTGTTCCGGGTGCGGGGCGAGTTCCGCAAGTTCAACTACATGGGCGACACGACGTGGATCACCGCAGTCGTCACCGACAAGTGCATCGACACTGATCTCGGCGCCGCGATCGACATCGAGGTCACCGGCACCAATCAACGGGGTCAGCAGAACATCAACGGCTGGGCGACCTTCATCGTGGCATCACGCGAGCATGGCCCAATGCGTCTGCCCGACCCGCCGGCGCCGCCGTCCGAACTCGAGAAGTGAGCGGTGGACCTTCGTGCGTCGGTGTCGGAGCGCGCGTTCAGGGAACAGGTCTGGACGTGGCTCGACGAACACTGCGTGGGTGAGTTCGTGAGATGGAAGGGCCGTGGCGGCATCGGGCGCGAAGAAATTCCCGTCGAGGTGCAAGTCGAATGGGAGCGTGAGCTCGCGCGCGGCGGATGGGTCGGGCTCGGCTACCCCGAGGAGCTCGGGGGCCGTCCGGCGACGCTGACCGAGCAAGTGGCCTTTCACGAGGAATACGTGCGGTCGAAGGCGCCGGCGCGCCTCGGCAACATCGGTGTGACGTTGCTGGGTCCGACGCTGCTGGCGTTCGCTTCGGACGAACAACAGCGCCGCTTCGTGCCACCGATCCTTCACTGCGACGAGCTGTGGTGCCAGGGCTATTCCGAGCCCGACGCCGGATCTGATCTCGCGTCGTTGCGGACTCGCGCGTGGCGCGACGGCGACGAGTGGGTCATCGAAGGCCAGAAGGTATGGACCACACTGGCGCATCTCGCACAGTGGTGTTTTGTACTGTGTCGCACCGACCCCGCCTCGCATCGTCACGATGGTCTGTCGTATCTGTTGGTGCCGATGGATCAACCGGGCATCGAGGTTCGGCCGATCCGTCAACCGACTGGCAGTAGCGAGTTCAGCGAGTTGTTCTTCCACGAGGCGCGTACCAACGCGGATTTGGTCGTGGGTGCCGTCGGCACGGGATGGCGCGTTGCGATGGGCACCTTGGGCTTCGAGCGGGGGGTCGGTTCGTTGGGACTGCAGCTCTCGTTCGTACATGAGCTCGAGACCGTGATCGACCTCGCCCGCAAGAACGGCGCCATCGACAATCCGGTGATTCGCGACGAGATCGCCCGCGCGTGGATCGGTCTGCAGATCATGCGGGCCTCTACGCTGCGCTCGCTCGCGGCGCAGTCGGGGGCAGCGCCCTCGATCTCGAAGCTCTACTGGTCGACGTGGTACCAACGATTCGGCGAACTGGCGATGCGAGTGCGGGGTGCATCCGCGATGGTCGCGGAGGCGAGCGTCGACGCCGCGCCGGCCTTCGATGGGCTGCAACAGCTGTTCCTGTTCGGACGGGCCGTCACCATCTTTGCCGGATCGAGTGAGATCCAGCGCAACATCTTGGGCGAGTCCGTTCTGGGCCTGCCGCGCGAGCCAAGACCCGGGCCGGCGCGGCGCGCGGCAGAGCGGGAATGAGGTAGCGATGACGACGCGCCGCGTAGTGACGGCCGATGATGGTGACGGCCGAGGGATGGTCGAGTCCGACGGCGCGCCTGCGATGTTCGGTGGCGCGGACTCGCCCGAAGGTGTCGACATCGAGGTGATGTGGGTCGTCACCGACTCGCCACACGATCTGAGCCAGGCTGTCGACCTCGACCATCCCGCGTGGAATCTCGGCCCGGTGCCCGTCGGCGGCGCCCGTTGGTCGATGCTGACGTTCTACCCGGGCGCGAAAGCGCGGGGTATGCATCGCACCCCCACGATCGATTTCGTGCAGGTGATCAGCGGCGAGATCTATCTCGTGCTGAGCGAGTCGGAAGAGCGCAGGCTCGGGCCGGGTGACACGGTCGTGCAACGAGGCGCGACCCACGCGTGGGAGAATCGCAGCGACGCACCGTGTGTGATGTCGGCGATCATGATGACTGCACGATGAGGGGTTGCGGTGCTGTTCGAAATCTCTGAACTCGAATCGCTGGCGGCGGCGCGCCTCGATCAGATGGCCTACGACTACACGGCGGGCGGGGGCGACGAAGAGATTACCGTTGCCGCCAACCTCGGCGCATGGCGATCGCTGCGACTGCGCCCGCACGTGTTGCGCGACGTCTCGAAGGTGACAACCGCGACAACACTGCTGGGTACACCGGTCAGCACGCCGATCGCCGTGTCGCCGACCGCAATGCACCGCCTCTTTTGTCCCGAGGGCGAACTCGAAACTGCTCGCGCCGCAAAGGCCGCCGGCGCGCTCTACATCGTGTCGATCTCGGCCACGACGTCGATCGAGGACATTGCCGCCGCGGCGCCGTCGTCTCCGCGCTGGATGCAGTTGTACATCCAACAAGATCGCGGGCTGACGCGTGACTTGTGCGCGCGGGTCAAGGCTGCCGGCTTTGGGGCAATCGTGCTGACCGTCGACAGTCCCGTGCTGGTGCACAACGCCCGCAACCGCCGCAACAACTTCAACGTGCCGGCCGACTTCGTGTTGCCGAACCTGGTCCCGCGCGTCGCGCCGGGCTCACTCGATATCTACTCGCTCGTCACCGGATTCGACGCGGCCGTGACGTTCGACGACATCGCGCTGGTCTCCGAATGGGCGGGCGGCTTACCGGTCGTGGTCAAAGGCGTGCTGCGGGGCGACGACGCGGCGCGTTGTGTCGATGCAGGCGCGGCGGCGATCTCCGTGTCCAACCACGGTGGCCGTCAACTCGACAACGTGATTCCGACGGCGCGCGCGCTGCCCGAAATCGTCGATGCGGTGGGCGACCGGGCCGAGGTCTATGTCGACGGCGGCATCCGGCGGGGCAACCACGCGCTCATGGCGTTGGCGCTCGGCGCTCGTGCCGTGTTTCTCGGGCGGTCGGTGGTGTGGTCACTCGCCGTTGCCGGGCAAGCGGGCGCGCAGTTCCTACTCGAAGAGCTCACCGACGAGTTGCGCATTGCGATGGCAATGTGTGGTCTCACGTCGCCCCTCGACGCGACCCGCGACCTCGTCGCCGAGATCAGCTGATCGTCAACACGGTGCGGGGTGCGCTCGGCCCGCCGGCCATTTCCGCCAGCGCGGTCTCGGCACCGTCGAGCGGTGCCGTGCGACCGATCAACTCGTCGAGCAGCAGCTGCCCGTCGAGATAGAGCTCGACAAGGCGAGGAATGTCGCGCATCGGGTCGGCAGTGCCGGCGCGAGTGCCGAGGATCGACTTGTCGAGGTAGAGCTGACGCACTTCGAAGTCGGCGCGCACGCCGAGGCCGGGGAACTCGACGATCACGCATTGGCCGGAGACGGCAGTGACCCCGACCGCCTGCGTCACCAATGCCGCGTCGGGCAGGCAGACGAAGGCGTGGTCGACACCACTGGCCTCGAGATCGAGCACTCCACTGGTGTCGTGGGTGGCGCTGAACTCGTGCGCGCCGCACCGACGCGCGAGTGCTTCGAGCTCGGTGTTCGTGTCGAGTGCGATGATGCGCTGCGCGCCGGCAATGCGAGCGGCCTGGATGACGTTGAGTCCGAGCGGGCCCGCGCCGAAGACCGCCACGGTGTCGCCGGCGCGGACGTGTGCCCGATTGGTCACCGCGCCCGCGCCGTGCAACACCGCGCACGACAGAAGTGAGGCGGCAGTCGGTGGGATGCGCGAGTCGACGCGGACGACTTGCTCGCGGCGCACGATCGTGCGCTCGACGAAGACCGAGGTGCTGGCGAATTGGTGCAGCATGTGTCCCGAAGCCGAGAACGGCGATGGCGCGCTGCCGCCGGCGTTGAGGCACGAAGTCGGGCGTCCGGCGACGCAGTGACGACACCATCCGCACGAACGCAGGGTGTGAAGGACGACGAAGTCGCCGGGAGCGCACGTGTCGACGGCTCGGCCGACCGATTCGACGATACCGGCGCCTTCGTGGCCCATGACCAACGGCAACGGCAGACGCGTCACGCGGGTGAAGACCTTGACGTCGCTCTGGCAGACACCTGCCGCGAGCAGGCGCACCACGACCTCGTCGGCGTCGGGCTCTCGGAGCTCGATGTCGTCGCGAACGTGGACGCCGTCCTCGTCGAACACCACACCTCGCATTGGCCACGCTCCTCGATCGGCGGCAGTGTGCAAAGCTACGCATTCGCAACGGGGGAGGCCGAACAGTGGTGAGTAAAACCGACGCAATGACGACGGCCGAGCTCGATGACATCTACGCAAAGGTCAAGAACTGGGGACGGTGGGGCGCCGATGACGAGCGCGGCGCGCTCAACCACCTGACCGATGCGCATCGCGCGCACGCGGCGACCTTGGTACGTGACGGCGTCACGATCAGCCTCGCCCACGATTTGCCCGTGCGTCCTTCGGCCGAGACACCGTTCCCTGCGCACCACCACATGCTGGCGTCGGGCGACTCACGCGATTCGACCGGGGTGCCCGGCTACGAGGCCTGCGGTGACTACATCGGCACGCAGGTGCACGGTCTCGGCATCACGCACATCGACGCGCTGTGCCACATGTTCGTGCGCAGCGAGATGTACAACGGGCGCCCGACCACCGACGTGCGCGGCGATGGCGCTCGCACCAACACGATCATGTCCGCGGCCGCGGGTATCATCGGCCGGGGCGTGTTGCTCGACGTGCCCGCAGCCGCCGGTGTCGATTCGTTCCCCCACGACCGCTCGGTCACCGTTGCCGAGCTCGAAGCCGCTGAAGAACGCCAGAAATTGCGCGTCGGCGTAGGCGACATCCTCATCATCTCCACTGGCCGCGACCATCGCCGCACCGAGAAAGGTGGCGTGCTGAGCCCCTTCGCCGACGGGCTGTCGGGGTTGCATCCGACCTGCCTGCCGTGGCTCCACGAGCGGGGCATCGCGGTGCTGGGCAGCGACGGCATCTCCGACCACATGCCCTACATCGGCACCCCCGAGTGGCCGTTCCCGATTCATCAGATCGGCATCGTCGCCATCGGCTTGCACCTCATCGACAACCTGCACCTCGCGCCGATCGCAGCCGCCTGCGAGGAGCGCGGACGCTGGGAGTTCTTGATAACGGTCAACCCGATTCGTATCCCGGGCGGCACCGGCTGTCCCGTCAACCCCGTCGCCGTTCTCTGACCCTGCCGAGGTCGCCGTGCCTGCATCCGACGCCGAAGTTCAAGCGATGCTCGACGAGCGCGCCATTGTCCGCACCATGCACCGCTACTGTCGAGCGCTCGATAGCGGCACTGAGCGCGAGTGGCTCGACGTATTCACCGAAGATGCCACATACGACACCGTGCTGCCCGACGGCAGTGTGTTCGCCCATCTCACCACCCGCGACGAGTTCATCGTGTTCTTGCACGCGTATCCCCGCCAACCGGTGACCGCACCCAAGCACGTAATCGTGGATCCGATCATCGAACTCGACGGTGACACCGCGCGGGGCGAGAGCACGTTCTTGTTCCTCAACCAGGCGCCCGGGGCAATGCCGCGCGTGATGGCCTGGGGTCGCTACGTCGACCACTTCCGCCGCGACGGTGGCGAGTGGCGCATCGCCGCCCGTCTCTGCGAAACCGAAGCCGTGGCCCTCGACGCCTGACCGCGACGTTCTGGCTAGCGGACGCCGGTGGGGACGCCGGCGCCGACCGTGCACCGTCGCACGAGGCGGCGCGAGGGGAAGTGGTCGGACAGGGCGCGATGGTTGGTGCAGCGTTCGTCCCACACGACGAGGTCGTTGGGTTCGTAGTGCCAGCGCACCTGGATGTTGGGATCGTCGAGCTGCGAGCGTAGGAAGCGCAGCAGCACGTCGCTCTCGGCTTGGTGCATGCCGGTGATGCCCTCGATGTAGTCGCCGCACATGTAGAGGGCTTTGCGTCCGGTGACGGGATGCACGCGCACGATGGGATGTTGGGCACCTTGGAACTGATCGGCGACGCGCTGGTAGATCTCTTCGCCGTACTGCACCACCGTCGCGTCGCGGAACCAGTCGCCGACACGTACGTCCC
>JBDSMH010000053.1:0-8789 GCA_039915945.1 Acidimicrobiales bacterium | reverse complement strand
TCGATGACGACCCGACGAAACCACCCCGCGAAGACGAGTTCTACCATTCCGAAACCGGGGGCCGTTACTTCTCCAAAGGCAGCTTCGGGTCCGTGACCGGGACGGTCATCAACACCGCCATCAAGTTGGCCGAAACCGACAACCCCCGAGACAACGACACCCGCAGCCCCGCGGAACGACGCGGCGAAGCGCTGGCGGATGTCTGCAACTTCTATGTCGACTACAAAAACCGCATCGCGGCGGACCCTGACGCCGACGCAGCCGCGGTACCGAAGAAACGGAACTGGCCGCACCTCATCGGCGTGAACACCACCGGCGAAATGGCCAACCGCGCCGGGGCGCAGCTACTCGACGGTCCCCGCATCGACCACCAAGCCTACGAAGCCCTCTCCTGCACCGCCCAACTACTGAGGTTGCTGCTCGACGCAGACGGCGCCATCCGCAGCTACGACATGATGCCCGCATCGGTCACCGACGCACTGTTCGGGGCGATCGCCGCTCGTGATCAGCACTGCCGGTGGCCCGGCTGCCACAAGGAACCGATCCACTGCGACGTCCACCACCTCCACCACCGAGAAAACGGCGGTGTCAACAGCCCCTGCAACTGCTGTCTGTTATGCAAATACCACCATCATCGAGCCGCGCACGACCCGAAGATCCGCATGGTCATGGAACCCGACGGCACCCTGCACATCACCTACGCCGACGGCACCACCGAAACCACCATCCCCCCAATCCGACAACCCGGATTCAAATGGGCGAGCTGAAGTTGGGTGCGCAAGCGTTGTCGCGCTCACGCACTAGCCGCGCGTTACTTTGCCGACACCGTCTTCCACCGATGATCCGAAGATCCGCATGGTCATGGAACCCGACGGCCTTCTTGTGCGGCTCCGCCGCAACGGACTGGCGGCTGCGCAGCGGAAACGAACATGTGGTACGGGGGTTCGCGTGTGACGAGCGCAAGCGTTGTCGCGCTCACGCACTAGCCGCGCGTTACTTTGCCGACACCGTCTTCCACCGAAACGGTGACCGTCGAGCCGGCAAAGTGAATTCGCTCGATCGTGAGATCGGCGACGGACGAGAGATCGTTGCGGCCGATGCAAAGCGTGGCTCGGTCGAGCGAAGGACCCAGATCGAGCATCGATCGCATCGAGAGCAAGATCGACGCCGATGACCACGCCTGCGGGGAACACGACGCCGGGTAGGCCACCGGCATCGGCGCCTCCGAGCGCGAGATACCCGCGAAGAGCTCAGGCGGACGGCCGTCGAACTCACTCGCGGCATCGAACGCTCCGTCGATGATGCGATCGACGACGTCCCAGCGGCGATAGCGCGCGGCACCGGCAACACAGAGCGCAGTGTCGTGCGGCCACACAGAACCGTTGTGATAGCTGAGTGGATCGTACGCACCCATCGTCTCGGCCAATGTGCGCAGTCCCCAACCGGTCCACAACGCTGGCTCGATCATGCGATCGAGGTAGCGATTGGCCAACGCGGGATCTGCGATGCCAGTCCACAACGCGTGACCCGGGTTCGTCGTCAACGAATCGATGCGGCGACCGTCGCCGTCGATGCCAATGGCAAACCAACCGCGATCGTCCCAGAACAATTCGTTGAACTGTTGCTTGAGGCGCGCGGCGCGGGCGAGCAGGTCGTTGCCATCGTGAGCAAGACCCATCGCCGCGCTGAGCTCGGCGGCGCCGATCAGTGCTGCATAGACGTAGCCCTGCACTTCGACGAGTGCAATCGGGCCCTTCGCCAACGATCCATCGGCGAACGTCACGCCGTCCCACGAGTCCTTCCAACCCTGGTTGGAAAGACCGGACGCATCGCTGCGTTGGTAGTCGACGAGGCCGTCGCCATTCGAGTCGCCGTCTCTGAGCATCCACTCGAGCGCGGCGTCGACGGCGGGCGCCAGAGTGATCAGATCTACTGCTCGCAGTGCGCCCCATCGCCACGCTTCGGCGGCGAGCATCACGAACAGCGGCGTGGCATCGACGGTGCCGTAGTACCGGCGCCGGCTGGCGAACGGTCCTCCTCCCCCATGACGACGCAACTCATGGAGAATCTTGCCCGGCTGCTCCTCGGCGACCGCGTCGTAGGTCTGCCCCTGCAACTCGGCCAGAGTCAACAAGACGCCGACCGCAAGCTCGTCGTCGAACGGCAACGTCATCCACGACGTGAGCAACGAGTCGCGACCGAACAGCGTCATGAACCACGGTGCCCCTGCCGCTATCACGGGCCGATCGATGTGCGCGGAGTCGATGATGCGCAACGCGGCGATGTCGGCCAGCGCCTGCTCGACGACGCGCGATAGACGCGGATCAGTGGACACGACCCGCGGCACCGACGCCTGCCACGAGGCCAAGCGGCGCATCGGGATCGCATCACCGGGCACGATGCCGCAGGGAAACGCCAGACCGGCGGGCACATCGTCGACGACCGGCTCGACGGTGACGCTGATCATCGAGTCGCTGCGCCCGTCGACATCGAGGCGCCACGTCATGATGCCCGACGGCAAGTCGACGTCGTCAGGGCGAGGCATCGCACAAATGCGCGTGCTGGCGCCCACATCGGTGGAATCGATCAACCACCCGTCGCCGTCGGCAACGAGACTGCGGTCGACACCCGAGAGGCCGGCCTTGACGTCGAACACGTGGGCGAAGTCCGCGGCCACCCGTACTCGCAGCGTCCATTGCTGGCGCCCGGGAGAGGTGTTGTGCACGTGCACGTCTTCTCGCAACCCGCTGGCCACCCAGCGCCGACGGGTCATCACAGCGCGCCGCGGGGTGTCCCCGCGTCGGTCCAGTCGCGCCACGATGACTGCGGAGAGTGGCGTGGGTGCGCTCGACGCCAGCACTTCTGTATCGGACGCCTCGCACGTAACCGCGAACTGTGACAGGTGGCGACGATCGTCGTGGACCAACCCGTGCGTCGGCGCGGTCATTTGCCCTGCTTCGTCGCTGATCGCGAACGTGCGGCCGTCGACGAGCACGAGTTGACGCCGGCCCACCGAAGGAACCGAGTCGGCCTCGCTGTCGAGAGGATCTGCCATACCAAAGTCTTGCTCGTCGTGGCAGAATCTCCGCGGCAATGAGTTAGAGATTCGCAGTCCCGGGTAAGGAGTTTGCTGAGCGGAGGAGGAAGTTGATGAATGCCGGCCTTTTCGTGTTGAGGTGCCCGGATTGCGGTGGCGTGCTGGCCATCGATGGTCTCGGCACGACCAGCACCTGCGCACCGTGCCAACGCTCCTACCTAAACCGTTTCGGCCATCTCATTCCCATCCGCTTTCACGAGCCTGAACGCGAGCAAGACGTGCTTCCTGCCCCGTTCGCGTGATTTGACGTGAGAATCGCCCAAGTTGCGCCTCTTTACGAGGCCGTCCCACCGGCTGGATACGGTGGCACCGAGCGCGTGATTGCGGCGCTTTGCAATGGCCTAGTCGACCTCGGACATGACGTCACTTTGTTCGCCGCCGACTCGTCTTCCACCCGCGCTCGACTTTCGGTCACAGCGGCTGCCCCGCTGCGGGTACGTATGAGTCGACAAGAGATGCTCGAAGTGGCGCCCCATCTGCACCTGCGCATGCTGGCCGACGTCTACGAGCGCGCCGACGAATTCGACGTCATTCACTCGCACGTTGACATCTGGACACTTCCATTCGCGCATCGAGCAGTAACGCCCACCGTGATCACGTTGCACGGTCGACTCGACCTCGAGCACGTGCGCCAAACGCTGCCGCTCTATCCACACATGCCGCTGATCTCGATCAGCAATCATCAGCGCACCGCCATCGAGGGCCTCGACGTCACGTGGGCGGCCACGGTCTACAACGGCCTCGACCTCGACAAGTACCACAGCGCGCCCCGAACCGGTGACGGCCACCTCGCGTTCGTCGGTCGCATAAACCCCGAAAAGGGACCGGCGCTGGCGGCCGAGGTCGCGCGCCTCACAGGAAGACCATTGCACGTCGCGGCCAAGATCGATCCGCTCGACGCCGACTACTACCGCGACGAGATCGAGCCGATCTTTCGCGCCAACGACGTCCGGTTCGTGGGTGAACTCGAGGAACAGCACAAGCCCGCCTTCTACGCGAGTGCAGCAGCCACACTGTTCCCCAGCGATTGGCCCGAGCCATTCGGTCTCGTGATGATCGAATCGATGGCCGCCGGCACACCGGTGATCGCACTACGCCGCGGCGCTGTGCCCGAGATCATCGTCGATGGTGTCACGGGCTTCATTTGTGACGACCTCGACGAGATGGTCGATGCCGTCGACCGCCTCGACGAGATCGACCCCGACAAGTGTCGTCACCACGCCACGACGTTCGGCGCCGCGAGCATGTGTGCGGCGTATCAACGCGTGTACGAGTCCATCGCAATCGGTGGCGCGGAAGACCTCGCACACAGCATCGAGTTCACCAAGATCGCCAATTTTCGGTGATAACCGATGCGCGCGAGAGTGCAGCGTGTCGATCAAGTCCCTAGTGCAGGCGTTCGTCACGATCTTCCCTGCCGAATTGCCCGACAAGACCATGATCGCCACGATCGTCCTCGTCACTCGCTACCGCCGGCCCGGTTGGGTCTGGCTGGGAGCGGTCTCGGCCTTCACGGTCCACGTGCTGGTTGCGGTCGCGGCGGGCAGTGCCATCAGCCTGCTGCCGGACACACCCGTCAAGCTCGTCGTCGCGACGCTCTTCGCGGTCGGCGCGGTGTTGCTCTTGCGGGCCGCCCGCAGTCGGTCCGACGACCACGTCGACACTGACGACGCGCCCACGCGCACCACCGTCTACCGCACGGTGGCCGGCAGCTTCGCCCTGATACTTCTGGCCGAATGGGGCGACCTCACACAGCTGGCCACCGCCAGCCTCGCGGCGAAGAGCGGTGAGCCGGTCTCCACGGGCGTCGGCGCACTGCTCGCGCTCGCGGCAGTGGCGGCGATCGCGGCGGCGTTCGGCCGGCAGCTCGTCGCCCGCGTTCCCCTCCACAAGATCAACTACGTCGGCGCAGCCGTGTTCGCGGCGCTTGCGCTCTGGACTCTCGGAGAGCTCGTCTTCTGACGCTCCGCCCACGGCGGGGCAAAGTCGTGGTCTAATCGCGGCATGGATATCGCTGCATTGCTGATCGACCTCTATGGCCGTGTCCCGCCGTTGGCCCACGGTGCCGTCGACGGCGTCGCGCTGGACAAGCTCACCGAGTCGCCCGCGCCCGGCGCGAACCCGATCGCGTGGCTCATCTGGCACAGCGCCCGCGTGCAGGATCACCACGTCTCCGAGTTGGTCGATGCCGACCAGATCTGGCTACAGCACGACTGGGCGAGCCGGTTCGGGCTCGCCGCCGATCCCGACAACACCGGCTACGGCCATTCGCCTACCGATGTCGCGGCGGTCCAACCGGCGGAGCCTGCCGTGCTCTTGGAGTACCTCGAGGCCGTCGACCGCCGCACCACTGCGATGTTGCAAACGCTGACCCCGTCCGAGCTCGATCGCATCGTCGACACGAGATGGGACCCGCCGGTCACGCTCGGCGTGCGTTTGGTGAGCATTGCCGACGACAGCCTGCAACACGTCGGGCAAGCGGCGTACGTGCGGGGACTGCTGCAGCTCTGATTCAGTGCGCTGAGTGATCGGCTGGCGGCGACGCGAGCACGAGACAGAACGTATGACCCGCCGGATCGAGATAAACCCGGAAGGTCTCACCCGGCTGCACCTCCGCTTTGCGGGCGCCCAACGCGTGTGCCTGCGCTTCGGCCACGTCGAGGTCGTCGACATCGAAATCGACGTGGGCCTGCTGTGGATGTTTGCTGCTCGGCCACACCGGAGGCCGATGGTCGGGGGCGAGCTGAAACGCGAGAGCGACGCCGCCGTCACTGCGCAGCTGCACCCAGTCGTCGTCCGCCCGTACTGACCTCCAGACCGGTCATGGCGCTGTAGAACTCGGCCAATGCGTGGGGGTCACGACAATCGAGTGCGATGACGCTCAGTCGTCCAACGGGCATGCCCACAAGTCTTACACTCTCGCCATGGCTGAGACAGCACTTGGCACATTGGGTCGCACCGGACTCGAGGTCACCGCCCTCGGTTTCGGTGCCATGGAACTGCGAGGCCCGCCCAACGGGCCGTCGATCAGCGACGAAGACGCCGCGACGCTTCTCAATACGGTGCTCGACGAAGGCATCAACTTCATCGACACGTCGATCGATTACGGGCGCAGCGAAGAGCTCATCGGCAAGTTCATCGCGCACCGTCGTTCCGAGTACGTGCTCGCCTCGAAGTGCGGGTGTGTGCCCGGCGCCGCGATGGGCACCGACCACGTACATACGGCAGCCAACATCCGCACCGGCGTCGAGCACAGTCTGCGCATGATGCGCACCGATCATCTCGACCTCGTGCAGTTCCACCGCAGCTTGACCCGCGCCCAGTTCGCGGCCGACGGTGCGCTCGACGAACTGCTGGCGTTGCGCGACGAAGGCAAGGTGCGATTCGTCGGTGTGTCTGCGGTTTTGCCGACACTCGACGAGCAGATCGACATGGGCATATTCGACGCCTTCCAGATCCCCTACTCGGCGCTGCAGCGCGAGCACGAAGATGTCATCACGCGTGCTTCTGACGCGGGGATTGGCATCATCATCCGCGGCGGAGTGGCTCGCGGCGCGCCCGAAGACTGGGAAGGCCGCCGCTACTACATGGTGCCCAACGAGACCATGCGTGACTATTGGGAACAGGCCAAGCTCGATGAACTGCTCGACGGCATGAGCCGCACGGCGTTCATGTTGCGCTTCACGCTCTCGCACCCTGCGCTCGACACGACGATCATCGGCACAAGCAGTGTCGCTCACCTCCGCGACAATCTCGCCACCGCGGCACAGGGGCCGCTGCCCGCTGACGTCTACGCCGAGGCGACACGGCGCCTCACTGCTGCCGGCGCTCGTCCCATCTGACCTCTCGACGCTGAACTACTGCGGGCCCGTCTGGTTCCACCGTGCGATGACGCGTTCCTCGCGCTCGAAGGACAACACCGACACGCTCGCCGTGTCGAGCACGAAGCTCTGGCCGCGGATCGCATCGAGACCGATCCAGCGCGCCGCGAGTATCCGCAGCAGATGCGCGTGAGCGAACACGGTGACGTCACCATCGACTGCGAGCGCCGCCGCAATCACTCGATCCGCTCGTTCGCCCACTTGCGCGACGCTCTCACCGCCGATGACGTCGTGGGTCCACACCGACCAGCCGGGGATCTCGTCGCGGATCTCGGCCGTCGTGCGCCCTTCGTACACGCCGTAGTCCCACTCGACGGCGTCGTCACAGATCTCGGCCCGCTCGAACAGGCCCGCTCGGCGACACGTTTCGATCGCCCGTTGCCGCGGGCTGCACAACACGCGAGCGAAGGCGAATCCCGACAAGACTTGCGCCAGCGCGTCGGCCTGCTGCAACCCGGTCTCGGTGAGCGCGACGTCGGTGCGTCCCGTATGGCGGCGCTCGCGGCTCCACTCCGTATCGCCGTGGCGTACCAACACCACATCGTTGCCGTCGTTGGCCATACCCGACCTTATGCCGATGTCGACTTCCGCGTCCGTTACGGCAACGGGCCGTCTCCGGTCGTACCGAACGTGGTGCACGGTGGCGCGGTGCTGCGAGACGGACATTGGCGCGTCAGCAAGGCCACCGTGTGCTTCCTCGCGTCGGCGGTCGGCACAGCTGCATCCTCTGATCACTCAGAGCGAAGCCACGGCGTGGGTCATCGCCGACGTGATGGCACCGAGATCATCGTCGTCGATGATGTACGGCGGCATCGTGTAGAGCAGCCGGCCAAAGGGGCGCAACCAAACGCCTCGGCCGACGAGATGCTCCTGGATCGTCGCCATCGGCAACGGCGCTTCGGTCTCGATGACCCCGATCGCGCCCAGCACACGAACGTCGACGACTCCGGGCAGCGCTCGCGCCGGCGCCAATCCCGCCAGCAAACCGCTCTCGATTCGACGGATCTCCGCTTGCCACGGCTGCGACAGCAACAAGTCGATGCTGGCGATCGATGCCGCCGCAGCGAGGGGATTGGCCATGAACGTGGGCCCGTGCATCAACGCGCCAGGCTCGGCCCGGCACACGCCGGTCGCGACCTCGGGCGTGCACAATGTGGCCGCCATCGAGAGATAGCCACCCGTCATCGCCTTGCCGAGACACATGATGTCGGGCGCAATCTGCGCGTGGTTGCATGCGAACATCTCGCCGGTGCGCCCGAAGCCGGTGGCGATCTCGTCGAGCACGAGCAGCACGTCGTGCTCGTCGCACAGCGCCCGTAGCCGCTGCAGGTAGTGCGCGCTGTAGAAGCGCATCCCGCCGGCGCCTTGCACGATCGGCTCGATCACCACTGCTGCGATCTCGCCAGCGTGCTCGTCGAGCAATGACACCACGCTCGCCAAGTGCGTTTCGTCCCACACTTCGCCGAAGCCCGGCGATGGTTCATCCGCGAAGAACTGCTCCGGCATCGTCGACCGGAACAGATGGTGCATGCCCGAGACCGGATCGCACACCGACATGGCCGCGAACGTGTCACCGTGATAGCCACCGCGCACGGTCAACAGCCGACGCTTGTCCGCACGACCGAGGCCGATCCAATACTGCAGCGCCATCTTGATCGCGACCTCGACCGCGACCGAACCCGAATCCGAGAAGAACACGTGCTCGAGGGGCCGTGGCGCTAGTGCGATCAGACGCTCCGCGAGTTCGATCGCACGAGGATGAGTGAGACCGCCGAACATCACGTGTGCGACCTCGTCGAGTTGGCGGCGCA
>JBDSMH010000029.1:0-27133 GCA_039915945.1 Acidimicrobiales bacterium | reverse complement strand
GACCATTTCGCCAGCGGCGTCATCATGGAATACGAAGCCGCCGGGTTCTGCGAAGTGGGCGAGGGTGGCCCGTTCACGACGGAGAACATCGGCCTGGACGATCGCTTCCCGGTGAGCCCCGACGGCGGCTGCATCGGTTACAGCCACAACATCAATCCCTACAACTTCCGCATCATCGAAGCGGTCAAGCAGTTCCGCAACTACGTGCCCGATCGCTGTCCGAACTGGCAAAACGGTGAGCACACCTACGACCGCACGTTGTGCCGCAAGATCCGTGACCCGCGCGTCGCGGTTGCCTGCGGTCCGATGACGGGCACGTTCTCGATGGCGTTGTTGGCGAAGGACTAGCGATGGCGTACGACAAACCGCTGCCGCACATCACGCCGTTGGCCCGCCCGTTCTGGGAAGGCACCCACGAACACGAGTTGCGCCTGCAACGTTGCCGCGCCTGCGGCAGCTTCCAGTTCCCGCCACAAGTGCTGTGCCGGGCGTGTCTCACCGAAGAGCAGGATTGGACCGCGACGAGCGGCAAGGCGACCGTCTACAGCTTCGTCGTGCAACATCGGCCGGCTACCCCGGCCTTCGTCGACGATCTGCCCTATGTAGTGGCGATCGTGGAGCTCGACGAAGGGCCGTTGCTGCTGACCAACATCATCGACTGTGCGCCCGATCGAGTAGAGGTGGGCATGCCGGTCGAGGTCACGTTCGTCGACGCCACCGACGAGGTCACGCTCTACCCGTTCCGCCCCCGCACGAGTTCATGAGTCGTCGCCGGGTCGTTGCCGGCCGCGTTTGACGTCGCTGCGGCGCCGCTTGGACTCGACCCGCTTGACCTTCGCCGAGCGCGACGGCTTGGTGGCGACGCGATGTCGTTCGATGGCGAGTGCCTCTTGCAGGATCGTGCGCAGTCGTTCGAGCGCGAGCTCGCGATTCTGCAGTTGCGAGCGGCGTTCGGACGACGTGATCCGCACCGACGGTCCCAGCTTCTCGAGCAGTCGCTCTTTCTGGCGCGGCCCGAGCGACTCCGACTCTTCGATGTCGAAGCGCAGGTCGACCTTGGTGTTGGCGGTATTGGCGTGTTGCCCCCCGGGCCCACCGCTGGCGGTGAACTTCCACGTGAGCTCGCGCAGGGGTATGGCGCACGAGCGGTTGACGCGCAACAATCCTTCGTCGTCGGTAGGCACAGTTCCAAGATAGCGGGGGACCTATGACAGATCTCGAAGCCGCAGTCAGTGCGCTGCAAGCGCGGGTACAACATCTCGACGACCAGGCGGCGATCTATCAGCTGATCGCCAACTACGGCCCGGCGGCCGATAGCGGTTGGAGCGAGATGGCGGCATCGCTCTGGACCGAAGACGGCAATTACGACGCGCAAGTGGGTGCATGGCAGGGCCGCTCTGCGATCGCCGGCATGATCGACGGCGACACGCATCAGGGGTACATCCACGCCGGATGCGCACACGTGCTCACGCTGCCCTACATCACCATCGACGGGGACACCGCGGTGGCCACGTGTTACGGGCAACTGTTCCGCAGTGACGGTGAGAACTTCCGCATCTGGCGAGTCACGGCCACGCGATGGGAACTGCGCCGTGAAGCCGACGGTTGGCGCATTGCGAACCGAGTGAACAAACTGCTCGACGGCGACGCGTCGGCAAGGGAACTGTTGCGCAGAGGGCTGACGCTTCAAGGGCCACACCGCCAAGGGGCGCGGCATTGATGGATTTCGAGATCAAGTACGACCTGCGCAATCCGGCCGCGTGGCGCAAGCCATGGGCCGATGTCTATGCACACTTTCTCGATCAGGTGGTGTGGGCCGACGACAACGGGTTCAACACCGTGATGCTGCACGAGCATCACTTCTCCGACGACGGATACCTGCCGTCACCGTTCACCGCAGCCGCCGCCATCGCGGCGCGCACCCGCCGCATCCGCATTCGTCTCGCACTCGTGTTGTTGCCGCTCAAACACCCGGTGCAGGTCGCCGAAGACGCCGCGGTCCTCGACATCATCAGCGGCGGGCGCCTCGAGGTGGTCGTCGGCGCGGGGTATGTGCCCGGTGAGTTCGAGGGGTACGGCATCTCCATCAAGCAGCGCCCGAGTCGCATGGAAGAAGCCGTCGAGATCATCAAGCGCTGTTGGTCCGAAGACGAGTTCTCGCACAGTGGCAAGCACTGGACACTGCGCAACGTGCGGGTCATGCCCAAACCGTTGCAACAACCGATGAAGCTGTTGATGGGTGCGTCATCGCCGGTCGCGGCGCGCCGGGCGGCGCGCATCGCGGACGGCTTCATGGCACCCAACCCGTTGTTCGTCGGGCCGTGGCGCGAAGAGATGCTGGCGCTGGGCAAAGACCCAGGGCCCGCTGCCGCGCCCGACACACCGAACCCACCCGGCAACTTCCTCCACGTGTCGCGCGATCCCGACGCCGCGTGGCAGCAAATCGGTCCGCATGCACTGCACGAGTCCAACTCATACGCCACGTGGGCGGCATCTCGCGGCGGTGGCAACTACCAAGCGGCAACCGATCCTGATGTGTTGCGCTCGTCGGGCGCCTACGCGGTGATGACTCCGGACGAAGTCGTCACGCTCGGCCAACAAATCGACGCCGGCGATCCGCGCGGTCGTCTGGTGTTCCATCCGATGATGGGCGGCATGCCGTTCGCGTTGGGTCAAGAGAGTCTCGATCTCGTCGTGCGCGAGGTCATGCCCGAGTTCGTGAGGTAGAGGATCAATGGACGATCGAGTAGTGATTGTGACCGGCGCCGGTCGCGGCCTGGGGCGGGGCGCGGCACTCGCGTTCGCCACCGAAGGCTGTCGCGTGGCGGTCCTCGAATGGGACCCGGTCACAGGAGCCGATACCGCCGCCGAGATAGAAAAGCGGGGAATGCAGGCGCTGGCGATCGCGTGCGACGTGGGAGACAAAGCCGCGGTCGACGCCGCCGTCGCGGCAGTGGTCGAACGGTTCGGCCGTATCGATGTCGTCATCAACAACGCGCAGGCGGTGACGTTCACGACCGTGCTCGAGACGACCGACGACGACGCCGACGTGATGTGGCGCTCGGGGTTCCTCGGCACGCTGCACGTGATGCAGGCCGCGCATCCCCACCTGCTGAAGACCCAGGGCAACATCATCAACGTGATCTCCGGTGCCATGCTCGGCGGGTTCGGCAAGAGCGGGGTCTACGGGTCGGTCAAAGCCGCGCTGCGCACGCTGACGCGCGCGGCCGCCATCGAGTGGGGGCCACAGGGCATCCGCGTCAACTGCATCTCACCATCCGCGCAAACACCCGCGCTCGAGCAGTGGAAGAAGGACTTCCCCGAGGCGTACGCGCAACGCGTGTCGATCATCCCGTTACAGCGCTTCGGTGATCCCGAACACGACATCGGCCGCGCCCTCGTCGCGCTCGCCAGCGCCGACGCGCACTACATCACCAGTGCCACCGTGACCGTCGATGGCGGCGCGTACTTCTTGTGAGGTATCTCTCGTGAGCAACATCGTGCACGATGACGTCGACTTCGCCCTCGGCGGCGACATGGCTGATCTCCACTCGGTCATCCATCGTCTCCGCGACGACGGACCCGTGGCGCAGGTGCGCTACTTCGGCGAGCCGGCGCTGTTGTTCACCACGTACGACGCGGTCGATGCCGCGTATCGCGACGACGAGTTGTTCCCGGCGGCGGCGGCATTCGCCGAGATGACCGAACCGTCGATGGGGCGCACGTTGCAGTGCATGGGCGGCGACGAGCACAAACGCAATCGCAAGCTGGTGTCGCCGGCGTTCCGCGTGCGGATCATGCCGGACTACGTACGGCCGATCCTCGAGGAAGTCGCCAACGAGTTGATCGACGACTTCGTGGCGGCGCGAGAGGCCGATCTCGTCACCGCGTTCAACAGTCGCTTTCCCGGCATCGTCATCTCGCGGCTGCTGGGCCTACCCGACGACAACGACATCGACCTCCAGCACTGCGCGCACCGGTTGCTCAGCTATCCCAACGACCCCGTGGGCGCGCTCGAAGCCAAGGCCGAGTTCACGCACGTACTCGGCCCGCTGGTGACACAACGTCGCGATGACCCGGCGCACGATCTCATCTCGACGTTGGCGACCACCAATGACGAAGGCGACGCGTTGAGCGACGAAGAGATCTTCACCTTCGTGCGCCTGCTATTCGCGGCCGGCACCGACACCACGTTCCATGGCCTCGGCACCGTGCTCTACGCATTGTTGACGCACCCCGAACAACTCGAGCGCGTCGTCGCGGATCCGCAAACCGAGCTGCGCTGGGCGGTCGAAGAATCGTTGCGATGGGATCCTGTCGTCAGCATGGAACCCAGGCGGGCGCCCACCGCCACCGAATGGTTCGGCCATTCGATCGACGCGGGCGCGCGCGTTCTGTTCGGTATCGCCGCGGCCAATCGCGATCCCAGTGTTTTCGACTCACCCGACGACTACGACGTCGCGCGCCAGCCGGAGCCGATCATGACCTTCGGTATCGGACCGCACTTCTGCCTCGGCGCGCATCTCGCACGCGCGGAACTCGTCACTGCGCTCGGCACGCTCCTCGACCGCTTGCCCGGGTTGACGCTGCTCGAGCGCGACAGCACCCGTATCCACGGCACGGTCCTACGCGGTCCGCGCCAGTTGAAGGTGCGTTGGGCCTAGCGGCCCTTTGAGCGCAGTGTTGGGCCTAGCTGCCGGCCGGGGCCGTGGTGGTCGGCGCCGTGGGGGCCGACTTGTTGTGGCCGCCGGGCCGGGCGCCCTTGGGGATTCCAGTGCCTTTGGCGGGCGCTTTGCCGTTGACGAAGTCGGTGACGCGCGCGGTTGCGTCGGCGATCTCTTTGTCGGCTTCGGCTTGCGTGTCCTTGCCGCTCGCCACGTCGGCCTTCTCGTGTTCGACGATCGGGGCGAGCAGCGCGTCGATGACCTTCTGCGGGTCGACGCCCTTCGACTTGGCGAGATCAGCGAGCGACTGGCCGGACTGCAGCGCGGTGCGCACCTCTTCGGGCGTCACGCCGATGGCCGTCGCGGCACCGGAGAGGCTGCCGACAGAACCACCGCCCCCGTGCCGCGCGCCGTCCGAGCCCTTGCCCGCGGGACGAGCGTCTTGCAGCGCTTTGGTGACGGCATCGATCTGCGCCTGGTTGAGGGTGCCGTTGTCGAGCAGCGGCTTGAGGGCGTTTTGGATCCACGCATCGGACTTCGGCTTGGCCGTCGTCGGTGCGGTCGTGGTCGGTGATCCCGACTGCGCCCCGGCGGTGCCAGTGATGCCGATGGCGAAGCCGGCGGCGCCGGCGAGCAGGCTGGCACTTGCCGCGGCAGCGGCGATGCGCTTGTTCATCAGAGTTCCCCTTCAGTGTGTGCACTCCATCGTGGCGCAGGGTCCGTCAGAAGTGAACGCGACGAAGTTGAGAACTCGGTGAGAATGTGGAGGCTCAGACCGGGTGAGGCTCGTCCGACCGCAGGTGGGCCTGCTCACCATGGCGATCGAAGATCGACAGGATCTCGACCGGCCCGCCGTAGCCAGCGATCCAATGCGGGGTCATGGTGTTGAACTCGGCCGCTTGACCCGCGTGGACCAAGTGCTCGCGTTCGCCGAGCAGCAGTCTCGCGGTGCCTTCGAGCACGTAGAACCAATCGCGTCCGGGGTGAATCTGCGGGTCGGGCCGCTTCTTCGATGCCGGGATGCGCATCTTGGCCACCGTGCGGCCCGCCGGATCGTGCATGCGGTTGAGGGGCCAGTGCACCGCGCCGTTGCTGCCCTTGCACCGGGTCGGGCGGATGACGACGTCGTCGCCGCTGTCGTCCGCGAGTAGTTCGTCGACCGTGGTCTCGAGCGCGCGCGCCAGATCCGCGAGGTTGTCGATCGCCAGCCGGCGGTGGCCGGTCTCGATACGACTGATGGTGGAGGCGCCGATGTGCGACCGCCGCGCCAGTTCGTCGAGTGTCCAACCTCTCGCGAGGCGAATGCTACGGAGTCGCCGTCGAGCGACATCCTCGATGCGAGCCTCGGGCGGGGGAGCGTCTTGCTTCATTGGCAAGAGCGTATGCCGAAACGAGAATTGTTCCTACCGTGACCGACATGGTTGAAACCGAGCATCACAATCAACATCACGGCCACCATCACGGGCCCGTCCGCCTCGACGAAGCGGAATGGAAAGCCATGGTCGGCCAGGCCGAACTCGAAGGCGACGTACTCCTCGCGTTCGTGACCGACACGGCGCAGCGGATCACGGCTCTGCGGGGTGGCGACGCGCCTCCGGTGCGGCGGATCATCGACATCGGCAGCGGCCCCGGCGTCGGCACGTGCGAGTTCGCGCGGCTGTTCCCCGACGCGCAGGTCGTCGCTGTCGACGGCTCGCCCGCGATGCTCGAGCGCGCCACGCAACGGGCCACCGAGCGCGGTCTCTCCCCGCGAGTGAGTACGCATCTCGCCGAATTGCCCGGCGGCCTCGAAGGGATCGCGCGCGCCGATGTGATCTGGGCCTCGATGTCCCTGCACCACGTCGGTGACGAAGTCGCCGCGCTACGCGTGCTGCGCGACTTGCTCGATCCGCATGGTTTGCTCGCGATCGCCGAGCTCGCAGAGCCCATGCGCATGCTGCCCGAAGACCTCGGCCTCGGTCGCCCAGGCCTGGCGGGCCGGCTCGACGATGCCGGCGGGCGATGGTTCGCGCAGATGCGCGACGGGCTGACCCACCCCGTTGCATCCACTGACCTCGCGTCGATGGTCACCTCGGCGGGCTTCGAGCTCGTCGATGAGCGGCTCGACCGTCTCCATCTCGACGACCCGCTGTGGCACGACGCGCGTCGAATGCTCAGCGAACACCTTCGGCGCACGCGTCAACAGCTCGAGCACTACCTCGACGAGGACGACCTCCACGCGCTCACCGTGTTGAGCGCGGATGACGGTCCCGACAGCGTCATGCATCGGCGCGACGTGTTCGTCGACGCGTCCCGTCAGATCATCATCGCCCGTCCAGGGTGAACAGCACAGAGGGTTTACGAGC
Source organism: Acidimicrobiales bacterium (assembly GCA_039915945.1). Lineage (GTDB taxonomy): Bacteria > Actinomycetota > Acidimicrobiia > Acidimicrobiales > WLNW01 > DATLFA01. Next base: position 20,124 of record JBDSMH010000029.1, on the reverse strand, counting down.
ACGGCGTGAACCGCGGCTCAGCCCGCGTCGGCGATCGCCCGCAGCGATTCGAACAGCCCGTTGATCGAGTTGAAGAAGGCGTCGGACTTCCACAGCGACTCGGAGAGGTTGATCACGATCGCCACGTCGTCGCTCGGTGAGTACTGGATCAACGTGGTTGCGCCGGCGTAGCCGAGCCCCTTCCACTGGTAGCCGCCGTCGGGGCCGGCGATGCAGGGGCAGTAGCCGATGAGCCCCGTACCGAGCGACGACGCCGGATCGATGGTGGACATCATCGTCCACGTGTCGGCGCTCAGTTCCGCGTGATCCCGGAAGTAGTACGACGTCCACGCCAGCAGGTCGGCGGTGTCCATCAACAAGCCACCGGTGGAGAAGTTGGGCTCACCGCGTGCCGACGGCAACAACACTGCGCTGTCGAGACCGAGGGGCTGCGTGATCGAGTCGCGGACGAGTTGTGCGAAGGGCGTGCCGGTGATGTCTTCGAGCAGCAAGCCGAGCACGAGATAGTTCGTGCTCGAATACGAACCCTTGCTGCCCGGGGTGAAGAGCAATGGCTCGGCCGCGGCGGCCGCCAGCGCGAGGGCGGGCGAAGTGATGGCGGATGGATCGGCGGCGTAGGTCGGTGAGTCGCGGTAGGGGATGAGGCCGCTCGTGTGCGACAACAACTCGCGCACGGTGAACTGGCTCGAGGGGAACGACGGCAGGGCCGAGAGTTGCGGCAGCGGCGCGTCGAGATCGAGGTTGCCCGCTTCGACTTCGCGCAGTACGAGCGTGGTGGTGAGCGTCTTGGTCACCGACCAGATGTCGTACGTATCGTCGGCGCCCAGAGTGCCGACCGAATCGACGAGATAGAACGAACCCGACTTGCTGACGCCGAACTGCACGCCGGCGACGCCGTTCTGATCGAGCCACGCGCGCACGGTGGCGATCGTTGTCGCGACCCGGGAATCCACCGCGGTGTCGAACGACGCATTGACCGTCGCGCCGGTATCCGACGTGTCGGTCGCGGTGTCGGCCACCACGACGGCGGGTGTGATCACCGTGTCCACGCTCGGTGGTGCCGGTGCCTGCGAGGGCGTGCGCAGGGTGTGCGTGGTCGTATCGGCTACCGCGCTCGCACTGGTGGCGGTGGCGACCGACGAACTCGCGGACGCGGTTGCGGTGAGCGATTCGAGACTGGTGGCGCCGACCGAGAAGAAGCCGAACGCGCCGCTGACGGCCATCGCCCCGACGACGATGCGCCGTCCCTGCGGTTCGCGCACCTTGGGGTTGCGAGCCAGCGCGCCGGGCCAGAGTTGCGGTTTGCGGTCGCCGGCGAAGTCTTCGAGCCATCCGAACAACGCGACGAACGCCGCAGTCCCGGCGAACATCAACCCGACGACGCTGGCGGTGAACACGCCGCGCGGCAACGGGGTGTCGACGTTCCACAACAGGTGGTAGCCGAGGATGATCGCGGTCGAATGCCAGAGGTAGATGGTCAGCGAGCGGCTGTTGATGGTGCGGATGGTGTCCCGTAGGAACGACGCGCTGGCGAGTCGCTCGATCAGTGGCGCGGCAGCCATGAACACGGCCAACCATGCGAATCCGATGAAGAGGTGCGCGGGGTGCGAATCGTTGACCACGTGGTCCGGTACCGGTTGCGTGATGACCCATGCAGCACCCGCGGTGCCCGACGCGAGCGCGATCAGCGTCCACCATCCACGGCTGCACTTGGCCAGTACGCCGTCGCGGTGCATGAAGCCGAGGCACAGGAAGAACGCGTAGAGGAAGAAGTCGCCGATGATCCACGGCGTGTGGGTTGTCTGTAGCGGCCAACGAGGATGACGGGCCGCGAGGTCGATGAAGAACACGCCGGTTGCCAGGCCGAGCAGTGTGCGGGCCGGCGCGCGCCGGATGGCCCACAGGAGTACCGGCGATGCGATGATCATCCACAACAGCGCCCGCAGGTACCACAGCGGCGACGACATCCAGCCGCCTTCCCACTGCGAGCCGCGGGGATCAGCGAGGGGCACGATCCACCACACGAGATTGCGCCAGGGCACGCGGGTTGTCGACGAATGCGTGATCTGGTCGGCGATGGTCATCGCGCCGAACGCCACCGCGGCGAACAACCACAGCGGGATGAGCAGACGACGGGTGCGGTCGCGCAGCGTCGCGACGTAGCCGTGGCGGTCGAGCGAGCGGGCCAGCAGGCTGCCGGTCACGAAGAACATCGCGGGCACGGCAGACACGAAGTAGGTGATCGCCGCGTAGCCGAAGGCGTGCCAGATCATGACCCGCACCACGGCGAGGGCGCGGACAGCATCGAGAAAGCGTTCACGCGTCTCCATGTACCCCTCCTCGCTCGTCGGCGCTCCGCCGTCGTGAGCAGGTTCAATGTCCCGCAACCCGGTTAGAAGTACGTTGCTGCCGTGTAAAGGTTCGGTGAGGAGCCCTTGGCTTACGTCATAGGCGGGCCTCGGGGGGTCGGAGATGGCTGATCTATTGGTGCGCGGCGGCACGGTCGTCGACGGCACGGGGTCGCCCGCGCAGCGCGGCGACGTACGCGTGCGCGACGGGGTGATCGTCGAGGTCGGGCCCAACCTGCGGCCCGACGGCGAGACGCAACTCGACGCGGCCGGAGCGACGGTCGCTCCGGGCTTCATCGACACGCACACGCACTTCGATCCGGTGTTGTGGTGGGATCCGTCGGCCGACCCGATGGCGCTGCATGGTGTCACCACCGTCGTCCAGGGCAACTGTTCGCTCTCGCTGGCGCCGCTGCACGCGTCGGATCGGGCCGCGATATCCGACGTGTTCTGCTTCATCGAGGATCTGCCCCTCGTCGCGTTCGAAGAGCACATCCCGTGGAACTGGTCGAGCTGGCAGCAGTACCGTGATGCGTTCAACGCCCGCGGCGCTGCCGTGAACGTGGTCGGGTTGGTCGGGCATTCGGCGCTGCGGTGGTTCGTCATGGGCGACGAGGCGCTGCAGCGCGCCGCGACCGACGACGAGCGGCGCGCGTTGGCGGCCGCTCTGGCCGACTGCCTCGCGGCCGGCGCGCACGGACTGTCCACGTCATTCGCCGATCGCGATCGCAATGGACGCAAGGTGCCGAGTCGGTTGGCCGACGACGACGAGTTCATCGCGCTGACCCACACGTTGCACGAGGCGTCTCGCAACGTGCTGCAGTTCGTTCCCGAGCCGCGCAAATTCGAAGCCAAAGCCGACGACATTGAACGCGTGCACCGCGTCTGCGCGGGCACCGATGTGCGCGGCACCTGGGTGCAACTCGCGACCGGCGGTATGTCGGCCGAACACGTGCCCTTCCTCCTCGAGCAGGCGGGCCGCACGCAGCGCGAAGGGGCGGGTGTGTTCCCGCAGGTCTCACCGCGCCGCTTCGACGTGCGCGTCGATCTCGATCGCACGATGGGATTCGCGTCGATGCCACTGTGGAATCAGTGGGCGCAGTCCGATCGTTCGGCCAAGATGGTCATGCTGCGCGATCCCGACTGGCGGTCCCGTGCTCGCGCGGAGTGGGACGCAACCGGGTTCGCGACGTTCCCGAAGGGCCGCATGCACAAGCTGCGCATCGTGGCCGTATCCAACCCCGAATTGAAGCGCTACGAGGGTGACTACTTCCCGGCACTGCAGAACGACCAACCCGACCGACACGAGTGCGATGTGTTCGCCGACTTCGTGCTGGCGAATTCGTGCGACGTGGGTCTGGCCACGGTGGGCCTGGCCAACGAAGACGTCGACGGTCTCGCCGAATTGTTCCGCGACGGGCGCACCATCGTCGGTGCCAGCGACGCGGGAGCGCACCTCAACAGCCTGTGCGGTGCCGGCGACACCTCGTTGCTCCTGCAACGCCACGTGCACGAGCGGCGTGACTTCTCGCTCGAACACGCGGTCCACATCCTCACGCAACGCCCGGCGCGCATGTTCGGCGTGCACGATCGCGGCGTAGTCGCCCCGGGCTACGCCGCCGATCTCGTCGTGTTCGAGCTCGACCGCATCACGTGGCCCGACGACTATCTCGTGAACGACACGCCCGGCGGTGCATTGCGGCTGCGCCGCCCGTGGGGCGGCTACCGCGCCACCATCGTCAACGGCGCGCCGACGCAGATCGACGGTGTGGCACAACCTACGCTTACAGGTCGCATGCTCGACGCGGCGGCACGCCCGCGAGTGACGGAGAACTAGATGCTCGATTGCGAGATCGTCGGAGGCACCGTCATCGACGGCACCGGTGCGCCCCGCGCCCGCCACGACGTGGGCATCGTCGACGGGCGCATCGTCGCGGTCGGTGTGATCGATGACGACGCCCGCGAGACCATCGACGCGACGGGCCGCATCGTGGCGCCCGGCTTCGTCGACTCGCATACCCATCACGACGCGCAGATCCTGTGGGACCCGACCGCGAGCCCCTCGCCCTTCCACGGCGTGACCACCGTCGTCGGCGGCAACTGCGGGTTCACGATCGCGCCGCTGGGTCCATCGGCGGCCGACAACAACGCGGTCGACTATCTGTTGCCAATGCTCGCTCGGGTCGAAGGCATGTCGATCGACGCGTTGCGTGCCGGCCCGTCGTGGGACTGGGCATCGTTCGCCGACTACCTCTCTCGCATCGAAGGCCACACCGCGGTCAACGCCGGCTTTTTGGTCGGGCACTCGGCGTTGCGGCGCGTCGTGATGGGCGACGGTGCCGTCGGCGATGTCGCCGACGACGGGCAGGTCGCGGCGATGTGCCGGTTGCTCGCCGACTCGATCGACGGTGGCGGTCTCGGCTTCTCCTCGTCGCTCGCCGCGACGCATCACGACAACGACGGCAATCCCATCCCTTCGCGCTTCGCGCAACCGGCAGAGTTGCTGGCCCTCGCCGGTGTGCTGCGCAACAAGCCGGGCACCTTCGTCGCGCTCAACCCCGGCATCACGCCCTTCGGGGACGACGACATCGAGTTGATCACCGGCATGGCGCTCGCCGCCGGCCGCCCGTTGACGTGGAACGCGCTGCCGATCGAAGCGCACCGGCCCGACGTGGTTGCCAGCGCGCGCCATCTCGCGCAGTACGCGGCAGAGCGCGGCGCCACCGTCGTCGCCCAGGTGATCCCCGATCCGCGGTTGTTCTATCTGAGCTTCGCCAACGGATTCCTGCTCGACTCGCTGCCCGGATGGGCCAAATTCTTCGCCATCCCCGCGGGCGAGCGCATCGGCGCGTTGCGCGACGACCAACAACAGGCGCGCCTGCGCGAGGGTGCGTTGAATCCACCCGAAGTCCTGCGGCGGTTCTTCGGTTGGGAGACGATGACGCTTGCATCGACGACGGCGCCCGAGCACGTCGAGTTCGTCGGCCGCACCCTGGCCGACATCGCGGGCGCGTGGGGCCGCGACATCTACGACGTGTTCTTCGATCTCGTACTCGCGGGCGGCATCGATACGAGTTTCACGCCCAAGCCGTCGGGTGACGACGACGCGAGCTGGCAGTTGCGCTCCGAGGTATGGCGCGAACCCAACATGTTGATCGGCGCGTCCGACGCCGGCGCCCACCTCGACAACGCATCGTCGTTCACCTACACGACGTCGTTGCTGGGTCGGGCCGTGCGCGAGCGGCATCTGCTGTCGCTCGAAGAAGCAGTGCACTACATCACCGATGCGCCGGCGCGGTTGTGCGGCATCGGCGCGCGGGGACGCCTGGCCGTTGGTTTCCACGCCGACGTTGTGGTGTTCGACGAGGCGACCATCGCGCCGGGGCCCATCGCACTGCGCGGTGATCTCCCCGGTGGCGCACGACGGCTCTACGCCGACGCCATCGGCATCCATCACGTGTTGGTCAACGGCACCGAAATCGTGCGCGACGGCACGTGGACCGGCGCGCTACCCGGGAGCGTCCTGCGGCCCTTGTCGTAGCGGCGGTGGCGGAGCGATCGTCGCCACCGGTCGGGCAGGGCTCGCGGGGCTTGCGGGCGGCGGAGGGAGCTCGCTTTCGATCTTGCGGGCCATCGCATCGAACACGCGCATGATCTCGAACGGCAACGGGAACACGATCGTCGAGTTCCGTTCGACGGAGATCTCGGCCAGCGTCGCCAGCGTGCGCAACTGCAACGCGGCCGGATGCTGTTCGAGCACCGACGCCGCTTGCCCGAGCATCTCCGATGCTTCGAACTCGCCGCGGGCGTGGATGACCTTGGCCCGCCGTTCGCGTTCGGATTCGGCCTCGCGCGCCATCGCCCTACGCATCTGTTCGGGCAACTCCACATCTTTGATCTCGGCCGTCGTGACCTCGATGCCCCAGGGCTCGGTGGCGGCATCGATCAGACCCCGCAGCAACCCACTGATCGATTCGCGGTCACGCAACAACGAGTCGAGGTCGTGTTCGCGCAACACAGCGAGCAAGGTCACCTGCGACTTCTGCGCGGTGGCGAAATGGAAGTCGCGCACGGTGAGTACTGCTTTGATCGGGTCGCGCACGACGTAGTACGTGACGCCGTTCACGCGCACGGTGACGTTGTCCCTCGTGACGAGCTCTTGCGTGGGGATCTCGAGGGCAACGGTGCGCAGGCTGACCCGGATGATGCGATCGAGGATCGGCCACACCATGATCAGCCCGGGGCCCTTGGCGCCCTTCAATCGACCGAGGCGGAAATGCACTGCCCGCTCGTATTCGGGGATCACTCGCAGCGACCGCAAGACGACGATCAATGCGATGAACAGGAGCACCGCGATGACGATCAGTACGGCCACCATGGGGTCACCACCTCTGACGTCGACGGACGGCGTCGACCCCAGTCAACCACGGCTGTCACCCGCCGTGCGGACGAGTACCGTGGTCTTGTGAGCAAATTGACATCGGCGCGAATCCGCGAAGACCTCGACCATCCGATCATCGATGCCGACGCGCATGCCGTCGAAGCAACCCCCGTCCTTCTCGACTACCTCGCCGATGTCGCCGGCCCCGCGATGGTCGATCGCTATCGCAGCGCGCCGGTCAAGCGCCAGTTCCTGCTCGATCCGGCCGATCCCTATTGGACCAAGGATTCGGGTTCGTGGGTCTGGCCCACGCGCAACACGCTCGACCGCGCCACTGCCACGTTGCCGTCGCTCTACGCGCAGCGGCTCGACGAGTTCGGCATCGACTTCGCACTGGTCTATCCGAGCGAAGGGCTCTTCGCCAACCAACTCGCCGACGACGAGCTGCGCGTCGCGTGTTGCCGCGCGTACAACTGCTACATCGCCGACTCCTACCGGCCGTTCGCCGATCGCATGACACCCGCCGCGGTGATCCCGATGCACAATCCCACCGAAGCGATCGCGGAGCTCGACTACGCGGTGCACACGCTCGGCCTCAAGGTCGCGGTGCTGCGCAGTCACATCACACGGCCGGCGCTCGATGGCAGCGGCCCACCGCGCCTCGATTTGTTGGCGCTCGAGAGCGACTACGACTACGACCCGGTGTGGGCCAAGTGTGTCGAGCTCGGCGTGGCCGCCACCTTCCACAGCAGTGCGATCTATGGCAGCCGGGCGCAGCTGTCCAACTACAGCTACAACCACATCGGCGTGCTCGGCGCCGGCGGCGAAGCCATCTGCAAGGCACTGTTCATGGGCGGCGTGACGCACCGCTTCCCCAACCTCAATTTCGCCTTCCTCGAAGGCGGCGTCGGGTGGGCCGTGTCCCTCTACGCCGATCTGATCGGGCACTGGCAACGGCGCAACGGCGAACGCATCAGTGACTTCGATCCGGCCAATCTCGACACCGATCTGTTCATGCAACTGATCAACCAGTACGGCGACGATCGCACAAAGGCGCACGAGGCCACGTTGCGCGAGATGTTCAGCCGGCCGCAGCCCGCGGTCGACAATCCCGACAACTTCGCCGCGGTCCCCATGCAGCAGGCATCGGACATCGTCGAGTTGTTCGTCGATCGATTCTGGTTCGGGTGCGAAGCCGACGATCCGGTCACGGTGCATGCGTTCGATCGGCGGACCAATCCGTTCGGGGCAGCGCTGCGCGCGGTGTTCGGTTCGGACAACGGCCACTGGGACGTGCCCGACATGGCGCAAGTCGTGGCCGAAGCCTGGGAGCTCGTCGAGCACGACGTCATGGGCCGCGACGACTTTCGCGACTTCATGTTCGCCAACCCGGTGCGTCTGCACGCAGGAATGAATCCCGAGTTCTTCACCGGTACCCGCATCGAGCACGCCGTACGAGCCGAGCTCGTCGGGTCGCGCTGACGCCGCCGGCAACCTTTCAAGGGGGAAGCAGTGTTCGATCTCGCAGTTACCGGTGGACTCGTCGTCGACGGCACGGGCGCACCCGGCCGCCGCGCTGATATTGGTGTGCGCGACGGCCGCATCGTGAGCATCGCCGCGCCGGGCGCGCTCGGCGAGTCGGCGCGCGACACGGTCGATGCGGACGGTCTGGTGGTTGCGCCGGGGTTCGTCGACATCCACACGCATCTCGACGCACAGGTCTTCTGGGACCCGTGGCTCACACCGACGTCGCTGCACGGCATCACCACGGTGGTCGGCGGCAACTGTGGGTTTTCCATCGCGCCGCTCACCGATGCCGACGGCGACTACGTCATGCGCATGCTGGCTCGTGTCGAAGGCATGCCGCTCGAATCGCTACGCACCGGTGTGCCGTGGGGATGGAACTCGACGGGGGAGTACCTCGACGCAGTCGATCGAGCGCGCCCCGCACTCAACATGGCGTTCATGGCCGGGCACTCGACGATGCGGCGCGTGGTGATGGGCGACGCCGCCGCCCACGATCGGGCAACGCCGGCTCAGATCGCGCAGATGCAACAGTTGCTGCGCAACGCGTTTGCCGGCGGTGCGATCGGCTTCTCGTCATCGTGGACCGCGTCGCATGTCGACGGCGACGGCAACCCCGTGCCGTCGCGCGCGGCCGACGAAGACGAGATCTTGGCGCTGTGCGCGGTCGCCGGTGAGTTCGAGGGCACGCAGGTCGAGTTCATCCCGTGCGGCTTCCCCGACTTCCAGGACAGCCACCGCGATCTGATGACCAAGATGTCGCAGGTATCCGCACGTCCGGTCAACTGGAACGTGTTCCTGGTGCAGAGTCGCGAGGCGACCGACGAGCGGTTGGCGATGAGCGACTACGCCGCGCAACACGGCGCCCGCCTCGTGGGCCTCGCCTACCCGGGCCTCATTGCCGGCCGCTACACATTCATCAGCAGCGCGTTCGACTCCATTCCCAACTGGTCCGAGATCATGGCGCTGCCCGTCGACGCGAAGTTGCGCGCACTGGTCGACCCCGCGGTGCGCGACCGACTGCGTGCCGGCATCCAGAGTCCGCAAGGTCAACGGCGCGAGATTGCGTTGGTCGATCGACACACGGTGGTGCAAGGGTTCTCGCCCGCGAGCAAGGCCCTCGAAGGGCGCCGGCTCGGCGAGGTCGCGGCGGAACGCGGCGTCGATTCGCTCGACTTGCTGCTCGATCTCATGGTTGCCGACGAATTGCGCACCGGTATGGCACCACGCGCCGTCGGCGACGATCCGTCGCTGTGGCCGGTGCGTGAGCAACTGTGGCGCGATCCACGCGTGATGATCGGCGCATCAGATGCCGGCGCGCATCTCGACATGTTGTCGACCTTCGACTACGCCGCGACGTATCTCGAGTTGACGCGTGACCGCAGTGAGATACCGATCGAAACGGCGGTACAACGCCTCACCGATGCGCCGGCGCGCTTCTACGGCTTGCGCGACCGCGGCCGGCTGGCCGAAGGATGGTGGGCCGACATGTGCATCTTCGACGCGGCGCGTGTCGCGCAGGGCAAGGTCAACTGGCGCGCCGATCTGCCGGGCGGTTTCAGCCGCCTCTACAGCGAACCACCGGGCATCGAGCACGTCGTCGTCAACGGTGAAGAGATCGCTCGCCACGGCAAGCCCCTCGAAGCGCGCCCAGGCCGCGTGTTGCGTTCGGGACGCGACACGATGACCGTGCTGCCCTAAACCGCAGTGCCCGGAGAACTGACCGAAATCACCGAAGTCGTCACTGCGCTGGGCATGTTGTGCCCTGACCTCGCGACCGCGGTGGCCAAACGCCCGACCCAACTGCGCAATGTCCCACCGCTGGTGTGGGATCGACTCGTCGAGGCGCACGGGCAGGAGAAGTACCGTACGTCGTTCACCAACGCGTTCGACAACGGTCGCGCGTTTCGCCAGGCGACGGCGGGGCTGCGCGGCCGCCGTCCGCGACTCGTCGAGTGGAAGGGCCCGCATCGCCCGCCCGGTGACGATGTGATCCCGGCCGATCTGCGCATCGACCACGTCTACCTGGTCAGCTGCAAGTACCTGTCTCGGGTGCTGTTGAATCCCGGCCCGGCGAGGCTGTTCGAGCGGCTACTGGTCGGCGACGAGCGGTCGTCGGAGAATTGGTTTGCCCACACTGCGCCGCAGGAGTTCCAGGCGTTCTATGCCGCGGCGGCCAAGCGCGTCGAGGGCCTCCCTGCCGATGTGATGGAGTTGACGCGGCCGCAACAGCGCCAACTCAAAGCCGCGCTCGTCCAGCGCAATCTGCCCGACGATCTGCGCGATCCGTGGCAGGCGTTGTGCGCCGCGGTATCCGGCCGTTCTGCGGCCACGTGGGCCGACGCTATGGAATCGCCGCGCGATCGGCTGCGACTGTTGTGGCGACTGTTGCGCATTACGACCGCCACTTATTTCGTGCTCGGCACCGACGCGACCGCGCACTTGCGGCTGCGTGTCGATTCGGCGTGGGATTGGATGCAGGCGTACGACCTTCGCTCGCTCGAGGTCGCGCCGCGCCCGGCCGGGCAGCCCGAGGTGTCGTGGCAAGCGGTCGTGCGGCCGCGGGCCTCGCTGTTCGACATCGAGGTCAACGGGCACGTCGAGATCCGCTGGAGCCACGGTCGTTTCGTCGGATACCCGGAGGCCAAGGTCTACCTCGACACTCCGCACACTGAGGTCCCCGGGGTTCACCTCCTGCGCTGAATCCTCCGTCATCGCCGACTGTTCCCTATCCTGACGCCCCGTGACGCGCCAACTACGCCCCATCATGGAAGTCGCCGCCGGACTCGGTCTGGGGCACGATCTGGCCGAACCGTACGGGCGGCATCGGGCCAAGATCTCCCTCGATGCCCTCGCCCCGCCGCCATCGAAGCGGGAGGACGATCGGGCACAGGGCCCGAGCGGCCCTCTGAGCGGAAAGCTAGGCAGATACGTGCTCGTTAGTGCGGTGACGCCGACAGCGGCCGGTGAAGGCAAGACCGTGACGTCGATCGGTCTGACGATGGGCCTCGCCACGTTGGGCCACCGGGCGGCCGCGAGCTTGCGGCAGTCGTCGCTCGGTCCCACCTTCGGCGGCAAAGGCGGCGGGGCCGGCGGCGGCAAGGCGATCATCGCGCCGCTCGACGAATGCCTGCTCGGTCTGGGCGACGATCTGTTCGCCGTCGAGAGCGCCAACAATCTTCTCGCGGCCGTGCTCGACGATCACGTACACCGCAACGGCTCGCCCTCGATCGACGCGCGTTCGATCACGTGGCGGCGCGCGGTCGACGTCGACGATCGCGCGTTGCGCCGCGTCATCACCGGCCTCGGTGGCACCATCGATGGTGTGCCGCGCGAGACCGGCTTCGACATCACTGCGGCCAGCGAAGTCATGGCCATCCTCGGTCTGTCGAGCGATCTCGCCGATCTACGGCGCCGGCTCGCCGAGATCGTCGTCGGCTTCGGACGCGACGGCACGCCGGTCAAGGCGTCGTCGTTGCACGTCGTCGGAGCGATGGTGGCGTTGTTGCAACGGGCGTTGCAGCCCAACCTCATGCAGTCCGCCGAAGGTGATCCGATCTTCGTGCACACCGGCCCGTTCGCGAACATTGCCCACGGCAACTCGTCGGTCGTGTCCGATCTCATCGCCTTGCCCCGTGTCGACTACCTCGTGACCGAAGGTGGCTTTGCCACCGAGCTCGGCGCCGAAAAATTCTTCCACCTCAAGTGCGCGGCGACCGGGTTCGCTCCTGATGCATCGGTATGTGTCGTCACCGTGCGCGCGCTCAAGAGCCATGTGCCCGGCGCGCCACTCGACAGTGAAGACGTCGCGGCGTTGCGCGTCGGTGCGGCCAACTTGCGGGCGCACGTGGCCAACCTCCGGCACTTCGGTGCGCCCGTGATCGTGGCGATCAACCGGTTCCCGACCGATACGCCGGCCGAGCTCGCCGCGGTACGCGAAGAAGCGCTCGCCGCGGGCGCCGTCGCGGTGGCCGCCCACGACGCCTTCGGCCAAGGTGGCGCCGGTGCCACCGAGCTCGCGCAAGCGGTGGTCGATGCGTGCGACGCGTCGACTGCGGGTCCGGTCGTGCGGCTCTATGACCTCGACGACGATCCGGTCGAAAAGGTGCGCAAGGTCGCGACGACGCTCTATGGCGCGGCCGATGTGCAGTGGGAGCCCGCGGCATCGCGCGCGCTGGCCCGCTTCGTGAAGGCCGGCTACGGCCGGCTGCCGATCTGCATCGCCAAGACCAACCTCGCTCTGTCGCACGATCCGACACATCGCGGCGCGCCGACGGGTTACACGTTCCCCGTACGTGAGGTGCGCTTGGCCGCCGGCGCTGGGTTTCTCACCGTGCTGGCGGGCAGCATCGTCACCATGCCCGGGCTGCCGCCAGGGTCGCGCTACACCGGCATCGACGTCGGCGAGGACGGACAGGTCGTGGGGTTGCGGTGATCGGTTCGTCGTCGCGCACGGTGCGCACACCGGACGGTGTCGACATCGCCGTCCGCGACTTCGGCGGGTCGGGCGAATCGGTGCTCTTCGCGCACGCGACCGGTTTTTGCGGCGCGTTGTTCGGGCCGCTCATCGAGCAACTGCCGTCGCACTACCGCGGCGTGGCGATCGATCTACGTGGACACGGTGATTCGGCTCCTCCACCGGATCTGAATTTCGATTGGCAGGGGTTCGCGACCGACATCCTCACGGTGATCGACGCGCTCGCGCTCGACCACCCGTTCGTAGTCGGCCACTCGTGCGGCGCGACATCAGCCTTCCTCGCCGAGCAGCGCCGGCCTGGCACGTTCCGCGGCATGTACTGCTACGAGCCAGCGATGGGTTTCGGTGGTCGCCGCGATGTCCCCGTGCCGAATGTGATGTCCGAAGGTGCGCGTCGACGCCGCGCGAGCTTCGCCTCGCACGATCAGTTGGTCGCCTACCTGCAGTCGAAGGCGTTGTTCGCCGGCTTCGACCCGGCAGTGCTCGACGCGTATGTGCAGCATGGGTTTGCGCAACACGACGATGGATCGTGGCGCCTCAAGTGCCTGCCCGAATACGAAGCCCGCACGTTCGAGAATGGCGGCAGCAACGATGCCGTCGAGCGCCTCGTCGAAGTGACGTGTCCGGTTGCGCTCGTCTACGGCGACGCCGCGGATTCGTTTGCCCCGGAGATGGCGCAATTGGTGCTCGCCGGACTACCGAACGCCGATCTTCACGTCGCACACGGTCTCGGGCATCTCGGGCCGTTCGAAAAGCCGGCGCAGATCGCGGACGACATCACCGCACGATTCGAATCAGTCTGACGCCGTCAGGCGGCGGATGAGGCTGCTGGTGTCCCACCGCGCGCCACCCATCTCGACGACCTCCGCGTAGTAGCCGTCGATCACCTTCGTGATCGCCAACGCCGCGCCGTTGCGTTGCGCCTCGTCGATGCAGATGCCGAGGTCCTTGCGCATCCATTGCACGGCGAAACCGAAGTCGAACTCGTCGCGCGCCATCGTCGGTCCGCGGTTGTCGAGTTGCCATGAGCCGGCCGCGCCCTTACCGATCACGTCGATGACGGTGTCGATATCGAGCCCCGCGCGCATGCCGAAGTCGAGTGCTTCCGCGAGACCCTGCAACACGCCGGCGATGGCGATCTGGTTGACCATCTTCGTGAGCTGTCCGCTGCCGCTCGGACCGAGCAGGGTGCAGGCGCGGCTGTACGTGCCGATGAGCGGCGCGACCGCGTCGAACACGGTGGGATCACCGCCGCACATGACCGTGAGCGTGCCGTTCACCGCTCCCGCTTGACCACCCGACACCGGTGCATCGACGAAGCCGACGCCGCTCGCGGCAGCGATCGTGGACAGTTCGCGCGCGAGCGTGGCCGACGCAGTGGTGTGGTCGACGATCGTGGCACCGGGCGCGAGCGCACCCAGCGCGCCATCGGCGCCGAGAACCACATTGCGCACGTCGTCGTCGTTGCCGACGCAGATGAACACGGCCTCGGCACCAGTGGCGGCGGCCGCGGGGCTCGCCGCCACCACACCGCGGTGCTCGGCGACCCACCCGGCTGCCTTCGACGCGCTGCGGTTGTAGACGCGCAGTTGGTGACCAGCCGACGCGAGATGACCTGCTATCGGTGCCCCCATCACCCCGAGCCCGATGAACGCGATTGTTGCCATGGGCGTCGAGGTTACGGCTGCCGCGACCCAGACGTAAGGTTCGGACATGGATGGGGACATTCGATTCAAGATCGCGGTAGCGCGTCGCATCCTTTTCGGCGCTGGGCTCGATCGCGACGACATCGCGGGACAGGTCACCGCTCGGGTGGACGGCGAGGACGCGTTGTGGACGACGCCGCTCGAGTTGTTCGACGAGACGCTGCCTGATCACGTGGTCAAGATGCCGTTCGGTGCCAAGGCGACCGCGAATCGTGTGATCGAGATCGACGGCGAAGCGCGTCCGCTCACCACCGCGTCGCGCTGGGTCGAGGCGATCTATCGCGCGCGCCGCGATGTGGCGTGCGTCATTCACACCCACGCGCCCCACATCGCCGCGGTGGCCTCCACCGGCGAGCCGGTACAGCTCTACAACAACCGCTCACTGGTCTTCGTCGGTGAACAGGCGTTCTACGACGACGACGGGCTGCGCACCGATTCGCCCGAGCACATCGTGGCGGCGCTCGGCGACAAGAGCATTCTCATCATGCGCAACCACGGGGCGGTGATCGTCGGTGAGTCGGTAGAGATCGCAACGGCCCAGGCCGTGTTGCTCGAAAAGGCGGCGCAGATCCACGTCCTGGCCAAATCCATCGGTGGCACGGCGTTCGCCGACGACCCCCGCCTGATTCAGCGCGCTGCGCCGCACCGTGCCAATCTCTGCCTCGTGTGGGACGCACATGTGCGGCGACTGCGCCGTAGTGATCCCGAACTCTTCGCATGACAGGAGAATGAAGTCGATGGGTATCTGTGATGGACGTACTGCGATCGTGACCGGTGCCGGGCGGGGCATCGGCCGTTCGCACGCGCTGGCCTTCGCCGCCGAGGGTGCCAATGTCGTTGTCAACGACGTCGAGCGCGAGGTCGCGCAATCGGTCGTCGACGAGATCGTGGCCAGTGGCGGCGCGGCCACGGCCAGCGCCGACGACGTCGGGTCGTGGAGTGGTGCCGAGGCGATGGTGAAGACCGCCATCGACACGTTCGGCCGGCTCGACACGCTCGTGTGCAACGCGGGCAACCTGCGTGATCGCATGCTCGTCAACATGACCGAAGAAGATTGGGACTCCGTCATCCACGTGCACTTGAAGGGTCACTTCTGTCCGCTGCGCCACGCCGCGGCCTATTGGCGTGATCGCAGCAAGGCGGGTGAGAACGTTGCCGGTCGCGTGGTGTTCACCACTTCGGGCTCCGGGCTGTTCGGCAACATCGCGCAGGCGAACTACGTCTCGGCCAAAGCCGCCATCGCGATCCTCGGTCGTTCGGCGGCGGCCGAACTCAAGCGCTATGACGTCACCGTCAATGTCATCGGGCCCGTCGCTCGCACCCGCATGAACGACAGCCTCGAGCGCTACAAGAAGCCGACCGAGCCCGTCGCGTTCGACGCACTCGACCCCGACAACGTCTCGCCGTTGATCGTGTGGCTCGGCAGTGACGACTGTGATGTCAGCGGAGAGATCTTCGAGATGACCGGCGGCCGGCTCGGCATCTTCGAGGCCGCGCGACGGGGACCGTTCGTCGAGCGTGAGTCGCGTTGGACGCCGGCCGAGGTCGGCCCGGCGGCGCGCCGTCTCGTTGCCGAGCGCTACTTCGTGCCGGTCGCGGGCACGCCCGAGTTCGCGGCGTGGCACCCCATCCCGATGCAGATCGACGCACCGAAGTAGGGCGTCAGGCCGTGCAGAAGATCTCACGCAATGGTGTAGGTCTGGCCTACGTCGAGCAGGGCGTGGGCGACCCGGCGATCCTTCTGTTGCACGGCATGGCGTGCGGGCACCAGCACATGGCTCCGTTGGTCGACGCGTTCGCGCCGACGTACCGCTGCGTTGCGATCGACTTGCGCGGTCACGGAGAGAGCGACGCGCCGCTCGATGCGTACTCGACCGACGACTTCACGGCGGACATCGCGTTCGCCATCGACGAACTCGGCCTCGATCGCCCCATCCTCATCGGCCACAGCTTCGGCGGGTCGGTGTCGTTGGCGTTCGCGGCAGCGCATCCCGACCGCGTCCGCGCGCTTGTCATGCTCGACTCGGGCCTGCGATCGAAGTCGACGGTCGGCGCCGATCTCAATCCGTTCTACGACGCATTGCGGGCCGCGACGCCCGAGCAATACAAGGTGATCGTCGAGGACTTCTGCATGACGCGGCTCTTCGATCCCGTCGACGATCAAGCCGTCGCTCGCCAGATCGCGCAACAGATGGCGCAAGTGCCGGCACACGTGTTCCTGTCGATGGCCGCGACGGTGACGGCGTTCGACAGCGCGGACACCGCTCGGGCGTGCACCGTGCCGTCATTGATCATCCAGTCGTGCCAGCCGTTCGTCGACCCGGCGGCGCTCGCCACTCTCGGGCCGAATTGGTACAACTCACGCGTTGTGGGCGCGGGTCACTTCATCCAACTGTTGGCGCCCGATCAGGTGATCCCGATGGTGCGGCGCTTCCTCGAACTCGCGAGCTGACCCGCACGTTACGCAACCAGCACGGTGGCGTCGTCGAGGATGTCCCAGTCGATGGTGATGCCGAGGCCGTTGCCCGTCGGTGCGTGTACGTAACCGTCCGCGTCGGGTTCGATCGTCGTCGCCATGCCGAAGTCGAGCCACCCCTTCGGTTCGGGCACTTCGAAGAAGCGGCAGTTGGCCACGCTCAGGCTCCAGTGCAGATGGGCCGCTTGCACGAGGGTCGAGCCGTAGCAACGGGGCTCGAGGCGGCGCGAGAACGACTCGGCCAGCGCGCCCGCCTTACGCAAGGTGGTGATGCCACCCTGCACGTCGGCCGCGCAGCGCACGATGTCGACCGCGCCGTGGCGCACCAACTCGGCGTAGTCGCGCAGGCCACGCACGCGGACCTCGCCGTTGGCGATCGGCACGTCGAGAGCACGGCAGAGTTCCGCGTACCCTTCGCCGTCGTCGTCGGGTAGCGGTGCTTCGAACCATTCGAACTCGAGCTCGTCGAGCGCGCGACCGACGCGCAGTGCGCTCTGCCGGTCGTAGCTGTTCACCGGGTCGAGGATCAGCGCAAAGTCGGCGCAGACTGCACTGCGCATGGCGCGGCAAGACTCGATGTCACGCGAGGGCACGTCGAACGTGTGCAACTTGTAGCCGTGCATGCCGCACGTCTTTGCCGCGAGCGCGGCCTCCGCCGCCGCATCGGCCGAGGGTTGGGCGAGACCCGATGCATACGCCGGGATCCGTGACCGGTGCTCGCCGAGCAGTTTGTACAGCGGCAGATCGACCGACTTGGCCGCGAGATCCCACAGCGCGATGTCGATCGCGCTCGCCGCAGCGCGGATCGACGTGAAGTAACCGAGATGCTGGATCGTCTGCCACAAGGCTTCGCGTTCGGTGACGTCGTGACCGACGACGATGGGGCGGATGAATTGCGCGATCGCGTCGGCGACCTCGTGACGCCCACCGGGCAACCACGTCGAGGCGTAGCCCTCACGACCGTCGGCATCGACCACGCGCACGAGGTTGATGACGGGTTCGAACTCGGGCAGCCGCTCGTTCCACTTGAGCCGTACGTCGGGGACCACCACGACGCGGGCATCGACGGTGGTGATCGGCGCGGTCACGTCACCGGCCTTTGAACGACGGGGTCCGGCGCTCGACGAAGCTCATGAGTCCTTCGCGAGCGTCCTCGGTGCGGGCATTGGCGGCTTGGTAGAACGCTTCGAGCTCGAGGCTCGTGGCGAGGTCGACGGTGAGTGATCGGTGGATCAACGCCTTCGTCAAGCCGATGGCCTGCGTCGGCCCGGCGGCCAATCGGTGCGCGAGCGCTTGTGTCGTGGCCCTCAACTCATCGCCGGGTACGACGCGATTGACGAGGCCGATGCGCTCCGCGTCGGCGGCACCGAGATCGTCGCCGAGGAACAGCAATTCCTTCGCGCGGTTGAGGCCGACGAGGCGCGGCAACAAGAAGGCCGCACCACCGTCGGGCACGATGCCGCGCCGGGCGAACACTTGCACGAACCGAGCGTCCTCGGCCGCGACGAGGAGATCGCAGGCCAAGGCCATCTGCACGCCGACGCCCGCGGCCACGCCGTTGATGGCGCCGACGATCGGCTTTTTGCAGTCGAGCATGGCGCGAATGAGATCGTGCGCGCCGTCGGCCATCGATCGGGCGGCCTCGAGCGGCTCGGGTGGGGGACCGTTGGTGCCGCGACTCGAACGCAGATCGGCGCCCGAACAAAAGCCGCGGCCGGCACCGGTCAACACGATGGCGCGCGCGTCCTCACGGGTCGAGCATTCGGTGAACAGCGCCTTCAGCCGCCGGCGGTTGTCGACGGTGAGCGCGTTGAGCACCTCGGGCCGATCGAGGGTGATCCAGGCGACGCTTTGCGCGTCGATCTCGAAGCGCACCTCGTTGTCGTTCTGTGCACTTTGCTGGGTGGAGGTCATCGTCAGCTTTCGCCCGCTTGGCTGCTCTTGCCGGCTTCGGCGGCTTCGGCGCGCTTGAGCTCTTCGACGAAGATCGGGAGGCCCACGGTGAGCGAATGCACACCGAGCACACTGACGAGTTGGAACACTTCCATGATCTCCTGACGGGTGGCGCCGAACTTGAGCGCCTGGCGGATGTGGGCCCGCACGCCGGGCATGTACATGTGCGTCACGCTGGCGTTGAGACCGATGGCGATCAGCTCTTTGGTCTTGGGGTCGAGCGCGCCGTGATGCCAAGGGACCGACGAAAACTTTTCGTACTGCTCGAAGAAGTCGAGATCGAGGCCGATGATCTCGTCCCACACCTCGTCGAAATAGCCGCGGCCCTGGCGGAACGCTTCCTTCAAGGCCTCCTTGCGCTCTTCGAACGGGAGATCCTCGGTGGTAGTCATCAGTTCTCTTTCGGTCGGGGGGTTGTCCCGGGCGGCGGTTTGCTCCGCATTCTTGTCGGGACGATCAAGCCCTGCTGTCGCGGAGCGCCGCGTTGTTGCTGTCGAAGTATTCGCGCCACGCGGTGATCTTCCCGTCGCGAAACTCGGTGACGCCGACGATCGGCAGCGGTCCGACGCGCGATCCGTCGGACCGCACCAGCCAGTCGACCCGCTCCGTGCAGACGACGTCACCCGTGGAGACGACATTGCGGAAGTCGACGGTGACGCTGACGAACCCCATTGCGCCCATCGAGTTGAACAGTTCGGCGGCTTCGTCCGGCCCCGTCGTGGTGGGAAAGCCGGTTTGCTCCCACACACAACCTTCGGCGAAGTACTTGCGGGTCGCAGCCTTGGCCGCGTCGACTCCCTCTCCCCAAGACTCCAGGACCGCGCGGATCACGTCTTCGTTGCTGCCGGCCACGTCGCCCTCCTGAAAGCTGCGCAAGCGTATGCCGTGGAGTGCGAGGGCGTTCAGACCTCGAGGTAGTCGACAGTCTCTTGCGCGTTTCGGATCGTCACGGTTCCCCACTCGCCCTCGAGGTAGTCGACGTTGTCCTCCTGCCGGCAACTGTCGATGTTGCCGTAGTCGGCTTCGCCGTTTGCATCGATGGCTGGTTGGTCGAGGTTGGGCCCCGCACTCCACTCGACCTCGCCGTGAAGACACCAGCGGACGCGAGCGTAGGAATACTGCTCGCCGCGCCTCGGTGGCCAGTAGAAACGTGGATATTCCCGCTCCAGTACCGCGTCGAGTTCGAAGCAGACTCGCGTGCTGTCGGTCTCGATACCGAGCACCTAACTGTCGGGCAGGTACACGTGGTGCGCTCGTAT
>JBDSMH010000001.1:0-16841 GCA_039915945.1 Acidimicrobiales bacterium | reverse complement strand
AGCACGAGGCCGACCAGGCCTCGACGCCGGCGGACGGCAAGATCTGCGGCCACGGCACGATCGAGGAGCGGCCGGTGACGGTGGCGGTCGACGACGTCACGGTCAAGCGCGCGACGAGTTCGCTCGTCGGCGCGCGCAAGTTGGCGCGCGTCTACGAACAAGCGCGCCGCGCCGGCAACCCGTTCGTCTACATCGGTGAGACCGGGGGAGCGCGGCTGCCCGACACATTGAGCGCCGCCGGCTACTCGAACGAAGCGGTTTTCCCATGGTTGGCGGCGCGCCGCCGCGAGATCCCGGTGGCCTGCGCCATCGTCGGCGAATCGTTCGGTGGCTCGTCGTTCGTGGCCGGCCTGAGCGATTTCGTGGTCCAAGTGCGGGGCAGCGTGCTGGCGATCACGTCACCGCGCGTGATCGAAGTCGCGACCGGTCAACAAGTGAGCAACGAGACGCTCGGCGGTGCCGACGTGCACGATCGTCGTACTGGCCAGATCGATCTCGCGGTCGACACCGCCGACGACGCGTACGAGGCCATCCGGCGATTCCTGTCGTTCATGCCATCGCGCGCGGGCGCACTACCGCCGCGTCGTGCGTCCCGAGTGATTGCGCCCGACGAAGCCATCGCCGAGGTCGTACCGAGCAGACGCACCCAGACCTACGACATGCGAGCGCTGCTCGAATTGCTCGTCGACGACGGCGACTTTCTCGAACTCAAACCCAACTTCGGCGCGAGCATCGTCACCGGTCTCGCGCGTATCGACGGGTGGGCGGTCGGCATCATCGCCAGCCAACCCGCGTTCGCCGTCGGCTCTTTGACCCCCGACGCCTGCTCCAAGGCGACGCGTCTGTTGTGCCTTTGCGATGCCTTCGGATTGCCCGTCGTGTTCGTACAGGACACCCCCGGCTTTCTCGTCGGCACCGATGTCGAACACGACCGGCTACTGGCGCGATCGATGCTGTTCCTCGAAGCGCTGAGCCTGGCGCGCGTACCGCGGCTGTCGCTCGTCGTACGCAAGGCGTTCGGATTGGCGTTCTTTTCGATGGGTGGATCCAACATGGGCAGCGACCTTCTCGTCGCGTGGCCCAGCGCCGAGATCGGTTTCATGGATCCCGTCGTCGGCGCCAATGTGTTGCACGCCGATCGCTTGGCCGGGCTCGACGGGGAGGCGCGCAAGGACGAGCTGTACCGCCTCGCCATAGAGCTCGGTGCCGACTCCGACCCGCGTGCGATCGCGGCGGCGATGAACCTCGATGACGTGATCGAACCGGCCGACACCCGGGTCGTGCTCGCCGATGCGCTGGCGCGCTACGCGCCCAACGCGCTGCACGCGCCGAGCGTGCTGTCGGCGTGGCCCCATTGGTGGTAGTCGCCGCCTCGAACCGGAGAATTTCGGACGAGCGCTGACGCCGCAGTGCCGTTGCTGCGAAGCTGAGGGCGTGGACCGATTCGCCGAGCGCCGTCAGCTCATGGTGCGGCGCGATATCGAGGCGAGAGGCATCGATGACACTCGCGTGCTGGCAGCGATGCGGCACGTGCCCCGTGAACGGTTCGTGCCCGAACGCTGGCGGGAGGATGCCTACGACGACGGCGCGCTGCCGATCGGCGCGCACCAGACGATCTCACAGCCGTACGTGGTTGCGTGGATGGTCGATGCGCTCGAGTTGCCCGACGACGCGCGGGTGCTCGAGGTCGGCACTGGATCCGGGTACGGTGCCGCGGTGCTCGCAGAGGTCGCCGGCGAGGTCGTCACCGTCGAGCGACTCGCCGAGTTGGCCGAGGCCGCCCGAGAGGTCTTGCGAGAGGTCGGCTACACGAACGTGATCGTGGTCGTCGGCGACGGCACGCTCGGCTACGAAGAGCGCGCTCCCTACGACGGCATCTGCGTCACCGCCGCCGCGCCCGATGTCCCACGAACCCTCCTGGGACAGCTCAGCGACCATGGGCGGCTCGTGATCCCCGTCGGCGATCGCGACGGGCAGGAGTTGACCGTCGTCGTGCGCGACGGCGACCAATTTTCACGGAGGGCCGTCGGTGGTGTTCGCTTTGTCCCTCTCATTGGCGATCAAGGGTGGTAGGCGTGGCGCCGCAGACGATCTCCGAGTTGATCGACGCGGTTGCGGCCGCGTGGCCCGACGAGTTGGCGTGTGTCGACGGCGACCGGCGTGTCACCTATCGCGAATTGCGTGACGACATCATGCGGGCGGGTGCCGCGCTGGCGGCGAGCGGCGTGCGCAAGGACGACACGATCGCTTTGTGGGCGCCCAATGGCCTCGAGTGGATCATCGTGTCGTTCGGTGCCGCGTATGTCGGGGCGCGGGTGGTGCCCCTCAACACCCGTTACCGCGCCGACGAGGCGGCGGACATACTGCGCCGTTCGCAAACCAGGATGTTGTTCACCGTCAACGGATTCCTGGGCCACGATTACGCCACGTCGTTGCAGGCCGGCGCGCACGAGCTCCCCCGGTTGCAAGAGACGGTCTTGTTGGGCGGCGACGCGGCCGGCGCGGTTTCCTACGAGACCTTCATGTGCCGCGGCGACGGGTTGCCCGACGTCACCGTCACGGGCGACGACGTGTCGCACATCCAATACACGTCGGGTACGACCGGGCAGGCGAAGGGAGCGATGCTGCGTCACCGAGCGATGGTCGGCACCACTCGTGACTGGATTGCCAACGTCGACTTGGGTCTCGGCGATCGCTATTTGATCGTGAGCCCGTTCTTTCACATTTCCGGGCACAAGACGGGTGTGCTCGCGTGCGTCACCGCCGGCGCCACCATGTATCCGCAGGCGGTGTTCGATCCGGTCGCGGTCATGCAGCGCGTGCAGGACGAGCGCATCACCGTGCTGCCCGGCCCACCGACGATCTACCAGGCGTTGCTCGAACATCCGCGCCGTCACGAGTTCGATCTGTCGTCGTTGCAGCTCGCCGTCACGGGCGCCGCGAGCATTCCTGCGGTGCTCATCGGCCGGATGTTCGACGAGCTCGGCTTCGATCGCGTGATCAGCGCGTATGGCATCACCGAGACGACCGGTGTGGTGACGATGTGCCGTCCGGGTGACGACCGGGCGACGATCGCCGCGACATCGGGCCGAGTCGTGTCGGGCGTCGAGATCAAGATCGCGCCGATCGAAGACAACACCGATCGCGAGGGTCCTGCCGGTGAGATCCTCGTGCGCGGCTACAACGTGATGCGGGGGTATCTGGACGACCCCGACGCGACCCGCGAAGCGATCGATGCCGACGGATGGTTTCACACCGGCGACGTCGGATGGCTCGACGAGGCCGGCAACTTGCGCATCACCGATCGCATCAAGGATCTTTTCATCGTCGGCGGATTCAACGTGTATCCGGCAGAGGTCGAGGCGACGTTGTTGACGCATCCGGCGGTTGCCGCGGTCGCGGTGGTGGGCGCGCCCGACGAGCGCATGGGCGAAGTTGGAGTGGCGTTCGTCGTTGCGCGCTACGCAGTCGACGGCGACGAGTTGATCGACTGGTGTCGCGAACGTCTTGCCAATTTCAAGGCGCCGCGGCGCGTGCGGTTCGTAGAGGCGCTGCCGGTCAACGCCAGCGGCAAGGTGACCAAGTTCGAGTTGCGGGCGTTGCTGTAAGGTCCGGGCAATGGACGTCCTCGAGAGTTTTCGCCTGAACGGCAAAGTGGCAATCGTGACCGGTGCCGGCAAAGGGATCGGCGCGGCGATCGCATTGACCCTCGCAGAGGCGGGCGCCGACGTGGCCATCACGGCGCGCACAAAGGACGATCTCGACGGTGTTGCCGAACAGATCCGCGCCACCGGTCAGCGCGCGTTGGTGTATCCCGCGGATGTGATGAAGCTCGAAGAGTTGTCCGCATTCGTCGACGCGACGGTGAGCGAGTTGGGTGGTGTCGACATCGTCGTCAACAACGCGGGCGGATCGAATGCGAAGGCCTTTTCGTTGACCACCGTCGAAGAGCTCGAATGGTGTTTCCGTTTCAACGTGTCGACGGCGTTCGAAATGACACGCCTGGCCGTGCCGCACATGCTCGAAAGAGGCGCCGGTTCGGTGATCAACATCACCTCGGTGTCGGGGCACAAGGCAACGCGCGGGTCGGTCACCTACGCCACGGCCAAGGGTGCCTTGAGCCACATGACGCGCAACATCGCCGCCGACCTCGCGCCCCGCATTCGCGTGAACGCCATCGCGCCTGGTGCGATCGAGACCGATTCCCTCGCGGGGTGGCTCGAGCAGTTCGACGAGGTCCGCGAGAAGATGATCGAGCGCACCGCGATGCGCCGCAACGGCCGGGTGGCCGATATCGCGCTGGCGTGCCTCTACTTCGCTTCGCCCGCGTCGTCGTGGGTCACGGGCAAGATCCTCGAGGTCGATGGCATGGCGCAGCACGAACTGATCGACAAGCACCTCGCCGACCTCTGAGCCCGCAATCCAAGAGAACCGATCCAGGGGGGACAAACGAATGAGCCAGAACCGGGTGTATATCCACGAGTTCGTGTACGTCACCGGCCACAACCGCGCCCGCTACTTCCAGCACATCACGGCCAACTGGTCGCCGATCGGCCAAGAGGAACGCGGGCAGCAGTGCTACGGCATCTGGGGCACCGTCGGCTCGACCGCTCGTTGGCCCGAAGTCATCAACATGTGGGAGTACCGCGACTGGGAGCACCTCGCCGACACGTTCCGCATCGAGTTCAACCACCCGACGCTGCAGGATCCGTCATTGGTCGAGTGGTGGTCAGCCGCCGAAAAACTGCGCTCGGGCGGATGGGACCGCGTGCTCATCGCCGCCGACTACACGCCGAGCATCGCCGAGATCAACGCCGCCGGGATCAAGGGCGAGTTGTACATGCACGAGATCTACGACGTGAACCCGGGCGAGAGCCGGTCGATGTTGGAGTTGGTTGCCGACGTCGCCGTTCCGGCATACAAGGCGCACGGCGCGCAGCTCGTCGGTGCGTTCCGCACCGGCCTTGTCGACGATCGCGAATGCATCGTGTTGTGGGCGCTGCCGGACTGGGCGGCTTGGGCCCGCTTCGAAACCGCCATCGACACCGCGGTCGAGTTGCGGTCGTGGCGTGAGCGGGCCCGCCGCCACGTGCGCCGCACCCACCGGTGCCTCATGGTCGACTCGCCGCTCAGCCCCTTCCGCACCGGGCGCCAACCACAGGTCAGCGACCGCGTCCCCTTTTAGTGCGGCTCCGCCGCAACGGATCGGCGGCTTCGCCGCGGGAATCACGTATCGAACGCCGGGAGAACCATGCAACTAGTAACCGAGGGAGACGTCGACCACGCCGATCAACGGTTCGCCGGCGACGAAGCGGGCGGTGTTTTCGCGGACGCGTCCGGCAATGAGCGGCAAGCCCATCTCGGGGGTGTTCGCGATGTGGGGCGTGACGATGCAGTTGGGGAGCGACCACAACCGGTGACCCTGCGGTAATGGTTCGGGATCGGTGACGTCGAGTGCGGCGCCACCGATGCGGCGCTCGACCAGTGCGGCGACCAGATCGTCGGTGACCACGTGCCCGCCGCGACCGACGTTGACGAGCCACGCATGATCGGCCATGCGCGACAAGAACGCGGAGTCGACGATGCCGCGAGTGCGATCGGTGAGGGCGAGAGCGATGACGACGATGTCCGCTTGGGGCAGCGCCGCGTCGAGTTGGGTGCGCTCGGTGATCACACGGGCCCGCTCGATCGGCGCGTCGCGATGACGGAACACGGTGATGGCGCAGTCGAACGGTGCGAGGAGGTCGATGAGTGACGCGCAGATGCCGCCGCCGCCGAGGATGAGCACGCGCGCGCCGAGCAGGTTGCGCCCCATCGGCGCCGACCAACGATCGGCACGCGCGTAGGTGGCGATACCGCGCAAGCCGGCAAGCGCCAGCGCGAGCGCGTGTTCCGCAACCGGCGGGGCATAGACGCCCTTGCCACACGTCCATTCGTAGCGCGCGTCGAGGTAGTCGACGAACGGTTCGATGCCCGCATAGGGCAACTGGATCCAGCGCACGTGCGGTGCCGTCGCGATCAACTCGGGATACAGGTTGGACCGTTGCGGGTCGGCCCAGATCAAGGCTTCAGCGTCGCAGAGTGGGCCGACGGTGGCGCCCGCCTCGCGAACGGCGGCGGCGAATGCGGCGTGCATCGCCGGCCGCGTGGGAGGTTCGACGGCAACGGTGACCATGGGCCTACGCTGCCACGTGATCGCCGCCGACAGCCAGCAGAGGTGCTTGTGGACATTGCCGACTCGGTGCTCGACCTGATCGGGGACACGCCGCTCGTGCGCCTCGCTCGTGTCGGCGCTGAAGTGCGCGCGCCCGTCGTCGCCAAACTCGAGACCACCAACCCAGGCGGCAGCGTGAAAGACCGAGCCGCACTCGGCATGCTCGAGGCGGCGGAGCGCGATGGCCTGATCGGTCCGGGTTCGACCATCGTGGAGAAGACATCGGGCAACACCGGCATCGGCCTCGCGATCGTCAGCGCGTTGCGCGGGTACCACTGCATCTTCGTGATGACCGAAAAGGCGGCACCCGAAAAGGTTGCACTGCTGCGCGCGTACGGCAGCGAGGTGATCGTGTGCCCGGTGGGGCTGGCCGACGACGACGCCCGCTCGGCGACCGCCGTGACCAAGCGACTGCTGGCGGAGGTGCCGAAGTCCTTTCGACCCGATCAATACGAGAACCCCGCAAATCCCGCGTTTCACGAACGCACGACCGGCCCCGAGATCTGGCGCCAGACCGACGGCAAGGTCACGCATTTCGTCGCGACCGCGGGCACCGGCGGCACGGTCGCCGGCACAGGACGCTTCCTCAAGTCGATGAATCCGCACGTGCAAGTGGTCGTGGCCGATCCCGAGGGTTCGGTGTACTCGGGCGGGACCGGCCGTCCGTACCTCGTCGAAGGCGCGGGCGAGGACTTCTGGCCGGGCAACTACGACCCGGCGATCGTGGATCGGGTGGTCGCGGTGAGCGACCGCGATTCATTCGCCACGGCGCACCGCGTGGCCCGCGAAGAGGGTCTGCTCATAGGCGGTTCGTGCGGCACGGCAGTGTGGGCCGCGCTCGAAGTTGCCCGCACCGCGGCCGCAACCGACCTCGTTGTGGTGCTCATACCCGACTCGGGCCGCGGCTATCTCTCCAAGATCTTCGACGACCGCTGGATGGGCGAGTACGGGTTCTCGGCCGCCGATGGCCCGACCGTCGGCGACATCACCGGCCCGGCATTCGCAGTGGTCTCTCCGACGATGAGCGTCGCCGAAGCACTGGTCGTATTGCACGACGCGGGTCGGTCGGTCGCACCGGTGATCAAAGGCCAGCCGCCGTATTCGGCCGCGGAGATGATCGGCTCCATCGATGGCGCCGCGCTCACCAAGCTCGTCGCCCGCGATCCCAATCTGGGTGACACGAACGTGACCGCGGTGATGGATCCGCGATTGCCCCGCGTCGGGGTCGGCGAATCGTTGTTGCGGGCGGCCGAGGTCTTGGCGGCGGCAGCGGCCGCGGTCGTGCATGACGGCGGACGACCGGTCGGCGTGATCACGCCAACCGACTTGGCTGCCCGCTCTATACAGGGCCGCTTGGGCCCTCCAAGAGTTGGGAGTCCACGATGAGCACTGACGGTCACTTCATCGATCCCGCCGAGTTCGGTTTCGAAACGCGTGCGATCCACGCGGGACAACCGCCCGACGAATCGACCGGTGCCGTCGTGACGCCGATACATCCGGCGACGACGTTCGTGCAGGAAGAAGTGGGCAAGCACCGCGGCTACGAATACGCGCGCACGGGCAACCCCACCCGTTCCGCGCTCGAACGTTGCCTTGCGTCGCTCGAAGGCGCGACGTTCGGCGCGGCGTTCGGGTCCGGCTTGGCCGCGGAGGACGCCATCCTGCGCGGCTTGCGCGCCGGCGATCACATCGTCATGGGCAACGATGCGTACGGCGGCACCTTCCGGTTGATCGACCGAGTGCACGGACCGATGGGCATCACGTCGTCGCCCGTCGATCTGACCGATCACGACGCGACGGTCGCCGCGTTCCGTCCGTCGACCAAGCTGGTGTGGATCGAGACGCCGACGAACCCGCTACTGACGATCGTCGACATCGCCGCGGTGGCGCGGCTCGCGCACGAGCGCGGCGCGAAGGTGGTCGTCGACAACACGTTCGCGACGCCGTATCTCCAGCAGCCGCTGGCGCTCGGCGCGGACATCGTCGTGCATTCGACCACCAAGTACCTCGGAGGTCACAGCGATGTCGTCGGCGGCTTCGTGGCGACCAACGACGCCGAGGCCGCCGAACGAATCCGCTTCGTGCAAAACGCCGTAGGCGCGGTGCCCAGCCCATTCGACTGTTACCTTGTGCTGCGCGGCATCAAGACGCTCGCCGTCCGCATCGATCGGCATTGCGAGAACGCACAGGCCATCGTCGCCATGCTGCAGACGCATCCGCGTGTCAGCGCTGTGCGCTACCCCGGGCTGGCGGATCACCCGGGGCACGCGGTCGCGGCGCGGCAGATGCGTGCGCCCGGCGGCATGGTCTCGTTCAGTGTGCACGGGGGGCGCGAGGCCGCGCTGGACGTGGTGCGCCGGACGAAGGTCTTCACGTTGGCCGAGTCCCTCGGCGCCGTCGAATCACTGATCGAACATCCCGGCGCCATGACCCACGCGTCGGTCGCCGGCTCCGCGCTGCAGGTTCCCGACGATCTCATTCGGCTTTCGGTCGGCATCGAGAGCGTCGATGATCTCGTGGCTGACCTGCGGCGCGCGCTCGACTGACGCCACAGTCGCCCGGTGCGCCGGTAACGTGCGCGTCGAAACCTGAACGATCGCGATCCACCTGCTGTGACCAACCAGTGGCCGCCCCCACCGCCAATGCCATTCGAACCACAAGGCACCGGCCTCGGTGGTGACACGCCGCCGTTCGGCAACGCGCCTCGCCCGCCCGCGCCCGGCCCGTCGACGGTGATGATCGCGGTGATCATCGGCGTCACCACGATGTTGATCGCGGCCGGCGTCGCCGCGCTCGTGCTGCGCGACGACAAGGTGATCACGACGGCGCCGAGCACCACGAGGTCGTCGCGCACCCCTTCGACGACGGGCACGGCGCCCTCGACGACGGGTTCGGGGTCGGCGTCGAGCAGCGTGCGACCGTCGACCGATTTCGATCGCTTCGTCGACGCGGCGGTCGCGTTCGTGGAGAAGGAACGCGGCTTGAAGTTCACGACGAAACCGACGGTGATCGCACTCGACGACGCCGCGTTCGTCGCCCGATTCCGCGAGTTGATCGATCAAGACTCCAAGAAGTTCAAGGATGTATACGACGATGTCACCGGCGTGTTCCAGGCCATCGGGTTCCTGAGCCGTGACATGTCCTACGTCGAAGCGCAAAACCTGCTGGGCGAAGGCGGCGTGGTCGGTTACTACGACCAGGTGAGCAAGGAGTTGCGGGTGCGAGGCGGGCAAGCGACGCCGTACGTCCGTACCGTCATTGTCCACGAGCTCACGCATGCGCTCGACGATCAACGTTTCGATCTCGATCGGCCGCAGTACGACAGCGCCGATGACGAGATCGGATTCGGCTTCGTGGCGTTGGCCGAAGGCAACGCTCGTCGCGTCGAGAACGCGTTTCGTGACACGATGTCGGCCGCGGATCAAGCGAGCGCCAACGCCGAAAAGACCCGCCTCGGCGCCGCCGGCATGGCGGTTCTCATGAAGCTGAACCTGTCGCTGCTGCAGTTCGAGTTGGCCCCATACGATCTCGGCGAACGATTCGTCGATGCGGTCGTCGCCAAGGGCGGACAGGCGGCTCTCGACAAGGTTTTTGCCGACCCACCGACGACCAGCGAGCAGGTCATCCACCCGGACAAGTACTTCACGAAGGAAGCCCGCCGCGCCGTGAACCCACCCAAGGCCGACGCGGCCGCGTTCAAGACCGGTGTCTTCGGCGAGATCGTGCTGCAGACGATGCTCGGGTCGGCCAACACGGCGCGAGTGGCCGAGGTCGCCGCCACCGGCTGGGCCGGCGACTGGTTCGTGGCGTGGAACGAGTCCAACCGGTCGTGCCTGCGGGTCGATTTCGTGATGGAAACGGCCAAGGACACGACCGAGCTCCGCGACGCGCTGAACAAGTGGGCGCAGTCCCGTCCGTCGGCCAAAGTCACCACTGCGGGCGACGCGATCGAGCTGACCACCTGCTCCCGCTGACCCTCAGCCTTTAAACACGGCTTCTTCACACTGGGCCCTAAGAGCATGGCTTCTTCACACATTGCTCATGAATAGGGCGCACAATGCCTGTCGTGAACGAGCACGAGAAGGTCCTGTGGTTGGCCCGCCGGGCAGCGTTCGGCTTCGCGCCCGGTGAACTCGAGCAGTTCGAGCCCAAGGGCTCGGCCGCCTACCTGAACCGCCTCGTCGACCCTGACACCAACGCGGTGCCGCCTGCGGCCGACCCCTTTGCCGACATCGTCGAGGCGACCGACCCGCAGGACAACAAGACGCGGGTCGAGCAACTGCAGAAGTTCACTTACTCGTGGATCGACCACATGGTGGCATCGCCGCGGCGACTCGACGAGATGATGACGTGGTTCTGGCACGACCATTTCGCGGTGCAATCGTCGGTCGTGCGCAGCGGGCGGCTGATGGCGGATCACATCAACATGTTGCGCAAGTACTCGCTGGGCAACTTTCGCACGATGGTTCGAGAGGTATCCACGAGCGCCGCGATGTTGATCTATCTCGATGGCGCCAAGAGCACCAACCGTGCGCCCAACGAGAACTTCGGCCGCGAGTTGCTCGAGCTCTACACCATGGGCATCGGCAACTACACTGAAGCCGATGTGCGCGCCGCGGCTGTTGCACTGACCGGGTGGCAGGTATTGCTGCGTGACGGTGCCCGAGTCTCGTTCAACGCCCGCTTGCACGACACCCGGCCACAGACGTTCCTCGGCCGTTCGGTGAGCGATGTCGATTCGGTCGTCAACGCGGCGGTCGACCATCCCGCGACCGCAACGTTCATCGCCGGCAAGGTGGCATCGTTCTTCCTCGGCCCGGACGTCGATGCGAAAGCGGTCGACGGATTCGCAGCGACGTTCAAGAAATCGAATTTCGAAGTGCGCCCGATGGTGCGCGAAGTGCTGCAGGCCGGGCTCGACGGCAAGGGCGGCCCGATCGTGCAGTCGCCGCTCGTGTGGTGGGTGGCGACGCGCCGCGCCACCGCAACCGCGCCGGATGCCCGCACCGTTGTGCGCTATCTCGACTCGGCGGGGCAGGTGCCGGGCAGTCCGCCCAACGTCGGCGGGTGGCCGGGCATGACCGCGTGGCTCGGTGCGTCGCCCACGGCAATGCGGGCCACGCTGGCCTCGCTCGCGGCAGAGATGGTCGCGCCGGCCTCGCCGTTGTTGGCGGCCGCGGCCAAGAACGATTTCGACCGCGTGGCTGCGTTGCTCAACGTCGCCAACGGATTCGTGCCCGCGACCAAGAGTGCATTCGCGAAGATCGGCAATTGCGGCGTGCGCCCCGGAGTCGGCGCGCTCACACTGGCTTTGGCGTCGCCCGACGTCCTCATCGGATAAGAGGACGATCGCCATGTTGTCCCGACGGAAGTTCATCGGAATCGCCGGAGGCGTCGGCGCCGCCGGCGCGGCAGGCGGCGCGGCGTTGTGGTCGACGTTGCTCAGTGAAAACGTCGACGAAGTGGTGGAGCAACGCGACCAACCCGGCGACGCGGCGCAAACAAATGGGGCATCACCGTCGACGACCATCAACAGCAAAGCGAACCGCGTGCTGGTCGTGCTGCAACTCTCCGGCGGCAACGATGGCCTCAACACGTTGATCCCGAGCGACGGCCGCTACCGCGATGCGCGCGCCACGTTGGCGATCCCCGAGGCCGAGCTGGTTGCCATCAACACCACGGGCTACTCGCTGCATCCTTCGCTCGCCCCGCTCGTGCCGCTCTGGAACAGCGGGCTCGTGACTGCGCTCGAAGGCGTTGGTATGAAGGACCAGAGCCGATCGCACTTCAAGGCGATGGACACGTGGTGGTCGGCGACGCCGGGTACCGCCAGCCAGACCGGATGGCTCGGCCGTTGGCTCGACGCCACCGAGAAGGGCAAAGCCCCCAACCCGTTGCGGGCGATCGCGCTCGGTGGCGGGTCGCCGGCGTTGGTCGGGGTGAGTGCGCTTCCGACCGTGGTGATGTCGCCGGCCGAGTTCTCGATTCGCACACCGCGCGGCTGCGACGCGAAGACATTGACCGACGCGTTCCTCGCTACCGCACAGCCGTTGGTCGGGGGCAACGACGTCTTCGCGGCCGCGCAACAATCGTTCCCCGACACGCTCGAGGCGATCGACTTGTTGCAGAAAGTGCGCACGCAGGCGTCGGGGCAAAGCGCCACCGTGCGCAACGGTGCGCAGGGCGCGATCGCGCTGCTGCAGTCGGCGGCAGGCATCATCGAGCAGGGCATCGGCACGCAGGTGATCCTCGTCGCGGTCAACGGATTCGATACGCACGCGGATCAACTCGACCGCCAGAGCGCGCTGCTCGGCGATGTCGGCGAAGGCATCGCGCAGTTCGTCAGCCGCATCCAGAAGGCGAACAAGGCCGACGACGTGTTGTTGATCACCACGAGCGAGTTCGGCCGGCGTGTCGCGGAGAACGCGTCGGTCGGCACCGATCACGGCAACGGCAACGTCTCGTTCGTCGTCGGCACGGGCATCAACGGCGGCAAGGTCGTGGGCGACCTCGGCCTCGGCGCGTTGGTCGACGGGGACCTACCGGTCTCGATCGACACCCGGTCGCTGTACAGCGTCGCGCTCGACTGGCTCGGCGGGCCCACCGAGGCGGTCCTCGGCGGCAACTTCGACCGCTACGGACTCCTGCGCTAGACAAGCCCGGTGCGAATCGTCGCCGGGTCCGCGCGGGGCCGTCGCCTGGCCGTGCCCGAGGGCACCGATGTCCGGCCCACGTCCGACCGTGTACGCGAGGCCGTCTTCAACGCCCTCTACAGCCTCGACGACGCCGTCGACGGCGCGGTCGTGCTCGATCTCTTCGCCGGCACCGGCGCGCTGGGCCTCGAGGCGCTCTCGCGGGGGGCGGCGAGTGTCACGTTCGTCGAGAACAATCGGCAGGCCGCCACGGCGCTGGCCGCCAACATCGCCGCCCTCGATTTCGGCGACCGCAGCACGGTCATCCGGGCGGACGGGCGGCGCTGGCTGTCGTCGACCGCACACTTCGATCTCGCGTTCTTGGACCCGCCCTACGACTTCGCCGACTGGGACACGGTCCTGTCGACGCTCTCCGCCACCCTCGCGGTGGTCGAATCCAATCGCTCGATCGAGGCCCCGGGCCGGTGGGGGTTGGTCAGAGAGCGGCGATACGGGACTACGGTGGTGCATATCCTCCGTTCCCTCGCCTCGTTGGAGTGACCTCCGTTGACCGTCGTCCTCTATCCAGGATCTTTCGATCCGGTTCACAACGGCCATGTCGAGATCATCGAGATCGCGGCCAAGCTCTTCGACGAAGTGATCGTCGCGGCGATGCGCAACACGCAAAAGGGCGAGCCCCTCTTCACCTTCGAAGAGCGCCACGCGATGATCGAAGAGAGCACGGCGCACCTACCCAACGTGCGGGTCACGATGTTCGCCAGCCTCGTGGTCGATCTGGCGAGCAAAGTGGGCGCCGATTTCATCGTCAAGGGCCTGCGCGCCGTCTCCGACTTCGAGAGCGAACTGCAAATGGCGCAGATGAATCACGCCATCTCGGGCGTCCACACGGTCTTCTTGCCCACGGCCTCGGGGTCGTCGTTCATCGCCTCACGGCTCATCCGTGAAATCGTGCGTTTCGGGGGGGACGTATCGACCATGGTCCCCGAGTCGGTGCTCAAACGACTGCGTGACAAGTACCCCGACGTAGAGTGAACTCGATGTCCGAGCAAGGCGAGCCGCGTCGCGAGAAGCCGTCGCCGTACCAGGCGCCCAAAGCCGGGGTACTGCTACGGCGGGCGATCGAAGCCGTCGAAGGCGCCCGCCCGGTGCCGCTGTCGTCCGACTCCCGCATCAACAAGGACGAGCTGCTCGAGATGCTCAACGAGGTGCTGGGCCGGCTGCCCGACGAACTCCGCGCGGCCCGGTGGCTGCTCAAGGAGCGCGAGGAGTTCCTGGCCAAGACCCGCCGTGAAGGCGACGAGATCCTCGAGCTGGCCCGGGTGCGGGCGGCCCGCATGGTCGAGCGCACCGAGGTCGTCCGTGAGTCCGAATCCCGCGCCCGGCAGCTGATCGACGACGCCGAGGCCGAGGCGAGGCGCATGCGCTACGAGGTCGAGGACTACTGCGACCGCAAGCTCGGCAGCTTCGAGATCGTGCTGCAGCGCACCCTCAAATCGGTCGCCGCCGGCCGAGCCAAGCTGCAAGGCGTGGGGCGCCCGGGCCTCGCCGAGGGGCGCGCCCAGCGCGAGGACCCCGATGGTCAGGGCGAAGGCGCGGTGTTCGACCAGGACATCACGTGAGGGCCACCACATGAGAGATCCGCTGCGTATCGACTTGGTCGAACTGCGGCGCAAGCTCGCCACCCGCCGATCGTTCCAACGAGAAGCGACGATGGAGGGTCTCGTTGTCGGCTCGACGTTCGTGCCCGAGGACGAGCCGGTGAGCGTCGAACTCGACCTCGAATCGGTGAGCAACGGGGTGATGGTCGCGGGCACGGTCCTGGCCCACTGGGAAGGCGAGTGCCGGCGCTGCCTCGAGCCGGTGCGTGGCACGGTCGAAGTCGAGGTCCAGGAGCTGTACTCCGACAGCGGCGATGCCGACGAGATCTACCTCATCGACGGCGACGACATCGACCTGCGGCCCCTGGTGCGCGATGCGATCGTCCTGAACCTGCCGCTGGCGCCGCTATGCCGCCCGGAGTGCCTCGGGCCCGACCCCGAACGCTTCCCGGCGCTCGTCGAGGGCGAGGGGCCGGTCGACCGCCGATGGGCGGGGTTGTCCGAACTGCGGTTCAACGACTGATTGCCGCTAGCATTCTGCGCTTGCGTCAGCGGTCCTCGTGATCGCACGCGTCTGAACTGAGAACTAGGTAGACACCCATGCCGGTCCCGAAGAAAAAGATGTCGAAGTCGAAGACCCGGATGCGTCGAGCATCCGCCTGGCGCGTATTCGCGCCGTCGCGCAGCATCTGCCCTCGTTGTGGTGCGACCAAGCGTCCCCACATCGTCTGTGGCAACTGTGGCTGGTATCACGGCCGCCAAGCCATCGACGTCGACTAGGTGAACCTCGCCGAGTCGCCTGAGGTCGCGAGCACGTGGAGCTCGTAGCGCCGATCGCGGTAGACGCAATGGGAGGCGATTTCGCCCCCCGCGAGATCGTCGCGGGTGCCCGGATGGCATTCGCCGACGGCATTCCCGTGGTGTTGGTGGGGCGGCCCGAAGAGCTCGGTGACGTCGGTGATATCCCGGTCATCGCCGCGTCCGAAGTCATCGCCATGGACGCCGAGCCGGGCTCGAGCGTGCGCAAGTTGCAGGACAGTTCGCTCGTCGTCGCCGCCCGGGCGGTCAAAGACGGCCGGGCCTCCGCGATGGTCTCGGCGGGTAACACCGGCGCGGCCATGGCCAGCGCGCTGTTGAAGATGGGTCGCCTGCGCGGCGTCGGTCGTCCCGCGATCGCGACCCCGATCCCGCGGGTCGGCATGCAGCCGACCATCCTGCTCGACGCCGGCGCCAATGCCGACTGCCGGCCCGAATGGGTGGTGCAATTCGGCCAGATGGGCGCCGTCTTCGCCCGCTACCGCTTTGGCGTGGCCAACCCCCGAGTGGCGCTGCTGTCGATCGGCGAAGAAGCGGGCAAGGGCAACGAATTCGTCAAAGAGGTCTTCGAGTTGATGAAGGCCGTCGACTGGGCCGGCACCTGCGGCTCGACGTTCATCGGCAATGCCGAGGGGCGCGACATCATGGTCGACGTGGCCGATGTGGTGGTCACCGACGGCTTCACCGGCAACATCGTGCTCAAGACCCTCGAGGGCGGCGTCAAGGCCGTCATCAATGCGCTGCTGTCGGCGTTCGACACCGACGACGTCAGCCGGGCGGCGGCCAAAGAGCTGATGCCCGCACTGCTGCCCCTCTACGAGACCTTCAACCCCGACACCTACGGCGGCGCCATGCTCCTCGGGGTCAATGGCGTCTGCATCATCAGCCACGGATCGACCCGGGCGCCCGCCATGCGCAACGCCATCGGCGTGGCCGCCGAAATGGTGCAGGCCGACGTGGTGGGCCATCTTGGCGCCGCGGTCGGTTCGGCTGGGTAAGATCGGCCCAGTCCAGCTCGGGCAATCCGCTCGAGCCCACGACACGAGTGAGCGGAGGCGTTGTGCCGGCAGAGACCCACGTCGGGCAGGGACCTCTCGATCGTGCCGCGATCCTCGAGCTCGTCCGCGATCGTCTGGCCGACATCCTCGAGATCGAGCCGGGAGTCATCAACGAGGGTGATTCCTTCCGCGACGATCTCCAAGCCGACTCGCTGGCCCTGATCGAGCTGGTCGAAGCCATCGAAGAAGAGCTCTCCGAGCGTACGGTCGGTTTCCGCATCGACGACGAGGACCTCGAAGACCTCAAGACCGTGCGCGACGCGGTGGATTACGTCGTAGCCCGGCTCGGATGACGGCCACCGCGCCCGAGCAACTCGCCGATCTCTCCGCGCGTCTGTACCACGACTTCACCGACCCCTCGTTGTTGACGCTGGCACTGACGCACCGGTCGTACTGCGCCGAACACGACAACGCCGATTCCAACGAACGGCTCGAGTTGTTGGGCGATTCGGTGGTTGGCCTCGCGGTTGCCGATCACCTCTACCGAACCCTGCCCGACCGC
>JBDSMH010000236.1:0-22410 GCA_039915945.1 Acidimicrobiales bacterium | reverse complement strand
ATCAGATCAACGACGCGTTCACCGCCATGAAAAACGGCGAAGTACTGCGCTCCGTCATCGTCTGAGGTTCGCTTGTTCATCCCCCGGTGCCGCTCAGTTCAGAACCAGCTGTGGAGCTCGGGCGGATCGATGTATTGCTGGTGCGTGCTGTCTCGGCGTGCGCGTGACACCTAGCGCGGCCTCGTAGCGCGCGATGCCGATCGCCGAACCGCCCTCGCACGTCCAGTCGCCGCAATCCCATCCATCGGGCACGTCGATGTCGCCGGTCCAGTACAGCACCACGTTGACCGGTGCGCGACCACAGCCCTCGACCGCGTGGTCGACCACTGGGTCGTCGATGACATAGCCGATGACCGTCCCTCCGAACGTCTCGCCTCGGCAAAGCAGCTTGGCCGCGAATGCGGCGCCGTTCGAAAACCCGTAGACGATCACGCGCGCGCACCCGCCCGCGGCGATGTCGTTGGCGACGATGTTGCGAGCCGACTGGTGGTTCGACTCGGGGTAGTACAGCCACTGAAGCCCGTCCCACCCCGCGGCATTGCCGGCGGGAAAGCTGTGGCGCACTCCGTCGCTGCCGGTCCACTCCCCCTGCCCGCCGCCGCCTTTGCCGTGCAGCGACACGATGCACTTCTGGCCCGGCACGGGAGGCGGCGGTTTCGTGGTTGGCGGCGGTGTCGTCGTTGTCGGTGGTCTCGTCGTGGTCGATGTCGTCGCGGAAGTCGTCGTCGGTTCTGTCGGAGTCGTCGTCGGTCTCGTCGTCGAAGTCGACGTCGATATCGTCGGCGGTGGTGGCGCCTCGTTGTCGGCGGTGAAGTAGCCGCTGACGTCGAAGATGAGGTGCATGGCGTTGCTGGTGTAGAGCAGTAACGCGCCGTCGGCACCCAGGTTGGCGATCGCGGCGTTGGCGACCGTTTGGTGGGGCCGGTCGACATTGACGTTCGACCACAGACCCGCCGGTGCGGCCGGCGTCGTGCCGGACACGACTTGCACATACCCGGCGCCGGTCGAGTCCGTTGCGGTGAGGTTGCCGAACACTGCGGCAACGTTGGTAGCGGGGACCCCGGCACGGCCGCGAGGCGCGACGGCCGTCACCGAGTCAGGCGCCGGCATCACTGCGCCGCGAGTATCCAACAACCGCGTCGGGCTCAGCGCAACGAAAAGGCCGTCGGTGGACGACTCGGCGGCCTCGTTCGTGAAGTAGCCGAAGACGTCGACGAGAATGTGTGTGCCTCGCTCGGAGAACACCGTCACCGACCCGTCGGCACCCACTGGGACCACCACCAAGTTGGGGACGGTTTGGTTGGCCACCACGTTCAGATTCGAATAGCCGCCCGCGGCGGTACCGGTTGGCAGCACTTGCACATAGCCGGCGTCGGTCTTCTGGGTCGCCGTCACGTTCAACACTGCCGCGGCGGCGCCCCCGGTCGGAACACCGCCAAACCCGGTCACCTGGACCCGGACGGAGCCGCCCGCCGGGAGTTTGCCCGAAGGCTCTGATCGAGTATCGAGCAACCGGTTGGCGAGCACCGGGACATAGCGGCCGTCGCGGGTCGAACCGCTCTCGACGAAGTAACCGAACAAATCGGCGATCAAGTGCCCGCCGCCCTGTGTATGGATGCTCACCGACCCGTCGACGCCCAACGGGGCAATCACCATATTTGGCGTGGTCGCATTTGCGAACTCGACATTGAGGCTGCTCGACGCGCCGATCTCAGCCATCCCGGTCGGAAATACCTGCACGAATCCGGGGCCGTGCGCGTCCGCCAACGTGACGTTCAACAAGACCGCCACCACACCGGAAATCGGCACACCGCCCCGACCCAGCATGGACAACGTGACCGTGGCTCCCGACGGCGACGCGCCGGACCGACCAATCCCGATTCGGCTGTCGAGAACGCGCGTCGGGGCCAACGCCACGAAACTTCGACGTATCCGACCCCGCCACTGCCTGCGTGGATCACCCGTCGGTAGCAACCACCGCCGACACGAACATCGATACACGCCGCGAGACAGCGCGCGCCGCGACTTGGACGTCCATCGATCCTCTTCACTGTGGTGTACCCAGCAAGGTATGAAAGGACAGTGAATCGCTCAGGATTGACTCGTAGCTACCCAGCTGACCCATAAGGGTGGATTCGCGTCGCCAACGGGTTCGACGACGATATCGACTCGCTCATTTCCTCCGAAAATCAGGCTTGCGCTTCTCGGCGAAAGCCTTCGGCCCTTCCTTCGCATCTTCCGTACGGAAGATGGCGCTGCCGTATTCCTGTTCGTAGGCGAACGCCTCGGCTTCGGTCATGCCCTCGGTGTCGTGCAGCGTCTTCAGGATCGCCTCGACGGCGAGTGGACCGTTGCCGGCGATGACCTCTGCGATCTCGCGCGCTTTGGCCAACGCCTGCCCATCGGGGACCACGTAGCCGATCAACCCGATCTCTTTCGCCTCGGCGGCGGTGAGGTGACGCCCGGTCAACAAGATGTCGGCCGCGATCGTGTACGGCACTTGTCGCGCGAGTCGCACCGCCGATCCGCCCATCGGATAGAGCGACCACCGCGCCTCGGAGACACCGAATCGCGCGCTCTCGGCGCCGACGCGTATGTCAGTGCCCTGCAGGATCTCGGTGCCGCCCGCGATGGCGACACCCTCGACCGCGGCGATCACCGGCTTGGTCGGGCGAGAGGTCTTCAACAACCCGCGGTAGATGAACCCGGAATCGGCTTTCATCCGCGCCTCGACATCGAGGTCGTCGCTCTTGTCGACATCGCCCGCCATCGCCCGCAGATCCATGCCCGACGAGAAGTTGCCTTCGGCACCGGTGAGGATGCACACACGGATATCGGGATCTTCGCTCGCCCGTCGCCACGCGTCGTCCATGCGGGCGAACATGTGCAACGTCATCGCGTTCTTACGGGCAGGCCGATTGAGCGTGACCGTCATGATGTGGTTGTCGACTTCGACCAGTGCGTCGGGCATTGCGACTCCTTCGTGCCGGAAACCGATCTTGACAGGGCTTCGGCGTAGGGTTCCATCCGAAGCACTCGCCCGCCCCCTTCGAAGGATCCGACCATGG
Source organism: Acidimicrobiales bacterium (assembly GCA_039915945.1). GTDB lineage: Bacteria > Actinomycetota > Acidimicrobiia > Acidimicrobiales > WLNW01 > DATLFA01. The sequence goes on along the minus strand of JBDSMH010000236.1, from coordinate 19,342 downwards.
CCGAAAACAGCGTCCCGCGCCCCGACATCCTCAAGGCGATGGCCATCCCCGAGGAGATCCGCGAGGACATGGTCGATATGATCACCAAGTCGGCCGGCACCGTATGGCAACGCCCGGCAATCCCGCCGGCACAGCGCAGCATGATGAGCATCTCCGTGCTCGGCACCGTCGGGCGCCTCGAAGAACTGCGCATCCACATCGGTATGGGCCTCGACAATGGATTGACCCGCACCGAGATCTGCGAAGTCATCATGCAGCTCGGCGTCTATGCGGGGATGCCGGCAGCGTCCGCCGCGTTCCGAGTGGCGAGCGCGGTCTTCGCCGAACGTGACCGTTGAAACCCACTCTGCCGGGAATGCCGCGAGCACACGAGCCACCCGCGCGGTAGGACGGCCCGGCTATCGCTGGATCGTCCTGTCGACGGTGCTCATCGTGCAGTTCGCACAAGGCACCGTCAACACGGTGCTCTCGGCTGCGCTGAAGGACGTCGCAATCGACCTCGGTTCGAGCGAGGCCACGTTGGCATGGGCGATCACCGCGCCGTTCTTGGCCATCGGCATCGGCAATCCAATCTTCGGGCGCATGGGCGATCTCCGCAGCCGGCGGCGGCTGTATCTGGTCGGGGTGGCGGTGTTCGCGCTGTGCACCGGTGGCGCCGCGCTCGCGAACAGTTCGGGCGCGCTCATAGCCAGTCGTGCGGGGGCCGGCATCGGCACCGCGATCGCGATGCCCAACGGCATGGCGATGGTGCTCGGCTATTTCGCGCGCGAAGAACGCTCGCGCGCACTCGGTTGGTTCAATCTCGTCGGCATCACCGCCCCCGCGATGGGGCTCGCCCTCGGTGGCATCATGATCGACGCGCTCGGATGGCGCTCACTCTTCGTCATCTACGGCGTCATCGCGGTCGTCGGGTTCGGCTTTGCGCTGGCCTTCCTCTATGAACCCGTCCGGGGCGAAGCGAAGGAAACCCGTTCGATCGACGTCGCCGGCAGCCTCACGCTGGGCACCGCCGTGCTCGCCGCGATGCTCGGTCTCACCTTCGTCGCTCGACGCGGCTTGACCGATCCGGTCACGCTTACATTGCTCGTGCTTGCGCCCATCGCCGCCGTGCGCTTCGTTTTCATCGAACGGCGCATGCGCGACCCGTTGGTGCCGTTGCACTATTTCCGACGGGCAGGCTTCAGCGGCCCGATGATCGCCTACTTCGCCGGCCATATCGCGTACATGGGCGGCTTCGTCATCTCACCGATCTTGCTCAAGGACGTGTTCGGCTACACGAAGCTCTCGAAGATCACCGCGCTGTTGATCCTGCGCCCGCTCACGTTCGGCCTCGCTTCACCGATCGGCGCGCGCTTCGAAGGACGCTTTGGCGGACGGCGTACCGCTGTCACCGGGTCGGTGGCCATGCTCGCTTCGATGATGCTCTTCGTGCTGACGACTCTGGCGGAGTCCGTCCCGCTCCTCATCGTGGCGCTCATCATGTCGGGGTTGTCGTTCGGTCTCGTCACCGCGCCCTTCGCGGCGTCGGTGGCGAACTCGGTCGACGCATCGGACCTCGGTGTCGCGCAAGGCATCTTCAACACCGCGATCAGTCTCGGCACGGTCACCGGCATTCAAGTGGTGCTGCTCGCGCTCGGCGATGCGACCGTGCACGGCAGTCACGACTTCCTCGCGCCCTACGCCATCGGCGCAGGGGGTGCGACCGCGATGTTGGCCGCGTCGTTCTTACTCTCGGATCAGAGGCGTTCCAAGAACTCGACGTGATTGCCGTCGGGATCCTCGACGATCGCGATGCGCACTCCTGGGGCCATCTCGGTCACGTCCCGGATCACCGGCACGTCGTTGGCCTTGAGATCGGCCATCAACTCGTCGAGATCGGCCACCGAGAACGTGAAATAGCGCAGCCCGACCGCGCCTGCGCGTAGCCCGCCGGCGATCACCGGCTGTTCGGGTGCCGACTCGGGCGCGACGAGTTTGATCATGCTCTCTGCGGCCCACAGCCGGTGCATGTTGCCGCCACCCGGCACGGGGTTGCTGCCCTCGTGATGGAGCCCCAACAAACCGCGATAGAAGTGCAACGACCGGTCGAGGTCGCTCACGACGATGCCGAGATCGATTCCGGGACTGCTCAGTTTCATCACCATGTCGTTCCTGTCGGTCGTCAGTTGTCTTCGTAAAGGGGCTGTCGCGGCGTGACGAAGAGCCCATCGGCCTCGGCCGTCACCACCTCATCGGCAAGCCGGACGAGCTGCGCCTTCGAGTAGGCCTTGCGCCCATCGATGCGGACGAACTGCGCGCGGTATTGCAACGGCTGTCCGATGGGCGTCGGCACGCGATACGAGACGTGCAACGATGCAGTGACGCCCCGTCCCCCGCGGCTGGCGACCGCCTGCCCGATCATCAGGTCGAATGCGGCCGCGATGAAGCCGCCCTGCACGAAGCCGTACAGACCCTCGTGGCGAGCGTCGTAGACGACGTCGGCGTAGACCCCGTCGTCGTCGAAGCCGACCAGCAGCGGCGGTGACACGGCGTTGGCCAGGCCCATCAGCGGGTGCGTGCCCCGGCTGTTGGGGCGCACGCGATGCGTCTGGACGTCGTACATGTCCGCGGGGTCGTAGCGACTGGTCGCGGCGTCGGGATCGGGCCCGTCGAGCAACGCCTCGAGCCGGTCGGCCAGCACCGCCAGTTCGCCCTGATCACGTTGGGGTCGATGGACGACGCTGCGATGCGAGAGCCGGCGCAACGCATCGGCCACCCGGCGATGAGGGTCGGCGGGGTCGGCCCACGGTCCGCTCAGTACGGCGTCGAAGAATTGCTCGAAGGTCTCTTGTTCGGGCACGTCCCCTCCTCGCCAGCGACCGTAGCGCACGCCGTTCTCGCGGGCCCGAGCGGCCCTTCCGAGCGGGGACGGACGGGCCCGAGCGGCCCTTCAGAGCGGGCACTAGGGGTCTGGGAAGGACTGTTGATGGACTGATCATGGGCCGGCGCAACCGAATCACCGTGGTCGAGATACGCGCCGGCGAAGTGCTCGTCGGTGACGTCATCAATCGCCGCGGCGATATCCGTGAGGGGTGGATGGAGGTTGCGCGCGCCGACGTGATGGGCGACGGGCAGATCCTCATCTCCGACATCGCTGAGAAGACCGCGTTCCTGTCCCAGCCGCTCGACATCCTCTGGCTCCAGATCGTGTCGCCGCTCGCCGGCAACAGCCACTTCGCACTACCGGACAACTTCGCCTGACACGTGGGCCGCGCCGGTCGGGAGCAGGCGCCATCCGGCGATATCGGTCGAGCGATCGGCGAGCACCACCACACAGCCACCGAAGCCGGCGCCGGTGACCCGCGCGCCGAAGACGCCGGGCGTCGCGCACAGTCCCTCGACGAGTTGATCGAGTGCCGCCGTCGACACCGCGAAGTCGTCGCGCAGGCTGTGATGGCTGTCGACCATGAGAGCGCCAGCGCGTACGTAGTCGCCGCGCTCGAGGGTCGTTGCGAACGACCGGACGCGGCCGTTCTCGGACACGACGTGACGCGCCCGCCGGCGCACCCGTTCGTCGCCAATGCGCTCGACCCGATCGGCGTCGGCCTCTCGTAACGGACCGATGATCGCTTCGGCCGCGGCGCAGTCGGCGCGGCGTTCCGCGTACGCCGACGTCATCAGACGACGCGGCTCACCGCAGTGGACCGCGTAGATCGCCACCTCGTCGGGAATCTTCACCGCTCGCCGCTCGAGCGAGTGGCAATCGATCAACAGTGCATGACCGTCGATGGCCGCCGCGACGATCAACTGGTCCATGATGCCGCACGGCACGCCCGCACCGCGGTGCTCCGCGCTCTGGCACAGCCGGGCCAATCGCAGCGGGTCACGCTCGTCGGCGATCGCCAACGCGACCGCGACTTCGAGGGAGGCGCTCGACGACAGTCCCGCACCCAGAGGCAATGTCGTGGTGATCTCACCGACGAAACCCTGCCGCGGGCGCAACTCCGCCACGACGCCGGCCACATAGCGCGCCCACTCCGGCACAACCGCCGCCGGGTCAGCCACGGTGATGGGGATGTCCGCGACACCCTCGCTCGCATCGGACCGCAACACGACACTGGTGCCACCGCGTTCACCGCGAATCGTTGTGCCGAGATCGATCGCCATCGGCAACACGAACCCGCCGGTGTAGTCGGTGTGATCCCCGATGAGGTTGACCCGACCGGGCGCAAACAGTTGCATCGCCTGCGGAAGGATAATGTCCGACCCCGATGCTGTTCCGGTCGACTCCCGAGCTCGATGCATGGCGCGCCGAAGTGCAGGCGTTCCTCCGCGACGAGATGCGCGCCGCCGATACCCACGCGGATCCGACCGATCTCACGGGGCTGTCGGAGTCGTTCGAACGGGCCCATCAACTTCGGGCCGGGGCCCGCGGCTATCTCGCGATCAGTTCGTCGGTCGAGTTCGGCGGTGGAGGTCGACCGCCGAGTTGGAAAGCCACCTACAGCTACGAAGCCGCCTATCACGACGCGCCGTCGATCGACACCGCGTTGACATTGGCCGGCTCGGCCCTCGAGGCGTTCGGTAATGCCGAACAGAAACAGGCGTTGTTACCACCCATGGCGCGCGGCGAGATCCAGGCGTGTATCGCGTACACCGAGCCGCACGCAGGCAGCGATCTCGCGGCGTTGTCGACGACCGCCGATCCGGTCGAGGGCGGGTTCGTCCTCAATGGCCACAAAGCGTTGATCACCGGCGGCCACAAGGCCGACTGGTGTGTCACCATCGCCCGCACCAACCTCGAGGCGCCGGCGCGGCAATCGATGACGATGTTCGTGTTGCCCACCACCACTCCGGGAGTGCAGCGCACGCGCCGCGCGACCGCCAACCGATGGACGCTGTCGGAGTTCACGTTCACCGACGCGCTGGTACCCGCCTCGGCCGTCCTCGGTGAAGTCGGCCGCGGCTGGCAACAGGTCACATCGGCCCTCGCCGACGAACGCTCGGGCATGGCACATCTCGGATGGGCGACGCTGCTGCACGAACAGCTCGTCGATTGGGCCCGCCCGATCGACAATCCGTTGGTAGCCGACCGCCTCGCGCAGTTGGACGTGGAGCTGTCGATCGCGCGGCGGTTCGCGTCGCGCGTGATGGCGTTGCAAGACACCGGCCATCATCCGATCGCCGAGGCGTCGATGTCCAAAGTGTATGTCACCGAGTTGCTGCAACGCCTCGCACTCGCGGGCGTCGACCTGCTCGGCGTCGACGGTCTCTGGCACGAAGTGTTGTTCGGGCCGCGCGCCGGTGCTCCCCTGCGCGGACGGTTCGCGTACGAGATCATCGAACGCATCCATCCGACGGTGAGCGTCGGCGCGAACGAAATCCAGCGCGACACCATTGCCCGTTTCGGATTGCAACTGCCGGTGCGGCGCCGATGAACGCGTGGGCAGAAGTCGAGGCGTCGTCGACCAACGGCTTGTCAGAGTTCGTCGCGCGTGCGCTCGCAGTCGGCGCGCAGGCACGCGCAACGCCACTCGTACCGATGGCCGCGGCGGCCTTCCTGGGCATCGCGGCACCACGCATCGCAATGGCACTCGTCTGCGGCGCGACTACCGAGACGCGCGTTCGCGCATTCCACGACACCGACGGCTGGGTACTGACCGGCGACGCGGGCCCGGTCCCCTGGGCCGCCACCGCGGCCACGTTGCTCGTCGCCGCCCGTACCGACCCGCCGTCGTTGCCACCGGCGCTCGGCCTGTTCGTCGTCGACGGCGCCGCGTCAGGCATCAGCCGCAGGGCGCGCCCGAGCATCGGCGCCGACGCAATGAGCCACGTACAGCTCGACGGTGTGCGCGTCGGCGACGCCGCTCGCTTTGACGACAGCGCCCGCGCGCCGTGGTCGTCAGTCGTGGCCGCGCTCGATCAGACAACGATCGTCGCCGCGGCCGAACTCGCGGGGTTGGCGCGGGGCGCGCTCGACGCCGCCATTGCCTACGCCAGCACCCGCGAGCAATTCGGTGCGCCGATCGCGACCTATCAGGCCCTCGCCCACCGCCTCGCCGACATGGCCATCGACACCGAATCCGCAGAGTTGGCCGTCGAAGAGGCAACCGACGCGCCGACTCCGCAGAACGCCTCGCGCGCCAAGATCATCGCCAACGATGCCGCGCACCGAGTCACCGCCGGTTTGCATCAGATAAATGGTGGCGTGGGGTTCTATGCCGACCAGCTTCCGCCGGCCTTCTACGCCCGTGCGCTCGCGCTGCGGATAGAGATGGGCGACAGTTCGACCCATCGCCTTCGGCTGGCCGCGTCGTTCGCCTAGTTTCCACGCAGCAGGCCGCTCGGGCCTATCCTTCGTGAAGGTCTATGAACTAGGGGGACTCCGGTGACGACTTCCACCACGCGCCTGACCATGGAGCGAATGTCGGTAGCGGGGGGCGCGATCGTTCGCGGGGTCGACTTCGACCATATCGACGACGCGACGTTCGAGTATCTGCACAGGACGTTCCTCGAGCATCACGTGTTGTGCATTCGCGGCTCGTCGATCACACCCGAGCAGCAACTCGAGTTCGGTCGTCGTTGGGGCAATGTCTACGCGCATCCGTACGTGCCATCGATCGATGGCTATCCCGGGATCATGTTGATCTATCAAGTACACGCGATCACCGAGACGTGGCACGCCGATACGACCCACAGCGCGGCGCCGCCAAAGATCACGATGCTCGTCGCGCAGAAGATCCCCGAAATCGGCGGCGACACTGCATTCGCCAATCAACACATGGCCTACGACGCGCTGTCCGACGCGTTGAAGGCAACGTTGGACAACATGCGCGCCGTGCACTACGGCACCGAGATGGCCAAGGGTGCCGGGCTCAACGCCGAGCAGGTCACTCATGCGCACCGCGTGTTCTTGACGCACCCCGAGACCGGCCGTCGAGCGGTATTCGTCAATGACAACTACGTGAAGCATTTCGAAGGATGGACCGAGGCCGAAAGCCGCGGACTGCTCGAGTACCTCTACGAGAACTCCGGCCGCATCGAGTTCACGTTCCGGCACCGGTGGCTGGTCGGTGACATGGTGATGTGGGACAACCGCAGCGTGCAACACCGTGTCGTGCCCGATCACGGGTCGGCCGAGCGCATCTTGCACCGCATCACGATCGAAGGCGAGATCATCTGATGGCTCAGCTCACCGGCGGGCAAGCACTCGCCCAGCAGTTGGTCAAAGAAGGCGTGGAGGTCATCTTCGGGTTGCCCGGCGATCAGATGATGCACGCGCTCGACGGTCTCTACGACGTGACCGATCGCATCCGTTTCATCACGACCCGCCACGAACAAGCGACCACCTTCATGGCCGACGGATACGCGCGGGCCGCCGGTCGTCCCGGCGTGGCGTTCGTGGTCCCCGGCGTCGGCGTCTACAACTCGGGCGCCGGCATGGCGACCGCCTACGCAACGTCGTCACCGGTGCTGCAGATCGCCGGGCAGGTCGTGCGCGACACCATCGGCCGCGCCATGGGTTCGCTGCACGAAGTACACGAACAACTCGATCTCGTGCGACCGGTCACCAAGTGGCAAGCGCGCGCGTTGCGCGCCGTCGAAATCCCCACTGCGTTGCACGAAGCGTTCCGCCAAATGGCCACCGGCCGCCCTCGTCCGACCCACGTCGAAGCACCGCCCGAAGCGTTCGCCGAGTCGGCCGAGATCACGTTGATCGAACGCGAGCACTATCCGCCCTCGGCGGCCGACAGCGACCAGATCCGCGCTGCCGCACAGTTGCTGGCCAAGGCCGAGCGGCCATTGATCGTGGCCGGCGGCGGCGCGGTGCTCGGCGACGCCACGGACGAGTTACGCGAACTCGCCGAGTTGCTGCAGGCGCCGGTCGTGATGACGCGTGAAGGCAAAGGCGCGTTCGACGATCGCCATCCGTTGGCGCTCGGTGTCATGTGGACCAACCCGCGCGTCGCGCCCCATGTCGCCGACGCGGATGTGATCGTGGCGATCGGTACCCGCTTCGCCGGCATCGGCGCCAAAGCGCCGACGCGTGTCATACAGATCGACGTCGACATCAACGAGATCGGCCGCCAGTACCCCAACACGTTCGGCCTCTGCGGCGACGCGCGGCTCACGGTCGCCGCGCTACGCGACGAGCTCGACCGCGTCGGTCCGGCGCGACCCTCGCGGGCGGCCGAAGTGCAAGCGGCGCGCGGCGCGATCATCGAGAGCCTGCGCAAGCTGCCGCAGTGCAAGATCGCCGAAGACCTCCGCGCTGCCATGCCCGACGACACCATCGTCGTGCCCGGCACCACCACGGTCGGCTACATCTCCCACATGCGGATGGACGTCTACCTCCCCCGCACCTACATCGGCTCGTCGTACATGGGCACGCTCGGCTTCTCGTTTCCCACCGCGCTCGGTGCCAAAGTCGCCCGACCCGACCGACCGGTCGTATCGATCAACGGCGACGGCGGATTCCTCTATTGCGCCACCGAACTCGCGACCGCGATGCAACACGGCATCAACGTCGTCGCGCTCGTCTTCAACGACGGTGCCTTCGGCAACTCCAACCGCGACCAACGCGACCGCTTCGCCGGCCGCGAAATCGGCACGGTCCTGCAGAACCCCAACTTCGCCAAACTCGCCGAATCATTCGGCGCCGACGGCATGCAACTCAAACACGCCGACGACATCGGCCCCGCCCTCAAAGAGGCGCTCGGCAACAACCGCACCACCGTGATCGAGATCCCGATCCCCCGCCTCCCCAGCCCCTTTGTTGTTTAGCTGATCGATGCGGCAGCACAATGTCGCTCTCTCTAGGCGACGCCCTACGCGGCGAAGCCGCCGATCCGTTGCGGCGGAGCCGCACAACTAGGCGACGAGGGAGCCCAGGCCGACTTCGGCGCCGAGCTTTTCGAGTTCGTCGACGACCGCGCTGTCGAGCGGAATGCCGTCGCGCAGACGCTCATCCATGCGCAGGTGCTCGATCTCGCCGGGCACATAGATGCGATCGACACCCTCGGCCCGTTCCCCCGAGCGGACATCGTCGATGAGGGTGTCCATGTACCCCTTGAAGAGGTCGAGCGGAACGAAACGGTTGATGTCGAGCACGATGAACAGATAGCCCTTGGCCACGCGCGCCTTGCCGTGGCCGATGCCTTCGGTGAGTTCGGTGTGTCCGAAACTGGCGTTCATCAAGCAGCCGGACATGATCTCGACCATCATCGCGATGCCGAATCCCTTGTAGCCGCCGAACCACTGCAGGTGCTCGAGCGACGCGACGTGCGGATCGTTCGTCGGCTTGCCTCGCTCGTCGGTGGCCCAACCATCGGGGATCGGTTGGTTCTTCTTGCGGTAGAGGATGATCTTGTTGCCGGCGACGGCGGTGGTCGCCATGTCGAGCACGACCGTGCGCTCTTTGTTGGCCGGCGCGGCAAACGAGAAGGGGTTCGTAGAGAACACTCCCGTCAGACCTCCGTAGGGCGGGATCATCGACGGACCGTTCTGCACCGCGATGGCAATGCAACCCTGTTCCGCAGCCCGGGCCGTGTAGTACGCGAGCGCGCCGAGATGCGTGCTCTCGCGCACGCCGATCGCGGCGACGCCGTGCTCCTTGGCCTTGCGCACTCCCATGTTGATGGCGAACATGCCCGCAACCTGACCGAGGCCGAGGCCACCGTGGATCAGTGCGGTCGACCCGTCTTCCTTTTCGATGGTGATGGTCGTGGTGGGATTCATCAGACCACCATCGAGGCGTGTGCAATACAGGGAAACCAGATTGACGCCGTGAGACTCGACGCCGCGCAGGTCGGCTTCGACGAGGTTGTCGGCCACGACCGCCGCGTCGTCGGCAGGCATCTGATGGCCGACGAAGATGCCGGCGACGTAGGACCGCAATTGCTCGGCGGGGACAGGATGATTCGTCATGTCCGGCACGCTAGTCCGCGGGCCGCGGACGGGGCCGCGTCAGCTACGCAACTCGTGGAGCCGAGCGCGTGCCGGGTCGAGATCGTCGGGGTTGGTGACGCCGATCCATTCGTCATCGGTGTGCACGACCCGCACCTCGAGCAGCCCTTCGTCGCGTAGCGCAGCCACAGTCGTAGGCAACAAGAACTCGGTCTTCGGCTCGTCCTTGTTCTTCGCGTAGAACTCGTCCCACCGCCGTTGGAGGTGCGTGAAGATCGTGGGCGCGAACCCCCACATGTTCATCGACACCGGTGTGTCGTCGAGGTGTTCGCCCACCGGATCGGTGCTGACGATGCGGCCGTCGTCGGCGCGCCCGATGCCGTGCGTCTCGACGAGGCTCGTCAGTCGATCGCCCTCGACGCGACAGACGCCGCGCGACACGGTGCCCAATCGGGGCAGGGTGTTGCCCAGCCTGAATGCGGCGAGCAACGCCGTGTCGGGTGACGCCACCGACAGTGACTCGGCGAGCAGGCCGTAGGACTTCTCGCCGTAGTAGTCGTCGGCGTTGACGACCATGAACGGTTCACGGACGACTTCGGCGACGGCGAGTACCGCATGTGCCGTGCCCCACGGCTTGGTGCGCTGCGGGCCGAACTCGTCCTGGCACACAGTGCTGAGCCGGAACGGATCGCCGTAGCGGGCCTCGATGTGATCACGCACCGTGCGCTCGAACTCGCGGCGCACGATGAGCACGACGTGCGATGCGCCGGCCCCGACCGCGTCGGCGATGGCGAAGTCGAAAAAGACTTCGCCGGTGGGCCCCACCTCGACCAGTTGCTTGTTGCCACCGAATCGACTGCCGAGGCCCGCCGCCATCACGACCAGTGCGAGATCCATCGTTCAGTCCTTCTTTCGTTCGCCTCGGAGGAAGGCTTCACGCGCTTTCTCGCCTTCACCCAAGAGGTTGAGCTCCATGGTGAAGCCCTGTTCGGTTCGGTAGGTCTTCATCGGATCGACATCGATGTTGTTGAATGCTCGCTTGGCTTTTCGTACGACTGTCGGCGCTTTGGCCGCGATCGTGCCCGCCACTTCACGAGCGGTACCCATCAGCTCTTCGGAGGAAACGACTTTGTAGACGCTGCCGTACGCCGCCAGCTCGGACGCCGGGGCGGGCTCGCAGGTGTACATCATCTGGCGGGCCCGGTGCTGGGGCACGAGACGCTTGAGATGGGTGCCGGCACCGAGCGCACCGTTGTCGATCTCGGGCAGGCCGAACACGGCCTTGTCGGCGGCGACGATCAGATCGGCGTTGCCGGCGATGCCGATACCGGTGCCGAGGCAAAAGTCGTTGACGGCCGCGATCACCGGGACGGCGCACTCGTAGATGGCCCGGAAGAGCTCGAAGCACGAGTCGTTGGCGCCGAGAATGCCTTCGTTCCCTGGCAGCTTCTGCATCTCTCGGATGTCGACACCCGCGCAGAAGCCGCGACCGGTGGCAGTGAGGATCACGACCCGCACGTCGAGATTGCGTTTGTAGCCGTCGAGAATGTCGGCGAGTCGGTAGGTGTCACCGATGTTGAGCGCGTTGACCTTGGGATTGTCCATGACGAGCTCGGCAATGCCATTGCCGTCGACGGTTTCGTGAATGGTCACGCACGCTCCTAACGAGTGACGATCACGCAGCTGCCGTGACCGAAGAGACCTTGGTTGATCGACAGCCCGACCCTGGCGCCGTTGACTTGCCGCGCACCGGCCTGCCCGCGTAGCTGCCAGGTGAGCTCGCACACCTGCGCTATGGCCTGCGCGGGTACGGCCTCGCCGAACGCGCCGAGACCGCCGCTGGCATTGACCGGTATGCGTCCACCGATCGATGTCGCGCCGGAACGCAACAGTTGCTCGGCCTCGCCCGGCTTGCACAGACCGATCTGCTCGTACCAGTCGAGCTCGAGCGCGGACGACAGGTCGTAGACCTCGGCCAGGCTCATGTCGCCCGGGCCAACACCGGCCTCGTCGTACGCGCGCTTGGCCACCGACTCTTTGAACGTGAGATCGGGCGCGGGCGTGACCGCCGCGGAGTCGGATGCCATGTAGGGAAGGTCGAGCACGACATCGGGGTAGGTGGGCGTCGTCAGCGAGATGCCGGCGACGCGCACCGGGTCGGTGTGGCCGTGCGCGCGTGCGTACTCCATGCTCGATACGACGATGGCCGCGCCACCGTCGGACGTCGCACAGATCTCGAGCAAGCGCAGCGGATCGGACACGACCGGCGAATTCTCGATGTCGGACGGGCCGTATTCTTTGTTGTAGCGCGCGTTGGGATTGTGCACCGCGTGGCGCGAGTTCTTGACCTTGACCATCGCGAAGTCTTCTTTGGTGGCTCCGTAGAGATCCATGCGACGGCGCGCGTGCAGTGCGAAGTACACGGGGTTGGTCGCACCAAACAGGCGGAATCGCAGCCAATCGGGATCATCGTGACGATCGCCGGCTTGCGGCGCGAGAAAACCCTTGGGCGTCGTGTCCGCGCCCACTACCAACGCAACATCACAGACGCCGGCGAGGATCTGCGCGCGAGCGATCGACAGCGCGGTCGTGCCGGACGCGCACGCGGCGTACGACGACGCCACCTGACCGCCGGTGAACCCCAGCGCCTTCGCGAACGTCGACCCGGACACGTAGCCCGGATATCCGCAGCGAACCGTGTTGGCCCCGGAGACGAATTGCACGTCGCGCCAGTCGACACCGGCATCGTCGAGCGCGTCACGCGACGCCTTGACCCCGTACTCGACGAAGTTGCGGCCCCACTTGCCCCACTGATGCATGCCGACACCGAGAATGGCGACTTCATCTACATGACCCATCACGCCATCTCCCCGCTCTGCCCGGCAACCGGCTTCCACTTCCAGACCACGTAGTCGTGATCGTCGTCTTCGTAGAGCGTGCCCAGCACCATCTCTACTTCCATGCCCACTTCGAGGTCGTCCGTCGTGATGCCGTCGACCACTTGGCCGAGCACGACCATCTTCTCTGCCAGCAATTCGACGGCGGCGATCACGACCGGCACGAAAGGCTCGGTGCGCGCGATGAACGGTGGCGGCGGCGTGTAGCGCGAGTCGGTGTAGGACCAGAGCCGTCCCCGATTCGACAACAACACTTCTGCGACCGGGCCGAGCGGCGAGTAAGGATCGCTGCCCCCCAGATCCTTCGGGAAGAAGTAGCTGCCGTTGGGTGCCTTCCCCGCGATGAGATGGGGGTCACCCTCGTCCATCGTGAACAGGCCCTCCACTGCAGGGACCCGCGTCTTTGCCATCTGTGTCACCCTTCTTGTGAACGGCGCAAGTGTACGTTCACAACATGTCCACGCAGCCCATCGAGATCGTGGTGACAGATCTCGACGGCACCTTGTGGGCGAGCGAGGGTCAGGTGGCCGTGGCGACCCGTGATGCGCTCGCCGAACTCGACCGTCGCGACATCCCGCTGCTCGCGGCGACCGGGCGAAGGTTGCGTTCGGCTCGCATGGCGTTGGTGCGCGCCGGACTGGGCCACGTGCCCTGTGTCGGCCTCAATGGCGCGCTGGCCGCCGACCAAGGGCAGGTTTTTCATTCGGTGACCTTCTCCTTCGACGCCGCCCACGCGGTCTATGACCTCTTCGTCGCCGGAGGCATCACGCCGGTCGGCTACCTCGTCCCGGAGCGTGACGGCGAGAGCGTCGACGCCGTCGCGGCCGAAGGCGTTTCGACACATCCCGATCACCTGGCGGTGTTGGCCCCGACGCTGTCGCGCCTGCCCATCGATTTCACGCAGATGGTCGCGTTCAGTGTCCTCGGCCTCGCGTACCCAACGCTCGATCCGATCCGGGTGGCGATCGAGCAGCAGGGCACCGGGGATTGCGTGCTCAGCCGTGATCGAGCGTACGGCGATCACAACCTCGCGGCGACGGCCCGGGGCGTCTCCAAGTGGACCGGCATACTCGCCTACTGCGCTCGCTACGGCATCGACACGAGCCGTGTCCTGGCGATCGGCGACGACGACAACGATGTCTCGATGATCGACAACGCCCGCGTCGGCCTCGCCATGACGCACGCGTCGCCCGCCGCGACTGCCGTCGCGAACTCGACGGTCGGCGACTGGACCCAGTTGCTCGACTACCTCTGAGTGACGGCGGCCGGCGTCGCCAGACCGTAGAGCCGCGCCGTATTGCGCCACAGGATGTCGTCGCGCTCGTTCTCGTCCATGTCGGCAGTGTGCTCGTGGAGGATCGCTTGGCTGTTGGGGAACGTCGCGTCGCTGTGGGGATGGTCGCTCGCCCAACACAGTCGTTCGTGATTCATGAGATGACGCGTCTGGAACGCGATCCAATCATCTTGGAACGTGAGGTAGACGTTTTCGAAGAAGTATTCGCTCGGCAGTCGATCGATGTCGGCGGGCAACCAATTGCGGTGGCGGTTGTATGCGTGGTCGGCGCGATAGGCCCAGTGCGGCGCCCATCCGGCATCGGCCTCGACACAAACGATGCGCAGGTCGGGGTGACGCTCGAACACACCGCCGAACACGAACGTGCCCACGATGTCCTGGCAGCCGCGGATGATGCCGAGGAAGCTGTTCATCTTGGGTCCGCGGAACTGTGGGTTCGTCGGTTGATCGTTGCCACTCGTCAAGATGTGAAACGACAGCGGTAGGCCCAAGTCGACCGCGGCGCGCCAGAACGGGTCCCACCGCGGATTGTCGTAGTCGCCTTCGTCGTGACACGACGCGTAGCCGGGCAGCATCACACCGTGCAGACCGAGGTCTTTGATGCGCGCGAGATCTGCGATGCCTTCGTCGACCGATCGCAGCGCGGTCTGACCCAAGCCGATGAGCCGCGACGGGTTGATGCTCTGGAACTCGGTGATCCAGAGGTTGTACGCGTCGAAGCACGCCTTCTTGTAGTCCGCGTCGGGGTGGTTGCACAGGATCATGCCGACCGACGGATAGATCACCTCGGCCGCAACGCCGTCGCGGTCTTGTTCCTTCAGCCGTTCTTCGGGATCCCAACCACCGGGATGCAACTCTTCCCACGGCACGAACAAATGCGGATGGATCTTGTCGGCAGGACGCCCGGCCGCGGCGACCATGCCATAGGGCAGCCGACTGCGACCGTTGTCGATCAGCATCGTCGCACCCATCGTCTCGTCGGTCACCGCGATCGGCGCGCGATCACGGAACTTGGGATCGATGCGATCGAGGTAGCAGTCACCGGGCTCGGTGATGTGCGAGTCAGCCGAAATGGCGAGCAGGGTCATGATCAACAGTATCCCAACAGGGCTTACAGCTCACAGGCCCGAGCCGCTCTCGACTCTCGCGAGACGCCGCGGTACCCTCCCCAGCGTGAGCGACGAGGCCGACACGACGAGCTATTTCGCCGCGGACTTCGCTCGCGACGCCGAGCGTTCTCGGCTGTCCATCCTCGAGCACACGCTCGACTCGATCACGATCGGCCACCTCGAGCGGTTGGCATTTTCCGCCGACACCCGACCCCGGCGCTGCCTCGAGATGGGCGCCGGTGGCGGGTCCATCGCCCGGTGGCTCGGCGAGCGGGTCGATCCGGGAGCCACGGTCGTTGCGGCCGATCTCGATACCAAGTTCCTCACCGGGCTCCCGCCGGCGGTCGAGGTGCGCCAGGTCGATCTCACCACCGACACGATCGAGCCCTTGCACTTCGACCTGGTGCACTGTCGGCTGTTGCTCTTACACCTCCCCGACCCGATGGCCGCATTGCAGAAACTGGCCGATGCCGTTGCCCCGGGCGGCGTACTTCTCGTCGAAGAGTGGGACTACGCGACCACGCACGCCTACCAGCAGGACCATCCGCTATCGGACGTGGTGAATCGGGTCAACGAGGCGCTGTTCGGGCTCACCCTCGGCATGGGCATCAACGTCTGGCTCGGTCGCGAACTGCCCGACATGGTCGAGGCCACCGGATTGCGCGACGTCGACCACGTCGGTTCGGTGCGGATCACCCGCGGCACGCCCGAACCCACCATGCAAAAAGCCTCGGCGGCGCTGTTGCGACCGGCGCTCATCGGGCGAAACCTCGTAGCGGAGGGTGAGGTGGACGACTGGTTCCGGGCGTTGTCCGACCCGACGTTTCGCATGATCGACTACATGACGATCAGCGTATGGGGCGGTCGGCCAAGGCTCTAGCGCCGATTTGTGCGCGAATTGACCTACTCGCGATGCAGTGGACCGCACGGAAGTGTTCATATTCGTGCCACTCAGGCCGATCATCCGCAGGATGGCTCAGGATCGCGACGATCACAATCGCTACACCGTCACTGCGGAACTGCTGCAGTCGATAGCGGAATTCGCCGCGGACCCGATGACGCTGTACCGCGTCGAGGGCGCCGATGCCTTCCGCCACGAATGGGTGGACCGACGCACCACGCAGGCCACGGGCCTGGTCGCGGCCGACATCGAAGGCAAACTCATCAGCGACGTCATGCCGCCGAAGGTGGTCGAACGTTTCCATACCAACGCCAGTCGGGCCATCGAGCAGCGCGCTCCGGTGCGCTACACCGCCACGTCGCGCCTGCCGGCCGGTGAGCTCACTCTCGAACTCACGATGTCGCCGATCTTCCTGGACGATCACTGCGAGTACTTGATCGTCCACGTCCGCGATGTGACCGACCACGCGGCGGCCGAGGCCGAGCGCAACGCGTCGCTCGAACGGCTACGACGCGTGATGGAGAACGCCGCGGACCTCGTGTGGCTCGTCGGCGTCGACGGCCGCATCCAGTACGTCACGCCGGCCATCGAGCGAGTGCTCGGCTACAAGCCAGAGTCGCTGATCGGCGGCGACCCCTTCATGTTGTTGGCGCCCGAGGACATCGCCATGATGGGCGAATTCTTCGCACGAGTGGTCGACCACCCCGATCTGCCGCACCGCACCGAGATCCGCACACTGCATCGAGACGGATCGCAACGCTGGGTCGACATGATCGTCACCAACCTCACGCACGACCCGAACGTAGCGGCGATCGTGGTCAACGCGCGCGACGTCACCGATCGCAAACACGCAGAAGACCGGTTGAAGTATCAGGCGCACCACGATGCGTTGACGGGGCTACCCAATCGCACGTTGCTCGAACAACAGCTCACCGAACGACTCCTCGACTCCGTTCATCCAGAACAACTCGCGGCGCTCATCTTCGTCGACTACGACGGCTTCAAGTTGGTCAACGACTCGCTGGGGCATCAGCGGGGCGACGAACTGATCTGCGAGACGGCGGTCCGCCTGCGTGAAGTCGTCGGCGACCGTGCGTGGCTGGCCCGCCTCGGCGGCGATGAATTCGTCATCGTTTCGACAGAGCTCGCCGATGTCGATACTCACTTGGAGCTTGCGCGCCAGATAAAAGCCGCGCTCAGCCTGCCGTTCCTTATCGCCGAGCGACAGCTCTACATGACGGTGAGCGTCGGCGTCGCGACCGGCGCGGCCACTCTGCAATCGAATGCCGACACCATGATGCGCAACGCGGACATGGCGATGTACGCGGCAAAGCGCCAGCGGCTGCGATTCCCCAAGCTGTTCGACGAGTCGCTGTCCACCGATTCGCAACAGCGGCTCGAAACGATGACGTTGCTGCGCCGCGCCATCACCGATCAACAGTTCACACTGCACTACCAACCGGTGGTCTCCATCCCCGACGGCAAGGTCGTCGGTGCCGAGGCGCTCATCCGCTGGAACCATCCGACGAAGGGCCTCGTACCCCCGGCCGAATTCATCCATCTCGCCGAGGAATCAGAGCTCATCATCCCGATCGGCGAATGGGTGACCGAGCAAGCCTGCCGACAGCTTCGTGCGTGGGTCGACGCCGGGCTCGGCCGCATGGAGATCGCCGTCAACGTGTCGCCCAAGCAACTCGCCGACGAGAAGTTCCAGCAGCGGCTCGAAACCGCGATCGCACGGTCGGGCATCGACCCATCGCTGCTCGTACTCGAAATCACCGAGAACTTGATCATGGAAGACCCCGAGTCCGCCCGCATTCTCTTGCAAAAGATCGGATCGCTCGGTGTTAAATGCGCGATCGACGACTTCGGCACGGGCTACAGCTCGCTTGCCTACCTTCCTCGATTTCCGGCGCAGACCATTAAGATCGATCGCAGTTTCGTTCAGGGCATCGCGGGTGCCAAGAGCGGCAACGATCAACTGCTCAGCGTGCAGCAACAACAAACGCTCGTCGGCGCGATCATCGCAATGGCGCACGCGCTCGATCGCTCGGTGGTCGCCGAGGGTGTCGAGACCGTCGAACAGATGCGCACGCTCGTGCAGCTCGGTTGTGAGCGCGCGCAGGGATTCTTGTTCGCCCGGCCGATGCCGGCCGACGATCTCGCGGAGTACGTGCGAGCACAGAAGCGGGCGGCCCAGCCGGCCTTCGCCGACCGGGGCTAGTTCACTGTCCACAAAGGTTCGCGCGGGTGCTTCATGCCGCGCGTGATTTGGGTCGTCCCCATCGTCGACCTTTCTCTGCTCGGATGCGGGCTCGTTCGCGGCGTTGCGCAGCGAGCAGGTCGGGATCACGGGCATTGGCGTTGCGCCAACGGAGATGTGCGTGGAGCCGGCGGGTCAACACGATGTGGTTGGGGTGGTTCGAGTTGTTCAACACGAACTCGCGCAACGGCCCGAAGTGGGGTTCGATCGGGTTCGCCCAGGAGCTGTAGGTCGGCGTGAAGCACAACTCGACGTGGTGATTGTTGGCCCAACGGCGGATCTTGGTTCCCTTGTGCGCGGAGAGGTTGTCCAAGATCACGTAGATCCACTCGCCGCCGGGGCGGGCGGCTCGGATCGACTGCAGCGCAGCGAGGGTGTTGACCGCGGATTTCTGGTGGCGGACCACACCCCACAGCGTGTCATCGCCGATCGAGTAGCAGCCATGGAACTGCCGCACGCCGTGGAGCTTGTGGTAGTTCGCCGGCTGGCGCTGCGGCTTCGATGCCGGCGCCCAGCACGAACCACCGACGGGTCGGATCGTCAACGGGCCGAACTCGTCGAACGCGAAACACCGCTCCGGGCTGGTGTTCAAAACCTCTTCGATGCGGTCCATCTTGGCGTCGTGGTCGGGATCGTCTCCCCGTCGGCCGGACAGGTGGTTATGACGCTTGACGGTATTGCTGTTCCCACTGAACGGGTGGGACATCGTTGAGAGTGCTGTGCAGTCTCGAGTTGTTGTACCAGTTGATCCATCGGAAGATCGCTCGGCGTGCTTCGGCACGCGTCGCGAAGATCGTGTTTTGTACGCATTCGCGTTTGAGTGATTCCCAGAACGACTCAGCTACTGCGTTGTCCCAACACACCCCGGTGCGACCGACAGAGGGCCGCAGTTGGCGGGCGTGGCAGTAGTCGAGGTAGTCGTTCGAAGTGTATTGGCTTCCCCGATCCGCGTGGCTGATGACGCCGGCGACGGCGTGGTCGCCGCCTCGTGCG
>JBDSMH010000175.1:0-10586 GCA_039915945.1 Acidimicrobiales bacterium | reverse complement strand
AGTTGTCGATCGCGGGTGTAGAGCAGCGCTAACGCGCGGCGGCCGGGCAGCACCATGAACAGAGGTGATTCAGTGGAGGCGACGGGAACGAACGGAAGGATCGGCCAGACGTCTCCGCCGGGCGTGTGCAGCTGTGTACGTAGCGCTGCCGAGTTCGGCGATGAGTACGCGTGCCGTAGGGTCGTTGATGATGCGCTGTGGTTGCGTGTCAATCGTTAGTGTGCGAGCCGTAGTGTCCGACCAAAGTGGGTGCCATGACTTCATCGACGCGCACGTACGGCCTGATCGACGCCGACGCGCACATCAACGAACCGCCCAACCTGTGGACCGAGCGCCTGCCGGCACGGTTCCGCGACCGCGCGCCGCGCATCGAACACTTCGACGAGGGCGACGCCTGGGTGGTCGAAGGCGTTGCTGATCCGATCAACTTCGGGCTCAACGCATCGGCCGGCATGAACGCGGAGGCGGCGAAGGCCTGGGTGCGATGGGAGGACATCCGGGCCGGTGGATACAACCCCTCGGTGCGCTTGCAGGAAATGGACCAGGACCAGGTCGACGCGGCGGTGCTGTTCCCGACACCCCGTCTGTCACAGGCCAACATCGCGAACCCCGACCGCGAGTTCCACCTTGCCCTCGTTCAGGCGTACAACGACTGGCTGGCCGACTACTGCGCCGAAGCGCCACAGCGTCTCGGTGGTGTCATGCTCGTGCCCAACTCGGGCATACGCGATGCGTTGGCCGAGATCGAGCGGGTGGCCGAGCGACCAGGTATCGCCGGCGCGCTCATTGGTTGCTATCCGCACGGTGACCTCGACATCTCGCCCGATGACGACGAAGTATGGCGCGTGCTCGCCGATTCGCGTATGCCCCTGCACATTCATGTGAGCCTCAACAATGCGATGCCCACCGCACACGCGAAAGGGGCGATCGTTGGCGACGTACGGTTCTACGACGCACCCAAGCGAGTCCTGCAGTTCGTGATGACCGGTGTGTTCGATCGCTATCCCGACCTCCACCTCGTCATGGTCGAGGTCGACGCGGGCTGGGTTCCGTACTTCAAGCAACAGGTGAGCGATCGATTCGAGCGCTTTGGCTATGCAAAGACGATGCCGGTGCAACGCCAGCCGGCCGACTACATCGAGGATCACGTCAGTTTCACGATCATCACCGACACGTTCGCGCTCGACAATCGTGACTCGATCGGTGTCGAGCGGTTGTTGTGGTCGAGCGACTATCCACACATGGGCGCCGATTGGCCGCACTCATGGCGCACGATCAATCATGACTATGCACGAATTCCTCGTCACGAGCGTGAGCTGATCCTCGCCGGCAACGCGCAGCGGCTGTACCGGTTCGACAGTCGCTGACGTTCGACGCCCCGCACCCACTTCTCAGGAACGAAAGCAGCAAACTGTGACAGACACAACTGAAACTTCGGTGCCCTGGATCATCAGCGTCGACGATCATGTCGTCGAGCCGGCGCACCTGTTCGAGCGGTGGCTACCGTCGAAGTACCAGGACGAGGCTCCGCACGTCGTGCGCCGTCACGTCCGTCCGATCACCTACCGCGAACGCGGCACCATGTCGGAGTTCACCGACGACCCCGATGCTCCGGTGGCCGACGTGTGGGTGTTCCGCAACGCCGAGCACATGCACCGTGCATCGATCGTGCTGCGCATCGACGACGCGATCGACGATGCGTCGCGCGAGAACATCGGTGTGACCTACGACGAGATGCGCCCCGGGTGCTACGACCCCAAGGCCCGCCTCGCCGACATGGACCTCAACCACACGCAGGGATCGCTCGCCTTCCCTTCGATGCCGCGGTTCTGCGGGCAGATGTTCCACGAACAGACTGCCGACGACCGTGGCCTCGGGCTGGCGCTGGTGCGGGCCTACAACGACTGGATGGTCGAGGAGTGGTGCGGCGATTCGGGCGGCCGGTTGATACCGCTGTGTGTGTCGCCGTTGTGGGATGCCGACGCGGCGGCTGCCGAGATCCGGCGCAACGCCGATCGGGGTGTCCGCGCCGTGACGTTCAGCGAGATCCCGTACTTCCTCGGGCTGCCGAGTATCCACAGCGGCTACTGGGATCCCTTCTTTGCCGCGTGTGCCGACACCGGCACCGTCGTCTGCCTGCATATCGGGTCGTCGTCGAAGATGATGAAAACGTCGCCTGACGCGCCGGCGCTCGTCGACGTGGCGCTCACCGCCCAGCACGCGATGGTGTCGTTGGTCGACTTCGTCTACTCGGGCGTTCTCGAGCGGCTGCCCAAGCTGAAGCTGGCTTTCTCCGAGGGTCAGATCGGATGGATCCCGTACATGCTCGAGCGGATGGACGCGGTCTACCGCGATCACACGTGGGCGCGTGAAGGTGTCGTCATGAAGACACTGCCGTCGCAGCTGTTCCGGCGCCAGATCATCGGGTGTTTCTTCGACGACCGGCATGGCGTCGAGAGTGCGCACGAGATCGGCATCGACAACCTGACCTTCGAGACCGACTACCCGCATGCCGACGGTACGTTCCCCAACAGCGGCATTCGGGCAGCCGAAATGCTGAAGGTATTGTCGCCCGACGACACCAGGAAGGTGCTGCGGGGCAATGCGATCCGGGTTTTCGAGCTCGACCTGCCCGAGACGCCGTGAGCATCGGGCCGGAGGGAGAGGACATGATGGGAATCATCGAACCGGCAGTGGCGGCACGCCGCCTTCGCGAGCGGCTGGCGACGACGGAGAGCGCCCGTCAGCGGGGGATGCTCGAGACGCTGATCGAGCACTTGGAGGCGGAGGAGGCGATGAGCCTGGATGGGCTACTCGCGACACTCGCGCCGGAGCCGGAGTATCACCTGTGGGCCAACGGTGCCGACTACGGGCCCAAGTCGCGCGATGCCGTTGCGGCCTATTACACGCAGTTGGTCGTCGACAATCGTGCGGTGCTCGAGTTCGACATCGAGCGGATCGTCGTCGATGACAAGTGTGTCGTCACCGAAGGGTGGATCCGCGCGATCAACAAGGGCGCGATCGCCAAGGCGCGTGGATGGATCATCGACGACGCCGACGCCGACTATCTGGTCACGCAGCGAGTAGTGATTTTCTGGCCGTTCAACGATGCGGGGCAGATGGTTGGCGAGGACGGCTACTCCACCCTCGACCCGCGTGCGGTGCGCGCGCTCGACAAGTCCGAACTGCCGGAGAGCTATACCGCGCGCGCCGCGAGCGTGTAGCCGAGCGATTCGGAAAGTCTGCAGCTTTGGAGGAGAACATGGCGAAGTCGAGTTCCAACGAGGACCAGTCGGCATCTGAGCGAATTGACGAGTTGATCGCCGAGCTAGGGGACTGGCGCGGGGAGACTCTGAGCAGGATGCGCAAACTCATCAAGCAGGCAGATCCAGATGTCGTCGAGGAAGTGAAGTGGGTCAAGGCGACGAGCCCCGGCACTCCCACGTTTTCGCACGACGGAATCATCTGCACCGGCGAGGCGTACAAAGCCGTGGTGAAGCTGACGTTCGCAAAAGGCGCTTCGTTGAAGGACCCGGCCAAGCTCTTCAACTCGAGCCTCGAGGGAAACACGAGGCGGGCGATCGACATTCGTGAAGGGGAGAAGGTCGACGCGACTGCGTTCAAGGCGCTCATCCGCGAAGCGATCGCCCTCAACACATCCGGCGCAAAGGCGAAGCGAAAGCCAGCGAAGTAGATAGTCGCGGGCCTCCGCCGAGGGTCAGTTCTGCAGATCGACGAGTGTGTCGGCGAGGTAGTGGAGCGCGATTTCCCATGACTCGGGTGCGACGTTGGGTCGCACCACGAATTTCGTCACGCCGTTGTCGACATACCGTCGTACGAGATCGCGCAACTCGGTCGCACCGACGGGCATGAGCTCGCGCGGATCGACGTCGGGGCGGCGTTTGCGCAACGAGGCATACATCCGCGCATCCGGTTCGGTGTGTCCGTAACCGAGGCTCATGCCGAAATGATCTGCCGGGACAGTGCGACCCGCGGCGTCAGCGACTCGTTGGATCGTGCGAGTCGCTTCGCCTGCTTCGGTCGGCGTGACCGCGGCACCCAGCCAGCCGTCGGCGAGACGTCCGATGCGGTCGAGAGCCTGCGGCCCGTTGCCGCCCAGCCAGATCTCGAGCGGCTGCTGGGCCGGTTGTGGATCGACGCGCACGTTGTCGAACACGAATCCTTCGAGCTGATGCGACACCGGCTCTCCCGACCACCACGCACGCAAGAGCGGGATGATCTCCTCGATCAACTTCCACCGGTTGCGCGGCCCGATACCGAGGGCGAGTCGTTCATTCGGCGCGTCGATGCCGGGCACGAGGCTGAGCAGTATCCGTCCGGCGGTGAGTTGATCGAGTTGCGCGAGTGTCTTGGCGAGAATCATGGGGTTGCGACCGAACGGCACGATGTTGGCGCCCAGCTTCAGTCGTTTCGACGCGGCCGCCGCGTAGCTGAGTCCGACGATCGGGTCGATGCTCGGTCCCATGGGAATGTCGGACAGCCACAGGGTGTCGAAGCCCAGCGTCTCGAGCTGCTCGACGAGTTCGACAAAGCGGGGCGCGTCGAACGTAAAACCACCGGGAGCAACCGCGAAGCGAACCTTCATACCGACGACCTTAGACCGTGTGCCACCAGCCGACGCCTGCTCGATGGACCGGCTCGAGTGCCGGGGTATCCGCGCCTAGTCCATCACGCCGGAGCCTCGGGGTGTGTCGCCGATGATGGTGACGCGCTGGATGGCGCGCATCGTGTCGTAGTCGTTGATGGCGTAGTGCTGCGTGCACCTGTTGTCCCACAGCGCGATCGTGCCTTCGCTGGGTGGATGTTGGCCGCCGCGGCGGTCAGCGGCGCAGCACTTGACCCGGCAGGGCGCCGGTGTGTTCGCCGTCGATCAGCAGCGTCTGGCCGCCGACCACGGTCGCGTGGACACCGGTGGCATGTTGGATGAGTCGCTTCGCGCCGGCGGGGAGATCGGTAGCCGCGTGCGGGACGTTGGGGGCGATCGTGTCGGGGTCGAACACGACGAGGTCCGCGACCCGACCCTGCTGGACGACACCGCGGTCGTGTAGGCCCCACCGTTGTGCCGGTTCGAGTGTGAGCATGCGCACCCCCTCTTCGAGCGTGAAGGCCTGCTTGTTGCGAACCCAGTGGGACAACAGGAACGTGGGCACCGACGAGTCGACGATCTGTGACACGTGGGCCCCGGAGTCGGACACTGCGACCACGGTGTGGGGGTGTTTCAAGATCTCCAGCACCGAGTCCATGTTCTGGTTCGCGAAGGGTTGGGCGAACAGCTGCGACATGTCGGAGTCGAGCGCCAGGTCGATCATCACGTCCACGCCCGACACGCCACGCTCCGCCGCCAACTCGCCGACGGTGCGGTAGGGGCCTTCTGGTCGATCGACGATGCGCATGGTGTCGTACTGCGGCGCTCTGGCCTCGGCACCGATGGCGTTGCCGTACGGCCCGTGGAGCGCTTCGTCGGCGAGGCGTCGCCGCCGGTCGGGGTCTTCGAGCGCACGGCGCTGCTCGTCGATCGACAGGCGGCGCAGCTCCTTCCACCCGGCGAGCCCGTCGAACGGAAGCTTCACTTCGAAGCCCGTGATCGACAGAAACTCGCGCGCGTGCGCCTGCCCGAACATCCGTCCACCGCGAGCGGCTGTGCGATCGAACAGGGCGAGCAGATCGCGATGAAGGTCCGGCACCGCAGTAGTGGACGCGGTGATGAACGTGACGGGACAGCCGGAGTCGACCGCGAGATCCTCGAGGCGATCGAGAAAGGGTCGGCGGCTGTCGCTGTTGGGATATTGCTCGAGGGCGAGTTCGAACACGCCTCCGCCGAGCTCTCCCATACGCCCTACCAGCGTTTGCACTTCGCGCCAGTCGGCCATGCGGCTCGCGACAGGGCGATCGTCAGCGGTGGCGTGGCTTTGCGAGCGCGAGGTGCTGAAGCCGATGGCGCCAGCGGCTAGCGCGGCTTCGAGTTCTCTGGTCATGGCGCGAATGTCTTCTTCGCCGGCCGGTCCGTCGTAGGCGCGTTCGCCCATCACGTATGTGCGCAGCGCGCTGTGGCCGATGTAGCCCGCGTAGTTGATTCCCTTCGGAAGGCGGTCGAGTTCGGCGAAGTAGTCGGCGAAGGTCTCCCATCGCCACTGGATGCCGGCCAGCATCGCCGCGCGCGACATGTCCTCGGCGCGTTCCAGGCTGCGCAGCGCAAGGTCCATCTCGGCTTCACGGCAGGGCGCGATGGTGAAGCCGCAGTTGCCCATGATCACCGACGTGACCCCGTGGTAGGACGACGACGTGCCGAGCGGATCCCAGCAGATCTGCGCGTCGAAGTGCGTGTGGCCGTCGATGAAGCCGGGCGCCACCACCTTTCCTTCGGCGTCGATCTCCTCCGCCCCGCGTTCGGTAATGCGTCCGATCGACACGATCGTGCCGTTGGCGATGCCGACGTCGGCTCGATAGCGAGGCATCCACGTGCCGTCGACCACCGTTCCGCCTCGGATGACGAGGTCAAGAGTCATGGCTTCCCCCTTTTCATGGCGCCAACTACCAACAGTAGATTCTCACTCATGGGAGCGGGAGAGCTACGCGTAGGTTCAGTGGTATTCGCCGAGCGGTTCGACGAATTCATTGCATGGCTCCGCACTGCGGAGGAGGTCGGGCTCGACGTCATCGGTCTCGGTGATTCCCAGAACTTGTGGGGCGACCTGTACGTCTCGCTCACCTTGGCGGCGATGCACACGACGACCGCGCGTCTCGGGCCGATGGTGACCAATCCCGTGACTCGCCACCCCGCGGTGGCCGCGGGTGCAATGGCGTCGCTACAGCAGGTGTCCGATGGGCGGATGTTCTTCGGCATCGGCACCGGGGACAGCGCCACCAGCAATCTCGGGCGTCGCCCCTCGACCGTCGCTCACTTCGAGGCGTACTGCCGCGCGGTGCAGGGCCTCGGCGCCGGTGAAGAGGTCGAGTGGGACGGTCGCCCCATCCGCATGTCGTGGCCCGCCGACTCGGCCCCCTTGTGGATGGCCGCCGAGGGGCCGCGCACCCTGCACCTCGCCGGTCAGATCGCCGACGGCGTCATCATCGGTTGCGGACTCACCGACGATGTCGTCCGAGACTGCCAGGCGCGCGTTCGCGCCGGCGCGGAGTCGGTCGGCCGCAACTACGACGACATCGAACTGTGGTGGTACGCCAAGCCGTATCTCGCCGCCACCGAAGAGGAAGGCTGGGCCGCGCTTCGCTGGACTATCGCCGGCAGCGCGATGCACACGTTCCGCTACGCCGCCGATCAGAAGTTCGTGCCGCCCGAGTTGTTGGGTCCCATCGAACAGCTCCATCGGGAGTTCGCGCACCACACGCACGGCAAGGTGTCCAAAGGTGAATTCAACTCGGCGCTCGTCGAGCGGTTGGGGCTCACCGAATTCCTCGGCCAACGTTTCACTTTGGCCGGCCCGCCCGATCGCATCGCCGCGCGCATCGAACACCTGATGTCACTGGGTGCTACGAACCTGATCGTCGCGCAGCTCGTGCCCGACCGCGCCGGCTTCCTGCGCGAGTTCGATCGGTTGGTCATCCGCGAGTTGCGTTAGGAAGTCAGATCCACACCGTCTCGCGCGTGCCCACCGAGACGACACTCGACAGATCGACGAACCGAGCGGAGTCCTCGGTGAGCACACTTCTACTGTCGTCGTTGCGGTACGACCCGGTTCGAACGTCGTCTTCGCTACGAAAGTGACGCTCCGTGATCGCGTCGAGGGGCGGGGCGTCGGGAGTGACCGCATCGACCACGAAGTTCTGGATGTAGCGCCAAAGGCCGGGGTGTTCCCGCAGAGTCAACGGGCCATGCTCGTGCTCATACCGCCGGCGGAACTCGGTCGCGTCGAGTTCGGGACGTCGGCGGAGGAGTGAGATCCGCTTGACGCCCGGTGAAGGTTGTCCGAGTGGCCAGGTGCGAGGGACATCGCGTTGCACGACTTCGTCGACGATGTATCCGTGCATAGCCGAAAAGAGATAGGCGCCATCGGCCGCGATGCGCTCTTCGAACGCGTGACTCGCGTACAGGCGTGCCGGGTCGTTGAGCACGCTCACGTCGTCGAAGCGAAGAAACGCGATGGCGTCGACTGCGCTCGTTTCGTCGGCGATGTCGGCGGTGTAAAACGTCTGTAACGGCATTGCCTCGACCGCGAGCGGCGAGTGTACTGCGCCGTAATGACGCACGAATTCTTCGTACGAACGTTCCGGATTTCGATACAGGAGGTACGCGAGCTTCGGCATGGCCGCGACGGTAGCAATCATCTGTGCGGCGGGCGCTAGCCAACGGCGCTCGCGCGCAGCGACGCGAGATGCCGGGTGAGTGACTGCACGATGTGTTGTGCTTCGTCTTGGTCGTGCGCGTACGAGCCGAGCGGCACCGATACGTGTGTCGCGCCGGCGTCGACCAGTGATGTTGCGTACGCGACGATCGCATCGATCTGATCGGCGAGTGAATTGATCGACGGAGTGAGCCGTGCGCGCGACGGCACCATGGCCCGCACCGGAAGGGTGTCGGCGTCGCGCCCGATGTCGGCGCACGCGTCTTGGAGCAAGACCATCGACTGCGCCACATCGTTTGGGGTCGCGGCGGTGTTGAAGATCCAACCATCGCCGAGGCGCGCGACGCGTCTCGCTTGCGCGCGACCCGGCCAACCACCGATCCAGATGGGGACGCCCGACGCACGGTATGGCGCGGGTCGCGAGTACGCGCCGTCGAACGACGTCCATCGGCCGTGATACGACGCCGGCGCGTCGTGCCATAGCGCGCGGCACACATGAATCGTCTCTTCGAGACGGGCCCAGCGATCGTCCAGCGACACGCCCACCGCATTGAACTCACCCTCGAACCAGCCCGATCCCAGTCCGAGGTCGAAGCGTCCGCACGACAACACGTCGAGGGTCGCCACTGTCTTGGCGAGCACGACCGGGTTGCGCAACGCGGCGAGGAGCACACTCGTACCCAGACGGATGGTGCTCGTGCACGATGCGGCGGCTGCCAGCAACGTGAGCGGCTCGAGCAACGCCTTGTCGGGAGGCGGCAGAGGTTCACCTCCGTTCGGATGGACGATGCCGGCACCGGCGACGACTCGATCGCCGACCGCGAGTTGATCCACCCCACGTCTCGAGTGTGTGCGCAAACGCGGGTAGTCGGTCGAGGGTCGGTGCGAGGTGGGGGCAGAGATCGGGGGTCAGCCCGATGACCAACTGCGGTCGCTCGACCGCCACGAGTCGACGACGAACGGCGAACCCGTCGGGGTCGCGTTGGGAGTCACGCACGGCCAGATCCTCTCGCGTCGATCGGCCGCAAGTGACGGCGAAGGAAGTCGTCGCAACGCGCCATCGTCGCCTCGTAGACGCGAGGGTTCGCGCCGGGATACATCTCCATGTGATCCGATGTGTCGATGAACTCCAACTCGGCGCCGAGGGATGCTTTCGCGTAGAGACTCACCGCCTCGGAGCGGGGAAACATCGCGTCGTCCGCCGCGTGGACGATCAGTAGCGGTCGCGGCGCGATCGCACCCACTACGTCTTCGGGCCGGCAGTCCATAAGGGCCCGAACCGAGTCGATCGAGAACTCGAATGAATTGGGCGCCGGCACGCCAACTGGGTGCGTGCCGAGCAGATGCGCGGCGTTGACGGTCGTTGCGTCGGTGGTGCAGATTTGTTGCCACGCGTCGATGCCGAGCACGAGCGCGGTTCGCCGGCTGAAGTCACCGAAACCCGAGAAACAAATCGTTGCCGCGACGCCCGCATCGGCCGCGGCGGCCATCACTGCGAAGGCACCGCCGAGGCCGCGCCCGAGAATGCCGATCTGGTCGCTCTCGATGTCGACGCGCGTCTGGAGGTAGCTGATGCCGGCACGCAAATCCTCTGCTATTCGCAGTGGGAACAGATCGCGCGGCGACGGATCGCCGACGCAACCTCGCCAGTCGAACGTCAGCACCGCGTAGCCGCGATCGCAGAGCCATTGCGACATCTCGAAGTCGGTCGATCGACGAGAGCCGGTTGCGTGGCAGAGCACGATCGCCGGGACCCGTTCATCGCCACGATGCTCCGGTAGCAAGAGGTCGCCAGGGAGTGACTCTCCTGAGCTCTCCACAACGACTGCCTCACGCATGCCGCGTTCCTGTCCTCGAGTACGACTGGGTACCGAATCTTGCTGGATACAGGAGGCTCCTCGCATGGCCGGGCGAACATCGCCTTCCTCAAGTGCTTGCGCCACGACGATGTAGTGCGAGCTAGCCTTCGGTTTTCGTCGCACTTGGAGGCCCGATGCCGCGCGTTGGTTACGCCGAGCCCGCCCATGTCGTCGATCAGACGGCCGACCCTGGCACTCAGGTGAGCCAGGCGCTGCAGGGGATCCTCGCCCATCGGCCCGACGCGGCCGCGGCCCTCGGTGCCTTTGCCATGGCGCTGGCGGCGAACAGCACATTGGGGCCGCGGCTGACCGAGCTGATCCGGTTGCGCATCGCCTTCCACAACCAGTGCCGCAGCTGTATGGCCGTCCGCTACAAGTCTGCCGTCGACGACGGGCTCACCGAGGA
>JBDSMH010000231.1:0-22396 GCA_039915945.1 Acidimicrobiales bacterium | reverse complement strand
GACGTTGCCGGGATCCGACGGCTATGTGATCCCGGATTTGATCGGTCGCCGGTTCGCGCCCGGTGCCCCGAATGTTGCGTGGGTTCAGGACATCACCTACATCGCGACTGGTGAGGGCTGGCTGTATCTGGCGTCGGTACTCGATCTCGGCAGCCGCCGTCTGATCGGTTACTCGATGGCCGATCACATGCGCAGCGAGCTCGTCCTCGACGCGCTCACGATGGCTGTCGCCGCGCGCGGCGGTGATCACGCCGGCGTGATCGGCCACGCCGATCGAGGCACGCAATACACGTCGAACGACTACCTCGACTACTGCCACGCCCGCCAACTGCGGGCCTCTGTCGGTCGCACCGGGGTGTGCCTGTTAACCGGCCAATCGGATGTTTTGGTGGCGGTCTGATCCCATAATTTCTGTGGGTGGGTGCTTGCTTCGCGGCACACAGCCGGTTACAGATGTGGCTGTGCCGTCGGAGGGGTTGTTCGTCGAACAGGTCGAGTCGGGTTGGGTGCTCGTCGGTGCTGGCGCTGACCGGTTCGGGTTGGTGAATGAGTACTTGTCGTATCTCGTCGATCGGAACTACTCGCCTCGAACGGTGCGTACTTACGCGTTCGGGTTGTTGGCGTTCGCGCGTTGGTTGGCGCTCGAGGACATCGAATTGTCGGCGGTGTCGACGGACGTGTTGTTGCGGTTCTTGGCGGCGTGTCGGACTGAGCGTGTGGCGGGTCGGCCGGGACCGAATGTGGTGTTGCTCGATGGGCGACGTGCGGACAGTTTGGCGCCGGCGTCGGTGAATTTGCGTCTCGCTGCGGTGTCGGGCTTGTTGACGTTTTTGTCGATGCGCGATCCGAGTGTGGCGAACCCGGTGCCGAAGGGACGCGAGGCGCGACGGCTGTCGGCCGGTGAGCGTGGCGGGATGTTGGCGCACGTGTCTCGTGCGCCGAAGCGTCGCTCGCCGTTGCGGGTCCGTGATGCGCGTCGGCTTCCGAAGTCGTTGCGGCATCGCGAGGTCGTGGCGTTGCTGGAGAGTTTGCATACGTGGCGGGATCGGGCGATCGCGGGACTGATGGTGTTCTGCGGTCTGCGCTCCGCGGAAGTCCTTGGGCTCGACGTCAGCGATGTCGATATCGGTGGTCGCTGGTTGACGGTGATGGGCAAGGGCGCCAAGCAGCGTCGGGTGCCGCTCGATGTCGATGTCGCTGGGGTGATCCAGACGTATCTGTTGGCCGAGCGGCCTGACACGACGAGTAACCGGCTGTTCATCGTGGCGAAGGGTCCGACACGCGGCGAGCCGTTGACGGCTGCGGGTTTGCGCCGTGTGTTTCGTTATCACCGCGAGATCTCCGGTGTGGCTGGTGGGCATCCGCACGCCCTGCGGCACACCTTCGGCACCGCGTTGGCCGAGGCCGGTGTTGATCTCGCGGTGATGCAAGCACTGTTGGGGCACGCACACATCGACACCACGGCCCGTTACGTGCATTTGGCGCCGACTTACGTGAAAGCAGAGTTTGATGCTGCCCGCAGCCGTCAACGCGCCCAGAGCTAAACGGCGTCGAGAATCAGCCGCCGAGTTGCTCGATGACTATCTCGCCCATCTCGCCGCGACGGGTCGTGGCAACACGTCGTCGACGCAAGCAGCGCGTGTGTTCCTGCGACGTTGGCCAGACCCGCACGCATGGACCACTGAGCCGCTGCATGTGCGGTTGTCCTTGTCGCCGTCGGCGTCGTCGCTGGTGATGTTCCTCATCACGCGTCGAGGGCTGCGACCGGGATGGGATTGGCTCGTGTCGCGCAAGCTATCGAGCTTGTGGCGCGAGATCAACGGCACCACCATCGACGCCGACATGACCCGCTTCGTTGACACCGCGGAAGCGATCGGGTTCACTGCGCTCCAAGCCCGTCGTGCTGCGTCACAGTCGATCGCTCGACTGTTGATCCAAACAGGTCGACGTCTCGACGACCTACACGTCGATGATCTCAACGAGCTCGCCGCTGCGTGCGAGCAACGTGAGACCGCGACCGGGCAACGATGGCGGCACTACCGCAGCGCGATGATGTGCGCGCAGCAGGTTCTGTTCCACCTCGGTGTCATTGACGAACCTCCACCATCGGCGCAGCAACCCGACACGCTCGAGGAACGCTTCGCTGACTGTCACCCGCAGCTGCGCCCATTGTTCGTCGCGTATCTGCAACGCAAGACCGGGACGTGTCGAGCTAAGACCGTGTCGAGCTTGGCGACACGCCTCGCGCACTTCGCCCGGTTTGTCACCGGCATCGACCCGACCCTGGTGACGTTGGCCGCGTTGGACCGGCGCCGCCACATCGAGCCCTACCTGAACACCGTCGCCACCGCGACCTCCGCTATCACCGGTGCGCCGGTCACCGTCGCCGATCAAGATCGACGCATCCGCGCCGTTGAACACATGCTCGCGGAGATCACCGAATGGGGCTGGGACGACGCCCCAGCACGGAAACTGATCTTCCGATCCGATCACCCCCGCCTGCCCCGACCCCTCCCGCGCTACCTGCCCGTCAACACCGATCGATCTCTCACCGACGCCTTGATCGCCTCGGAGTATCGCCTCGCCGCTGACGCGTTGTTGTTGGCACGCGCGGTCGGGTTACGCATCGGTGAACTGTTAGATCTAGAACTCGACTGCGTGCACGAGATCGGCGGTCATGGCTCCTGGCTGAAAGTCCCCCTCGGCAAACTCGACACCGAACGCATGGTCCCCCTCGACGACGAAACCGTCGCACTCGTCGACCGCATCACGACCACCCGCACCCACGGCCGCCCACTGCCACATCCCCGCACCGGTCGACCGACCCAGTTCCTGTTCACCCACCACGGCCGACGCCTCTCACAAAACGCCCTACGAGCCGAACTCGCCCGCAGCGCAGACACCGCCGGGATCGGACACGTCACCCCGCACCAACTACGTCACACCTACGCCACCGCGCTCGTCAACGCCGGCGTGTCGCTCCAAGCCTTGATGGCGCTACTCGGTCACGTCTCCGCCGAGATGAGCCTGCGCTACGCCCACCTCTTCGACGCCACCGTCCGCGCCGAATACGAACGAGCACTCGATCTCGCCAAGACCCGCATCGGCGCCATGCCCACCGGGCGAAAAACGATCCCGATCAACAACAACTGCGCCACCGGATGCGACCACCACAACGACTGGCGCGACGCCCCCGCCATCAAATCGCGTCTCGCCGGAGGCCACTGCCTACGCGCACCCGCGCAAGGCACCTGCCCCTACGCCAACATCTGCGAACACTGCCCCAACTTCCGCACCGACAGCGCCTCGATCGCCGTGCTCTCCGCGCAACGCGTCGACACCGAAGCCCTCGCCACCGACGCCCAGCGCCGCGGTTGGATCGACGAAGTCGACCGACACCACAAACTCCTCGCCCGGCTCGACACCCTCATCGCGCAGGCCAACCAATGACCGACAACCTCACCATCGTCGAAACCGCCTGCGCGGAGCTCGCCGCCACCGCCACGCCCATCACCTTCACCGCCATCGCCGAACACACCGGCATCAGCCGAACCACCCTCTACCGCAACCCCGCACTACGCGCCGCCGTCGACGAACACCGCCAACACAACCACGACCCCCGCACCATCACCGGCCTCACCGCCGAAATCAGCCACCTCCGCACAGCACTCGAAGCCATCGCCCACCGCGTCCGCCAACACGAAGAACGACTCCGCCGCCTCGAACCAACAACACGCCGCAAAGCCAACTGACCAACACGGTCGGTCGCCCAATCCCGCATCACCCCGGACCCCGATTGGCCAGATAATGCGGCGACAACGCAGTAGCTGAGTCGTTCTGGGAATCACTCAAACGCGAATGCGTACAAAACACGATCTTCGCGACGCGTGCCGAAGCACGCCGAGCGATCTTCCGATGGATCACTGGTACAACAACTCGAGACTGCACAGCACTCTCAACGATGTCCCACCCGTTCAGTGGGAACAGCAATACCGTCAAGCGTCATAACCACCTGTCCGGCCGACGGGGAGATGCCCAGTTCCTCCTTATCCCACCCAACCGTGTCGGGCGCCTTGGCGGACAGTAAGCGCGGTCGAGCTCGACTGGCAAGGTTCCGACCGACGCCGCGTTTCAACATCGAGCCGAGCAATGCCGATCTCGATCGAAGGCCACCCTGTAAGCGTGGCAAGTCTTCATCCATTGTCGTAGCGCGCGACTTTCCGCCCGTTGCTACATCGAAAAGTGTGCGGCCACCGGTCACGATCACCGATGACTCGAACGACCCCCCAACGGACCGATTCCGATGGGAGACCGTAAGTCGCGTTGCTCGCGGTGCTTCGACCTACTCGGTGGTGTCCGGGTGAAAACCGCGCGAATCGGATGGGTTGCTTGACACCGGCGTCGTCGGAACTCGACGGGAACGATGTCAGTTCGCTTCGAGTATCGACGCTCACCCCACGAATGGCGCGGTCGCTCGCGGCGGTCAGTTCGAAACGTTCACGCACTTGGGCATGGCCGGCGCGGCGACGGTGATGGCGCAATGAATGATGCGTGCGTACATTTGCTGGCCGATGGCGTTGGGATGGAATGCGCCTCGCTGTGGCGATCCGCTCTGCAATAGAACCGTGTTTATCCACTCGCTTTCTGGAGCGCATGGTTCGTGCCCGTTGAAGTAGGGCGCAATGTCGACGAACCGTGCGCCGATCTCGTTGGCCGCTCTCTGAATGGTTTTGTTCAAATCGTCCGCCAGGCCGTTGAGGAAACCTCGTTCGTTGCTTTCGATGAGGCCATAGAGCAGCTGACACGCGAGGGATTGACTGGGCGCGTCCCCGAACAGGTGGGGGTAGCCCACGACAACCACTTTGGCTTGTGGGGCCCGTTTGTGAATCTCCGCGAAGACGTCGTGTAGCTGAAGATGAAGGCCGTCGAGTTGGGCCGCTGCCCAACTGCCGAGCAGCCCACTGGTTCCGTGTCCCAGCTGATCGTTCGGGGTGTAGACCGCGGTGCTGCAGTCCGCGGTTTTGGCGCAGAACGCGACGACGTTGGAGAACTCGACGTCGTTGCCACCAATCGTAATCGTGACCAGGCTCGTGGTCGGGTCGAGCGCGCCTGGTGCCACTTGCACGCCCTCGCCCGAGTGTTGCTCTGACTGAAAGATGTTGGCCGTTTGCGCTCCGCTGCAGGCCAGGAAATTCAGCGTGGTGGCCTTGACCGCGTGAGCCAGCAGTTCGACGTAGGACTGCGTCTGCGAACGGTGGCAATCGTTGCCATTCGGCGGCGTGTCCGTGCCCTCGCTGTACGGCGCGAGTCCTTCACCGGCCGAGTACGAGTCGCCGAGTGCGACATACGTGTACGGGCCGTCGGATACGGCAGGCACCGAGTCGCCGTCACCCCGCACAAGGGTGAACACCAAGAAGGCGCCGACGAGTGCAAACGCGACAAGACCCAGGAGCATTCGGCGGCGCTTCAGTGCATCGAACAGGCGACGACAGTAGCGCTGGGCCGGCCGTCATATGTAGCGGCCCTACGGCGCGGCCCGGTTCGTCGGCGTGACGCCCTCGCTGAAGTTCCCCCGGTGTGCTCGGCGGTTGCCAGCGGTGGTCGCTACGCGGACTGTTGTCTGAGGCTAGCGAATAACGCGTTTGGGGTGATCCAGCCGAGTGCCTTTGACTTGTCTTTCTATACAAACCGAGCGAGTTATGCAGCGCGAAATTGGCTAGGAGAGCACGCACTGCCATGATCCGTTCGTCACGTTGTTAGCTATCAGTGATAGGACAGGGCATGGTCGAAACGTTCCGCACCGCCACAGCGGCCGACATCGACACGATCAAGCAGATCGCAGTCGATACAAACCTGTTCGAACCCGACGGAGTCGCTTTCTTCGACGAGCTGATTGTCGGATCCCTCGACGGCACAATGAATGACCACCACTGGCTCGTCGCCGAGCACGACTCGAACGTCGTCGCCGCCGCCTACTACGCACCCGAACCATTCTCCGACAGAATGTGGAACATCTACTTCATCGCCGTGGCACCACGCCATCAAAGTCACGGCACTGGCGCAGTTCTCCTCG
This sequence comes from Acidimicrobiales bacterium, assembly GCA_039915945.1. Lineage (GTDB taxonomy): Bacteria > Actinomycetota > Acidimicrobiia > Acidimicrobiales > WLNW01 > DATLFA01. The sequence goes on along the minus strand of JBDSMH010000231.1, from coordinate 16,323 downwards.
AGCACATCGAACAAGAGCTTCGAGCCCGCGGAACCGACGCCGCACGCGTGCTGATCGTTGAGACCTCCTCGACCGTCCAATACGCGAGCACCCGCCGGTTCTATCGTCAGCACGAGTACGAGGAGGAAGCTCGTATCCGCCAGTTCTACGGACCCGACGACCACAAAGTTGTCTTCTGGAAATCGCTCCTCGGTTGACCACGCGATTTCTTACAAGTTCTCGTAGGCCTTGAAGAGTGACGGTGGCCGGCGCATGCTCGTAGAGCGCAAGGGCGTCAGCATGACGATGCGGTCGTCGGTGGTGCGACGACGTGTATGGTCGATCGCGAACAAGTACTTGCGTCATTTGTGGGCAGGCTCATGCAGCGGCCGCGGCGAACGCGGCAGCGACGCGAGCGTGCGCCGCGTTGTCAAGGTTCAGTCCGGCGGGCGCGGCGCCGGCGGAGCCTTCGGAGGCGCCCACGTCGACGACTTTCGCTCCGTTTCGGGCGGTTGCCCGCTCGATGGCAAGTTCATAGGCACCGATCGCGGAGCGGGCCGCGTCGGCCGTGCCGAACTGTGCCGCTACCGCGTTGACGACGTCGGAGCGTGACGCGAGATCTCCGATCGACGCGACGAGCACCTTCGTGACGCGGGCGTCGCCGACGCCGGTCAACACCTGATCGAGCGCCGACTCGAAGTTCGCCGGGCTCACACCCTTCAGGAGGTCCTGGGTACCTAGCCAGACCGTGACGATGGTCGGCCGAAGGCTCGTCGCCTGGGGAACCTGCATGCGGGCCGCGTCCGCGGTGGTTGCGCCTCGGGCGGCGACATTGATGAACACGGTGTCGTCCGGCAGTGCGCTGCGATAGAAGATCTGCACCCACGAGTCGAGCAGCGGACGCGTCGCGCCGTTGCCCACCGTCTCGTCGGCGCCGATCGCGACGTAGACGGGAGCGGTCGCGGTGTACGAGGCCGGTGGCGCCGCGGGTGGGGGGTCGCTGCTGCAACTCGCCGCGAGTATCGACGCGACGACCACGCTGACGAGGAGCGAACACCGCCGAAGGATCACGCGTCCACCGCTTGGCGAGCCGGCAGCCTCGATGCTCGCAGCGCGGGTACAACCGCCGCGACCATCGAGAGCACGCCCGCGCCCGTGATTCCACCAACCACGACATCGATCGGCAACCCGACACGGACCCCGGCGAGTCCTTGGCTGTGGAGGTAGCTGTTGACGATGATCGCTACGACGCCCGCGATGCCGACGCCGAGCGTGACTCCGAGCACGCCGCCGATTGTGCCGAGCACACCGGCTTCGACGAGGAAGATGCGGACCACGTCGCGGTCGCGCGCGCCGATCGCCTTGATGACGCCGATCTCGCGCTGACGTTCGCGGACCGCGGCGAGCAGCGCGTTGCTCACGCCGAGCGCGGCGATGGCGAGCGAGATGAGCCCGATGCCGGCGAGCACAACCCGAACGACGTGAAGGTAGCGCCGAACGTTGGCGATGAGGTTCTCCGGCGCCGAGGTGGAGTATCCGATACCGCTTATGTCGTTGCGCACTGCGGCAACACGGTCGAGATCGGTGGCCACGACGAACGCGCCGCTGTAGGGCGACTTGGGCACTTCGAAGCGATTGTTGTCGACGCTCGCCGCGGTCCAGTTGAGCGCGTCGCGTACTTGGTCGATCGATTCGATGAGCCCGCCGGCGCTAGAGGCCTGCTGTGCGACCACACCGACGACGTGGACCTTCGTCCAGCGCGTGCGGAATCCGTCGCGAAACGCGCGCGTCGCGCCGATCGAGATCGTCGTGCCGACAATCGACGGGGCGTCGGCACGATCGAGGCCGAGACGCGCCAGCCAACCGACCGTCGCCGCCACCTCGGTCCGCGCTCCGACCGCCGGGAATCGTCCGGCGAGCAACGAGATCGGAAGTTCGTGCACATGATCGAGGTCGATGCCGAGCACTGTCTCGAAGAGAGCGCCCCGGGGCCCGTCCTCGACGCGCATCGCGATGGTGCGCCCGTCCGCGAGCAAGATCGGATCGCCGGGCACAGCGATGACCTGCGCGCTCACAATCGGCGTCACCGACCGAACCCCGTCCACCGCGGCGATCCGTCCGAGCGCCGCGTCGTCGAGGACACGGCTGGCTCCCGGTTGCGGGTTGTCGACGTCGGCCTCGATCTGATTCGGCGCGGCGGCCGCGACATTGATGCCCGCGAGAGGCCCGCCGTGCGTGAGTTGATCCAGCACTTCGGTTCGTGCCCTACCCGAGATCGTCAGCAACGCGGTAAACAGCGCAGCGGCCAGCCCCACCGCGCTCACCGTCAGGACTGCGCGCCCCGGTCGACGTATGACGTTGCGGTACGACAGTGCGATCACATCGGACCACCTCATACGTTCACCGCAGGATTGAGTTCGAGCCGGCGATCCGCTCGCTTGGCGAGCGCACGGTTGTGAGTGACCACGACCAGAGTGCAGCCGATCTGGTGACGCATGCGCTCGAGCAACTCGACAACCGCTATCGACGACTCCTCGTCGAGGTTGCCGGTTGGCTCGTCCGCGAGCACGAGGCGCGGCTCGTTCACCATCGCGCGCGCGATCGCCACACGTTGGCGCTCGCCGCCGGACATCTCGAGCGGGCGGTGGCCGGCGCGCGCCGACAGGCCCACCGCGTAGAGCAACTCTCGCGATCGCTCACGCCGAAGGCGCGGCCGGATGCCCTTCAACGCGCCGGCCAATTCGACGTTCTCGAGCGCAGTGAGCGTCTCGAGCAGTCCGTAGTGCTGGAATACGAATCCGACGGTCGTTTGGCGGAACGCAGCCAGCGCGGGCGACGTAAGCCCGATGAGGTCGACATCGCCAACCACCACCGAACCGCTCTGCACGGCTTCGAGCCCACCGAGCAACGCGAGCAGCGTGCTCTTACCCGCACCCGACCGACCCGTGACCGACAGGTACGAACCCGACTCGATCGTGAGATCGAGGCCGTCGATGACCGTGAGGTCCTCACCGCGGTGCCGATAGACGTGGCGCAGTGAGCGAACCTCGATGCTCACGCCGTTGTGCACACCCCATCATGACCCGTCATCGGTGCTCACCGACCGCGGCCAACCGTCGGTCTTGTCAACAGATCGGAGCACCACTCGGCGTCCGACTCGGTGAGCCAATTGCGGGCGGTGTCGAGCGCGGCAGCGGCGCCGACGACGCGGAGCTCGGGTGGGAGATCTTCGATGTCCGAGACTTTGGCGAAGCCGACGACCCGCCGGACTGCCTCACAGCCCGCGAACCCGATGGCGTCGCGTGCTACCCGCTGCAGCCAGTCTGAGGCGTGGTCCGTAGACATCGACTCATCGACGCGCTGCGGCCACAGGGTCCAGAACTCTTCTTCGAACGCGTTCCACATCTCTACCGGCAGTTCGGTCAGCCATTGACTTTGGTGATCTCGGGCCAGGCAGTCGGCGCGGAGAGCAGCGAACAACAGGTTGGCCAATAGCACGCCGAGGTCGAACGCGATCGGACCGTAGAAACAGAACTCGGGATCGATGATCTTGGTCGCCGGCGCATCGCTGGTACCGACCATGACGGATCCTGTATGTAGGTCGCCGTGGATGAGTGCATCTTCACGCGTCATGAAGTCGGCCTTGAGCCGCGCGACCTGATCCAAGAGGTCTTTGTCGGATCGGATGAGGTCAACCCGGGCCTGGAGGCAATTGTCGAAGCGATTGTTCGGGTGCTCCACGAACGGTTGAGTGAATACGAGGTCCTCGGTGATACGACACATCGCGCGGTTGCGATTGGCGTGCACATTGCTCCGGAACGCCTCGCCGTCCAGGCCGAAGTACCCGGTGGCGACGAGCAGACGGGCAACGTGACGACCGCATTCAGCGGCTGCGTTTGGGGCGATGTGGCCGTAGTTCAGGGCGGTCCGCCACACGGTCAAGCACGAGAGATCCTCCATCGCCAGGACGTGATTAAACGCGTCGTACGAATGGAGCCGAGGCGCCGTGGCCGGCGATGCGTGAAACGCCTCGGTCAATCCCTTTGCCTCGGCGTGCGATCGGTCGGCCGTGAGGGGCCACGATGGGCCGACGACGCGCACGTACGGAAGTGACTGCTTCAGCACGATCGCCGAGCCGGCATCGTCGCGGCACACGAATACGAGATTGAGGTTGCCGTCGCCGACTTCGCGAACGGAGACGCTGCCGGGGTCTATGCGAGCCATCAACTCGGGCCGCTGCCGGATGTAGTCAGGAACGGTGGCCTCAGTCAGGATCAGATAGTCAGAGTCCATCAACGGCGCTACCTTCATCGCGATGCCTGATGTTGTATTGCCAGTCCTGAACGAGGCGGGCAATATCCCTTGGCTGCTCGAACGCATGCCCGTCGGCTATCGAGCAATCGTCGTCGACAACGGTTCGAGCGACGGGTCGGGCGATGTCGCTCGGTCGCTCGGCGCAACGGTGGTCGACGAGCCCACCCGCGGTTTCGGTTCGGCGTGTTGGGCCGGATTGCAAGCGTGCCGGGACGACGTGGTGTGCTTCATGGATGCCGACGGTTCGCTCGATCCGCTGGCGCTTCCGTACGTTGCGGGCCTCGTGACGCGGGGTGACGCCGATTTTGTCATGGCTCGCCGCATCGCCGATCGCGGCGCATGGCCGTTGCACACTCGGCTCGCAAACCGAGTTGTCGCGGCCCAACTGGGGCGGAGAACCGGTGTGCGGTTGCACGATCTCGGACCGATGCGAGCGGTCGGTCGCGAGGCGTTGCTCGGTCTCGGAATGGAGGACCGTCGGTCGGGGTGGCCGCTCGAAATGGTGATTCGCGCACATCGCGCCGGTCTTGTGATTCGCGAGGTCGCATTGCCGTACCACCGCCGCCAGTCGGGCAAGTCGAAGGAGACGGGCACCGTGCGGGGGACGGTGCGCGCGGTTGTCGACATGTCGCGACTGCTGCGCTCGCTGTGATGGCGCGTGGTCAGTCACGGAGGGCGCTCGTCGCGAACTCGCGCATGCCGGTCTCGAATGGAACAGTCGCCACGAATCCGAGATGATCAGCGGCTCGACGGGGCGAGGCGACGATGTGGCGCACATCGCCTAGCCGATACGAACCATCGACCGTGGGGGCGGGCCCTGAGGTCCCGGAGGCTCGACGGAGTGCATCGGCGAGGTCGAGCACGGTATGGGGCTCACCCGACGCCACGTTGAACGCGCCCCGCACCGAGGCATCGGCGTACAACGCGGCGAGGTTGGCTCGCGCGACATCGGACACGTGCACAAAATCGCGTCGTTGCCCGCCGTCCTCGAACACTCGCGGCGCCTTTCCGCTTTCGATTGCACTGCGGAAGATGGCCGCAACACCCGCGTACGGCGTGTCTCGCGGCATCCGCGGCCCATACACGTTGTGATAGCGGAGTACGACAACCGGTGCGTCGTGTTCGCGTCCATACACCGTGCAGAGATGCTCCTGGTGGAGTTTGGTCGCGGCATATACGTTGCGGGGGTCGGGTGCGGTGGCCTCGTCGACGGCCTCGGCAATCAATTCCGCATCGCAGCGCGTGCAGGTTGGTTCGAAGAGCGCCGCGTCGAGACGCGTCCGCGATCGCGCGGCCGGAGTAACGAGGCCGTGCGCGCGACAACGATGCCGTCCTTCGCCGTACACCACCATGCTGCTGGCCAGCACGATGCGACCCGTGAACGCACGGTCGTGCAAGGCTTTCAACAGCACCGCAGTCGCGCGATCGTTGTTGTCGACATATTCGACGACATCGCCAAAGTCGACACCCAGCCCGACCAACGATGCCTGGTGACATACTGCGTCGATGCCCTGTACCGCGGCGGTGGCGACGTCGGTATCGGCAAGATCGGCGGTGATGTACGTCGCGCGGGGGTTGAGATACGAAGGCGGCCGACGGTGCGCCCGCTCGATGAGCGCGTCGACGACCACCACCTCGTGGTCGTCATCGACGAGCGCGTCGACGATCGTGGAACCAATGAATCCGGCGCCGCCGGTCACGAGGATTCGCATCAGGTGCTCTCCTTCACCATTCGGTGGTAACAATCGAAATCAACACGATGGCCGACAGGGCTTGCAGCGCCAGTCCCGTGCGCATGAGGCGCCGGTCAGTGGAGAGAGCGGCTCCGGCGGGTAATACCCACAGCGTGAACGGCAACCAGATGCGCTCGACTTCTCCCGACGACAATCCACTCAGATTTGCGAGCGCCGCCGCGGCGATGCCACCGCCGACGACGAACCACAGCCGCCGGTCACGCAGACGAGCCAGACCCATGAACGTCGCCGGGCCGAGCGCCAGCGACCATGCCGAGAGGTTGATGGACAGGAACGCCCAATACGGACGGTCGATATCGAGTATCTGGTACTCGTGCCTCGTCGCCCGTAGGCCATCGATCCACGAATAGCCGAGCGGCAACATTGCGACGAGCACCGCGGTGGCTGCCACAACCGAAACCGCCACCGTGCGGAATGTGCCCCGTCCATCACGACGACGGGACCACAGCACGGCAACCGGTACGGTCGCCAAGAGGATGAGCCCGTAGGACCCGAGCAGAACGAGACCGCCGAGAACGCCGCCGGCGATCGCCATCAATGTGCCGACCGCACTTCGGCGCCCGGAGCCGAGAACGACGAGCGCGATCGCCCAGGCTCCGACCGCCATGTAGAGCGCGTCTGCAGACGTGGCAATCCAAATAGCAGCGGGGGTCAGTACTAGCCAAGGGAACGCACGACGCGCCGCTTCTTCGCCTGCGACATCACGGAGCACGAGTAACACCGCTACTGGTGCAGTGGCGGCGAGCACTATCACAACGGCCGCTTCCCACGACGCGCCACCGAGCCCGAGACGGTCGAGGCCCGTGAGAAGGAGCACCATGCCCGGAGGATGGCCGCGTACGTGAATCTCATAGCGATCGATGTCTGCGGTGAAGTGACGCAGGAACCCCGCAGGGTCCGCTCGCACGCGGGGCACGTCGGCGAGGTAGTCGGTGCGCGAGCTCGGTCCTCGCGTCAACCCGCTCGTACCCTCGGCCAACGCGAGTGCGAGCGTCCAACCCGTCGCCGCGAGCGGAACGGAGGCCAGGAGAGTTCGCCACCGAAACCGTTCGACCGCGTTGGGCATTGCCACGATGAGCGTGGCGCCGACTGCGAGCGGCAGCAGCACGCCGGGACGCGGTCCCGGACCGAAACGGGCCAACAGTGGTGGCACCGGCAACACGACGTTGCGGCCGAGCTCGTTGAGGATCAGGCCGATCGTCGCACCGAAGGCGACGATGCAACCCCATGTACGGAGGCCGGCGTCAGTGACCGACCTCAGATGGTCGACTCGCTGCGCAGCCAACTGAACCACCTCCGCCCCACCTGGCGTGCGGTCTCGAGTGCGAACCCTGCGTGCGCAGCCACCACTTCGAGATGGTCGATGCCGAGCGTGGCCCACGGGATCGTCTCGAACGTCCCGACTTCGCTCTCGATGCGCGCGTTGCCATTCGTTTGCGAACCGCCCGGTCCGAGTACCTCGACGAGCGCGAGGCCCCTAGGTGCAAGCACCTGACGAACTCGGCGCAGCAGCATCGTGGGGTTGCCACCAATGCCGATGCTGCCGTCGAGCAACAACACCGTCGGCCATCGACCCTCACCCGGGACACGATCGAAGATCGAACGCTCCATCATCGGGGCGCCGCGTCGCTCGGCAAGTTCGATAGCGAGCGGTGCGATGTCGATCCCGAGTGCCGGGATACCTGCCTCGGCGAGCGCGGCAACGAGCCGGCCGGGCCCACAGCCGACCTCGAGCACGGGGCCGGGTATGCCCCATAGCACCGAGCGATCGATGTGGTCCGCGGGGCGAGCCCACGTGTGCAGATCGAGTACATCGATCTCTGAGTAGTCGTGGATCGTCATTTCGACCTCGTGACTTGGGGGACAGCGCGGCGTCGCTGACTCTGGAGCGCGGCGATCGCGATCCACAGACCTACGAGGATCCAGATAGTGATGAGGCTTACGACGAGGTTGCGGCCGTAGTCGAGCGGGAGCGCGCTCGGGTTCGACTCTCTGCGTCCGTAGCCGCGGGCAAGAGGCCACGCGTAGAGGATCAAGAGCCCACTTGTGGCCAGCCCCAGGCGCACCGGGACCACTGCGCGACGTGGCAGCACTCGTCCCGCGAGCCAAGCCACAGTGAATACGGCAGGAGCCAGGAACGCGTCGTGAACGATCGCGAGCCCGATGAACCACTTCGCGAATTCGGCCGGAGTGGTTGCGGCGCGGTCCATGAACAGTCCACGGATTCCGAAAAGAATGATTGCCCAACCGACCACCATGCCGCCCCAGAACATGCGGCCGCGATGCGGGAGCGAGGGCGTTGTCATCGCACGACCAGCCGAGTGACCCACTTGGTTTGCATTACGCCGGGACGGTTCGGCCCGATCAACCTGATCGGGAAGCCGTGGTCGAGGTTGAGCGTCTCGCCGTTCACAGTCGTCGCAAGGATCGTGTCCCGGTCGCGTGCCTGTGAAGTGTTGAGGATCGATCGGCTGTAGAGCCCTCCGTCTTCGAGTGAGACGACTTCGACGGTTTCGAATTGCGTGATGGACGCGTCTGCGAGCACGTCGATCACGCTGACGCCCGACCATCGCGCGCTGGCACTCCATCCTTCGACGCACGCGATCGGCAGGGTGGCCTGACGCTGGGGGAGCGCGGCCAGCGCGGCGAGGTCGAGCGACAGCTTTTCCGCGCCGTCGACGTCGACGATCAACCGCCAGTGCGGATCTTGCGCTCGTTCGACGACTCCTGCCTCTGAGGCTGCTCGATTCACTGGCAGGCCCTGCGACCCGATATCGGGACGGCGCGGAGCGAAGAGCACGATTCGGCGCAGGAACGGCACCGTCTGCCCGGCAGTAACCGCGGTCAACGCAAGGCTGGCGCCGCCGGCCCATCCGAGAAGTGTGCGCCGACCGATAGGCCCAACCCTCTGATCACCGGTGGGGGTTCGGTCGCTCGAGACGGTCGCGGCTGTCGCAGCTGATGAGTCATGCCGTAGCGCGACGCGCGCGGTCGACGCCCGCGCCCCGATATGAATCACCAGTGCGCCGATCGTGATCCACGCACCCCAGTAGTGGCCGCGCGGAAAGAAGAATGGCCACGGGTACCACCGCGCGATATTCGCCGTGCCCGTGAACAACATGAACAACGATCCACCGACGAGTGGAACCAGGCTCACCCGCTCGATCGCCGGGACGATATGTCGCTCTAGTGGGAGGAATAGCCGCGGATAGACGGACCACAACTTGGCGAGAAGCAGCGGTATCGCCGCGGTTCCCGAGATCACATGAACGCCCTGTGTGATGCGGTATAGCCCCGCCGGCCGAGTCCCCCAGTCGAACCACTGCGGCGGATGCTGCAGCGTATGCGAGACGAGCCCCGTAACGAAGCAGAGCGTGAAGCACACGCCGAGCGCGATACCGAGCACTGCTGCGGTGCGGACGTCATGAGCGGGCTGTTCGAGCGCGCGATCGCGCCGGGTCGAGATCTCTTCGTGCAACGTCTGCACGGCGTGCCGAGGACCGTTCATCGGCTGACCGCAATTCGCTCGTCGACTCGTTCGATCGCGAGCGCCGTTCGGGATCCCGGGATCGCGCGGGCAACGGAGCGGGCGGTGCACCACGTATCGATGTCGGTGAGCGTCGGTAGCACGATCGGGTCGAAGCCCAAAGTGCGAAGGCGGTCGAGCTGTTGCTGTCCGGTCGTCGGGGTACTCATGCTGATCCCAGCGAACACGGATGGATCAGGACGGTGGAGCCCGATGATCCACCAGCCGCCATCGGTGGCGAGTCCGATCGAGGCGTGATGGTCGCGCACGCCCGCAAGTGCGCAACTGAGCAGCGCCCCGTCGACCTGTGGGGTGTCCATGGCGATCTGTACGCCGCCGTCAGGCAGGTGCGTCCACGCCGCGGCCAGTCGCTCGTTGAACGTGCCGCTCACCTGAGGAACGACCTCCACGCCTGGCGGTAGCCAGCGACCAAGGGGTCCGTCCAACGCCAGCACGACCCGTCGATCACATTCGAGAGCGGCAGCCAGCGTGTCACCCAGTGCCGCCTCGGCGATGCTCGCGGCTTCTTCGGGTGAACACGGCGGACAGAGGCGTGTTTTCACGCGTCCGGCAATCGGAGCCTTTGCCACTATGAGTAGACCGGGCGGATTCACAGATCGGAACGTAACGCCGCGTCTGCTGCTTGACGCGAGAACCCTGCTTACGTTTCGCGAAACTCTTGTGGTCACCCCGCCGCGTGTGCGTCGATCCCTCCTACCATTAGTGCGTGGCATTCGCGCCGACCGAACCGGGAAACACGACGGTCGCGCCGCGTGTGCTAGTGATCGATGACGATCCGACGCTTTCGGAAGTGGTGGCGCGATATCTCGAGCGAGAGGGATTCGAAGTGATGCGGTGTGCCGACGGCAACGATGGGTTGCGCGTTGCCCTCGAATATCTCCCGGATCTCGTGGTTCTCGATCTCATGCTCCCGGGCATCGATGGATTCGAAGTTTTTCGCCGGCTCCGCGAAGTTGCGCCCATTCCCGTCGTCATGCTCACCGCTCGCGGTGAGGAGGACGATCGTGTCGCGGGCCTCGAACTAGGTGCTGATGACTATGTCTCGAAGCCGTTCTCGCCGCGAGAGTTGACTGCCCGCGTTCGGGCTGTACTCCGCCGGGCAAGTGGCGGTATCACGAGCGGTGGTGACGTCATGTTGCGGGCGGGCTCGCTGGTGGTCGACGTTCTCGCGCACGAAGCGAGCCGCGACGGACAACTCTTGGTGCTCACCGCGAAGGAATTCGATCTGCTCTGTTGGCTCATGCGCAACCCCAATCGGGCATTCCAGCGCGAAGAACTTCTCGAGACCGTGTGGGGTTACAAATACGGCGATCCCTCAACGGTGACAGTGCACATGCGGCGCCTGCGCGAGAAGGTCGAAGTCGACCCGTCTACCCCCCGGCATCTCTGCACGGTTCGGGGTGTCGGATACCGGTTCACGGCATGAAGCGCGACCGCCTTCTTTCCGGAGCCGTATTGGGTGTCGGCGCGGTGATCGCGATCGTCCTTGCGGTCAACGTAGGTACACCGATCGGCGACACGGCGGTGCTTCTCGGTTCGACGGCCGCCTTCTCGATTGCGGTCGCAGTAGCGGCGCGTTGGTATCTCGCGTGGCGCGGAGAGGCCTCGCTGCGCAGCCAGATCCTCGTCGTGTCGACCGCCGCCGTCGCGACGGTGGTCGTGGGCACGCTGGCGGCAGCAAAGGCAATGTTCATCTCGGTGCACGATCTCAACGCGCTGATTGCGGTCATGACGATCGCAGTCGCCGTAGCGGTGGCCGCTTCGTTGAGCCTCGCCAGTCGATTCCAAACTGATACGAACGCACTTTCGGTCATCGCCGATCGTATGGTCGATCAGCCCAAAGGTCCCGTAGACACGATTCCGTTCGGAATACGCGAAATGCGCCAACTCGCGAGTCGACTCGAACTCGTCTCCGCGCAACTCGAGTCCTCGCGCGAACGCGAGAGGACGCTCGATCGATCAAGGCGCGAGCTCGTGTCGTGGGTCTCGCACGATCTGCGTAGCCCTTTGGCGTCGATCCGAGCGCTCGCCGAAGCACTCGAAGATGGCATCGCCGCGAGTGAGCACGATCGCCGCCGTTACTACCAATCCATACGGCACGAGAGTGAGCGGCTGACGGCGCTGGTCGATGACCTCTTCGTCCTCAGTCGCATCCAAGCCGGCGCTATTGTCACCACTTCGGCCACTGCGCCCGTTGCCGAACTCGTGGAGGATGCCGTCATCGCCATCGTTCACCGAGCCGAGATCAACGGAGTGAGTGTGGAGTGCGACGTCGCAGAGATTGGCGGCCGTATGGTGCCCGCAGCCGATGTGACTCGCGCGCTGTCCAATCTCCTCGACAACGCCGTACGGCACACGCAGTCCGGTGGCGTCATCGTCGTCGAAGGCCGTGCCGACGCGGGGTCAATCGTGCTGTCGGTGCGCGATCAGTGTGGCGGGATACCCGAAACGGAGATCGGCCGAGTGTTCGAGACCGCATTCCGCGGGGACTCGGCCCGCGGACGCGACGGCGGCGGAGGAGGCCTCGGCCTCGCGATCGCACGAGGCCTCGTCGAGGCGCACGCAGGCAAGATCGACGTTCGCAACTACCGGCTGGGATGCCAATTCAACATACGGATACCCGCGCCGAAGACCGCGTCGTCACGCTGAGCGCGCCGGCTCCGTCGACTGAACGAGCCGTGCGGATTCGACCACTCGAGCAGACCGGGACCGCGGTATGACTAGGGTTGTGCAGGCCGCGTTGCGTTCGCTCAACAGCGTCGACACCGGCTTGAAGGTGTTGATGAGTCACCTCGCGTCCGAGCGCAGTGGGTTGCCGGTTCTGTGAAGCGCACACGTCAAAGACCGCGAGAACGAACGGCGTGGCGGCAGCGAAGATCACGGCGATCTGGGAATTCGAGACCAACGAACTCTTCTCGGATAAAGAGCGAGCGGCCTTGCGCCTAGCGTTGGCGATGGGCCAATCACCCAACGCGGTCACCGATCAACACATCGACGACTTGCGGGAGTACTACGACGACGCCCAGATCGTCGAGATGATCGCAGCAGTCTGCAACTTCGGTTTCTGGAATCGGTGGAACGACACAGTTGCCACCGACCTCGAACAGCCCGTCTACGAACTCGCCAATGCGCTGCTCTCGCCGCGCGGTTGGAGCGCGGCCAAACATCTCCCGCACCCGACCGAGCCGCTCAGCGCGCGCAGCTGAAGTTCACGCGGGCGCGAGTAGCAGCTCGCACAGATCGTCATCGCCTCGACGTCGTCGCCCCGCGAGGTCGTGAACGCGCTGCGAAAGCGTTGCTGGTACTCAGCCGTTGAGGAGTTTGAGGATCTCGTTCTCCTTGTTGTCGATTCTGCCCTGCCAGCGGCCGAGTTCTCGTCCGTCGGCGGAGACGAGCACGGCCGACGGTTGCGAACGGATCCCGAGTTGGCGCCAAGACTCGAATGAGTCGTCCCAAAGCATGGGGAACGTGATCTTTCCCTTGGCGATGAAATCTCTTGCAAGTCGGAGGTCGTCCTGCGTGCCGAGGCCGACGACGGCGAGTCGTTTGGTGTTGTCCCGAGCGAACTGCTCGAGGGCGGGCGACTCGGCCCGGCACACCGGTCAATGTGGTGCCCACATCCAGATGAGTGTCGGTTTGTCTGTCGCGATTGTTGCGCGGAGTGCGACGAACTGGCCGGTGTTCACATCGATCACATCAACGGCAGGCACGATCGATGGTCCGACGGCCGTCGTCGTGGCCCCACCCTTCGTGTCAGCGGGGGCCGACGCGCCGGTCGGCGTCGGCGCCGCATTATTGCTGGGGGTCGGTGACGCGATGGTCGCGTTTGGCGAGGCCTCACTATTAGTTGCGGTGTTGGCGCCGCAGCCGACTAGGGCGAGGGCCGCCGCAGCGAGGGCTGGTCGGAGGTATCTCATCGTGCTGCTCCTGAGGTGGGTGAGGTGTGGTGTTTCCCGGCCGGGTCGGCGGTCGGCTCGCCAGGAGCGGGAAGTGATAGGGCCGAGGTGTTGCGCCGGCGGCGCAGCCGACTCGCGCTGAGCAGCGCAAGGAGCGTCACCGCGACCGCGAGCACGCCGAGATCGTCGATTCGTTGCGTCGCTCGTGCCGACCAGTCGCTGACCCACGCGACCGGGCCTTCCGGGACGTCGTGGCCGGCGAGGATGCGGATCTCCCAGTAGCCGTAGTAAGCGACGTAGAGCCCTGCGAGCACCAACAGCGCCCCGGCGACACGATTCAGGTACGGCAACGCCCGCCGCATCCGGCGTATGACGCCGTCGCGCGCCAGGGCGATCGCCACGGTGAGCGTGGTGATGACGAGGCCCATGCCAACGGCGTACGCGGCGTAGGAGGCGAGTCCGCTGATGAACCCGTCGGAGCGGAACGAGCCGGAGACCGCGGTGAGGAACACCGGCATCGTGCACGACAACGACACGGTGGCGTAGGACATTCCGAACAGGCACATGCTGGTCAATCGCCGATCGCCTCCGCCGCGTTGGAGCCGCGGCAGACGGACCTTGATGTCGCGGCCCAGGAGCAAGAACACGCCGGTGGGCACCATGACGATGCCGATGCCCACGGTCAGCCACGGCGTGATCTCGCCGACCGCGACCGAGGCGCCATCAATGAGCAGACCGAACACCCCGAACACGAGCACGAACCCGGCGGTCATGGCGGCGGACACCACCAGCGCGCGCGCGACCGCGCCCGAGCGGGACGCCGCGGCTGGTTCGTTGTCACGCACAAAGAACCCGAGGTACGCGGGCAACATGGCGAAACCGCAAGGATTGAACGCCGCGACCGATCCTGCGGTCAGGGCAAGCCCGAAGGAGACGTCGATCAGCGCCATGCAGCGGACCCGATGCTGGGTGAATGACGGCCAACGGCATCCTGGATCCCGCCGTCGCCGCGCAAAGGTCGGATCCGGGCGGCATCGAGCCCGACATCGGTGCGCACTTGGACGCAGTAGCGGCATTGCCGGGGCGAAGTGCGGAGGATCGCGAGCGGCCGCCGCGTCGACGCGGCGCACAGGCCGAGTGCGGCGCCAATGAACCGCCGCGCCGGAGCGACGAGTCTGCGAGCGTTCACGGGCCCGAACACGATTCGTCGTGGATCCGCGCCTTCACGGACCTGCCGCGTCGAGATCCGCGCAGTCGGAGCGTTCAACCGCTCAAATCGTGCCATGGTCCAGGTTCTCGCATCCGCGCCGTATGTGCTCCAACACCGCGCAAAGTTTCGCGACTGTTAAGGATCACCGCTCGATCGGTCCGTGCCGCCAGTAGCAGCACACGATGGCAGAGGTCCTGACGGTCGAAGCCGGGTCGACGGGGCCGCTCATCCCGGGCACCAGAGCGCGATGGATGCTGATCGCAGCAGCAGACAGCGATGACGGATCACCGCGAGCGCAACATCCGCGGCGTCCGAAACAGGACCCGAGGCAGCGATACCCTGCAAGTGTGGCTCAACGGCACAGACGGCTCCACCTGTAGGGCCATCGTGCGGCCGGAGGAAAGAAGTTGCGGTAGGTGCGGCGTGCGCGACCGGGCGGGGTGATGCACGCGCTGCCACGCAAGACCTGTTGGTCGACCATGAACTTCGCGTTGTACTCGCCGGCTGCGCCGGGTGCGGCGCGAAAGTTCGGGTACGCGGTGTACGGGCTCGCGGTCCATTGCCAGACTTGGCCGTGCCAGTCGTTCGCGTTCGTCGGCTCGAGCGTGGTCGACCTAGGAGCGGGCGGCTCGGGCGCGGCGGCTTCCCACTCGGCTTCGGTCGGCAGCCTGCTGTGGGCCCATCGTGCGAATGCGTCGCTTTCGTACAGCGGAGCGGCCCAACGATTTGCGGTCACCGTGGCCCACCCGTCGGACATCCACAGCTCGGGTCGCTGGTAGCCGGCGTCGTCGATGAACGCGATCCACTCCCCGTGGTGACGAGGGAGTCTCGGATTTCTTCGTCGATGAGGAACGCTTCGTGGCGGGGAGTTTCGTTGTCGAACGTGAAGTCGCGTCGTCGGCGTTTCGTGGTAGACCGCTGGCGCCGGGCGCGCGATCGAACGCGTCGCTTGAAAGACCCACCGTCGGCGGCAACTTACAGGGCGGTAGTCGTTGGGCGACGCTGGGGAGCAGATGCGATGCATGACGCGAGCGAAATCACCGTCGACGGGGCACGCCGATGAGCCAGTTCGCTGGGGTGTCGGCGGTGTTGTTGAACTGTTCGCTCGCGCGCAATCCGGCGAAGTCGCACACCCGTCGTTTGCTTTCGCGCGTCGCGGGAGTCATGGCGACGGAGGGCGTCGCGGTCGAGCTGATCCACATGCTCGAGCATCGGATCGGGTTCGGCATGGTCAAGGACAGTACCGAGCTCGGTGATGACGTGGATGATTGGCCGGCCATCCATGCCAAGGTCATGGCGGCCGACATCTTGGTGATCGGTACGCCGATCTGGCTCGGCGTGAAGTCGAGCGTCGCGACGCTCGCCATCGAACGCCTCTACGCGTACAGCAGCGAGAAGAACGAACGCGGCCAGTACCTGTACTACGGCAAGACCGGTGGGTGTGTCGTCACCGGAAACGAGGACGGCGTCAAGGCGTGCGCGATGGAAACACTCTACGCGTTGGCCCACATCGGTTACACGATCCCGCCGCAGCCCGACTGTGGCTGGATCGGCGAGATCGGTCCCGGCCCGAGCTACGGCGACGCGGTCGACGGTTCAGAGGCGCCGATGGGTTACGACAGC
>JBDSMH010000152.1:0-34614 GCA_039915945.1 Acidimicrobiales bacterium | reverse complement strand
GTCGAGGTACCGAAGCGCGTCGAGGAAGTTCACACGAGACAGATCAGGACGCGGCGCGGCGCGGCCGCTCACCCCGTGGTTGCGTCTGCGACTTGGGCACGAGGGTCGGAGCGGCCTTCTCGCGCACAACCGTCGCATCGACGACGCACTTGGAGACGTCTTCGCGCCCGGGAAGCTCGTACATGGTGTTGAGCAGTACTTCTTCGAGGATGGCCCGCAACCCTCGCGCCCCGGTGCCGCGCAACAACGCGAGATCGGCGATCGCATCGAGCGCATCTTCGGTGAGTTCGAGCTCGACGTTTTCCATCTCGAAGAGCTTGCGGTACTGCTTGACCAACGCGTTCTTGGGCTCGCACAAGATGCGCACCAATGCGTCTTTGTCGAGGTTGGCCACGGCACCGATGACGGGCAGACGACCGATGAACTCGGGGATGAGTCCGAACTTCATCAGATCTTCGGGCATGACCTGTTCGTAGATGGCACCGAGGTCTTTTTCGGAGGGACGCCGGATGTCGGCACCGAAGCCCACACCGCGCGAGCCCGATCGTGACTCGATGATGTTCTCGATGCCGGCGAATGCGCCGCCACAGATGAACAAGATGTTGGTCGTGTCGATCTGGATGAACTCTTGGTGCGGGTGCTTGCGACCACCCTGTGGTGGCACCGAAGCCGTGGTGCCTTCGAGGATCTTGAGCAGTGCCTGTTGCACGCCTTCGCCCGACACGTCACGGGTGATCGACGGGTTTTCGCTCTTACGCGCGATCTTGTCGATCTCGTCGATGTAGATGATGCCGGTCTCGGCTTTTTTGACGTCGTAGTCCGCGGCTTGAATCAGCTTGAGCAGAATGTTTTCGACGTCTTCACCGACGTAGCCCGCCTCGGTCAACGCAGTGGCGTCGGCGATGGCGAACGGGACGTTGAGCATGCGCGCCAGAGTCTGCGCCAAATAGGTCTTGCCGCAACCGGTGGGGCCGATCAACAAGATGTTGGACTTGGCCAGATCGACTTCGACATCGGGGCCCGTGCCCGCCTGCACCCGTTTGTAGTGGTTGTAGACAGCGACCGCCAAGATCTTCTTCGCGTGGTCTTGGCCGATGATGTAGTCGTTGAGGAACTGGAAGATCTCGCGAGGCTTCGGCAGCTCGCCGAAACCGACTTCGGTGTGCTCGGCGAACTCTTCTTCGATGATCTCGTTACACAGATCGATGCACTCGTCGCAGATATACACGCCTGGGCCCGCGATGAGCTTTTTGACCTGTTTCTGTGACTTGCCACAGAACGAGCATTTGAGCAGCTCGCCGCCGTCGCCGAACTTGGCCACCGCTTGTCTCCTTCGCCGCTCTCGTTCGTCCTGTGAAAACCGTTGTCAGCGCACCGCGGCGATCGCGGCAGAGCGATCGACGGAGTTGCGTGTCGAAATGACTTCGTCGATCAGCCCGTACTCTTTTGCCTCGGCCGCCGTCATGACGAAGTCACGGTCGGTGTCCGATGCGATGCGCTCGACCGGCTGGCCCGTGTGCTCGGCCATGATCTCTTCGAGCTGTGTCTTCAGTCGGAGGATCTCTTTGGCGACGAGCTCGATGTCAGTGGCCTGGCCACCCGCCTGGCCCCATGGCTGGTGCAACAAGATGCGGGCGTGAGGCAGTGCGAGACGCTTGCCGTGCGTGCCGGCGCCGAGTAGCACCGCGGCAGCCGAAGCAGCTTGACCGAAGCAGATCGTGGTGATGTCGGGCTTGATGTACTGCATCGTGTCGTAGATGGCGAACAGCGCATTGATGTCGCCGCCGGGCGAGTTGATGTAGAGGCTGATGTCCTTGTCGGGGTTTTCCGACTCGAGGTGCAACAGTTGGGCGCACACCAGGTTGGCGATGGTGTCGTCGATCGGCGTGCCGATGAAGATGATGTGCTCTTTGAGCAAGCGGGAGAAGAGGTCGAAGGAGCGCTCGCCGCGGTTGGTCTGCTCGATGACGATGGGCACCATGTAGTTCTGCGGAGTGATCACTATGCGTCCTCGTTGGCTGCTTGGCTTGCTTGCTCGTCGCTTGCTTCGCTCGTGGTTTCCGCGGTGGTCTCGTCGCTTTGATCGCTCGCGCTTTCGGGCGCTTCGAGTGCGGTCCGGTCGATCACCGTACCGTCAGGATCGACGATCTCGACCCTTTCGATGAGCCATTCGAGCGCTTTGTTCTTCTGGATCGAGGAGCGTACAGCCGACATCTGCCCAGAGTTGGTAAATCGCTGCCTGACCGTTTCGAGGGTCAATTTGGCCCCCTCGGCAACGGGGACAAGCTCACGATCGATGTCGTCTTCTGACACTTCGATGCCTTCTGCTGCGGCAACGGCCCGCAGCGCGAGGTCGGTCTTGACACCTTCGACGGCTGCTTCGCGTGCCTCGTCTGCGACCTGGGCCGCGGTGCGCCCCGTCGCAGAGAGGTACTGCTCGAGCGTGACGCCCTGGTCGCGCAATCGCATGACGAGGTCTTCGATGCGCGACTGCATCTCGCCGTTGATCATCGCCTCGGGCACCTCGTCGTCGATCAGCTTGGCCAGCTCGACCGTGGTGCGCATGCGTACGGCCATCTGGCCGAACGAACGCTTTTGCGTGGCGAGTTGCGACTCGACGTCGGCGCGAAGCTCGGCCGCCGTGTCGAACTCGGACGCGTTGCGGGCGAACTCGTCGTCGACGTCGGGCAACACCTTTTCTTTGACTTCTTTGACGTTGACGACGAAGTGCAACTCGCCCTCTTCGTCGGCGTCGGGGTGCGCGGCGGTGAACTCGATCTCGTCGCCCGCTTTGGCACCGCGTAGGTTTTGGTCGATCTCGGGGACGACCGTGCCCTTGCCCACCTCATAGAGGTAGTCCTCGGTCGTGAGTCCCGGCACCGGCTCGTCTTGGTAGGTGCCGGCGATGTCGATCGTGACGTGATCGCCGTCGACGACCTCGCGCTCGACGGGCTCGAGATGCGCGTATTGGTTGCGCAGCCGGTCGATCTGAGCGTCGATCTCTTCGTCGGACGGATTGGGATTGGGGATCTCGACGCGCATGCTCTGGTAGCCGGCGACGGTTACCTGCGGGCGCACCTCGACCACGGCATCGAAGCTCACCGCGCCGGCCTGCTGGCCCGCGGTGATGTTGATCTCGGGCGGAGCGATCACGTCGACGTCGTGCTCGATGACGGCCTTGGAGTAATAGACGGGAAGCGCCTCGCGCAGCGCCTCTTGGCGGCCCACATCGGCACCGAGGCGGGCCTCGAGCACCTTGCGCGGCGCCTTGCCGGGTCGGAACCCAGGCAGGCGGACCTCTTTGGCCAGGCGCTTGAACGCGGCGTTCACTTCGGTTTCGAACTCAGCAGCCTCGATCTCGACGCTGAGTTTGACCTTGTTGGCTTCTACGGCTTCAACGGTGGATCTCACAGGCGGATGAGTGTATCGGTACCAAGTGGCGGCCTAGCTCCCTGCGATGAAAGGGCCGCTCGGGCCGCGCTCCGTAGCAATTGATCGCAATGCGATCTCGCGCGGCCGCTACGCTGGTTCGGCTTCTGCGGGTGTAGCTCAATGGTAGAGCTCCAGCCTTCCAAGCTGGCCATGAGGGTTCGATTCCCTTCACCCGCTCGCGTTGCAATCAGTCAGGTCGCCCCTACGGTTCCGCCGAAGCAGCCTCCTGCGCAGGCCTTCGGCGACCGCGGTGAGCGCGATGCCGATCGACGTCATGGCGAGCGCAGGTATGTCGCGTTGCTGCATCAGCGTGATGCCCGCGACCACCGTCATCGTGAGCCCCACGATGAACAGCATGACCACGACGAATGCCTTCGGCAGCCACCACCGCGTCGGCGGCGGTGACGGCGGATAGGTGACGTCGATCTGGGCCCCGTTGCACAAGATCTCCACCACCCGCGGGTTGAGCCGCGAGCCCTCGACGACTGCGATCGTGGCGATCGGCGCCCGCCCCCGAGTGCGCATCTGCGCGGTCACGACACGGCGGTCGCTCACCATCACGCCCACCGGGTAGTCACGCGACGGTCGAGTCGCTATCGACACGGCCAACGTGGCGAACACGATCATCGAGCTCACCCAGGCGTTCAGATTGAGCCAGACAAGGCCGGACCAGTGGTAGCGGGTGGCCTCGTTGGAGGGCACAGCTCGTGGCACTCCAATTGAAGGAGAGAACGTGCGCTTTCCAATTCACACGCTCGACGATGCGCCGGCTGCTAGTCAACCGCTGCTCGAGGGGATCGCGGCCGACCTAGGTGTGTCAATCCGAATCTGGCTGGTGTCGCGGCTGCTTCGCCTGCGTTGCTCGCGGGGTTCGACGGCATGCGACGCGCTGTGGCGATCACCGAGATCGATCCGGTGCTCCGCGAGATCGCGGGCCTCGCGGTCGGAGGTGGCGTCGACAACCACTACGGGATCGCGTTTCATTCCATAATGTTCGCGAACCTCGGTGTCGCCGACGCCGACATCACTGCGATCCGGGCGGGCCAGTCGCCCTCGGGCGCAACGTGGGCGACGGTGCACGCCTTCGCCATTCAGGCGGCCGAGCGTCGAGGCGCGGTCGACCGGCCCCTTCGATTGGGGTCGAAGCGCCCATCCAGCCACCCCGCGCGGCGACCGATAGGAGTTCTGTATGAGCGACACCTCGAGCTACATGCTCACCAACGAGACGACCGGCCTCGCCAGCCGGCACGAGTCGCTCAATGGCGCACTCGACGCAGTCATCGGCGAGATCGGCCACTTCGACGAATGGGTGATCGAACTGTGGGCGCACGGGCGACCCTTGCGATGGGTAGCCGAAGGCCGCGGCCACGCCCGCATCGATGACGACATACCGACCCGCGCTCGGCGCGGGATGGTTTCACGCTGAAACGGTGTTCTGCATAACCTGTTGATCGTGCCGACAAGGATTCATCTCGCGGGTGAACCTCGAAACGACGGATCGCAGCGCTGCAGTCGATGTGGCCTCGAGATCGTCGTGGCCGGTGAGCCCGATCATTGGCCCGTGGACGAGTACGTCGAGGTCGACGAGCAAGAAGGCGGCGGACTCGCGGTGAAGGCGTCGCACACGTCCGGTCGCGATCCCGCACTCTGCATGAGTCCCTCCGCGCCCGACGCACACGCGACGCAACCCCACCGGTTGGGTAGCGACGATGAATAGCGCCGCCGCGTTTCACATCAGGCCATATTGGATACCTCTACTTCGTCACCGGTAGGTCCCACTCCCAGACCCTGAGCATCCCGACAGGCGACGCAAGCGGCGACGGACGGGAGTTTGGTGTGCAACGGACATTCAGCATCGAGCAGAGTGGCGACTGTTTGAAGATGTCGGGCGAACTCGACGATCAATGCGCGGTCGAGACATCCGCCACGGTGCGGCAACTCGCGGGAGTCGACCGAACCGAGCCCTTCGAACTCGATCTGCGAGATGTCACGTTCATCGATTCGATCGGGCTACGCGAATTGCTGAAGCTGCGCAAACGCATACCGACGCTGCGCATCGTGGCCGTCAACCCGCGCATCGAGCGCCTCTTTGCGATCACCGGCACAGCCCACCTTTTGTTGGACTGAGACTGATCGCTATTTGTTGAGCTCGCGGAAGTTGTCACGCATGATGCGACGTACCGCGATGTCGCCCAGACCCGCGATCGCATCCGCGTAGCTGAGCGGATCGGCGATGCCTTCGGCGTGGGGCCAGTCCGAGCCGAACAGCGTGCGCTCGACGCCGATGATCTCGGCGGCCTCGGCGGGATCGTCTTCCCAGAACGGCGTCACCCACACGTGCCGGCGAAAGGTGTCGCTGGGCGGTTCGTTGAACCAACCCGCGCTCTGCGTCGCCGCGAGGTCGAGCTTCTTCAGTAAATCGCGCACCCAGGCCGAGCCGTTCTCGACAACCGCGAAGCGCAGTCGCGGATGACGATCGAACACCTTGTGACAGACCGCCGCGGCCATCGTCTCGGTGGCGGCGCGGTTCTTGGCGATGACGCGCTGCAGTGGTGACGCGAAGAAGGCGCGCCCGCGCGCGGCGGGCTCCCATGCCGCGACGTGCGGCGCGTAGCCGGTGTCGCCACCGTGAAACGCGGTGACGATGCCCGCCTCGGCGACCCGCGCCCAGAACGCATCGAACTCTTCGAGGAACGGGGAGATCGTCTGGTTCGCGATCGTCACCGGCGCGGTGCGCACGCAGACGATGCGAGCACCGCGGTCGAGCGCCCATTCGAGCTCGGCGATCGCGGCGTCGACGTCGACCAGGCTGAGGTAGGGCGCCGCGAAGATTCGTTCGCGGTAGGCAAAGCCCCAGTCGTCATCGAGCCACCGGTTGAACGCGCGAAACGCCGCGATGACTGCGGCGGGATCGTGCAACAGCGACTGCTCCATCCCGACACCGAGCGTCGGGAAGAGCCACGTGGCTTCGAGGCCTTGTCGATCCATCACCGCGAGCCGAGCGTCGCGGTCGCGATATTCGGGTCGGATCGGTTCGAGCTCACCGAAGAGGCTCTTGACGTCCTTGCCCGATCGCTCATTGCCCTTGAAGAACGCTTGCAGCGAACCGGGTTTGGCCACCGGATCGAACGTCGGATTCGGGATGAAGTCGTTGACTTGGCCACCGACCAAGAGACGCTGCCGCCCGTTGAGGTGCGCCCACTGCATGCAGCGCCTGGCCATCGAAGGCTCGATGTGCCGGGTGAACGCATCGGTCGCTTCGTAGTAGTGGTTGTCGGCGTCGCACGCAGCGAAATCGATCATGACGCTCAGTTGCTCAACGCCTGAATCGGCGGTGCGGCGAAGTCGAACCGGCTCTCTTCGCCCGTCTCCTCGTCCCACATTGCTCGCTCGGTGCCGAGCAGATCGCCGCCATAGACATGGATCGCGTGCAACGGTCGCGGCATCAAGTTCGCGATGCGATGGATGACGTCAGGCGCCAGCACCTGCGCGTCGCCGGCCTTGATGGCGGTGCGCCCGACCTCTTCGATGCCGTGCTCGGAACGCCGGTAGAAGGTGTTGTCTTCCTGACCATCGAAGACACCGATCACGGCCCACATCGTGTGGTTGTGGCGGGGACTCTCGAAGCCCGGCGTCACCGAGGCGTGCAGGATCGTGAGATCGCGCGCCCGGTGGATTGCCCCGTACGCGCCGCCGCCGTTGGCCCGCCACTCTTGGACAGCCGTCGCGACCTCGTCGCGATCTTGCAGGGCGTCGCGCAACAACGCGGCCACCGTGCCCGAGGGATCGTCGCTCTGCAGTGCGCCGCGGCACTGATCGACGAACGCATTTATGGAGAACATCTCGCCCGCTCCTCTTCCTTCTCAACGCTACTTCTCAACGTCAAATCGTTCAGGTCGAACGGCCGCCGCGCGGACGCGCTTGGCGGTCGAGGAATCGATACACGTCGACCAGATCTACACCGGGGAACGGAGTGAAGGCGCGCTGCGAGGCAGGGAGCGCCGACATCACGTAGGAACGCTCGGACGCCGACGGCCATGCCACACCCTGCCAGCGCGCGATCAACTCTGGGTCGGGATGGTTGTCGATGGTGCGGGCATTGACCCGGCGCAGCGTGTTGGAACCCCGGAAGAACTTGGCGTGCGCGCCGGTGGTGCCGACGGTGATGGCGTGCTGGGACGCCTCGGTCTCGAGGTAGGTCACGCACCAGAACTCGCCTCGGTCGGTCTGCGTGTACTGGTAGTGCAAGGAGAACGAGTCGCTCGACTGCCACGCTTGGCGTGTCCCCCAGTGGCGCGACACACGCTCGCCCTCGAGCCCGCCATCGCTATCCATCGGATACGCGATTCCGTCATTTTCGTAGGCTTTTTCCACGACGCCCTCGGGATCGGTGCGCAGGAAGTGGACGGGGAGGTCGAGGTGCCTGGTCGCCAGGTTGGTGAACCGGTGCGCCGCCATTTCATAGGAGATGTAGAAAACCTCTTTGAGGTCTTCGATCGAGAGATCACCGCGGTCCTTGGCGTCGCGCAACTCTTCGACCGCGGGTCCTTCGGGAGCGAGCACGGCCGCCGCGAAGTAGTTGGACTCGATGCGTTGACGGAGGTAGTCCTCGAAGTTCCCCGTGCGGTTATGGCTGAGGGCGAAATGCCCGAGCGTCTGGAGCACGACCGAGCGCGCGGCACGCGTGCGGAGGTCGTTGCGCTGTGGGATGTAGATGACACGACTGCGTTGGTCGGTGATCGAGCGGGCGGTGCGGGGCATACCCTGCACTCGTTCGACAGTGAAGCCGAAGTGCGCGGCGAGATCGGTCAGCACCCGCTCGCTCACCGGACCACTGCCGGGGTAGCCGACGGCTTCGAGCGACCGACTGGCAACTTGCTCGATCTCCGCGAAGTAGTTGTCGCGAGCGCGCATCTCGTTGCGCAGGCTCACGTTGGCGAGCCGGGCACGGTCTGCCGCGCGCAGTCGCCGATCGGAATCGCCCGCAGGGTCTCCCGCGTCGCGGGGCAACGCCTTGGCCAACGTGACGAGATGTTCGAGGACCTCGTCGGGCACCTTGGCCGACGGCTTGATCTGGGGCAGACGCATCGCCTGGTAGTGCGGCTCGCGCTGGAGTCGTTCGAGGTCGATCTCGAGTTCGGCACGACGATTGGGCGGCGCCGGGTCGAGCAGGTCGGCGGACAGCACGTCCAAGGCATCCGCGAGGTCGCCGATCAAACCGATCTTGGGCTCGACCTTGCCGTTTTCGAGCAGCGAGAGATACGGGGCGGGGCGGGCGACCTTCTCCCCCAACTCCGCGAGGGTGAGGCCGGCGCGGCGGCGAGCCTCTCGTACCCGGTGCCCCAGCACGAGCGTGTCCAGTTGCGCCATGTCGACCTCCGAGCCGTCCTCCGGTCTGCGGAGTCGAAATATTGCCACATTTTATCGTTCAGCGAAAGCCCACCCTTGTTGTGAGCCGAAACCTTCTAGCTATTTGCGAGTTCGGCCCGCATACTGCCCGATCACCACTCCCCGTCCGAGCGTCCAATGACCGTCGACATCACCCCTCATCCCCACCAAGGCGACGTCCTCACCGACGAGGCCGTGCGCTT
The DNA here is from genome assembly GCA_039915945.1 of Acidimicrobiales bacterium. Classification (GTDB taxonomy): domain Bacteria; phylum Actinomycetota; class Acidimicrobiia; order Acidimicrobiales; family WLNW01; genus DATLFA01. The sequence goes on along the minus strand of JBDSMH010000152.1, from coordinate 25,591 downwards.
TCTCGTCGGCCTCGAACGCCGTTTCGGGCCGACTCGGCGCACGCTCCTGCGGGCCCGCCAGGCCCGCCAAGTGCGCCTCGACGCCGGCGAGCTGCCGCACTTCTTGCCCGAGACCGCCGCGGTGCGGGCAGGCGACTGGTCCGTCGCCGCGGCGCCCGCCGACCTCCAGGACCGGCGGGTCGAGATCACCGGGCCGGTCGAGCGCAAGATGATGATCAACGCGCTGAACTCCGGTGCCCGGGTCTTCATGGCCGACTTCGAGGATTCGAATTCGCCCACTTGGGACAACGTCGTGCAGGGTCAGATCAACGTGCGCGACGCCTACCGCCGTGAACTGGCGCTCGATTCGCCCGACGGCAAGCGCTACCGACTGCACGACGACATCGCGACGCTGGTGATCCGGCCCCGCGGTTGGCACCTGACCGAAAAGCACGTCGAAATCGACGGCGCGCCGATGTCGGCGAGCTTGTTCGACGTCGGTCTCGTCATGTTTCACAACGCCCGCGCGGCGCTCGACCGCGGCACCGGCCCGTACTTCTATCTCCCAAAGCTCGAGAGCCATCTCGAAGCGCGGCTGTGGAACGACGTGTTCTGTTTCGCGCAAGACGAGCTCGGCATCCCTCGCGGTTCGGTGCGGGCGACCGTGTTGATCGAGACGATCCTCGCGGCGTTCGAAATGGACGAGATCCTCTACGAGCTGCGCGAGCACTCTTCGGGTCTAAACGCCGGCCGATGGGACTACATCTTCTCGGTGGCGAAGAAGCTGCGGAACCATCCGCAGTTCGTGCTGCCCGACCGTGTCGACGTGTCGATGACCACGCCGTTCATGCGCGCCTACACCGAATTGTTGGTTCAGACGTGCCACAAGCGCGGCGCCCACGCCATCGGGGGCATGTCGGCATTCATTCCCAATCGCCGTGACCCGGCTGTCACCGAGCAGGCACTGACCAAGGTGCGCGACGACAAACAGCGCGAAGCCGCTGACGGCTGCGACGGCACCTGGGTCGCGCATCCCGATCTCGTGCCCGTGGCAATGGCCGAGTTCGATCGTGTGCTCGGCGAGCGCGCCAACCAAGTCGATCGCCAGCGTCCCGACGTGCATGTCGAGGCGGCCAACCTGCTCGACGTCGAGTCGTCGGGTGGATCGATCACCGAGGCGGGCGTGCGGCTCAACGTCGATGTCGGCCTGCGCTACATCGAGTCGTGGCTCGGCGGCGTGGGCGCGGCGGCGATTCACAACCTCATGGAAGACGCGGCCACGGCAGAGATCTCGCGGGCGCAGCTCTGGCAGTGGATCAGGCACCAGCGCAGCGCGACCAACGGTATGCCCATCGATCGCGCCACTGTGGCGCAACTCATCGACGAAGGCTTGGTCGCGATCGCGGCGGAGAAGGGCACGTCGTTCGACGTAAGCCGCTTCGCCGACGCCCGCAAGATCTTCGAACACGTCGCGCTCTCCCCTGAGTTCGACGACTTCCTCACGCTCCCCGCATACGAACTTCTCGACTGAACACCCTTCTCCACTGAACAACCAAGAACTGAAGAAAGGCCACCGGCGTAATGACAACGACACTGAGCTTCGATAACCAGGTCGCAGCACTCGAACAACGATGGGCCGACGATGCCCGTTGGTCGGGTATCACTCGCGGCTACACCGCGGCCGAGGTGCTGCGACTGCGCGGTTCGTTCACGCCTGAGTGCACCATCGCGCGACGCGGCGCGGAGCGGCTGTGGAAGCAGCTGCACGAGGACGACTACGTGCACGCGCTCGGTGCGATGACCGGCGGGCAGGCCGTGCAGATGGTCAAGGCTGGACTGCCGGCGATCTACCTGTCCGGTTGGCAGGTGGCGGGGGACGCAAACCTTTCCGAACAGGTCTACCCCGACCAGAGCCTCTACCCCGCCAACTCAGTGCCGGCCGTGGTTCGCCGCATCAACAATGCGTTGCGGCGCGCCGACCAGATCGAGTGGTCCGAGAACGGCGGCAGCGCGACACGCGACTGGATGGTGCCGATCGTGGCTGACGCAGAGGCCGGCTTCGGTGGCCCGCTCAACGCGTTCGAGTTGATGAAGTCGATGATCGAAGCGGGCGCTGCCGGTGTGCACTGGGAAGACCAGTTGTCGTCGGAGAAGAAGTGCGGCCACATGGGCGGCAAGGTGCTCATCCCCACGCAGCAACACATCCGCACGCTGATCGCCGCTCGACTCGCGGCCGACGTGATGGATACACCGACGATCGTCGTCGCCCGCACCGATGCTCTCGGCGCGACGCTCATCACGAGCGATGTCGACGAGCGCGACCGTGAGTTCCTCACCGGCGAACGTACGGCCGAAGGCTTCTTCATGACCAAGCCGATCCTCGAGTCGCCGATCAAGCGGGCACTGGCCTACGCGCCCTACGCCGACCTGATCTGGTGCGAGACCTCGACCCCGGACCTCGACGAGGCCCGCCGTTTCGCCGAGGCAGTCAAGGCGCAGTATCCCGACAAGATGTTGGCCTACAACTGTTCGCCGTCGTTCAACTGGCGCAAGTACCTCGACGACTCGACCATCGCCCGCTTCCAGAAAGAGCTCGGCGCGATGGGCTACTCGTTCCAGTTCATCACGCTCGCCGGATGGCACGCGCTCAACCTGTCGATGTTCGAGCTGGCCCGCGCCTACCACGACGACGACATGACCGGCTACGTCGAACTTCAGACACGCGAATTCGCACTGGAGGCCGAGGGCTACACCGCCACCCGTCACCAACGTGAGGTCGGCGCCGGCTACTTCGACGACGTCGCATCGGTCATCTCGGGCGGCACCGCATCGACGCTCGCGCTCAAGGGCTCGACCGAAGAAGACCAATTCCACTAGTTGTGCGGCTCCGCCGCAACGGAGTGGCGGCTGCGCCGCGCAGCAATAGTTAGCTCAGGCGTAGCCGCATCTGCTGACGGCCGCGTAGCGGGGTGTAACTCGTCCAATCGCTGCGGTCGTCGCCGGCCCATTCGATCGAGCCGTAACGGTCGAACAACGTGTTGAACGCGACATCTGCTTCGAGGCGGGCGAGGTTTGCACCAAGGCAAAAGTGCACGCCGTGGCCAAAGGACAGATGCCGGTTGTCGGGTCGTGCCACGTCGAAGCGCGACGGGTCGGCGAAACGGGCGGGGTCATGGTTCGCTGCAGTGAGATTCAGCATCACCAACTGATCGGCCGCAATCGGCACGCCGGCGATCTCGCTGGCGTCTACCGCGATCCTCGACGTGAACAGGATCGGCGGGTCGTAGCGCAACATCTCTTCGACCGCGTTGGGGATCAGCGAGCGATCCGAGTGGAGACGGGCGAGTTGCTCGGGATTGTCGAGCAGCCGATACAACCCGTTGCCCAACAGATTCTGCGTGGTCTCGTGACCGGCGAAGATCAACTGCACGACCATCGCCACGAGTTCGGGTTGCGTCAGCCGATCGCCCGACTCTTCGGCATTGATCAGCGCGGTCAATAGGTCGTCACGGGGCGAGGCTTTGCGCTCGGCGATCATGGCACTGACGTAGTCGTTGAAGGCGCGCATGGCGGTGTCGCCCTTCTCGCGCGCGTCGGGTCCTGCCACCCCTGACGCTTCGGTGAGACCCGCCGCCCAATCAGCCATCTGGTCGACATCGACGAACGGAATACCGATCATCTGACACACGACTCGTAGCGGCATCACGCGTGCCCAGTCGTGCACGAACTCCACGACACCGTCGCTCGCATCGACGTTGTCGCACAGGTCGGACGCCACCTGTTGCGACACCATTCGCATCTCGCCCACCGCCCTCGGCGTGAATGCGCGGTTCACCAACTTGCGCAAGCGGGTGTGCCCCGGCGGGTTCATCATGACGACGTTCAGCCGGATCCAGTCGACGAAGGCGCCCTCGGTCCATCCCTGCATCTCGAAATAGCGGGAGCCCATCGCAATCAAGTTGGGGTCGGTGAGACCGGCAAGGCAGTCGTCGTAGCGAAGGAACGTGACCGTGTCGAAGCCGGGCACATAGGCCGCCGCCGCGTTGGCGTCGTGCATCGGCCGCGTGACCTCGGCGGGCACGCGCCACCAATCGGGTTGTGCGAGATCGATCACCGGCAAATCGCCATAGGCGACGTTCATCGAACCCCCCGTTCGAGCCACGTGTCGCACGCGGCGACCGCAAGTTACTCGCGTCTAACGTGATGTGGGCCAGTCACATTGCGGCGACAATCCGCCGCGTAAGGGGGAAAGATGCCGAGCACCGAGTTCAACGCTGTCATCGAAGCGCTGAGCGCGCGTCCGCCGACGGTACCCGTCGATGTGCACAGCGCCCGCCAAGCCATCGACGAGATGATGGGCAGCGCGCCGCTCGCTGATGGTGTCACCGTAGAGCCGGTCACCGTCGCCGCCCGCCCGGCCGAGTGGGTCCGACACTCGTCAGCGGCAAACGATCAGGTTGTGCTCTATCTGCACGGCGGCGGCTTCCGCATCGGTTCGCTACACGCGTACCGACCGTTCGCGTCGCAACTCGCCGTTGCGTTGGAGACGCCACTGCTCGTGGTCGACTATCGGCTTGCGCCAGAGCACCCGTTCCCCGCCGGGCTCGAAGACTGCGTTGCCGGCTACGCGTGGCTGTTGGCCACGGGATGGCGCAGCGACCAAATCGCAATCATGGGCGATTCTGCGGGCGGCGGGTTGGTGGCGTCGACATTGCTGGCGGCCAAGCGCCGCGGTCTGCCCCAACCGGCCGCCGGCGTTTGCCTGTCGCCGGTGACCGATCTGACGTGCACCACCAAGGCCTATGCGCGCAACGCTCGCAGTGATCCGTACTTCAGCATCAAAGCCGCCATCGAGGGCGCGCGCGACTACCTCGGCGACGTCGACCCGCGTCGACCGCTCGCATCTCCGATCTTCGGGGAGCTCAGTGATCTCGCGCCGGTGCTCATTCACGCATCGACGCACGAAGTGCTGGCGGACGACGCCGTCGCGCTCGCGACGCGCATCGCAGAATGCCAAGGTCGCGTGCAGCTCGACATGTGGCCGAAGATGACGCACGTATGGCACGCGATGATTCCGCACGTACCCGAGTCGGTCGCAGCCGTCGCCGACATACGTTCGTTTCTCGACAGAGCGTTCAGCGAGTAGGTAAGGCTCGAGGCACCAACGAGATCGCTTCGATCTCCGCGATCTGGCCCCACCGGATCAAGAACCGTTCGTACAAGATCACCGGCTTCGCCAGACCTGTCACAACGATGTCGGCGATGACCAGTGCTTGGTTGCCTTCGACCATCCATCGACGATTGACGATGTCCGCAACGGTTCGTTCCGCGCCCGCGCGTGTGCTTTCTTGGACACTCTGCGCCGTCGTGTCACGGGGCGAATCGGCCTTGTTCTGTTCGGTCCAGCGCACCACGTCGTCGTTGAGCAGCGCATCCATCTCGCGTTCTTCGACGAGCAAGTTCTGGACGTACGTCTCGGCAATCGCAATGACACAGCCGCGGCTCAGTGGCTCATCGATGCCGGCTTCGCGCCATTGCGAGGCCATGGCTCGATGACGAGCGAGCGCCTCTTGTTGGTCGACGCCCGGTACGCCAACGCCCGAGAAATCACAGCCAATCGAATAGCGATCGCCCATCCCGCTCCCCTACGCCGCAACGGCGGGAGCATACTGTGATCGCGGAAGCGGGAGCACCACCAATTGCCGTGCTCTCGTTGATCACGATCGCCGCACTGGTTTCTCCCCCACTGGACCTCGCCGTTCGCCGGACCGCTCGCCAATTCCGTCGGAACCGACACTCGCACAACGAAGCGATAGTCGCGGGCTGCGTTGACGACGGCGACCGGCACGGCGATGCCGCCTTGCACAATGCGCAACGCGATGAAGGACTGCGGTGCGCCGAGCGTCGGACCGCGCTGTCCCGTGTGGATACTTCGGCATGCTCGACTTGCGCGATCCCCTCGAGGTCCTTCAGTCCTCGTAGTAGCCGTCACTCCAACTCGACCCCGGCATCCGTACCATCAGTCGGTTCAACGCCGACACGTGGAAGGTGTCAGAGCCTGTCGCGCGATTCAGAGATTCGAGGAAGGTGATCCAGCCGCGGTCTCGGCTCAAGACAATGAGCGACCGTTGGCCCGTGACCTTCAGTGTTTCGAAACCCATCCACATACTGCGGTTCCCCGACAGTTCGCCGATGGGCACGCTCCGCTTCGCGAGTGGGGCACGCCACTCGAGCACGTCGTCGACGACCTCGACGCGAAACCCGATGCGCAGCAAGAACCAGTAGCCGTTCCAAAGGTACGCAGCCACCCACAACACCGTGAACGCGACGGGCCCGCTACCGCGGATGGGCGCGGGGCCGGCGGGCGAACGCATCACAACCCAGCATCCTTACCGCCCGGCTCCGACACCAACACGCACACCGCCACCGCAAGCATCGTGGTGACCGCGGAGGCGACCCACATGCCGGGGAAAGCGCCAAGGTCACCAACGGTGATCTCGCCGAGTGCAGTGATCATGATGGCGACGCCCAAGGTGTTGCCGATGTTCTGCAGTGTCTGACTGAGGCTGGCGCCTGCGGCCATCGCCTCGATCGGCAGCGTGGACAGGCTCACCGCCAGCATCGAACCCCACAGCACCCCCGAACCGAGGCCGAGGGTGGAGATGGCCCCGAGCCACCGGACAGTCGACGGCGTCGCCGTCATGCCGATCGCCATCCATAGTGTGCCTGCGCCCCACAGCACGCCGCCGGCGGCCATCACCGTGCGATAGCCGAGGCGCGCAGCGACGCGACCCGACACGACCGACATCAACGCCGTCGCGGCGAAGACCGGTGTGGTGAGCAGACCGGCGCGGCGAATCGAGTAGTCCCAGACGTCGGTGAGGAACAACACACTCGTCAGCAGAAAGCCGAAGAAGCTCACAGAGAACACGAGAAGCGCGATGTTGCCGACGCCGAAGCGTGCGTCACGAAACAGTGTGAGCTCGAGCAACGGTCGCGCGTGGTGCAGCGACCGCTGCACGACCACCGCCAACAGCGTGAGTCCGAGTGCGAGCGACGCGATCGTGCGGGCGTCGCTCCAACCCCAGTCCGGCGTCTGCACCAACGCGAGTACCGAGGCGCCGATGCCCACCGTCAGCAGCACTGAACTCGCGGCGTCGGGCATGCGCACCGAGCGGTCGGCCGGCGTTTCGGCGATGACGATCGCGACGACCGCCAGCGCGACCACGCCGAACGGTAGATTCAACCAGAACGCCCATCGCCAACTGCCCACGTCGATGAGCAGACCGCCGAGCGACGGGCCGGCCGCGGCACCCACCGCGCCGATCGCCGCCCACGACGTCACCGCGAGTCCGCGCTTGGACAACGGGAACTCCCGATAGACGATGGCGGCGCCACTCGGGATGATCAACGAAGAGCCCAGCGCCTGCACGACGCGACAGACGACCAACAACTCGACGTTGGGCGAGAGCGCCGCAGCCACCGAGGCCAGCGTGAACAGAGCCGTTCCGGCGAGCAGCGCCTGCCGTGCGCCCCAGCGTCGGGCCAGCGACGCGCCGATCACCAACGTCGCCGCGCCGACGATCGTGAAGATGTTGACGGCCCACGACAACGTTGCGGACGACGAGCGAGGGAACGAGTCTTCGAGATCAGGGAAGACCACGAATACCATCGAGAGCGCCATCGCCATTTGCAGGTTGGTGAATCCGACGGCGGCGAGGGTCGTCCAGGCTCGCCGCATCTGTGCCCGCTCTGCGAGGTCGACCGACATGAAGGGCAGACGCTAGAAGGCGTCGGCCGTTCACGTCCTCTCCGTCGCCCGGTTGACGACCCTTATTCGGCCGCGAGGGTTAGGTTCACGGCATACGGGGTACTCAGGGGCCGTCGAAAGGGCATACGCCATGGGGCTGATTCGCAAGACAGTGTCAGTCGGAACACTCGGCATCGTGTCGTTCCGCAGCAAGAAAGAAAAGCTTCGCCGCGCGGAGCAATCACAACACGATGCCGAGGACGCGCTCGAACGAGAGCACGCCGCGCGCCTGACGGCCGAAGTCCGCAGCATCGCCGCCGAAAAGCGCGTGAAGCGCGCCAAGGCCGACGCCGAGAGCGCCGCCCGTAAGGCCGAAAAGAAAAAGCGCGGTCGTCGACGCCACAAGACGAACGACACGCTGGCCGGCTTGATCGCCGGCGCCGAGCCCATCGTTCGCAGTGGGATGGACAGCGCCCGCAGCGGGATGGACAGCGCCCGCAGTGCCGGTACCGATGCGGCCAAGCGCGGCCGCAAGGCCAGCCGCCGAGCCCGCAAGGCCGCGAAGAAGGCCGCCATCGAGGCGAGCATCGAAGCAAAGATCGAAGCCAAAAAGGCCGCCAAGCGCAGTGCCGCGGCGGCCAAGAAAGCCGCCGCGCGCGGCCGCAAAGTCGGCCGCCGCGCCGGCAGGGCGGCCAAGCACTCTGCCGCCGACGCCATCCACGCGGCCGAACGAACCGTTCATCAGGCCGCCGAGGCGGTTTCTTCCAGCAAGTAGGCAATGCCCAACTGTCCGTGCCTGATCGCTCGACACGGGCGCTAGTACCCCCCGCCTGGTGGGACTATCCACCTTGTGAGAAACCGCTGCGCGGTTGACGATAAGGGCGTCTAGTTGAGGCGCGCCCCGCAATCGCGCGCAGAAGGGTGCTGGCGTGGGCGCGGTTGCGTTGATGGCGGAACGAGAGATTCGCCGCCGCTGGCGGGGCGTCGTCGTACTCACGCTGTTGGTCGCCGTGGTCGGCGCGGTGGTGCTCGCGGCCGGTGCCGGCGCACGACGCACCGCGACGGCGCTCGAACGTTTTCGCGACGCGAGCCTCTCGGCCGACATCGAATTGGCCGGGAACCAGCCTGCACCTGCGCAGTTGGATCAGTTGCGCCACCTGGACGGGGTCGCGGCCGTGGGCATGTTGAGCGCCCGCGGCGTCCAGATTCCCAGTGCACCCGACGTGCAGTCCATCGGCACTGTCGTCGACGACCAGTTCGGCGTGGTCATCGATCGCGACCGCATCGTGGCGGGCCGGGCGCCCGACCCGTCGGTCGCCGACGAGGTAGCGATCGGCGAAAGCCTCGCCACAGGGCTCCACCTCGGGGTGGGAGACCATCTCGACATCGCCTCATTCACACCAGATCAGATCACAGCCTTCAATGCCGGCGACCGAGATGACGTCAGCTTCGACGGCCCGACCGTCACACTGCACATCGTCGGTGTCAGTCGTCGACCGCTCGACCTCGGCTTCAACGGTGCCGCCGGCAGTCTCTTAGTGCTGACCCCCGCGTTCGAGCGCGAGTACGCGGATCGAATCGGGCAGTTCGGTGTTCGAATTCGGATTCGTGTGCAAGATGACGCCGACATCGCCGCGGTCGAGACGGCGTCACGGTCGATCCTTGGCGGTGACGTACTCGCGGTGCAGCGTCTTTCCGACGAGACAGATGGAGCAAGCGACGCGACCGACATACTCACGTTGGCGTTGTGGCTCTTCGCTCTTGTCGCCGCTTCAGCGGGGGCGGTCGCGATCGGGTTCGTGCTGACTCGCGAGATCGCTTTGGCGAGCCGCGATCAGCCCACCCTGCGGGCCCTCGGGCTCACGCGACGCGAGCGCGTCGCTACGACGGCTCCGTTGGCCTTCGTCGCCGGTGTTGGCGGCGCCGCACTCGCGGTGGTCGGAGCCATCACCGCTTCGCCCCTCTTCCCCTTCGGCGTTGCGCGGCGCGCCGATCCGGACGTCGGGTTGCACGCCGACTGGTTGGTGATCGCGCTCGGCACCGTCGGTAGCCTCTTGGTGATCATGCTCGTCACATTGGTCAGTGCATGGCGAGCATCGTCGCTGTCGTCCCCAGGTCGATGGTCGGCACCGACGCGCGCTCGGACATCCCGACTCGTCGACGGAGTGGCCGGCGCAAGTCTTCCACCGACCGTCGCCAATGGAGTGCGGATGGCACTCGAGCCAGGGAAGGGGCGGACGGCGATGCCCGTTCGCTCGGCATCCGTGGCCGCCGTGTTCGGTTTGGCGAGCGTGACCGCCGTGCTGGTCTATACGTCTAGCCTCGGCCACCTCGTCGCGACGCCGAGGCTCTACGGCTGGACTTGGGACTTCAAGACCCTCGACGTCAACGTAAACACGCCGTGTGGAACGGATGACCATGGCCTCGCAGAACTGCCGCATATCACCGCGGTCGCGGAGGTTTGCTATCAGGTCGTCGCCGTCGACGGCCGGCCCGTACCGGGATTGGCGTTCACGACATGGACCGGCGAATCGATCGGTCCCGAAGTCATCGCCGGACGAGCGCCGCGCAATGCCGACGAGGTCGCGCTGGGCTCGACGACACTGCAGAAATCGGGGAAGACAATTGGCGACTTCGTGAACGTCAGCGGCCTAGCCGCGGACCGCGACTACGAGATCGTCGGTCGCGTCGTGTTCCCTACTCTTGGACAAGTGCAGCCACTCGCTGACGGCGTCGCAATGACGGGCGCAGGATCTGCACCGATCTTCGCGCCAGACGGTATCTTTTCCCGCTACTTCGTCGGTGACATCGCGGCCGACGCTGACCGGGGCGCGGTCGAGCAACGCATTCGGTCGATTGCACAACTCACCGACCCCTCGGGGCCGAGCGTCCCGGCCGAAATCGATCGGCTGCGTCAGATCAACTGGTTCCCCGCCTCGTTGGCGGCGCTGATCGGCGCGCTTGCGTTCTACGCGGTCGGGTACGCGCTCATCACCTCGGTGCGCCGGCGTCGTCGAGAACTGGCCATACTGAAGACGCTGGGCTTCAGCCGTCGACAAGTGCGCGCAACCGTCGCGTGGCAAGCGACGACGCTGGCAATGGTCGGCGTGATCTGCGGCATACCCGCGGGACTATTGATCGGGGTGCAGATCTGGCAGCACGCCGCACATTCGCTCGGTGTCGAGTCGGCGCTCCGCGTCCCGACGCTCCTCGTCCTGGCTCAGATTCCGGTTGCGCTCATCCTGGTGAACCTGGTGGCGTTCCTCCCGGCGCGACACGCAGCCCGCACCCGCCCGGCGGAGGCGCTGCGGTCAGAATGACGCGCACCGTCTCGATAAGGTGACTGGCGAAGCGGAGGTGGTCATGAGCGAGCCGTTGATCATCGTGTCGAGCGATACCCATGTCGGCCCCCGTTTGGCCGAAGACTTGCGGCCCTATTGTCCCGCGCAGTATCTCGACGAGTTCGACGCCTACACCGCGGCCAACGTCGAGCCGATCGGTTCGTTCGGACGCGCACCAGGTACCGGCTTCGCAGTTGCCGGCGTCGCACCCATAGCGGCATCGGGCTCGCGTATTCGCAACTTCCAAACCGAGGGCCACTACGACATCAACGCCCGACTACGCGACATGGACTACGACGGTGTCGCGGCCGGTGTGATCTTCCACGGCAGCCAGAACGGGCAGCCATTTCCATTTCGTCTGCATCTGCTGGCGGGTGCAGGCAAGGGCAACCTCCCTGCGGAAGATCCCGAGATCGCGCGCGCCGGCAACGAGATCTACAACCGCTGGTTGGGCGACTTCGTGTCGGTCCAACCTCACCGCCACGTCGGTCTCGCGCAGCTGTCGATGTTGGACATCGATGACGCGACTCGCGAGGTGCGCGCGGCCGCGTCGCTGGGCCTCAAAGGCATCAATCTGCCCGCGCAGCGCGAGGGCATCAGGCCGTACAACGACCAGGCGTGGGACCCGTTTTGGTCAACCTGCGCGGAGCTGGGCATGGTGCTGGCCAACCACGGCGGGCAGATCACGCCCGAAGTGAGTGCGCCCGGTGCGTATCAGATCGCGTCGATGGAACTCATGGCGATGTCGCGGGTCTCGATCATCTCTCGCCTCGTGTTCGGCGGCGTGTTCGAGCGCCATCCCGACCTCACGCTGGTGATTACCGAACGACCCGGCGCCTGGTTGGCGACGATCGTCGACGAGATGGACTCGTTGTTCGATTCGGGGTCGATCTCGTCGCCACTCGATCACCTCACCAAGCGCCCGAGCGAGTACGTGCACAGCAATGTGTTCGTCGGCGCCAGCTTTCATGCGCGCTTCGAAGCGCTCGCCGCCGAGCGCGATGGCTACGCCGACAACGTCTGTTGGGGCTCCGACTATCCCCACACCGAAGGTACGTTCCAATACCCGACCGACTGGACAGACGAGCCAGTCACACACCTCGCGCTTCGTTCGAGCTACGCCGGGTTACCGCGCACGGTCATCCGCAACATGGTCGGTGAGAATGCGATCCGTGCGTACGGTCTCGACCGCAACGCGCTTGCGGCCACCGCCGCTCGTATCGCCGCGCCGACGATCGAATCGATCGATCGACCGCTCGTCGAGATCCCGCAACGGGGCGGCGATCTGGCCGGCGGCAGTCTGGCGTTCCGCACGACTGGTGTGTGGAGTTGACGTCGCCCCCGCCGCCAATTCGGGTCGAGGTCACGACAACGTCGCGCGATCGGGCTCGGCATCGAAGTAGGCGGAGGCCTGCATCGTGAACAGCTCGGCGTAGGTCCCCCCGAGCGCCATGAGCTCTGCGTGCGATCCGGCTTCGACTATGCGGCCCTGGTCGAGGACGTAGATGCGATCCGCGTTGCGCACGGTGGAGAATCGGTGCGAGATCAACAGCACGGTTCGGCTGCGGAAGAGTTCGCGTATGCGCTCGAAGAGTTCGTGCTCCGCGCGCGCATCGAGCGCCGCGGTGGGTTCGTCGAGGATGACGAATGGCGCGTCGCGGAAGAATGCACGCGCGATTGCGACGCGCTGCCACTGACCGATCGACAGATCTGTGCCTTCTTGGAACTGGCGTCCGAGGTTGGTCTCGTAGCCGTCGGTCAGTCGCTCGACGAAATCGTGGGCACCCGCGCGCTGGGACGCGGCGATGATCACATCACGGTCCGACGCTCGTCGCGGATCGCCCAACCCGATGTTGTCGGCGAGCGACAGCCAATACCGCATGAAGTCCTGGAAGACGACGGTGATACTGCGGCGCACGCTGTCGGGATCGTGGTCGGCGAGGTCACGCCCGTCCCACGTGATCCGGCCCTCGGACGGTTCGTAGAGGTGCGCCAACAACTTGGCCAGGGTGGTCTTGCCCGACCCGTTCTCACCGACGAGCGCGATGACCTCGCCTTGGCGCAGTTCGACGGTGACGCCGTCGAGGGCTTTGCGCGGCGCGTCGGGGTACCGGAACGAAACATTGTCGACCACGATCTGATCGAATTGTTGGGGAACGACCTCTGTGCGCGGCGACCGCGTGAGGCCGCGCGCGAGCTCTACGAATTCGCGCTGGTCATCGAGGAACAACGCCGCTTCGTGGAGATTCGTCGAGCCGGCGATCATATTCTCGAGTCGCCCTTGGATCTGCGACAAGCCCGTGTAGGCCGCGCCTGCCGCGGCGAGCGAGAGCCCACCCCGTGCGAGGAACCACAGCAGCGCACCGAGCACCAGCGCTTCGAGCACCGAGGTCATGAGACGCGCCGCGATCAGGCGCTTGGCGCGTGTACGGGCAACGCCGCGCAATTCTTCGAGCCGCTTTCCGCTCAGGTCTCGGTAGCGGTCGATGAACGTGTCGCCGAGGTCGAAGGCGCGGATCTCCTTCGCCGCTTCGCGCATCGTGAGAAGGCCGGCTACGTAACTACGCTGACGCTCGAGCGGCGTCATGCGGCGCGCCCAGCGAAACATCATGCGGTTGTTGAGCCGGTTGGCGATGACCATCGGTATGTAGGCGACGACGATCACCGGCAGCAGCCACGGTTCGAGTGTGAACAGCGCGATGCCGATACCGACGGTGCCGAGCAGTCCACTGATCAGCGAAACAATCGACTGCACAACCTGCATCGGCCGTGACATCGCGTTCATCTGCGCCCGCTGCAGGCGGTCGTAGAAAGTGGGCTCCTCGAACGCTATCAAATCGACTCGGGCGGCGACATCGAGCATCTCGCTCATCGCCAGCTGTTGCACGCGCTCGCTGAAGATCTGTTGTCGTGTGTTGCGGAGTTGTCCGATCAACATGCTGATCGCAGAGATGACCGCCAGTGTGATGGCCGCGGGCAGTGCGTCGCGCACGACCGTCTCGCGGTCGCCCGCCTTGAGGAGATGCTCGAGCACATTGCGGGTGATGAGGATCTGGGCAGCGGCGATGCCACTGCGCAGAAGGTCGACGGATGTCGTCAGCACCATCGACCACCGGTCCGCTCGCCACACGAGCCGGAACGCGGAGCCGATCAGCGCCGGCAACTGCCGTATGGGACGCGACGGTGCGGGCTGGTTCCAATACTCGGGACCCCTGCCCCCCATCATCATGACAAGCGCAGGATTCGCCGAAGATTGCCGCCGAGGATCGCGGCTTTGTGTTCCGTGGGCATGTCGTTCTCGGCGAGCTTGTCGAGCACCACGCTCGGCTGCGGGTCACCCATCATCGAGTAGTAGTCGGTGCCGAACACGAGCCGCTCCGGCCCGACGGCGTTGATCATCGCTTCGACGAAGAGATAGTGGTGCGCGAGGCTCGTGTCGAAGATCATGTTCGGCGTCTCCCTGGCGATGATGACAGCTTGCCGAGCGTGCTCGGCGCCGCCGAACGCGTCGAGCACCACGATCGTCGTGTCGGGCACGGCTCGGGCGACTTGTTGCGCGCGCCAGATCGCTTCGTCGGGCACGCCTTCGACAGCGTGGATGAACGGCACCAACCCGAGCTCGGCCGCGGCGCGCACGAGCGCGAGCACGAGCGGGCTGTCGGTTTGCACACCCTGAAAGCGAGTGTGCACGCTCACACCGACCAAACCGAGGTTGTCGCGCATGCGCTGCAACTCGGCGATACCAACCGCGCCGTGCAGTGGCTCGACGATGCCGAGCGCCGCGGGGAAACGATACGGATTGGCATCGCGGTACGCGGCCACACCGTCGTTGATGCGGCGGGTGTCGGCGACACCGTCGGGCCGCAGGTATCCGTGGCCGGGAATCACGATCGCTTGATCGACACCTTGGCGATCCATCGCCGACAAGCGGCGTTCGATCTCGACCGTGGCGGGATCCCTGCCGGCTTCGATGCCGGCGAACACGAAGCCCTGGGCCTCGAGCGATCCGACGTGATGATGGCAGTCGATCACGGTGCATCCGGCAATGGTCACGGCTCTCCCCCGGTGGGTCTCGTAGCGGCGCGGTCAGCGCGCCACGAGACTACGCGTGAGCTCAGTCGTCCTTCTTGGCGCCGGCCTCGATGCTGGCCGTGGTCTCCGCCCCGGCGAGCAGCTTGCGCACGAGGCTGAGGCCCGACACGCCTTGGCTGAGAGCCTGGGCGAGCACCTCGGACAGACCCTGTGCGCCGTTGAGCACGATGAGTTGGTCGATCTCGCCGAATGGCTTGGCTGCCGCTGCCACGATCTCGGGCCACTTCTCGGCCAACTGTTGACCGATGACCGCGTCTTGGTTCTCGGCGAGCGCGTCGGCGCGCGCCTTGATCGACTCGGCCTCGGCCATGCCCTTGGCGAGCACCGCGGCACCCGCAGCTTCACCGGTGGCGCGTGTCGCGGCAGCTTCGGCCTCGCCCATGGCGCGGGTCGACTCTGCACGAGCCGATGCTTCGAGTCGCACGTGTTCAGCTTCGGCCGACGCCGCAAGACGTACCCGCTCGGCCTCGGCCCCCGCCTCGAGCTTGACGCGCTCCGCGTTTGCCGCGGCCTGCATCTCGACTTCTTTCGCGTGGGCTTCGGCAGCCGCGATGCGCGCGTCGCGTTCGGCGCGGGCCAGCGTTGTCTGCTGGTACGCCTGAGCATCGGCCGGCTTGCGCACCGTGGCCTGCAGGCGTTGCTCCTCGCGCTGCGCCTCGAGTTCGGCAACGCGCGTTTCCTGCACGACCACCTCTTGGCGAGAGGCCGCTTCTGACAATGGGCCGGCCTGCCGAGTGCGCGCCGCCGCCTGATCGACCTCGGCCTGAAAGCCCGCTTGCTTTATCTGCGAATCTCGCACCGCTTCGGCTTTCAGCGCGTCGGCGATCTGCTCGGCTTGGGTCGCGGCGCGGTCGGACTCTGCCTGCGCGATGCGGGCATCGCGATTCACGGCGGCAGCGTGGGGGCGGCCGAGGTTGGTGATGTAGCCGGTGGGATCGTCGATCTCTTGGACCTGGAGAGAGTCGACGATGAGCCCGAGCTTTTCCATTTCGGTGCCCGACGAGCCACGCGTGAGCGAGGTGAGCTTCTCTCGGTCGCGGATCATCTCCTCGACGGTCATGTTGCCGACGATGGCGCGGAGGTGACCGGCAAAGACGTTGTGCACGCGCTGGTCCATCTGGTCCTGCTGGTCGAGGAACCGTCGGGCCGCATTCGCGATCGATGCGAAGTCGTCGCCGACTTTGTAGATCAGCACGCCCTTCACGCCGAGAGGGATGCCCTGGTGGGTTACACAGTCGATCGCGAGGTCGGCCTGACGCAGGTCGAGCGACAGCCGGCGAACTGTCTGCACGCCCGGGATCACGAGCGTGCCCTTGCCGGTGATGATCTTGAACCCGAGGCTCTCGGCGACCGAGTCGGCTTGGTTCGCGTGCTTTATCCCCGAAATGATGAGCGCTTCATTGGGCTCGGCGACGCGCCACATCGACTTGAAGATGACAACCACCACAACGATGGCGATCGCAACGGCAATGGCAACGGTGAGCATTCTCGACTCCTAGATCACATCGGTGTGACGACAACCGTTCGAGGCGGGAAGTACTCGATGACCACGATGCGCGTTCCGACGGCCAGCACCGTTGAGGGCGTCTCGCCGTACGCGTGAAAATGCTCGGTTCCGCCCCGAATCGGAATGATGACCTCACCCAAGCGGCCCGGTTCGATCGTGCCGGAAACCCGCCCGATCTTGCCGACCATTCGCTGGTCCGCCACGCTCATCCCGTCCGATCTGCGCCTGTAGCTGCTCACGAGAGTGTCGCACGTCCCCGGGGCGCGCGCCACGGTGATCCGGCTCCGCCGCTCAACCACAGGACGACGCGCGGAGTCCTGCGTCATACTTTGGGCCAATGGGGCGGGGTAGCGAGGCAGCGGCGCGAATCGTGGGGTTGGTCACCCGCGCGCTCGACCCTCACGATCCGTTGACGATCGCCCAAGCCGTGTCGGCGGTCCATCCGGGCGACGTCAAGTCGGTACTGCACTCCCACTTCGCAGCGGGTTCCGCACCGTCGGTCCTCACGACGGGTCTGCCGGCGTCGCCCGGCGCGGCGACGGGCGTCCTCATGCTCACCGCGGACGAAGCAATCGCCACTGCCGCGACGAAACCGGTATTGCTCGTGCGTCGCGAGACGTCGGCAGAGGATGTCGTCGGCATGCAATGTGCCCAAGGCATCGTCACCGCGCGCGGTGGCATCGCCAGTCACGCCGCAGTGGTGGCTCGGGGCTTGGGCATTCCCGCGGTTGTCGGCGCTGCGGACATCGAAGTGCTCGACGGTGCAATCCGTATTGGGAGCCGCACCATCGCCGCCGGCGAGTGGTTGTCGATCGACGGTGGCACCGGCGAAGTTTTCGCCGGCGCGGCCGAGGTCGCGCACGACGAGTGCACCGCCGAATTGCAGATATTGCTCGAGTGGGCCGATCACCTTGCGACGCAACGCGTCGTCGTGCGCGCCAACGCCGACACCGCGGCGGACGCGAGCTACGCCCGTTCGATCGGCGCGCAGGGCATCGGCCTGTGTCGCACCGAGCACATGTTCTTCGCTCCCGACCGGTTGGCGTTGTTGCGCACGCTTCTGCTCGCCCGCGGCGAAACCGACGAGCGTCCGGCACTCATGGCGCTCGAAGACATCCAACGTGAGGATTTCGAAGGGATTCTCGCTGCGATGGACGGCCTACCGGTTGCGATACGACTGCTCGACGCTCCCCTCCACGAGTTCTTCCCCGCCCACGATGCGACCGTCGACCGCGATGCGTTGCACGGCAGGCACGAAGTGAACCCGATGATGGGCACGCGTGGCATCCGCCTCGGCGTGATCCGCCCGACGTTGTATCGCATGCAGGTGCAAGCAATCTGTCGTGCCGCGCTGGCGTTACTCGAGCAAGGACGCCGCCCGCAGGTCGAGATACTCGTTCCGATGGTGATGGATCCGGCCGAGACGGCGCTCGTGCGTTCATGGGTGGCAGAAATCGTCGCCGCGACTGACGCGTCGGCGGCGCTGCGCGACGTCATCCACGTCGGCACGATGATCGAAACACCACGCGCCGCACTGCTCGCAGCCGAGGTCGCCGTCGTGTCCGAAGGAGTGTCGTTCGGTACCAACGATCTGACGCAGCTGGTGTTCGGCCTCAGCCGAGACGACACCGATGGCCCGCTGCTGTCGCAGTACCTCGCGAAGCGACTACTGCCCGCGAACCCTTTCGAAACGCTCGATGCCCGAGGCGTGGGTCGGCTCGTTCGCGCGGCTTGCAGCGAGGCACGTGCGGCGCGGCCCGACGTGACGATCAGCGTGTGTGGCGAACATGCCGGCGATCCGGCGTCGATCGACTTCCTCGTTGGCTGCGGTGTCGACGCGGTCAGTTGTTCGGCGTTCCGTATTCCCGTCGCCCGACTGGCGGTGGCCCAGTCGTTGCTGCGACTGGAACAGCCAGCAGTCGGTGATCCCGTGGCGCCGACCGACGCCGACAGCCCCGCGTCGCCGCCGTCTCCGCCCGTCGTGGCCCACGATGCGCAACCATTACGCATGATCGTGTTGCACGCGCTGCGCATCAAAGGCTTCACCACGATCGAGGTCATCTCGGAGCTCGTCGGGCTCGACGCAGACACCGCGGCGCGGGAACTCGAGGCGCTCGCCGCGCTCGAGTTCGTCCGTTTCGTACCGGCGCGGTCGCTGTGGCAGATCACCGCCGCCGGCCGCGGTCATCATGCCGAGTTGTTGCCCGGTGTCGACCAGCCGACGTTGGCGAGCCTTCGGCAGTCGTACGGCCAGTTCCTCACGCTCAACGGAGAGTTCAAGCAACTGTGCACCGACTGGCAAGTGCGAGACGACGCGCCGAACGATCACGACGACGAGCGCTACGACGCCGCGTGCATCAACCGTCTGACGACGCTGCACGAGCGGACGCAACCCGTCATCGATGCGTTCACCGCCGCGCTCGATCGCTTCGGCCTGTATGGCGTCCGGTTGACGCGCTCCTGGCAACGAGTCGTCGACGGCGAGCGCAGCCAGTTCACCGGCGTGTTGTGTAGCTCGTATCACGATGTGTGGATGGAACTGCACGAAGACCTGATCCTCATGCTCGGCATCGAACGAAGCCACGAAGGCAGTTTCTGACTCCCGACTCCCCGGCGAAGGAGCCGTCTCGTGTCGAACATCGAACCGACGCCGCGCACTCTGGACGCGTCCGCCTCACCACCGAAGCCCGTGCTCGAACTGGTTCGGCGCTGGTTCGCGATTGACGTGTTCGTGCTCGCGGCAGCCGGCATCCAATGCTTCATCCTCGCGACGTCCACCGACCGCTGGTTCGCATGGACGGTGTCTCCGCCTGTCTCGGCAGCTGTAGTCGGCGCTGGCTACTTCGGTTCGATCGTGATGGTCTTCGAAGCCCGTCAGGCCCGGCGATGGGTCGACGCCAGGGTCGTGATTCTGAGCACGCTGCTTTTCGCCTCGCTGACACTCGCGGTGACGTTGCTGCACCTCGACAAGTTTCATTTCGACACCGGCCCGAACTCGGCTCGGGTTGCCGCGGCTGCCTGGCTCGTCGTCTACGTCGTAGTGCCGCCGTTCGTGCTCTTTCTCGTCGTGGGACAACAGCGCACAAGAGGAGTCGAGCCCGAGCGCGTCGGGCCGCTACTGCCCCGTCCGGCGCGCGTGCTGTTGCTCATCGAAGGGTGCCTACTCGCAGCTCTCGGTGTTGTCCTGTTCGGTGGGGCCGAGCGGGCCAAGTTCTGGCCCTGGAGGCTCACTGACCTGACGGCGCGCGCAATTTCAGCGTGGCTGATCTCTCTGGGAGCCATGCTCGTCCTGTGCAGCGCTGAACGCGAGGTGGCACGCACCCGTTACGTGCTCCACAGCGTTGCGACCGCCGCATTTTTCTGGATTCTCGCTGTCTTGCGATTCCGAGGCTCGGTGCAGTGGGATTTCGGTGGCGCGATGACGATTGCCGTGCCCGTAGTGCTGATCGCCACGGTCATCGCAGCGCTGCAGCGACGGACCACTCTGGTTGCCAGTCCCTGAGACACGCACTGCGATGTCGAGCTCGTCGATCGACTGGCGAGAGCGCTCGGGCCCCGCGACAATCTCGGCGCGTCGATCGGAGGTTGGCCAGTGGAGGAAGTGCGCCATCCGCACACAATGCGACGCGTCGCGGCGGGCGTCGCCCTGACTGTCGCTTCGGTGCTGCTCGTCGCGCTACTCACATCGGATCTCTTTTCGCGGGCCGACGCCGGCGAAGCCGCAACCGATCTCGTGCGCTCTGAGCTGACAGTCGAGGGCGTCACGCAGCACCGGGCCGACTTCGAGCTCACCAAGAGCGCCACCGATCAATTGATCGACGTGGCGATGCCGGCCGTCGGCGACGTACTCGGCCTCAGTGCGGCGCAGCTCAACAATCGCTATCCGAGCATCGCCGCCGCCGGTGCGCAAAGGAGCACGATCTACCCGTTCGCAGAGAAGATCGTGGCCAACCTCGAGCGTCACCAAGCCAACTTCGCCGCGGCAGATGACATTCCGTTGGCAGGTCTGCCGATGACGGCTGCACCACCGATTGCGGTGTTCGCGATCGTCGTGTTGATCGCCTGCGCGCTGCTGACGTTGCTGCGGCGCGGTCGCGTGTGGCTGGTCGCTCTGGCCGGTTACGCGTTGTTGATCATCGTTGCCCCGTTCGCCACCGGCTACCCAGACAAGGCGACGAAGGCCGCCGACGTGCTCGATTCGCTCAATGTCTCGCACGAGTTGGCGGCGCAGACTCGCGCACATTTCGACACCATGGTCGCGGCCTCCGTCGAGTTCGAGCAGAAGACGGTGCCCGATCTCCTCGCGGCGACCGGCGGGTCACGAAGCAGGCTCGACCAACAGCTGGCCTCGGAGTTCCCCGCGGTCGCCGAGGGTCGCCAGCAGTTCGCCGCCGTGTTCCGCCGCTACGACGAGCGCGTCAGCATCCGAGAACGCGGCGTCGACCGCGTCAACGAAGCCAAGCGATTCCCGCTCGAGGCGGTGACGTGGTGGACGGTCGTCGCCGGCGCCGTCGTGCTCGCGGCAGCCGCGGTCGCGCTCGAGTACGAGCGCCGCCTCGGCCTCATTCGTTGAAAATTGATCAGCCGAAATTGCTTTGACCGGCGCTTTTGGCGCCCCCGATAGGGTTCGAACCTACGACCTTGTCATTAGAAGTCATTGAAAATCACTGATAGTTCATGTTGGTGCGTGGGCCGGCCTGCGTTTACGTGCGACTGTGACCACCGGCCAGTGGTACGAATTCCGAGCGGATCGGGTCAATCCGTTGGCAATTCCGTTGGCAAACGAGCGCCCTATGACACTGACCTTCGACGCGTTCGAAATCAGCGATCGCGTCTGGTCGCGTCGCAAGCGCCATGTCCCCGATCTGCCACAGGCAAGTGAAGCTTGTGCCCAGTGTCCGCCCGAGGACCTGCAATTGTGACCACACGTTCCGAGCGCGCAGTCTCACGCAGAATCAAAAAAGTTCTCTAATCCGTCGGATCGAGCACAACGGTTATCGCAGAAGCCTCGAGAAGAAACTTCGCAAGCCATCGCGACGTTGACCGTCATTTCGGCGTTGCGGTCCTACAACCGGGTGGTGCTAGACGGTGCTGGTTCGCGCTCGCCTGCGTCGCACGATATTGACCCCAACGACGCCCGCAACAAGGACGACTGCCACAGCGGCGGCTAAGGCGACAACCATCTTGGTGCTGCTTGAGGCTTCGACACGGCTTGGCAGCTGCTCAAGCCCATCCGCCAACTGAGCCGCGAGCGCGTTGACCTCGGACTGTAGCGGCGACGCGTTGGGCCCAAACGCACTGATAAGGATCGCACGGTCGTTGCGCACAAGACCCACGTAATACGCGGCTTGCTTCGCGTCCGGCGCAATACCGGTAAACGTCACTGCGTTCGCGACAGCGGGTGGCGCGTCCTTATCGCCACGCTGGCGTGACAGAGAGGCGAACACTTCGGTCAACTTCTTCGCTTCACTCGCTGCCGTTGACGAAAGGCCCACGAGATTTATCACACGACGCGAACCAGTTGGCTCTGCGGTGCTAATCCAGTGCCATCCGAAGAATCCGATCCGATGCTCGGCGAAATCCGCGGCTGTGAAAACAGCCCCGTCGGGATTCAGCGAAGACAACGCATCCGCGCGGAGCACGCCTACATTTGGAAACTGCGTAGCCACAACAAAGCCTCCCGGCTGTGTCATTTCAAGCAGACTCTGAAATCCGGGATCCGGACTCACTTGCGCAAAAGCGGCGCTACAGTCGAAGAGGATGAAAGCAGCGGTCACGACGAGCAACCAAACCCGGCCGGACAACTGTTGCATGCGGCCCGTCGCTGCCATCTCCGACGTAGCTGCCACTTGGTTCCTTTGGGTGCACCCGGGGCGACTGTGAGCTGAGTACGGAGGAAAGCACTTGCTGAACGGTCGTGAGGACCTTGAAATCATCGCTGCCTATCCTAAGTTTCGAAGTATCACTGACACTTGATCGTCGAATGCCGCGTACGACGTACCCGTGAAGTTGGCCAGCTCAAGGTCAGTTGGCAAGTGCGCACCGCGAGACACAGCGAAGGCTCGTGCTTCTCCTGCCGCAAGTTGCACCCGTGCGAGAAGGGTGTCGTTTGCACAAAGACCATCCAGACATCGAACCGCATCTGTGTCAGCGATGATTCCCAACGCATAGGTCGCGGCAATCCGCTCGATGTCCCGCGCTACCGGATCCAGCGCCAGCGCCTCAAGACTCAAGATAACTGAGGAGATGATCTACCTCCCGAAAAGTTGATTGAAGATCTCGGCCACGTCATCTGTGACAGGATCGGGCAGCTCCACAGTGTAGTGATACGGGCCACGAGTCTTGATCACAGGAAATACAGCATCTACATCCGGTGCGTTCGCCTTGACAGCGTCCGGTCGCGAGGACCGCGAGAATGTGGACACCCCGTGTGGAAGCCCTTCTGCTTGGGCCGCGGCAGCTTGGCGGGCAAGATCGTCAGCGCTCTCAGGATCGACACCAAATCGGAATAGGCTCTTGGGCAACTCTCGTTGAGCTGCACCCTCAGTTACCTCCTCGATCCCCTCGCGACCGAGTCTGGCAGAGGTTCCTGTCACGCCGGGGATCGGCACGACGCCGAGGCTGTAGATGAATGCGTCTTCCCAGTCGCCTTGTGCGAGGTTGATTGCGGCGCGGCCGGCGTCGACGAAATCTCCGACTACCGGTGCGTAGCTTGCGACGTCGGCTGCCTTTTTGAAGAAGCTCCAGTCGGGTGCGGCTCCGACGGTGACTTCTCCGTTGAGCCAGTCGCCGCAGTCGGTGCCGTATTTGCAGGCGTTGAAGCGTTCTTCCGCAGCGGCCGAGAACATGGCGGTTTCGCCGGTTGCAGGGAGCGTTCCGAGGTAGGCGTTTTCCACCGCTTGTTGGCGTTCGAACTGTTCCCAGGCAGCGTCCGCGACTTCGTCGGCGTCGTACATGCTGTAGCCGAAGGCATCGATGGTGGCCGCGTTGAGCATTTCCTGCTGTTCTCGGTAGGCCTGTTCGGCGGCAGCGTCGTAGCCGGGGTTGAACCCGATTTCGGTGATCCACCATGCGACGTCGATGTCTTCGTCGGTGGTACGCGACATGTCTTCGACCCACGTGTCGGTGGCGACCGCCGTGGCGGGTTCTGGTGGCGGCGTGTAGCTGAAGTCGGCACAAGACCACATGTCATAGGCACACGGGTCGTACACCGGTGGCGGTGGTGGCGGCGGAGGCGGCGCTA
The DNA here is from genome assembly GCA_039915945.1 of Acidimicrobiales bacterium. GTDB lineage: Bacteria > Actinomycetota > Acidimicrobiia > Acidimicrobiales > WLNW01 > DATLFA01. The sequence continues at coordinate 1,679 of JBDSMH010000152.1, read as the reverse complement.
CGTCTACGGCGACATAGCAAGCCCACGGGTCGATCGCGCACGGGTCATACACAGGCTCGGGTGGCGGTGGCGTGTAGCTGAAGTCGGCACAAGACCACATGTCGTAGGCACACGGGTCATAGGCGGGCGGTGGTGGTGGTTCGTAGTAGTCCCAGCAGCCACCCCAGGCGCAGGGGTCGTAGTACGGCACGGGCTCGTAGTAGACGGGGTCGTCGACCCAGTACTCGACGCAAACATCGAAACAGATGACGTCGTAGTAGTGGCCGTCGGGGTCCATGAACGAAATCGGGTTGCCCGCGGCGTACGTGTAGCGGTTGAGCGAAATCGGCGTCGACAGTTCGCCGCGAATGGTGTCGCGTGATCGGAACGTCGCGGTCGACGGCGCGTACCAGCGTGCGCCCATCCACACATCGGCGGATGTCGGGTCGGTGAAGTCGCCTTGGAAGCCGACGTTGGCGCCGGTGGTGCCGGTGGTCTGAATCGGCTTGCCGAACGGGTCGTATACCGATGTGTCGGTGGCGTTGCCCGACGTGTCGAGCAGGAACTGCAGATCGCCGTGGCGGTTGATGCCGGCCAGTCGAGTGGTTGCACCGTTTTGTACGCCGAGCAGCCGCTCCGACGGCGAGCGTGAGTACTTGATGCCGGCGGCGAGTGATGGGTCGATCGATGCGCCGTTGTAGGCAAATGTCTGGTTGGTGCCGACATTGCGTGTCGCCATGCGGTCGAGCGCGTCGTAGGTGTAGTTGATCGTCGAGCCGGACACGGTCATCGCCGTCATGCGGCCGAAGTTGTCGAAGGTCGCATCGTTGACGGTGGTGGCGCCGTTCATGATCTTGTCGAGCGTGCCGCGGGGATCCCAGGTGTAGGTCCCTTCAGGGCCGGTCGTGATCCGGTTTCGCTGGTCGTAGGTCCATGACTGCACCACCGCGTTGGTCACGACCGCGGCACGGTTGCCGGCCGCATCCCAGCGATAGTCAGTCGTCATGGTCGATCCGCTGGTGCGGTTGAAGCGTGTGAGGCGCCCGGCGCGGTCGTAGCTGTAGTCGTACGTCCCTTCCGCGGTGTTGCCCGCGCCCGGCATCGACAACACTTGTTGCGTGACGTTGGAGTCCGCGTCGTAGCTGTATGTCGACGACTGCTTGGTCGTGCCGCCACCGGTCTTCGACGTGTCGGTAGTGAGGCGCCCGATCGTGTCGTAGCCGTACTCGCGGTAGGGAGTGGAACCTCCGGGCGTGCCGTAGTCGACGCGCGTGATCTGTGACGAGTCGTTGAACGTGTAGTTCAACGTGCGCGCGGTCAGCGGGTCGGCCGCGGTGGTCATGCGGCCGCGGGTGTCATAGCCGAAGGTGTGATTGCCGGCGGGATCGTTGCGGGTCAGCATGCGGCTGTCGCCGCTATAGGTGGCGATCATGTTGCCTGCGGGCCCGGCAGCGCCGACGGTGAGACTACGGTCGTCATAGACCAGCGTCTGGGTTCCCGCAGGATGTGAAAACGTCGTCGGGCGCGACGTGACGTCGTAGCCGATCGTCTTGGTCAGCGCGCCCGTGGTTTGTGTGATGAGTCGGGCGAGCGCGTCGTAGGTGTTGGTGATCGTGATGCCGCCCGGTTGCTTGTCTTGCGTCAGCAATCCGCCGGCGTCATAGATCGACGTCCACGTACGGTCGGTGCTCGAGGGGTGC
>JBDSMH010000143.1:0-43835 GCA_039915945.1 Acidimicrobiales bacterium | reverse complement strand
GCGAGGTGTGCCGCGACGGTCCGACGGTGGACGCCGAACTCTGCGGCGAGATCGACAAGAGTTCGACCCGCTTGGTAGTCACAGACGACTGTGTCGATCTCGCTCACTGTTAAGCGACGTTGGACGTGTCGTCGGGTTGGGTTTGAAAGCTGCCCCGTTTCGTCGTCTACGACTTCGTGCTCGCAGGCAAGCCCCGGAGAAGGCGCCGATTTCAGTGGTCTGCGCCGCGGCTCGGCATCGTATAACCCCTGCTCAATGACGAATTCTATTGGTTCGGGAGGGTTTGAAAGCCGTTCCATAAGGTCCACCAAGGTTCACGGAGAGCGGTCGTTGGGGCGGAGCCGCACAATAGGTTCGATCGCCTTATTCAACTTGGCTCATGGCCAGGCCATCATCGCCGATGTGTTCAGCGTGAACCAGATGTTTCCCGTACGCCGCGTTGGCGAACTTCCCGTTCGGCTGCGCTGTATGCATTGCGAAGTGGCGTGGTCGGGACCCCAACGGTCGGGTTGCTGGGTATGCGGCGAACCGGGCACCGCGTTGAACACCGCGATCGCGGCTCGCGACCGCACGGTGTCGGCGTTCGATCTCGAACTGCTCTTCTGAGCCCTGCTGGTCCGAACGCGCGATATGGGCGGCTATTTGCCCCCGTTCGCAGCCTGGCCTTTGTGCGCGGCGATGAACTTCTGTAGCGCCGGCGCATCGACGCCCCCGCACTCGAGCTTGTAGGTCCAGGCGGTCGCGACGACGCGCTGTTTCAGCGTGGCGTTGGGTGCGATGGTCACGCTGGTCTGACCCAGCGCCTGGACGGCAGCCGCGTCGGTGACGTCGCGGTATTGGACCAACACGTCGCCGGTCTCCAACACCGTGACCTGTTCGGCCGGGAGTAGTTGCCGGCTGACGACACCCCGTGCCGGGGGAGTGAAGAGGTGGGGACCCGAGGTCGGCGGATCGGTGTCGAACTTGACCGACGACGGGTCGATGACGTGTTGCAGCGAACTGGGATTCAGCGGTTCACGAAATGGTTGGCCGCAGCCGGAACTGGTGTCACCGTTGCCGCCACAGCCGGCCAGCGACAGCGCACCGAGGGTCAAACTGACCGATATCGCGCCGCACATTCTCGCAATTCTCACCGTAGGCCCCGACATCGATCAATAAGCTATGGCCCTCGGAGGTGGCTGCGCGTTCATGGCTCGACGACTGGTAGAGCGACGGCTGATCGATGTCGGTGATCGTCTCAAGCGGCTACGTCAAGAGTTGGCGGTCGCCAACGAGCAGCTGATGCATTTCGCCGACGAGGCCGACGATGCCCGGCTCCGCGCGCTCGTTTCGGAGACCCCCGTCGCCGAGCGCGACTTCCGTGACGCCCAACGCCACGCCGAGTTGATACGCCGGTCACGCGACGAGATGCTCGCCGAGATCGCCACCCTCGAAAAGAATCAGGACGACTTGCTCGACCGCTTGGCGACAGAGGGCCGATGACCGGCCCGAGCAACGACGACGGCACCGGCCGCACGAGGGTGGTCATCGCCGAAGACGAGGCGATCATCCGCCTCGATCTCAAAGAGACGCTGCAGGACGAGGGCTATCTCGTCGTGGGCGATACCGGGCGCGGCGACATCGCGGTCGACATGGTGCGCGAGTTGAAGCCCGACGTCGCCATCCTCGATGTGAAGATGCCCGGCCTCGACGGCATCGAGGCGGCGCGGCGCATCAACGCCGAGGGTGACACCGCCATCGTGATCCTCACGGCGTTCAGCCAGCGCGATCTCATCGAGCAGGCAGTCGAAGCCGGCGCGCTCGCCTACTTGGTCAAGCCCTACAACCGCAGCGAACTCGTACCCGCGGTCGAGATCGCCCGCAGCCGTCACCGCGAACTGCGCGCGCTGTCCGAGCACGCGGCGACCCTTGCCGAGCGCCTCGATGCGCGCAAAGTGATCGACCGGGCCAAGGGACTGCTGATGGATCGCGACGGCCTCACCGAGCAGGCGGCCTTCTCGTATCTGCAACAGGCTGCGATGCAGACCCGCCAGACCATGAAAGCGGTCGCCCTGAGCGTCCTCGAGCAGACGCTGTAGGTTGTAGCCGTCATGGACAAGCTGATGCTGATCGACGGCAACTCGTTGACCTACCGGGCATTTTTTGCGCTGCCGACCGATATGGCCACTGCGCACGGACAGGTCACCAACGCGGTCTACGGCTTCACCTCGATGCTCATCAACCTGCTGCGCGACCACAAACCCGACCACGTGGCGGTGGCCTTCGATCGCCCCGAGCCGACGTTCCGACACAAGCAGGTCGAGGAGTACAAGGCTACGCGCGAAGCGGCGCCCGATATCTTGCGCCAGCAGATGGGTCTGGTGCGTGAGGTCGCCGAGACCTTGCGCATTCCGATCATCGAACAGATCGGTTTCGAAGCGGACGACATCATCGCCACGTTGGCGACACAAGCGCGCGATGCCGGCATGGAAACGATCATCGTCACCGGCGACCGAGACAGCTACCAGCTCGTCGAAGATCCGTACATCAAGGTCTTGTACAACCGGCGCGGCGTTTCCGACTACGCGCTCTACGACGAAAAGGGCATCGAAGAGAAGACCGGCGTGCCCCCCACGCTCTACGTGCAATACGCCGCGCTTCGTGGCGACACGTCCGACAACTTGCTCGGTGTGCCCGGTGTCGGTGAAAAGACCGCGGCCAAGCTCATCACCAAATACGGCGGCATCGACGGCATCTACGCGCACGTCGACGAGCAGACGCCCAAGCTCAAAGCGAGCCTCGCCGAGTTCGAAGGCCGCGTGCGCCGCAACGTCGACGTGATGGTGCTCGTGCGCGACATGGAGTTGGAACTTGCGCCCGCTGATCTGCGCATGGGCAAGCCTGATCCCGAAGAAGTGCGCCGGCTCTTCGACTTCCTCGAATTCCGTTCGTTGCACGACCGGCTCGTCGAGGCGCTCGGTGCCGACTCGGTCGGCCCCGAACTCGGCGATGTCGACGTGATCGAGGCCGAGATGCGGGTCATCGAGACCACCGCCGGTGCTCGGACGCTGCTGAGCGAATTGGCCGACGTCGAGCGACCGCTGGCCATCGCCGCGGACGACAGCGGGCCCTTCACCGGCTTGGCCTTCGTCGTCGATCCGGCCACGGCTGATGTGGCGTGGATTTCGCGCGAGTTGCTGTTCGATCCCTCGGTGCGTGAGGTGCTGGTCTCGTCGTTCGGCAATGGCGGGCGCGCCATCGCCGCCCACAACGCCAAGCCGATCATGGTGACAATGCTCGACCAAGGCATCGACATGCACGAGCTCGCGCTCGACACACAGATCGCGTCATACCTCCTCGACCCGGCCGACACTCGCTATGCGCTCGGTGAGGTACTGATCCGGTACGCGCGATGTGAGTTGCCGAGCGCCGACACCGCGGCGGCGTCGGGGCAGTTGTCGTTCGGCGACGACAACGTCGATGCCGCGCAGCTCATCTGCCGGCACGCGTTGGCCGTCGACCGGTTGATCGAGCCCATGCAGCAGGCGCTCGACGCGCAGGCGTTGCGCGCGCTCAACGACGACATCGAAGTGCCGCTCGTGCGGGTGTTGGCCAAGATGGAGGTCATCGGCATCGGCGTCGACGTCGCCGAGCTCACGGCACTGCGCAAGCACCTCACGTCCGAATGTGATCGGCTGCGGCTACTCGTCCTCGACGACGCGGGGTTCGAGTTCAACATCAACTCGACCAAGCAACTCGGCGAAGTCCTCTTCGACCGGCTCGGCCTGGCCCGGCAAAAGAAGACGAAAACCGGCTATTCCACTGACGCCCGAGAGCTCGAAAAGCTACGAGGCGAGCATCCGATCATCGAGCATCTGCTCGACTACCGCGAAGTCGAGAAGTTGCGCTCGACCTACGGCGAAGGCCTGCTCGCGGCGGTCGGCGCCGGCGATCGCATCCGGGCGACGTTCAACCAGACGGTGGCCCGTACCGGCCGCCTCTCGTCCGACGCGCCCAACCTCCACAACATCCCGGTGCGCAGTGAGTCGGGTCGGGCCTTCCGCAAGGCCTTCGTCCCCGCACCGGGCTTCAGCTTGTTGGTGGCCGACTACAACCAGATCGAGTTGCGCTGCATCGCGCACCTCGCCGACGACCCCGGCCTCATCGCGGCGTTCACCGAAGGGCGCGACGTGCACACCGCCGTTGCGGCACAGGTGTTCCACGTCCCCGAGAGCGACGTCACCTCACAGCAGCGCAACTTCTCCAAGATGGTGTCCTACGGGTTGGCCTACGGCATGGAGGCCTACGGTCTCGCGCAGCGCCTCGGCGTCGCCACCAAAGAAGCGGCCGAGATCCTCGACGAATACTTCCGGGCATTCCCCAATGTGAAGTCCTACATGGACTCGACCGTGCGCGAGGCCCGTCAACGCGGCTACACCGAGACCCTTTTCGGCCGGCGCCGTCAGATCCCCGAGTTGGCCTCGAGCAACTTCCGCATCCGTCAGGCCGGCGAGCGGCAGGCCATGAACGCCGGTATCCAAGGCTTGGCCGCCGACATCTTCAAGGTGGCGCTGGTGCGACTCGACGATGCGCTCGAAGACGCGAAGATGACCAGCCGGTTGGTCCTGCAGGTCCACGACGAAGTCATCATCGAGATGACGGCCGACGAGAGCGCCGAGGTGCGAGACATGACCCTCGCCATCATGCGGGGCGCGTTCACCCTCAAGGTGCCGCTCGATGTCAACCTCGCGGTCGGCAAGTCGTGGGCTGACGCCAAGGGCTGACGTGGCGCATTGGTTCGAAGCGGTCGCCGACCACCTCGGCCCCGCCTATCTCCGCTACTCCTTCACCTACGGCACCGAACAAGAGGTCACGTTCCTCGTCGACGCGCTCGGGCTCACCGCAGGGATGAAGGTGCTCGATGTCGGCTGCGGGCCGGGTCGACACGCGTTGTCGCTCGCCCGGCGGGGCTTCACCGTCGTCGGCCTCGACATCTCGGAGACGTTCATCGGGCTGGCGGCCCAGGCGGCGACCGCCGAGTCGCTGCCCGCGACGTTCATCCGGGGCGATGCGCGTGCCCTGGAGTTCGACGGCGAGTTCGATGCGGTGGTGTCGCTGTGTCAGGGCGCCTTCGGCCTCGGCGGGGGCCCGAGCGGCGGGGGCCCGAGCCCGACACCACTCGATCCCGACGAGGCGGTGTTGTCGGGGATGGCGCGGGCGCTCAAGCCGGGAGGCCGGTTGGCGGTGAGCGCGTTCTCGGCGTATTTCCAGGTGCGCCACCTCGAGGACAGCGACTTCGACGCCGCCACGGGCGTGAACCACGAACACACCGAGATCCGCGACGAGGCGGGGCAGCGCCGGGCGACCGAGTTGTGGACGACGTGCTTCACGCCCCGAGAGCTACGCCTCCTCGCGGCCCGCGCCGGTCTCACCGTCGATGCGGTGTGGTCGGTGACGCCGGGGGAGTACGCCCCCAACCCTCCTGGGCTGGACTCGCCTGAGTACCTAGTTGTTGGTTCCCGCTAGGCTCGAACCTGCGGTTCGCCCGATGCGACCGCGCCCGCGGTTCGTGGGTACCCACCTTTACTCCTTATCCACCCCAAGTAGGCAACCCCTTGTCCATCACTACAGCCCCCGACTCGTTGTTCGGAACCTTCGACGAGAACGGCGATTACCACCCCCGAGCCATCACTGAAGACGACGTTGGCGAACGCCTCGATGACGCGTACAACGCCACGCTGGTCACGGTAGAAGACGGCCAGATCGTCGAAGGCCGAGTCGTCAAGATCGACAAGGACGAAGTCCTCCTCGATATCGGGTACAAGTCCGAAGGCGTGATCCCATCACGCGAACTGTCGATTCGCAACGATGTCGACCCCAACACGGTGGTCAAGCTGGGCGAGCACGTCGAAGCGCTCGTACTGACGAAAGAAGACAAGGACGGCCGGCTCATCCTGTCCAAGAAGCGCGCACAATACGAGCGGGCGTGGGGCAAGATCGAAGCGGTCAAAGAGGCCGACGGCATCGTCAAGGGCATGGTCATCGAAGTCGTCAAAGGCGGCCTCATCGTCGACATCGGACTGCGCGGCTTCTTGCCCGCATCGTTGGTCGAATTGCGCCGCGTGCGCGACTTGCAGCCGTACGTCGGCCGCGAGGTCGAGGCCAAGATCATCGAGCTCGACAAGAACCGCAACAACGTCGTGTTGTCGCGTCGGGCATTCCTCGAAGAGACGCAAAAGGACCAGCGCGAGCAGTTCCTCGACAACCTGCGGCCGGGCGAAGTGCGCAAGGGCGTCGTGTCGTCGGTCGTCAACTTCGGTGCGTTCGTCGATCTCGGCGGCATGGATGGTCTCATCCACGTGTCCGAGCTATCGTGGAAGCACGTCGATCATCCGAACCAGGTCGTGCAAGTGGGCGACGAGGTCACCGTGCAGGTGCTCGAAGTCGATCTCGATCGCGAGCGCATCAGCCTGTCGCTCAAGGCCACCCAGCAAGACCCCTGGCAAGAGTTTGCCTCCAACCACCGTGTCGGCGAACTCGTCTACGGCCGCGTGACCAAGCTCGTGCCGTTCGGCTCGTTCGTACAGGTCGGCGACGGGATCGAGGGCCTGGTGCACATCTCCGAGATGTCGGCGCACCACATCGAAGCGCCCGAGCAAGTCGTCACCCCGGGCGAAGAGCTCTGGGTCAAGATCATCGACCTCGACCTGTCCCGCCGGCGCATCAGCTTGTCCATCAAGCAGGCGGCCGAAGGTGGCGAGGTTGCGGCCGAATACCGCGAGCACTTCGGTGAGCATGCCTTCGACAGCGAGGGCAACTACATCGGTGGTGCGACCGAGGGTCAGCAGGCGTGGGAGGAATACTTCAACGAGAACGGCGAACTCATCCAGCCCGGCGAGCCGGGCCACGGTGGGGCGCCCATCGAAGCCGCCGACGCGGCCGACGATGTCGAAGAAGAGGTCGCGGCCGAGGCCGTCGAAGACTGATCCAACCCTGTTCAACGAACAAAGTTCGTCCCTACTGCCGCCCATTCGGGCGGCAGTAGTCGTTTTGGCCCTCAACGCCGGAACCTTCGGAGCCGATTGGTGAATTGCCGCTCAATCGCGCCCCCTTCGCGTGCCGACCAATAGACGGGTTCCCCGCCGCAGGTCAGAGATTGTGCGCCATCCCTCAATTCGGGTGGGAACCGTCCGACCAAGAAACTGGCTCGAAACAGCACGAGGAACGAGGTAGGCAGTGAGTTCGCGCAGAACGATCATTTTGGTGGCAGCCATCGTGGTGGCAGCGCTCGCGACGTATGTCCTCTTGAATTACGTACGCGGAGTCGAGGAGAAGGCCAAGCCGAATCCCGTTTCCGTGTACATGATCTCTGACGAGATCAAGCGGGGCAGTCCGGGCGTAGAAGTCAAGAGCACCCTGATCAAGAAGGCGGTCATTCCTGCGGAATACCGTCCCGATACGGTGGTCACCGATCTCAACGAGCTCGATGGCAAGGTCGCAGTGATCGACCTCAAGCCGAATCAGATTCTGGTGCAGGGCATGTTCGTCGAAGGCGAACGCTTGAACACCTCGTTCAAGGACAAGATCACCGGCGACAACGTCGCGGTGGCACTGTCCTTCGATACGGTGCGCGCGGTCGGTGGCTACGTGAAGCCGGGCGACGAAGTGAACCTCGTCATGGTCCGCCCGGTGAAGGCACCCGACAGTGGCACTGGCGCCACTTCCACCCCCACGACCGGGGCAGGGGCATCGGGAACGGGCGGCAAGGCAAAGGTGCAGCAACAACGTACCGACGGCCTGCAGTTCGACAACGATGTTCGCTACTTCTACGAGAAGGTGCGCATCCTCGCCATCGGCGCAGATGTGTTGCGTTCACCCGGTGAGACCGCCAACGCGTCGACCGCGGTCGGCACGACCGCGGAAGGCCCGACCTCGGGCGGCGTGATCGTGTTCCTCGTGCCGCCTGACGTGGCCCAGCGCCTCCTCGCCGCCGGCTCCGGCTTGTTGTACATGACGCTGCCGTCGGAGACCTGGAAGCCGGTGCCCATCGCGCCGATCCCGCTCGAAGAGTTCGAACCGAATACCCCGCTGCCGGGTGAGAACCCCAACAAGCTCACCCCGTACGGCCCCAAGGGCTATGTCGACCAGTCGACTGTCTCTTCCACGGGTTCCAGCGGATCGACAACGACCGCTCCAACCACCACAAGGTGAAAGGCAACTGATGTCGACATTCTTCGCCGACGACTCGACCGAAACGTGGTTCGCTGACCCGTTCGGTGGTTCGCCCGGCACTCCGCCACCGCCCACGGGTTTCGACTCCGGGAGCAGTGCGTTGCGGGTCGCGGTGGCCGTGGTCGAGCGCGACCCTGAGGATCGGGCCTACCTCGTGAGTTTGTTGGGGGGCGGGGTCAGCCCGTTCGCCACGCTCGACGAGCTTGCGGTCCGCCTCGACGGCTCGCCGGTGATCGCGGTGCTCGGTCCTTCGTGTACTGCAGACGGCTCGTTGGCTTCGGCCGACCGCCTGCTGCAGCGCCATGGTGAGGTCGGAGCAATCCTCGTCGCCAATGAACTCTCGACCGCACTGCTGCAACAAGCGCTGCGGGCCGGTGTCAAAGACGTGCTGACCGCACCGATCAGTTCCGAACAACTCTTCGAAGCGGTGGAGCGTGTCGCCAACACGTTGAAGGCCGCGCCGACGACGCCGAACGCGCCGTCGCCGGTGAGCTTCGACGACGGCGGCGGGGGAGACCTCGGCACCATCGTGACGGTGTTCTCGACGAAGGGTGGCTCGGGCAAGTCGGTCATCGCGGTGAATCTCGCCGTGGTGCTCGCGATGCGCTCGGACCGTCCGGTATGTCTCGTCGACGCCGACCTGCAATTCGGCGACATCGCCGTGATGTTGAAGTTGGCGCCGCAGCACACCATCGTCGACGCAGTGGCATCGTTGGATCGCCTCGATGCGACGTTGCTGCAGAGCCTGATGACGCTGCATCCGCCTTCTGGCTTGCACGTGCTCGCCGCACCGCTCGAGCCGGCGTTCGCCGACCAGATCGGCGCCGCCGAGATGGTGAAGATCGTCGAGACGCTGCGCAAGACGCACGCCTATGTCATTGTCGACACGCCGGCGTACTTCAACGACGTCGTGCTCGGTTTGATCGAAGTGAGCGACCAGGTGTTGCTGGTTGCCGGCCTCGATGTGCCGAACATCAAGAACGTCAAGATCGGCTTGCAAACGCTGCGCTTGTTGAACACGCCCAAGGAGAAGTTGCGGTTGGTTCTCAACCGTGCCAACTCCAAGGCGAAGCTCGACGTCGGTGAAGTCGAACGCACGCTCCAGATCACTGCCGATGCGCTGATCCCGAGTGATGTCGTCGTACCGCAATCGGTCAACAAAGGGATTCCCGTGGTGCTCAGTGCACCCAAGTCTGCTGTCGCTCGATCACTCGTCGAGCTCGCGTCGATCATTCTGCCGCAGGCAGAGACGACTCAACGCCGTCGCAAGTAACCGCACCCACCCCGTATCGCCCGCACACCGGTCCAGGAGCCGTCAATGTCCCTCTATCGCCGACTTCACGAAGTCCAACAAGCACCCACCGCGCCTGGTGGGGCGGCGGGCCGCGATCCGGTGCTCAACGACTTGCGCCACAAGATTCACCAGCGTCTCATCGAAGAGCTGGGTCCGATCCTCTACGACAGCCGTCTGGCGCCGGAGGACCTGCAACGCAAGGTGCACGAGCAGCTCCACGCAGCGCTGGCGCAAGAACGCGCCCCGCTGTCCGCCGCCGACAAAGCGCAGCTGATCCAAGATGTCTCCGACGACATCCTCGGCTACGGCCCGATCGACCGGTTGCTGAAGGACGCCGAAGTATCGGAAATCATGGTCAACGGACCGAACCTGGTCTACGTCGAGCGCAAGGGCAAGCTCACGCGCGATCCGATCACGTTTGTCGACGCGTCGCACTTGCGGCGCATCATCGACAAGATCGTCGGTCAGGTCGGCCGGCGCATCGACGAATCGACACCGTTGTGCGACGCTCGCCTCCCTGACGGCTCACGCGTCAACGCGGTGATCCAGCCGCTGGCCATCGGTGGGCCTTTCCTCACGATCCGTAAGTTCTCCAAGGATCCGCTGCAGATCGACGATCTGATCCGCTTCGGCACCGTGACGCCGCACGCGGCCCGGTTCTTGCAGGCGTGCGTCGTCGGCAAGCTCAACATGATCGTCTCCGGCGGTACCGGTTCCGGTAAGACGACCACGCTCAACGTGTTGTCGTCGTTCATCCCCGAAGACGAACGCATCGTCACTGTTGAAGATGCGAAGGAACTGCAACTCCACCAGGAGCACGTGCTCTCGATGGAAACCAGGCCGCCGAACATCGAAGGCCGCGGCGAGGTCACGATTCGTGATCTCGTGAAGAACTCACTGCGTATGCGCCCTGACCGTATCGTCGTCGGCGAGTGCCGGTCGGGCGAAGCGCTCGACATGTTGCAGGCCATGAACACCGGCCACGACGGGTCGTTGACCACGATCCACGCGAACACACCGCGCGACACGTTGGCCCGTCTCGAGACCCTGGTCTTGATGGCCGGCTTCGACCTGCCGGTGCGAGCGATCCGTGAGCAGATGGCCTCGGCCGTCGATCTCATCGTGCAGATCAGCCGCCTCCGTGACGGCAGCCGTCGCGTCACCCACATCACCGAGGTGCAAGGCATGGAGGGTGACATCATCACCCTGCAGGACGTGTTCCTCTTCGATTGGCACGCCGGCGTCGACGAGAACGGCAAGTACAAGGGCACGCTCAAGCCGACCGGTGTCCGTCCGAAGTTCGCCGAGAAGCTCGCCGATCAGGGCATCCGTCTCGGTCCTGAGGTGTTCAACCCCAACTCTGGTGGGGCAGCCGCGACATCCCGTCCCGCTATCGGGCGCTGAAGCTGAGGTCTCGTATGTCCCTCCGAACATCCGAACGCGCCGCGGCCGTACCGCCTCGCTCGCTCGCGAGCATGCTCGCCCGCTTGCGCACCCGATGGGCAGTACTGCTCAGCGTTGGTGCCTGCCTCGTGGTGGCGTTGCCGACGCCCGCCGGCGCGCAAGACCAACCGCAGACGGTGCAAGCGCCGCCGAAGATCGTCGCCGTCGACGCTCGGGCCAACACGAACGCGACGGTGATCGTCCGTTCGACCGAAGAGATCGTCAACCCGCAGGTGATCGTCAACAAGACACCGGTAGAAGTCACCGGGGTCAAGAAGGCGCTCGATGCCGGCACGAAGGTCAACACCGTGTTGGTCATCGACAACTCTGAAGACTCAGGCACGTTCGCGTTCAAGGAGATCAAGAGCGCGGCGCTCAACTTCCTGAACAGCCTGCAACCTGGCGAGAGCGTGGCCGTGGTCAGCCTCGGCGGCACTGCCAGGATCGAAAAGGAACTCACCCAGAACGCCGGCGTCGCCGCGCAGATCGTCACCGATCTCAAGCCAGTGGGTGCGACTGAGGTGTGGAGCGGTTTCACACTCGCGGCCGACATCCTCGCTTCGGAGAGCACTGCGGTCAACAACGTGATCGCTCTGGTGGCGTCGCAGGACAGCGGCGCAAACGCAAAGGTGACGTCGGCGATCAGCCGATCGTTGTCGAACCGCGTGGCCGTCAATGTGATCGCGCTGCGCAGCGGACGTGTCTCCGAACAACAGGTCGGTGAGCTCTCGCAACTCGCGCAGGAGACGGGCGGCGTCATGCAGGTCACGACCCAGCCCGCCTTGCTGCCGCCGCTGTTCGCGGCTGCATCGAACGCGGTGCACGGCCTCTATGCCGTCAGCATCATCGGTGACGCGCTGGCGCCCGGTGGCAATCTGCAGATGATCGTCAACAACACGGAACTCCAGGTCGGCTTCATCGCCGGCTCGGTGACCCGTGGAGCGAACCTCGCACCGTTCAAAGAGTCCAAGCCCGTGCTGCCGTTCTTGCAGACGAGCAAAGGCAAGCTCCTGAGCCTCATGATGATGTTCACGGCGATTGCGCTCGGTATATGGGCCATCGGCACGTCGGTCGTGCGGGAAGACACCGGCCTCAACTCGGCCCTCTCGCCCTACGTCGACGCCGACGAGGCCGACATCGTCGGTAAACACAGTGCGATCTTCCAACGTGCGGTCGACATCACCGGGGGGATCGCCGAACGACGGGGCTTCCTCACCACTGCCGAGAACAAGCTCGATCAGGCGAGTATGCCGTTGCGTGCCGCAGAGGCGCTCACGCTGTATGCCGTCTTGGTCGGTGTGATCTTCCTCGGGTCGCTGGTGCTCACCCGCAGCCCGATCAAGGTGCTGATCTTCACGGTGGTCGGCGGGCTCTTGCCTACCGCGTACGTGAACTTCAAGATCTCACGACGCAAGAAGAAGTTCATGAATCAGTTGCCCGACACGCTCGGCTTGCTCGCCGGCACGTTGAAGGCCGGCTATTCGTTCATGCAAGGCGTCGAAGCGGTGTCGCAGGAAGTCGAAGACCCGATGGGCGTCGAACTGCGCCGGGTCGTCAGCGAGGCGCAACTCGGACGACCGGTCGAAGACGCACTCGAGTCGGCGGCCGAGCGCATGGAGAGCGAAGACTTCGCCTGGGCCGTCATGGCGGTCAAGATCCAGCGAGAGGTGGGCGGCAACCTCGCCGAGCTGTTGTTGACCGTGGCCGAGACGATGACGTCCCGCTCGCGCTTGCGCGGTGAGATCAAAGCGCTCACCGCTGAAGGTCGCATGAGCGCCATCATCCTCGGCATCTTGCCTCCTGGCGTGGGAGCCGTCATGTACGTGCTCAACAAGGAGTACATGGTCGTGCTCTTCCATGAGTCGATCGGCATTGCGATGCTCGTGGCGGCGGTGTTGAGCATGCTTGCCGGGTTCGCCTGGATGCTCAAGATCATCAACATCAAGATCTGAGGCTTGAACAAATGGACACAACCGCGCTGTTGGCAATCGTGGGAATCGGCGGTGGGCTCTTCACCGTCCTTTACACGGTTCTCGCACAATCAGAGGACAAACGTGTAGTGCGCGACTCCTTGCGCGCGCTCGACGGCTTCGAGGTGGTGGACAACCAGCGCGACCGCGAGTTGTTGAACCCGCTGCGAGAGCGCGCGTTGATGCCCGCACTCGCCGGTCTCAACAGTCTTGCTCGCCGCTTCACGCCGGTCGGCTACATCGACGGCGTCCGTCGCCGCTTCGTACTCGCGGGCAACACCGATCCCGAGATCGTCGACCGCTTCCTCGCCATCCGCGTGGCGACGGTTGCCGCGATCCCGGTCTCGTTCTGGTTCTTTATGATCCTCAACCCGCTCGGGCAAAAGGGCATCCTGCACCTGATCACGTTCGGCTTGGTGACGATGTGTTTGTTCCTCGGCCCCGACGCGATCGTGAATCGTCGTGTGACCGAGCGTCAGTACCAGATCCGCATCGGTCTTCCCGACGTGCTCGATCTACTCGTGATCAGCGTCGAGGCCGGCCTCGGTTTCGAACAAGCGCTCGACAAGACCATTGTCGCGGTGCCCGGGCCGTTGAGTGACGAGTTCATGCGCATGCTCGGTGAAACCCGCGCCGGTGCGGGCCGCGCCGAGGCGATGCGGGCCATGGAACAGCGCATCGACATCCCGGAAATCAAGTCGTTTGTGCTCGCGATCATCCAGGCCGACACGTTCGGTATCTCGATCGGCCGTGTGTTGCGCGGTCAGGCCGAAGAACTTCGCATCCGGCGTCGCCAGAAGGCGCAGGAGATGGCGCAGAAGGCGCCGGTCAAGATGTTGATCCCGATGGTGTTTTGCATCTTCCCCGCGCTGTTCGCCGTGGTACTCGGCCCCGCGCTGATCAACATCTCGCAGAACTTCTAGGCGCCGATGCGCGCCGACGCGCCCACCTCGACCACGTCGAGGACCCCGACCACCATCGCGCCCATCGCGCCCGACGCGCCCGCTGCGTTCCCGGAGCCCGGCACCCGCACTCGTCGCTTCGCCACGCCGGACGGATCGCTGGCCTCGGCCTGCGGCGCCGTCTTCGCCTTCCTCGGCTTCTTGATGGGGTCGGCCCGACTCGGCGACAACAGCCTGCTCACGCACATCGCGACGGGTCGGCTGTTGGTGCACGGCAAACTCGGTTCGTTGTGGAACGGCATGCCCGATCCCTACACGACGACGAGCCGTGGATCGTCGTGGATCGTGCAGAGTTGGTTGGCGTCGCTGTTCTACGGCGTCGTCGACTCCATCGGTGGGGGAGCCGCGCTGCGCATCTCGTTCGGCGTGACGACCGGGCTGTTGACGTGGCTCGTCTGGAAGCTGGCGGCCCCGGCGCAGTCGTTCACCGTGCGCGTCGCGGTCTGTGGTGTCGTCGTGGCGGTGGGTACGACTGCATGGTCGCCCCGCCCGTTGTTGATCGGCCTCGTACTGATGGCCGTCGTGATGCTCGCGCTCGAAGGTCGTGTCGACCCGCGCTGGCTGGTGCCGGCCATGTGGGTCTGGGTCAATGCGCACGGCTCGTTTCCGTTGGCCGCGGTTGTCGTCGCCGCGGCAGCGTTGGGTCGACGTCTCGACGGTGAGGATCCCAAGCACGAGCTACGGGTGTTGCGGTTCACGGTGATCGGCACCGTGCTCGGCGGATTGTTGAATCCCGTCGGGCCCAAGCTGTTGCTGTTTCCCCTCGAGCTCCTGCGCCGGTCCGACGTGTTGCGCTCCGTGATCGAATGGCGTTCGCCCGACTTCAGCCTCTTCTGGACGCGCATCTTCCTGTTGCTCATCATCGGTGCGATCGTCGGCTTCATGCGCCGGCCCTCCTACCACTCGGCGCTGCCGACCATCGTCGTGATCGCCAGTTCGTTGCTGGCCGCGCGCAACATCGCGGTCGCCCTCGTCGTCATGGTGCCGGCGCTCGCCCGCGGTATGGACGGTCTCGGCTCGATCGACGGGGCTCGCCGCACCCCCATTTTCCGCTCGATTCCCGTCGCGCTCGCGGCGGTCGTCGTGTGCATCGGCGCGGCAACCGCCGGCCAGCCGGCGTATGACCTCGGCATGTATCCCGTCGAGGCCGTCGACTGGCTCGATCAACGCGGCTTCGTCGGTCGCGACATCGCCCTCGTGCACGAAGACTTCGTCGGCAACTATCTCGAGTTGCGCTACGGCACCACTGCCGGTGTGTTCTTCGACGACCGGTTCGATCTCCACTCCGACGAACTCATCGCCCGCTACCGCGCGCTGGCATCGGGGACCAAGGACTGGGACAAGGGGCTCGACGCGGCGGCCGCAGTCGTGTGGGAGCGCAATACGCCGGTCGAATCGCTGCTGCGGCTATCCGCCGGCTGGACGATCGCCTGGCAGGACGACGACTGGTTCGTGGCCTGTCACTCGAGCGACGCCCGCTGCTAGCTGTGCGGCTCCGCCGCAACGGATGGGCGGCTTCGCCGGGGGAACGAGCTCCTCGACCATCGGACGGTCCGAAACTCTGGTAGCGACAGCGCGCCAGCGTTATTAGCGCATTTGGCGCGCTCTGAGATCAGCGCGCCAAATGCGCCGAGAACACAAATGGCCTAACTGCCTCTAACCCTCGAGGCCGCTGGCCGCGCCGCTGTAGGGCCGAGCCGTTTGCGTGCCGAGGTACTTGGCCGCGACGAAACACGCGAGCGCCATGAGGCTGATCAACAACACGTACTCGACGAGGCTGGCTCCCCGTTGATCGTTGGTGCGCCGCGAAATGGCTGCATAGACCGCCGAGATCTTCAGCGACGCGCGCGTCGAGATTGCGTAGTTCACGGGTGGACTCCCTGTTGAAACTGGCTGTCGCAACTCATCGACGCGATCGCGCGATTTGATGAGCAAAATGAATCGGCAGGCCTACTGACCTAACCCGTTCAGTCTCGGCGGCGGGTGCGAATGGGGATGACCGGAGCGTCACTCGGCGCGGGGCGCGCGAGCGAACTGATCCACTGCCAGCATTCCGCGACTCGCGCGGCAGCGTCATCGAGCGAACCACCGTTGTCGACGACGAAGTCGGCGATGGCCAATCGATCGTCGCGCGACGCTTGGTTGGCGATGCGGGCGCGGGCGTCGGCTTCGGTGAAACCCCGGTGCTCGACAAGGCGGCGGATCGCGATTTCCGGATCGACATCGACCACCACCGCGGCGTCGAGGTCGGTGTAGTTGGTCTCGATGAGCAGTGGGATGTCGAGCACGACGGTGGCGTCGGTGGCGGCCAGCGCTTGGCGTCGCTGGGTCATCTCGTCGGTGACCGCCGGGTGGACGATGCCGTTCAACGCGGCCAGCTGGGCCTTGTCGGAGAACACGATCTCCGCCACCGCGGCCCGGTCGAGGGTGCCGTCGGGGCGGACGATGCGGGGGCCGAATTGCTCGACCATCCGCACGAAGACGGCCCCGCCCGGCTGCTGGAGGTCGCGGACGATGCCATCCGCGTCGATGACGATTGCACCCCGGCTGACCAGGAGCTGAGCGACGGTCGACTTGCCGGCGCCGATACCGCCGGTCAATCCGATCTCGAGCACGGGCGCAGCCTGCCACGAATCGTTCATATTGCGGTTACCCGCGCCGATAGGAACGCTCGCCAAGACGAGGAGGAATGGCCATCGAGACGCTGACGCGCCCGCCTGAACCTCCGCGCTCCACGCCGGACGAGCTTCGGCCCCGTTTCACCCGTGGGGCACGTCGGGCACCGTGGCTGCAACCGCTGGCTCGGCTCAACCGCACCAGCGACGGCTATCACAACGGCGACGCGCTGGCGTTGTTCGATCAGATCGACCGTGTACGAGTGTACGGCCCGGCGATGCTGGCCATCCGCTGGGGCACCAGCATGGTGTCAGTCGCGCTTGCCGCGGAGTCGTTCGCGGATGCCGACTGGTGGATCGTCGGTTGGTGCGGCATCTTGCTCGCCTACACGGTCATCCGCACGATCTCTCCACTGCGCTATCTCGGCAACGTCCGCAGCTTGATCGAAGTCGTATGCGAAGTCGCACTGTTGGTCACCGCCGTCGCGTCGACGGGCTACTGGGCATCACCGTTCGTGTTCTCGTTGACGACGGCCGCCATCGTGGCCGGCTTCGCGCGCGGATTCGGTTTCGCGCTACGCATCAGCATCGCGTCCGCGCTCGCCATCAGTATCCCGTGGGCACTCGAACCGGACTACTCGGGCGCGGAGATCCGCATCACGGTGCAGTGGACCGTGATCTTGCTGTTGGTCGCCGTCATCGCCGGCTATGCCCGCCGGCTCACCGGTGAAGCCGATCGCCAACGCTCGCTTGCCTTCGACCGCCTCACCCGGCTATCCGACGCGAACGCATTGCTGTTCTCACTGCATCGTGTTGCGCAATCGCTACCGGCTTCGCTCGACATGAACGACGTGCTCGACACCACGATTGCGCGCTTGCGGGGGTTGATCGACTTCACCGCCGCCGCGGTCTTCATCTTCGACGAGACCGACGCCAATTGGCAGGTGTTGCGGCGCGAAGGTGTGCGGCTCCCACCGCGCCTCGGCCCCACCGAGCTGCCGGCGCCACTCAAGCGCGCCTTGGCCCGGAACCAACTGATCGAAGTGAACGATCTCAATCGCGGTGAGCTCGAAGGCCTCTCGTCGAGCTCGCGCTGCGGTCTCTACACCGTGCTCCCTGCGCGCGGATCGATCATCGGATTGTTGGCCCTCGAGCATCGCGATGAGAACCACTTCTCCCGCCGCGACGTCGAGATGTTGCAAGGTTTCGTGGAGCCGGTTGCGCTTGCCATCGACAACGCCCGCTGGTTCAGCCGGCTGCGTACGGTCGGCGCCGACGAGGAACGCACCCGCATCGCACGCGATCTGCACGACCGCATCGGCCAGTCGTTGGCGTATCTCGCGTTCGAGCTCGACCGACTCGTAGCGCGCGACGCGAAGGGCGAAGCCGTGAGCGCGCCGCTGCAGCAGTTGCGCACCGATGTTCGTGGCGTCATCCGTGAAGTGCGCGACACGCTGTACGACTTGCGCACCGACGTGTCCGAGTCCTGCGACATCGTCGAGACGCTCGAAGGATTCATCGACCGGCTGAGGGAGCGTTCGACGCTCGACTATCACTTGCACGCGGACCGCGGTGCCCGGCTGCCGATCCTGCAAGAGCGCGAGATGTGGCGAATCGCCCAAGAAGCGCTCGTCAACGTCGAACGGCACGCGCACGCTCGTCGTGTCGACGTGCGCTGGTGGTGCAACGGTGCGGCCGCCGCACTCGAAGTCGCCGACGACGGGGCAGGCTTTCCCGAAGGCAAAGCGGGTCGACTCGATTCGTACGGCATCATCGGCATGCGCGAGCGCGCTTCGTCGGTCGGCGCCACGCTCGAGATCGCGAGCGCCGCGGGTCGCGGCACTGTCGTTCGGTGTGTGCTCGCCGGTGAATGACATGGTCCGCTCGCATCAAGATCGCGGGCAGAAGACCTAACTATGAGTAGTGGTCCGCCGATGGACTAGCTGGTGGTGGTGGCTGCGGTGGCCACTATCGAACTCTCCCGCTATCGCCACGAGGCGACGCCAGATCTAGGGGACATGATGACAGCCATTCGATTGATGCTCGCCGATGACCATCGGATGCTCCGTGAGGGGCTGAGCCGGTCCATGCGCGAACAGGGTTTCGATATCGTCGGTGAAGCAGGAGACGGCGCCGAAGCCGTCGCGCTGGCACTCACGGTGCGGCCCGACGTGATCCTGATGGACGTCACCATGCCGGAGATCGACGGAGTAGAGGCGTGCCGTCAGGTACGCGCGCAACTCCCCGACACGAAGGTCGTCATGCTCACGATGCATGCGGACCAAGGCGTGTTGACGTCTGCGATCCGCGCCGGCGCGACCGGCTACCTCGTGAAGGATTGTTCGACCGAGGAGATCGCATCGGCAGTTCGCATGGCTGCCGGCGGCGAGACCGCGCTGTCGCCCCAACTCGCGGCATCGATGCTCAACGAGGTGCGCCGCTGGGACCAACCGCACAAAGAAGAAGAGCGGGTCGTCACCAAGCGTGAGGAAGAAGTGCTGCAGTTGATCGCCGACGGATGCTCGACTCCCGAGGTCGCCGAGAAGTTGTACATCAGCCAGAAGACGGTGAAGAACCACCTGGCATCGATCTACCAGAAGCTCGACGCTCGGGACCGCACGCAAGCCGTGCTGCAAGCCGTGCGTATGGGCATCGTGCACCTGCAATAAGGGCCGAGAAACCTATACAGACCCCCGGGGTATTGCGCCGAAGAAGGTAGTGCAACACGGAAAGGGGCCACCGCAACCGGGCGGGGCACGCACAAAGGGAGTCCACTCTAAAATGATCACGCACTACCAATTTCTGAACGCTTGGGTCAAGGCCCACATCAAGAGCGAACGGGGCGCCTCGCTCGTCGAGTACGCACTGCTCGTGGCGCTCATCGCGGTCGTCTGCATCGCAGCGGTCACCACCCTGGGCAAGAGCGCGTCGAGCAAGTTCTCGACCGTCGGCGCCTCGATCTCGGCCGCCGGCTGATCCTTCAGCCGACCGCAAGGTCATACAACTCGGGCGGGCCTTCGGGCCCGCCCTTGTTCGTTTTGGCCGGCGTAGGACGGGTCGCAGGGCGGGGCGCAGGCGGCGCGGCGAAGGTTCATTGTCAGTGGGGGTCAGTACGATGCCGGGGTGGCTCGCTCTGCTTCTGCTCGTCCCGCTCCCAAGGCTCCCAAGGCGCCGACGGTGACCGTGCATCGCCCGATGGATTCGGCACCGATCCGTCGCTTCGCCCGGGCGTCACCGCCGGGCCGGCCCTTCGAGGTGGTGTCCGACTTCTCACCCGCGGGTGACCAGCCCAAGGCGATCGCCGCCCTATCCGAGGGCCTCCGTGCCGGCGAGCCGTGCCAGACCTTGCTCGGCATCACGGGCAGCGGCAAGAGCGCCACGATCGCGTGGACGATCGAGCAGGTGCAGCGGCCCACGCTCGTGATCGCGCCCAACAAGTCGTTGGCGGCACAGTTGGCCAACGAGCTCAAAGAGTTCTTCCCCAAGAACCGTGTCGAGTACTTCGTGTCGTACTACGACTACTACCAGCCCGAGGCCTACATGCCCTCGTCCGACACGTACATCGAAAAAGACTCGTCGGTCAACGACGAGATCGATCGGCTGCGCCATTCGGCGACCGCGGCGTTGCTGACGCGACGCGACACGATCGTGGTGGCGTCGGTGTCGTGCATCTACGGCTTGGGTTCGCCCGAGGAATACCACTCGCAGTTGCTGGTGGCCCGCGTCGGCGAGTCCAAAGACCAGCGCGCCATTCTGCGCCAACTCGTCGACATGCAATACGAGCGCAACGACGCCAGTCTCGTGCGGGGCAAATTCAGGGTGCGCGGCGACACCATCGAGTTGCATCCCGCGTACGACGAGCACGCGGTGCGCATCTCGCTGTTCGGTGACGAGATCGAGCAGATCGTCACCTTCGATCCGCTCACTGGCGAAAAATACGAAGACCTGCCCGAGCTCGTGGTGTTCCCCGCGTCGCACTACGTCGCCAGCGACGAGCGGCTGCGCAACGCGGTCGTGCGCATCGAGGCCGAGTTGCAAGAGCGCCTTGCCTGGTTCGAGTCGCAGGGCAAGTTGCTCGAGGCCCAGCGGCTGCGCATGCGCACGCAATACGACCTCGAGATGATCCAAGAGGTCGGCTACTGCAATGGCATCGAAAATTACTCGGGTCCCATCGACGGTCGCGCGCGGGGCGAGGCGCCCTACACGTTGATCGACTATTTCCCCGATGATTTCCTGGTCGTCATCGACGAGTCCCACGTCGCCGTGCCCCAGTTGCACGGGCAATACGAAGGTGACCGGTCGCGCAAAGAGACGTTGGTCGATCACGGGTTCCGGTTGCCGTCGGCCGCCGACAACCGACCGCTGCGCTTCGAAGAGTTCGTCGACCGCGTCGGCCAGGTGGTGTTCTTGAGCGCCACCCCGAGCCCGTACGAGCTCCAGGTGTCGTCGCGGGTGGTCGAGCAGATCGTGCGACCGACCGGGCTCATCGATCCCGAGGTCACGATCCGGCCGACCAAGGGCCAGATCGACGATCTCATCGAGGGTATCAACCACACCGTCGCCCAAAACGAGCGGGTGCTCGTCACCACGCTCACCAAGAAGATGGCCGAAGACCTCACCGACTACCTGCTCGAGATGGGGTTGCGGGTGCGCTATCTCCACTCCAATGTCGACACCATCCAACGCATCGAGATCCTGCGCGATCTCCGCCTCGGCGAGTTCGATGTGCTGGTCGGCATCAACTTGCTGCGTGAAGGTCTCGACCTTCCCGAAGTGTCACTCGTGGCCATCCTCGACGCCGACAAAGAGGGGTTCCTGCGCAGTGGCACGTCGCTGATCCAGACGATGGGCCGGGCCGCCCGCAACGTCAACGGCAAAGTCGTGATGTACGCGGACACCGTCACCGATTCGATGCGGCGGGCCATCAACGAGACCCAGCGGCGCCGTCAGGTGCAGATCGCCTACAACGAAGAGCACGGCATCAATCCGCAGACCATTCGCAAGGCCGTCACCGACATCTTGTCGTTGATCCGTCCCGACGAGGGCGCGCCGGTGCCGGGCAGTGATCGGCGCAAGCGGTGGCGCGACAATGCCCGCCGTTCGGCGAGCGGGGATCTCGAGTTGCGAGAGCTGCCCCACGACGAGCTCGAGCGGCTCATTCGCACGCTCGAAGAAGAGATGCACACTGCGGCCACCGACCTGCGCTTCGAATACGCGGCTCGGTTGCGCGACGAGATCAACGACCTCAAACGCGAGCTCCGCGACGTCCGCAACGCATAAGCCCGCACAAAGCGTGTAGGCCCCCGTACAACCAGGCCCGGCCGGTCCTCAGGCCGACCGTCCGGTGGCCGATAGACATTGCGTGCTGACCACGCCGACGCGCCGCAGCCAGTCCGGTTCGGTGCCGGCCGGCCACCGCTTTGCCGCGTTCGGCGCTCCCCGCGTGCCGCCCGCATTCGTGGCGGGCGCAGCACTGCTGGCGTTGTACATCGCGCTGTCGTTGCTCAACCCGCCCCGCGGGTTCCTGGGCACCGACACGGGCGGCAAGGTGGCGACGCTCGAGGTCATGCGGGAGCGCGGTACCGCCGACCCCGACGTCGGCTACTGGGCCGCCGCCTACGACCCCGACGCGGTATTGCACCCGCTCTATTACACGAGCCCCGTCGGCGACCGTTACGTCAATCTGACGACCTTGCCGATGCCGTTGTTGGTACGCCCGTTGTATTCGCAGTTCGGCTACCGGGCCGCGTTGCTCGTGCCGATGCTGGGCGCGATCGCGGCGGCCTTCGCGGCGCGCGCGCTGGCCCGCCGCCTCGGTGCGTCGGGCTGGCTGGCCTTCGCCGTGGTCGGCGCCGCGTCACCGGTGTTGATCTACGCCCTCGACCTCTGGGAGCACGCGCTCGGGCTGGGGGCGATGGCCTGGGCGGTCGTGGTTGCCTACGACGTGCGCCGGGCTCGACTGCGCCCGCAGTGGGGCTTCGCCGTCGGCCTCTTGTTCGGCGTCGCCGCCACGATGCGTACCGAAGCGTTGCTCTACGGCGCGTGGTGTGTCGCGTTCCTCGCCGCGCTGTTGTGGCGATCGCAGCGCAAATGGTGGCCGCCGCTCGTGCTGGGCGCGACCGCGCTCGTGGGCGTCGCACTACCGCTCGCCGGCAACAGCGTCCTCGAACGGATGGTGCTGGGGCGCGCGCTGCGAGCCAGCCGTGCCATCGGTACGGCACAGGGCTCGGGAACGAACGTCACCCTGCGCCTGCGCGAAGCCGTCACCACGACGTTGGGTGTCCGCGGCCTGAGCGACCTTCGCACCGAGGCGCTGCTCGGACTGCTGTTCGTCGGGGCCATGGTGGGCACGCTCTGGTGCGCCTCCTCGACACGACGGCAGTCGCTGGCGCCCAAACTGGCCGGGCTCACGGTCGCCATCTTCGTGCTGCTGTGCACGCTGGGCTGGGGCTTCGTGCCGGGTCTGTTGGTGGCGTCGCCGTTGGCCGGCGTGGGCCTGACCGCGCTGCGCCATCGCCGCCCGTCGCGCGAACTCGCGCTGCTCGCGCTCGGACCATTGCCACTCGTGTGGGCCGTGCAGTACACCGGGGGAGCGGGGCCGCAGTGGGGTGGGCGCTACGAGTTGCTCTCCGGATTCGTGCTCACCGTGGTCGGCGTGGCCGTGGTCTCGCAGCACCACCGATGGGTGCAGGTGTGGGCGGTCACGGTCGCACTCGCGATGACGGCCTTCGGTGTCAGCTGGATGGTCGTGCGTACGCATACGATCGACGACGCGTCGGCCCAAATCGCGGCCCGGCCCGAGCAGATGGTCGTGTCCACGTGGTCGCATCTGTTCCGTGAGGGCGGCGCCTATTACACGCCTGACCGGCGCTGGCTCACCGCCGAGACACGAGAACAACTCGATCGCGCCCTCGAGATCGCTCGTGCGGAAGGACTCGACACGATCGCCATCGTGTCCGTCGGACCGACCGCCGTAGATCCAGGTCCCGGCTATGCAACCGTGCGTGTCGATCACATCGCGTTCTTCGCGGACGAGCCGATCACCGTGGCCGTCGTGCAGCGCCTCGCTGACGCCTGAGCCGCATCGCCAATCACCGCGGGTCGCGATTATCGTGGGCCGCAGTCACTTGGTTGCAATGGGGGAATATCTATGGCCGACTTCGCCTTCGATCCGTTCGATCCGAAGTTCTTCGAAGATCCATATCCGGCGTATACGACGATGCGCCACGAGCACCCGGTGTACAAGAAAGAAGTCGAGAACCACCGTGTCTGGCCGCACTACTGGATGATCTCCCGCGCTGCGGATGTCAACAGCGCGCTGAGCGATTGGAAGACCTACTCCTCGGCCGGCGGCACGCTCGTCGATACCGATGTCTCGTTGTTGCCGCCCAACATGTTCCACATGGACCCGCCGCACCACGATGAGTTGCGTTCGATCCTGTCGCGCGTGCTCACGCCCAAGCGCATCGCCGATCTCGAACCGCAGATACGCAAGTACGCGCTCAGCCTGATCGAAGAACGGCTCGCCGCCGGCACCTTCGACGCATCGACCGACTTCGCCCAGTTGATCCCCACCGTCACGATGTGCACGCTGATGGATCTGCCCCAGACCGAGCGCGAGAAGTTCCTCCAATGGAATCTCGACACCCTCGGCGCGGCCGACTTCACCAGTCCGAACGCGCTCAAGGCGTGGGGCGAGATGGATGCCTACTGGCGCAACATCGTCAAGGACCGCCGCAATCGCGGCACCAAAGACCTCATCTCGCAGATCCTCGACGCACAACTCGAAGGTGAAAACCTCGCCGACGAAGAAGTCTCCGGGTTCTGCTCGCTGCTGCACGACGCGTCGCAGAACACGACGATGAACATGATCACCAACGCGATCATCGTGCTGAGCCGCTATCCCGATCAACGGCGCAAGCTCAAGGACAATCCTGCGCTGTGGTCAACGGCGTTGGAAGAGCTGCTGCGATTCATATCGCCCGTGCAAGGTCTGGCGCGCATGACGACACGCGATGTCGAGTTGCACGGTGTGACGATGAAAGCCGGCGACCAAGTGCTGCTGCTCTACGGGTCGGCCAACCACGACGAGACGATGTTCGACAATCCTGAGGTGCTCGATCTCGAACGCCCGGTGAAGACCAACTGGACCTTCGGCCACGGCATCCACTACTGCCTCGGCAACGCCGTTGCCCGGCTCGAGACCCGTGTCGCGATACAGGCGATGCTCGACACCATCGGTGACTGGGAGCTCGACGAGTCCGCACTCGAACGCAACCAGTTGGTGCCGACGCGCGGCGTTGCGCACGCCCCGATCAGCTTCGAGATGGCCAACGTCTGATGGACAAGCGCGACTTCGAGTTCGACCTGTTCGATCCGCAACAGACGCAGAACATGTGGGACAAGATGCAGCGCATGCGCAGCGAGTGTCCCGTTGCGCAGCCGTCCGAGGGCTTCTACTACACGTCGCGCTACGCCGACACGCAACGCGTGTTCCGCGATTCGCGCACGTTCAGCTGCCAAGGTGGCTTCCGTGCCGCGGGTGTCGAGATCCCCGAAGACGAGTTGTTCCTCGCCGAGATGGATGCGCCGTTGCATCCCCGGTTGCGCAAGCTGTTGTTGAAGTCGTTCAACCCCGGCATGGCCAAAAGTGCCGAGACCTTCACACAGACCTACATCAAGCAGTTGCTCGACGATCTGAAGGCCAAGGGCGGCGGCGACATCGTCGGCGAAGTCTCGGCCCGCGTACCGCTCGCCGTCACCGGCCACGTCCTCGGCATTCCTCTCGAGGACATCGCCGAGCTGTCGGCGCAGTTCTTCGCACTGCTGCACACCGACTGGCCCGCGTACGGCGTCAAGAATCGCGAACACCCCGATGCCGGCAAGGACATCGCCGGCTCGGCTCCCGAGCTCGCCGCCTACTTCGACAAGATGATCGACGCCCGTCGGTCGGGCGCCGTCAAGACCGGAGATCTGGTCAGTCAGATGGTCGAAGCCGACATCGAAGGCGACAAGTTGTCGACCGAACGCATCCGTTCGCTGGCGATCAACTTCTTGTCCGCCGGCCTGTCGACAACCAACCTCATCAGCAACCTCTACTACCGGTTGATCACCTCCGACGACTTCGATCGCACCTTGCGCGACGACGCGGCGGTCATCCCCGTCGCGGTCGAAGAATCGCTGCGCTTCGAGCCGCCGGTGCTGTTCCTCTTCCGTACCGCCACGCAGGACACCGAGATCGCCGATACCTCGATCAAGCCGGGCGACCGCCTCGTCACCGGCATTGCGTCGGCCAATCGCGACGAGACCGTGTTCGATCGCGCCAACGAATTTCGCCTCAACGCCTCAGATCCCGAGAACCTTGCCTTCGGCGCCGGGCCGCATCTGTGCCTGGGCAATCACATGGCGCGCATGGAAGGCAGGGTCGCGGTCGAAGAGTTCTTCCGCCACTTCGGCCCCGGCGAACTGCGCCTCGATCCCGGCTACGAGTACCACTTGATGCCGCACTTCCTCGAGTACGGGCCTGAGCGACTCGACGTCGTCGTGCACGCCGGCGCCAACTCGCGGTGATTCGTTGGACCTCGAAGTCGTCATCGACCGCGACCGCTGCATCGGCTCGCAGAACTGCGTCCACCACTTGCCGGCAATGTTCCAGATCGACGACGAAGGTCTGGCAGTAACGATTTCCCACAGCGAGGCCTCGGCCGCAGAACTCGACATCGTCGTGCGTGACTGCCCGACCGAAGCAATCCAAGTCCGTCGCTTCCCTCTGAAAGGCACGTCATGAACGTTCGAGCTGTTGACATCGCGGAGCGAGTAGGGCATCCCATCATCGACGCCGACGGGCACATCCTCGAATTCACGCCGGCCGCATTGCCGTACCTCCGTGAAGCGATGGGCCCGGTCGTGTTCGAGCGCTATCGCGAGCGTATGTCGCCGTTGCGCGCTGCGATGGCGAGCCCCACGCTCGAAGAACGCCGCATGAGCCGCGTGCCGCAAGCCGGTTGGTGGGGTTCGCCGTCGCGCCACGCCATCGACCTCGCGACGTCGATGGCGCCTCGCCTCTTGCACGAGCGCCTCGGCGATCTCGGCTTCTCCTACGCGATCCTGTATGCGACGAGCGGCATGGGGTCCGCCGGCGTCCAGGACGACGAAGTGCGCATCGGGTTGTGCCGCGGGTTCAACGACTTCTTCGCCAGCGTCTATGGCCCGTTCCACGATCGCATCACGGTCGCTGGCATCATCCCCATGAACACGGTCGAAGAAGCGGTCGCCGAACTCGAGCACTGCAAGCAGATCGGGCTCAAGGTCGTCGGCATCCCCAACGGTGTGTTGCGTCCGATCAAGGCCCCGCAGGCATCGCCTTGGTTGTTGCCGGGGCAGTCGCACTGGTGGGACTTCTTCGGTCTCGACAGCGAGCACGACTACGACCCCGTATGGGCCAAGTTCGAAGAGCTCAACTACGCCGTCACAGTGCACGGAGGTATCGGCGCCCCTCCTACGTGGCTCTACACGTCGATCACGAGTTGGATGGCCAACCACATCGGTTCGTTCGCCGGCATGACGTATCCGACATGCAAGTCGCTCTATCTCGGCGGGGTCACGCGGCGGTTCCCCAACGTCGTGTTCGCGTTCCAAGAGTGTGGCGTCGGCTGGGCGCCGACGTTGTTGGCCGACACCACCGAGCACTGGGAAAAGCGCAACATCGCGCAGGTCGAAGAGATCTACGACCCCGCGCTGCTCGACGTGGCCGAGTTGGCCTCGCTCGTGCGCCAGTATGCGCCCGAACTGACCGAAGGGGTCGAGGGCGATCTCGAAGAGTTGCTCGTCGCGTGCACTCTGCGCGGAACGCCGCCCGAAGATCACGACGAGTTCGCAGCGATGCAGATCACCAAGAAATCCGACCTGGCCGACTTGTTCGTTCCCAACTTCTATTTCGGTTGCGAAGCCGATGACCGTTCGACCGCGTACGCGTACTCGCCGTCCAACGCCTTCGGTGCGGAGTACAAACCGATGCTCGGCTCCGACATCAGCCATTTCGACGTGCCCGACTTCTCGGCGGTCATCCCCGAGGCCTACAAGATGGTCGAAAAAGGCATCTTGACCGCCGAGCAGTTCAAGAAGTTCAGCTTCACCAACGTGTGTGAGTTGCTTCAGCGAGCAGATCCCGAGTTCTTCGCCGGTACTGCGCTCGAAGGCGCGGTCGACGCGCCCGTCGCCGGCTGACGCAACGCCATGGGACGCAATCGTGTCTTGCTGCTTCTCGCCGCGCCCGATGATGTAATCACGCCCCAGCTGCGTGACGCGTTGGTTCGCGAAGCGAAGGGGGCGTTGGCCAGGCTGACCGTCGACGACGCGGCCTACCGGGTCGCCGCGTGCGTACCGTCGTCGGGTGCCACGCCGGCACCGGCCTACGACCAGATCCTCGAGCGCGGTCTCGCCAACGGCGTCATGCTCGGCGGCTTCTGTGCGGTGCTCGAGGTCTCCTGCCCCGCGCCGGGTGGTCTCGACGGGCTGGCCCGTTGCGTCGATGGCATCGGAACGCGCCTCGGCTCGCTGATCGATCGGGATCGGTCGAGCGCGGTGGTCGGCACCGATATGGTCATGATCGACGGTGGCGGGCCCGTGCAACTCTTCTACTGCATGCGCCGCTCACCGGATACGACGCACGAAGCGTTCTGCAAATTCTGGGCAAAGCAGCACGCCGAGATCGCAGTGACGACGCCGAGTCTGACCGGCTATCGACAGTTGCACGCAGATCTCGATCACTCACGCGTCGCGGCCGAGGCCGCCGGGCTACCCGGGTCCGAGATCAACGGTGTCGCGCTCGAATGGTTCCGGGCGATGGACGGCTTCGTCAGCGCGGTCGGCGGCCCGGCCAAGTTCACGCAGGCCGCCAAGGCATCTGAAGTGCAGTTCAACAACCTCGGTGGTGTTACGTGCATGATCGGCTCGGTGTTCGACCGCAGCAACCGCGTAGGCGGCGCGCCGTGGTGAGCGAGCGCCGGCGGTGAAGGTCGGCATCGGCCTGCCGACGATGCTCGCGGGCACCGAGCGATCGCTGGTGCTCGAATGGGCGCGGCGCGCGGACGCCGGTGGTGTATCGACGTTGTCGACCGGTGAGTTGTTGACGACCGGCAGCTATGACGCGATCGTCGCGTTGAGCGCCGTTGCCGCGGTGACCGAGCGCGCCCGGTTGATGACCAACGTGTTGGTGGTGCCGTTGCACAACGCCGGCGTGCTGGCGAAGCAGGCGGCCACGCTCGACAAGCTGAGTCTCGGCCGGTTGACATTGGGCATCGGTGTCGGCGGCCGCAAACCGATCCTCTTCGACTTGACGAGCGATCCGCTCGCGCACGCCAACTATCCCGACTTCGCCTCCGCGCCAGCGCCGTATGAAGGCCGCGTCGCTCGCTGCGAAGCGCAAGTCGAGTACATGCAGAAGATCTGGCGGGGCGAATCGCCGATGGAGGGTGTGCCACCGATCGGCCCGGCTCCGGTGCGTGCAGGCGGTCCCGAGTTGTTGTGCGGATCGTTCTCACCGCCCGCGATCCGGCGTGCCGCGCGTTGGGCCGATGGCATCACGAACTTCGATCACGGCGCCGACGCGGCCAAGGTGGGCAAGGACTTCGCCGTCGCGCGCGACGCTTGGGCGGCTGCCGGACGCGCCGCGCAACCGAGGTGTGTCGGGTCGTTCTACTTCGCGCTCGGCCCACAAGCGGCGCAGGGAAAAGAAGCGTTTTTGAATTCGCACTACGCCCACTTGTCCGACGAGGGCAAGCAGCGCATTGGTGCCACGATCCAGACGACGACCTCCGCCGCGGTCAGCGCGGCGTTGCGGGCGTTCGCCGATGTCGGCGCGGACGAAGTGTTGCTCGTGCCGATGATGCCGGCGGTCGATCAAGTCGACCGTGTCGTCGAGTTGTTACCGATCGACTAGTCGTCAGCGGTCCCAGAACAGCGAGAGCGCGATGCCGTCGGGGTCTTTGAAGTTGAGGATGCCGCCGGGCGGAACATCGATCGCGCCCGAGTGAGCGATACCGGCCGCGGTGAGGCGCTGCGCCCACTGCTCCAGGTCGTGTTGCGTCGCGACGGTGAACGCGAGGTGATCGAGGCCGAGCCGCGTCGGGTCGAACGCGGTGCCGTCGTTGCCGCGATGCTCGACCAAGCCGACGCCGGTGGCGCCGCCGGGGAATCGCATGACGCAGGCGCGCCGGTCGTCGCTCTCTTCGCGGAACAGTTCCTCGAACCCGAGCACATCGGCGTACCACGCCGCGCTCTTGTCGAGCTCTCTCACGGTGACGGCGACGTGGTGGAATCCGATGAGTTCAGTCATGGCGCAAAGCATTGCCGAAAAACGTGCGCACGTGCCCGAACTCGCAGCACAACGTGGGCTGTCAGCCCACGTTGTGCTGCGAGAACGGGATCGACGCGTGGTCAGGGCTCGATGTCGCTCAGGGCTGGGGGGTGCGGTCGAGGTAGTCGGGGCCGGAGGTGGCACCCCCGTCGATTACGAACTCGCTGCCGGTGCAGAACGCGGACTCGTCCGACGCGAGGAACACCGCCAGCGGCGCGATCTCGTCGGGATGCGCGAGGCGACCGAGGGGCCAGCCGCCGACGATCTGCTCGGCCGGTTTGAGCCGCATCTTGAGATTGATGGCCGGTGCGGCCATCGCCGTGCTCATGCCCCCGGGCAGGATGGCGTTGACGCGCACATTGCTAGGGCCGAGCTCGACGGCGGCCACGCGTGTGATGCCGCGGACGGCCCACTTGGTCGATGCGTAGCCGGCGACGCCGGGCGTGCCCCGCAATCCGTCGACCGAACCGATGTTGATGATGGACCCGCTGTGACCGCCGGCGATCATGGCGCGCGCGCCCGCCTGCACACCGAGGAAGCAGCCGATCTGGTTGACCTCCACGCTCGTGCGAAAGTCGTCGACCGAGTAGTCGAGCACAGGCCCTACCAACAGCACCGCCGCGTTGTTGACCACGACGTCGATGCGCCCGTGATCGCGTACGACGTCGTCGATGGTCGTGGCCCACGCCGTCTCACTGGTCACATCGAGCGGCGCGAAGCGGGCCGACGAACCGAGTTCACCGACAAGCGCGCGGCCGGCATCGAGTTGCACGTCGGTCACGATCACGAGTGCGCCCTCGGCGACGAACGCACGCGCCAACGCCGCACCGAGCCCACCGGCGGCGCCCGTGATCAGCGCCACCTTCCCCTGCAGTCTCGTCACGGCGATGAATGTAGTCTGCGCCGTCGAGGCAAGATGAAGGGGTGGCTACTGATGGGGGTCGAAGACGACCGCAAGATCGTCGACGAGTTCTTCGCGACGCGTTTCACCGACAAGGCCCGTGCGCGCGAACTCGTCCATCCCGATGCGATCTGGATCATTCCGGGGACGCTGCCACTGTCGGGTGTTTTCGACGGTCGCGACGCAATCTTCGACGTCTACCTGGGCACGCACGCCGACGACTTCGAGACGGTGACGTCCGAGGTCACGAGGACGATTGCCGAGCCCGGCGTGGTGGTCGTCGAATATCACGCGACTGGACGCACTCGCAAAGGCCGCGACTACGACACAGTCTACTACTACATCGTCGATGTCGCGGACGGGCAGATCGTCAAGGTGCGGCAATCGCTCGACACCCAATACGCACAACACACCATTTACGACTGAGCCGAGTCACGAGCCGGTGAGGCATGAGCTCGTGAGGCATGAGCCCGTGAGGTATGAGTCGTGATCGACCCGGGCATCGCCCCTGCGGTCATCGCTTGGATGGGCGACGTCGTGGGCGGCACCGTGGTGCGCGCCGAGCGGTTCATCCACACCCGGCCGATGTGGACCGTCGACGCGCGCCGGCCCGACGGATCGGTCATCGAATTGTTCGCGCGCGGCGATCGCGGCTCGGCGTCCGCGCTGAGCTCGGTCTACGACCTCGCGCGCGAGGCAGTCGTCGTCGACGCATTGACGCGAGCGGGCGTGCCGACGCCCCGCTTCGTGGCCTACCAACCCGAGGCGAAGGTCCTGCTGTTCGAACGGGCGCAGGGTCGCAGCGACTTCGTCGCGATCCCCGATGCCGCGCGCCGGAACCGCATTGCCGATCACTTCATCGAAGTGATCGCGGACCTGCACGCGCTCGAGGCCGACGCGCTCGGCCTCGACCAATTGGGCATTGCTCGTACCGCCGACGAAATGGCGCTCACCGAGTTGCGTATCGGCGAACAACTCTTCGACGACGCGGGACACGCGCCCCATCCCATCGTCACGCTCAGCCGCGAGTGGCTCTACGCGAATGTTCCCCACGCCACCATTCGCCCGTGTTTCCTGCAGGGCGACACCGGCCCGGGCAACTTCATGTTCGAGGGCGATCGGGTCACGCATCTCGTCGACTGGGAGATCTCGCATTTCGGTGACCCGATGGAAGATCTGGCGGCGATTTGTGTGCGCGACATGGTGACGCCGTTCGCGCATCTGCCCACATTGTTCGCGCGTTACGGCCAAGTCAGCGGCACTGCCGTTGATCTCGACCGGGTGCGTTATCACCGCGTGTCGAAATGTGTGCGCTCGTTGTTCGCCATCTTGAGTTTCACGAGCGAGCCGTCGGATGCGCCTGAATTCGCTATCTGGCAGGCGTGGCGATTGCTCTACCTCAAGAGCGCGTGCCAAGCGCTCGCCGAGGCGATGGGCGGCGCGGGCTCGAAGGAAGTGCAGTCGCTCTACGACGCGGCGCACCGCGACGTGGAGAGGGCTCGACCGGCAATGGGAGCGCTGGCCGATCGTTCGTTCTCACCGTTGGGGTGACGTAGCTGCTCTGCACCTACGCCTTCTGTTGCGCGGATGGCTTTGATCGTGCGGGCCTACGGGATCGGCTCTCGACGGCCGGAGAGCGCGGCGACTGGAGCAGCGACGCGTTGACCGATGCGTCTCCGCGTGCGATCAGTGGACGTTCGGCGTCGTGTAGATGCTCGGCGGCTACCGCAGCCGCGCGTACGGGGTCTCCGTCGGCGATCGCCGCGACGATCTCCT
The DNA here is from genome assembly GCA_039915945.1 of Acidimicrobiales bacterium. Lineage (GTDB taxonomy): Bacteria > Actinomycetota > Acidimicrobiia > Acidimicrobiales > WLNW01 > DATLFA01. Next base: position 11,306 of record JBDSMH010000143.1, on the reverse strand, counting down.
CATGTGCGTCGAGAAACCTCTGCCGCTCGGTCACGGTCGGAATCGTGCCCTCGAGCGCCATCTCGCTGACGATCTCGTATTCGTGGGCGCTCCAGACCGCCTCGAGTGCGCCGACGAGAAGGATGAGCGTGTCGTTGCCGCACTGTGCGACGAGCTCTTCGTGGAAGCGACGGGCCATCTTGGTAACTGCGTCGAGATCGTCGATTGCCTCTCGCGTCTTGCGCACAATCTCCCAGAGAGCCGGAACTACCGTGGTGTTGCGGTCGCGCCGCATCGTGCAAAAGGTCACGCAGAGTGACTCGAGGTGCGCGAGTGCGACGGCGACGTCCTCGAGTTTGGTGTGGCCCGCTTGCAAGACGAGTCCGACGTTGTAGGCGACCGAACGCGCCTTGGGAATGTGGACCATTGCGCCGCCGACGCTGCCTCGCAGCACGGTGATCAGTCCCTCGGTCTCGAGTATCTGGAGCGCGCCGCGAAGGGACGGCATGCTCACCCCGAACGCCTCGAGCAGCTCGTCCTGGCGGGGGAGCATCTCACCGTCGGCGATCGTGCCGTTGAGGATCCGGGTCCGTAGATCGCGGGCGATCATTTCGGCCAAGCGGGGCTGCTTGTACTGGGAGATTTGTTCGGCACCACGGTCGGCGGATACCGGGTATGCGGCCTTCGAATGCTTGGGCATGCGTGTTTGAACCTCGATCAATTGCCCAAGGTCAGGTGGCCCCGGTGTCATTCGGCCTGTCACCCTTGCGCGTTGGTAACAGCGAACTCGGGCACGAAATTATAATCTCTTAACAAATAAGAGCAAGTGATGCGCAAGCGGTAGTAAGCGGACGTCGTCGCACAGTCGAGGCCGGCACCGCGCAGTGCCCGCAACCCGTCCCGCAGGCGGCACGTAGAATCGCCGCGGGCGTGAGGGGGCCGTGATGCGACGAGTTGTGGTGGTTGGCGCGGGTTCGGCGGGGTGCGTGGTCGCGGCTCGTCTGTCCGAGGACGCCGACACGTCGGTGGTGCTGCTCGAGGCGGGGCCTGACTATCCGGATGTGCACGCGGCGCCCGATGACATCCGCAGCGCGTTCGTCTTTGCCGGTACCGATCACGACTGGGGCTACATCTCCGACGGTGTCACCGCCCGCGCCGACGCCGTCAATCTCGGCAGCGCGTCGGCGGTGATCCCCGTACTGCGGGGCAAGGTGGTCGGCGGGTCGTCGGCGGTCAACGGCACCTCGGCCATGCGGTCGACGCCGAGCGACTTCGATCGGTGGGTTGCCGCGGGCAACGACGAATGGTCCTGGTCCGATGTCTTGCCGTTCTTCCGGGTGCTCGAGAACGACCCGGCGCCGGGAGAGTGGCACGGCCACGACGGCCCGCTGCCGATCCGTCGATTCCAGGGCGAGCAGTTGCGGCCCGTGCAGCAAGCGTTCCTCGATGCCTGCGCGGCGTGTGGCATTGCGGGCGTCGAGGATCACAACGCACCCGGCGCGATCGGCGCCGGCCCCATTCCGCTGAACCAACTCGACGGCGTCCGTCAGAGCGCGGCGCACACCTACATCAACCCGGTGCGCCACCGGGCGAACCTCACGGTGCGATCCGACGTGCTCGTCGATCGCGTCGAGATCACCGATGATCGGGCACGCGGTGTGCTGCTCGCCGATGGTGAGCTCATCGAAGCGGACGAGGTCGTGCTCGCTGCCGGCGCATATGGCAGCCCGGCGATCCTGATGCGGTCTGGCGTCGGACCCGCAGCCGAACTCACGGCACTGGGCATCACGCCGGTGGCCGACCTACCTGCGGTCGGCAAGAACCTTCGCGACCATCCGATGATCGTCGTCGCGGTCGAGGCGCGCACCGATGCCGTCGGTGCGCTCGACCCGCCCGTGCAGACGATGCTCACCATCGCGACGCAGGGTGCATCGGTACAGGAGAACATCGATATCGAGATCGCCTTGTTCACCGTCATGCCGGATCAGTTGTTCTTCGGCATCGGCATGGTGCGACCGCAGTCGGTTGGCGAAATGTGCATCACTTCGCGCGATCCGGCGGCCGCGCCGCGCATCCGGTTGAACTTCTTCGCCGAGCCCTCCGATGTCGAGAGCATGGTCGCCGGGGTTCGCGCGGTGCGCGCCCTGATCGCGACCGATGCGTTGGCGCCGTTCGTCGGCCAAGAGCTCTTCCCCGGTCCCGCGCTGCAGGACGACGCGGTCCTCGAGGACGCTGTGCGCGCCACGCCGACCTCGTACGCGCACGCCACGGGTACTTGCCGCATGGGGCCACACGCCGACACGTCGGTCGTCGGCCAGACGGGGCGCGTGCACGGCTTCGAAAATCTCTGGGTGGTCGACGCGTCGATCATGCCCGCGTTGCCAACGGTGCCTACGAACACCACCACGATGATGCTCGCCGAGCGTTGTGCGTCGTGGATGCGCTAGCTCGTTCGCCTACAAGCCGTACACCGACGCCGCTGTCTCATGTAAGACCTTGCGCAGCGTCGCGTCGTCCAGCGCAGCCAGATTCGCGATGATTGTGTCCTTCGCCGACTGAGCGATCGACCCTGGTCCGGGCGACAAGCTGGTCGGATGGGGGAAGTCCGATTCGAACATGACGTTGTCGGGATACAGATCGATCTGACGATGAATGCCTTGCTCGAACCAAAAGGTGGCATACATCTGCCGGCGGAAGAACTCGCTCGGTAGCAGCCAGTCACTGCGAATCGAACGGGCCGCACTGTTGCGAAACTGCCAATCGAGCGCCTCCAGAAGGAATGGGACATAGCCGTAGCCGCTCTCGACCGACACGAACTTCAACCGAGGGAACCGAGCACAGATTCCGCCCATGATCACCTCGGCGATGCCGTTCATGTTTCCGGCGAACAGAAGCGCCGTGTGCTTTGCGCCCTCGACCGGATCGGCCATTGCCAGTGCGCGGCGTTCGAGACTGGTTTTCTTGGTGCCGACCTGAAAGCCGATGTGGAATGTCACCGGCAGGTTCAGGTCCTGAGCAGCGGCCAGCAACGGATCCCAATGCCCGGATTTGAGCGGTGGGAAGCCGAGACGCTCCATCTCGACGCCGAAGTTGATACCGCGATGCCCGGCGGCGGCGCAGCGTTCGAGTTCGCGAACGCTCGCGGGCACATCCCAGATGGGCAGGTTGGCAATCGGGATGAGTCGACGCGGATCAGCGCTACAGAAATCGGTCTGGAAGTCGTTGTACGCGCGCACGCAGGCGAGGCTCAGGTCGATGTCGCCCATGTCCATGAACGCGTAGAACTGAAACCCCAACAAGTTGGGGTAGAGCATCTGAGCGAAGATCCCGTGCTCATCCATACGCTTCAGACGCGCGTGCGCGTCCCACCCTGCCGGGTCAGCCTCTTCGAGGGTCGGAGGAAACGATGGATGGAATTCGCGCCACCCGGCATGACAGCTTTGCGCCTCCGGGCTCAATGCGAAGTCGCCGACGATCCACCGCTTGAGACCCGACTCAACGTCGACTTCGACGCGCGGCGCACGCTCCAGGTATTTGTTCGGCAGGCGGCTGGACCAGAGGTCGCGAGGCTCGGTCACATGCGTATCCACGTCTATCACTTGGATGTGAGCGGCCTCTGACATTGAGCTCCCCCGTGTTCATTTGCCATCCGTCGTAGCGGTGTCGACGATAGCGAATGTGAGCTCGTGGCGATTGTGGTGGAGATGAAAGAGGCGTCCGCCGGGCAATGCGGCAAACGAGCGCGCGAGATCGTGATCGGTTTCGCCCTGGAACTTCACCGTGACGACCATGTTGCGCACGCGCCCGGATTGTTGCCAGCGCTCGGCGAGTGCGAGCAACCGTGACGGATAGCCGATGACGTCGCTGCACAGCCAGTCGAGTTGATCGAACGACGATGGTTCGAGGGCGAACGCGCTGTCATTGCGCCACTCGACATTGGCGAGCCTCGAGACACGCGGATCGAGCGGCGCCTTGTCGACGGCGATGACGCGCGCGCCGGATTGCGCCAGCAGCCATGTCCACCCGCCGGGGCTGGCGCCGAGATCGAGGCAGACATCGCCGGCCTTCGGCCAGCGGTCGAGTCGCACCAAGGCTTCCCACAACTTCAGGTAGGCCCGACTGGGCGGCCCGTCGCGATCTTCGACGAAGCGCGGTTCGCCGTTGGGGAACGGGCTCGAGCACGGCGTCGACGCGAGTAACACGTCGGGTGCGAGCAGCGTCCACGAACCGAGCGGCGCCGACGGTGCACCGGCCCCGAGTACCAGAGGCTTGGCGGACACGTGCGGTAGCCGCGCCGCGATCAATTCGGCGCGGCCGCGGTGATCGGGTGCGTAGAGCGCCCAGTTGCGCTGGCGCTCGCGCAGCGCGTTGGCCGCGGCGCCGATCGAGGAGATCGCAATGTGCTCGGCATCGAACCACGTGTTGATCGCCCACGCGGCGTCGATGCACTCGTCCGCGACGAACAACCGGCCGTGGCGCGCAGTGACCGCTACCTCGGCCAGGGCCAACTCCTCCGCAAGTTGTTGCTCGTAGCCGTCGGCGGCGAGATACGCAGTGGTCACCGGGCTCAGCGTTGCAGACGCGGACCGGTGTCGTTACACCCGGTGACTCGCGACCGCGGCGGGGCATGGCCGCGCCGGTGCCGTGGGGCCGGCGGCACCATCGGGCGGCGAGTCGAAGTAGTAGAGCAGGATGCTGCCGCCGATCGAGTCGACGGGACAGTACGCGCGCAGCCACGAGAGCTCGTCGCGATGAAGCGCGGTGAGGTTGGTGACGCTCACGGCCACCCATCCATCGAGCGCTTCCGGCGCGGTGCCGATGAGGGGCTGCACCGAAGGCGGCAACGTGAAGCCGCGGGCGCGCACGATCGCGGCGGCGGTCTGGTGATGTTCGGCCCAACGGATGAACGCCTCGACGTCTTGTCCGTAGTCGACGTTTGAATCGGTGACGAAGCGGTACGCCGGCGTGAACGGTGGGGGAGTCCACGCCAACGAATGCGGTGCGGCCATCCAGACGAAGAGCACTTGCAGACCCAGCGCCGCGCCGCCCACTACGCGCCGCACGGCAACCCGGCCCAGCAGCACGGCCGGTGCGGCACAGACGAAGAGGGCCGCGATGATCGGGAACGCGTAGCGCAAACCGAGATTCAAGGGTTGACCGAGCAGGATGAGACCCAGCGCGCCCGCCGGCAGCCACAACGCAAGCAGCGGCAGACGGCGTGTCGCGCGGGGCGCTCGGCGCATGCCGAATGCACCGGCGATGCAAATCGCAATCGTGACGAACGAGAGCTTCGCCAGCGCGGCAGCGGGGAAGAACCAAACGCGCGAGCCGTCCCACGCGTGGCCGAACGCGTACGCCGGCCGATCGTCGGAGGTCACGAACAAGTACGCGAGCCCGGCGCGGAACTCTTGTGGCAGCGGTACGGCGAGCGCGGCGCGGGCGACGACCGAGTCGTGTTGCGCGGTTGCGATGACCGCGTCGAAGCGCGTTCCGATTTCGCCCGAGGGCGGCGTCGGATCGATGCCGCGGTAGAAGGCCCACACGAGCCCGAGCACGACGAGACCGACGATTGCCGCGTTGCGCAGCGCGGCGCGCCAACTGTTGCGCAGGCTCACGACCAGGGCCGCGACCACGACCACACCCACGATGGGCAGGGCGTTGTGGCGCGTCAACAACGCGGCCGCGCACGCGACTCCGCACAGTGCAGCCGTGACCGGGTTCGGGTCGTCGAAGAGGCGCAGCAGGCGATAGGACACCGCAAGCAACGCCACGGTGAACGCGATGTCGATCATGGCGAAATGAGAGAAGCCGATGAAGACCGGCGTCGTGAGCCAGAGGGTTGCCGAGATGGTGCCGCCCCACGGCCCGGCGAGACGGCGACCGAACAGGTAGAGCAGGAACGCTGCCACCAGCCCTTCGGCGATGGCAACGGTGCGGGCGAGGAAGAGCACGTTGTCGAGCCGGCCGGCGGCGCGGTTCTCCGCGATGAATCGATCGGTGTAGTCGAACCACGCGCCGTCGCGGTACGTCTCGTCATTCGGGATGACGGGATGCGCCAGCATCGCCGGTAGCGCGCTGAGCACCTTGGGCAGCGGTCCGTGCTCGGGATTCATGCGGAAGTCGTGCCGGGCGACGATGGTGATGCCCGAGGCGACATCGACGGCTTCGTCGACCGTGGCGCTGTCGCGGCTGGCTTCGATCAGCCCGATGGTGACGAACTGTGCGGCGAGGAGCAACAGCACCAGGTGGTGCAGGCGCGGTCGAAAGTCGGGCCACGTCCGCAGCGCGGCGAGTCGCGCGGTGGTGGTCAGACTGGGCCCGTGGCGCGGCCCGACGACCGTCGTCACGAACTGATCGTCCGCGACGCGTGGGGCGTGACGACGGCGAGCGCGGCGACGATCAACAGGCCCATCATCGAGCGGGTGGCGCCGAAGTTCAGGCCGATGACGTCACTGTTCATGATGGCGGCGAACCCGACGAGCACGGCGACGATGCCCGATAGCGGGTGGCGCAATTGGTGCCAGGCGAGTACGAGCGCCGCGAGCGCTAGCGCGGTGACCGCGGTCGCGCCACCCCACAGTTCCTGGTGGTCGAACCAGTGGCGCGACGCGGCGCGGACGAGACCCACGAAAGGGAAGCCGAATTCGTTGACGCCCTCCGCGTCGGGCGGCAATACGATGCGCAAAACAGCCGCCCATCCGACGATCGCCGCGGCCGCGGCGCCGGCCATGAATGCGTTGCGCCTCGACCGGTTGCTGAGATACCAGCCGATGAGGATGAGCAGCGCGACTTCCTTGGTGAGCACGGCGACGAGCGCGCACAACAGCGCGCGGCGATGGTGTGAGCGCGCGGCAAAGGCGACGGCGCTCAGCGCGAGCGCGAGCGCGAGCGCGTCGGCGACGGTGACGCGCAACGACCAGAACGCACCGGGTGTCGCGGCGAAGAACATGGCCGCCCACGCCGGCCCACCGAGCGCGGTGCTCAATGCGCCCGTGGCGAGGCATCCGACGAACAGGGCGGCGATACCGACGATCACGAAGGCGATGATCAGACCGGTGCCACCGCCGGTCGGATGCAATGCCCAGGCGAGCATCGGGAACATCGGACGTTGCATTCGGTACCGCGGGCGATCGAGATGGGCGGCGTTGTCGTTCACGTGCATGGGATCGCGCGCGATCGCGTAGTACTGCTGACCGTCGAGACCGAGGCCCGCGGGAAGGTCGTCTTCGGGGAAATCGGCGTGGATAATGTCGGCCGACGGACCATTCACGCCGGGTTGGATGAAGTCGAGTGGGTTGGCGCTGCTTTGCGCGACGTGCAACAAGACGTAGGCCGACATGCACAGCGTTGCCAGCGCGGCAAAGCGGACGATCGCCTCCCAGGGCAACGATGACGCGCGCTCGGTCGGCGTCTCGATGTCGACAGCGGTGACTGTCATCCGCGCCTCGCCCGTTCGAGCAACCCGAACCAGAGCGCGGTCAGAAAGAGGCCCACGGGGAATACGTAGGGATACGCGTCGAACGCGAAGTAGGGGACGACGAGCACGAAAGCCGCCGCGACTTCGCGCGGTGCGCGCAAGTAGCGGCTTGCGAGCAGCATTCCGATCGCGGCAACTGCGGCGCCCGCGAGCACGCCCGCTTCGGCGGCGGCGTGCAGCACCACGTTGTGCGGCGGTAGTGGCGCAGCGTCCCCGTTCTCGGCCCGCACGATCGTGTAGCGCCCTGGCCCCACGCCGACGATCGGGTTGTCGCCGATGAGATCGAGACCTTCGCGCGCCCGATCGAGCCGTCCGCTGTCGGCCGATTGCAGGCTGGTCGACGAGCTCGCCCGGCCGTACCAGCCGTTGCCCATCGTGAGACCCGTGGCGGCAACGCCGGCGAGCATCACGCATGCAGCAACGACGTAGACGCGCGCCCAAGGGTCGTCGCGTCGGTTGCGCCGCGGCCACAACAATGCGACGACAGCCGCGGCGACGCCGATCGCCGCCGCGCGCGAGTAGGTGACGCCCAGACCGGCACTGCACACGGCGAGCGCGATCAACCATGGCAGGCGCCGTGGCGCGTGGCGGAGCGCGAGGAGGGCCGCGACGATGCCCACCTCGAGGAGCACCGCGAGGTGATACGGATGTGTGAGTCCGCCGCGGCCCGCGTGCGACGAACCGAACGGATAGAGCGGTCCGTCGAACTCCAGCCAGCGCAGGCCGAGGGGGGCGCCGTGCGCCGACTGCGCGATCGCGAGGAGCGCGTCGGCCGACGCCACGAACGCGACGGTTGCTTGCACTCGTACGAGCCACTGCGTCGGCGCGGCGATCACTGCCTGCGCGGCCAATGCACCCACGCCGATGCGAGCCGCCAGTTCCGCCCCGCGCGGCGATGGGTGCGCGGCGAACGCAATCACGCCGGCCGTACCAAGCACGGTGATCGACAGCGCGAGCGCGGAGCTGATGGCACGACGTCCGGTGGCTGCGAGTGCAGTTGCCGCGGTGCCGCGGCGGCCCTCGGAGAGCAGGGCGTTGATGCGGGCCAAGCCCATCACGACGAGTGCGAGATCGAACAGCTGGAGGGTGACGCGCCGGGTGAAGTCGGCGTCGCCGCCCGGAGCCGACCATGCGACCGTTCCGGCGGCGATCGGTACGAGGACGATGGTGGCGACGAGGAGCGCGAGGGCGACCTCGGAGGGCGACGGTTCGGAGGGCGCGGTCGCGGGAGGAGTGGCGGGTTTGGTCGCCAGCGACGTCATGGGTAGTACGTCGGCATCAGGCCGTCCGGCTTGAGCCACCCGGGTACCGAGCGGCCCTCACAGCGGGGATTTGTCAGAGAAGTGCAAACATGCGTTCGATGGTTTGCCTACCCGGGATAGGCTGCCCTTCGTGACCTCCAAGCTCGTCGTCCAAGGTGCCCGCGAACACAATCTCAAGAACGTCGACGTCTCGCTTCCGCGCGACAAACTCATCGTACTCACCGGTCTTTCGGGCTCGGGCAAGTCGTCGCTGGCCTTCGACACGATCTACGCCGAGGGGCAGCGGCGCTACGTCGAGTCGCTCTCGGCCTATGCCCGCCAGTTCCTCGGGCAGATGGACAAACCCGACGTCGACTTCATCGAAGGCCTGTCGCCGGCGATCTCGATCGATCAAAAGTCGGCATCGCGCAACCCTCGTTCGACCGTGGGCACCATCACCGAGGTCTACGACTACTTGCGCCTGCTGTTCGCCCGCATCGGCATCCCGCACGATCCCGAGACCGGTGAGCGTCTCATCCGTCAGACACCGCAGCAGATCGTCGACCGCATCATGGAGTTGCCCGACGGTACCCGCTTTCAGGTGTTGGCGCCGATCGTGCGCGGCCGCAAGGGCACCTACGACACGTTGCTGGCCGATCTCGCGTCCAAGGGTTTTCAGCGGGCACAGGTCGACGGGGTCACGCACGATCTCAGCGAACTGGCTGACACCCGCCGCGGTGGTGGTGGGGCGGGCCTCGATCTCGCTCGTTACGAGATGCACACGATCAAGGTCGTGGTCGATCGGCTCGTGTTGCGGCGCGACATCGAGCGCCGCCTGACCGAGTCGATGGAGACCGCGCTGTCGTTGGCCGAGGGCGTGGCCGAGATCGAGATCGTCACCAAAGAGGGCGAGGCGACCGACAACATCGTGTTCTCGCAGCACTTGGCCCGGCCGAGCGACGGCAAGTCGTTCGAAGAGCTCGCGCCGCGCAACTTCTCGTTCAACTCGCCCTACGGCGCGTGCGACCACTGCGATGGTCTCGGCACGGTCTACGAGGTCGACCCCGAGCTCGTGGTGCCCAATGGCGATCTCACCATCGCCGAAGGCGCGATCGCTCCGTGGGCGAGCGGGCACAGCCAGTACTTCCATCGGTTGCTCGACGCGGTGTGCGAGCAACTCGGCGTCGAAAACAGCACGCCTTGGTCCAAGCTGCCGGCGTCGGCCCGCAAGGTGTTCCTCCAGAGTGGCCTCAAGAACAAGGTCGAGGTCAAGTTCCGCAATCGCTATGGGCGAGTGCGCACCTACAACGCCAACTACGAAGGCATCATCCCGTATCTCAAGCGGCGCCACTCCGAATCCGAGAGTGACTCGGCCCGCGAGCAGATCGAGGGCTACATGCGCGAGGTGCCGTGCCCCGACTGCGGCGGCGCGCGCCTCAATCCGCTCTCACGTGCCGTCATCATCGGCAACTACAACATCTCCGACATCTGTTCCATGTCGATCGGCGAGGCCGCCAAGGTCCTCCAAGCCATGGACCTCAACAAGCGCGATCGCATCATCGCCGAGCAGGTGCTCAAAGAGATCAATGCCCGCTTGGGTTTTCTGCTCGATGTCGGTCTCGACTATCTGTCGTTGTCGCGCAACGCGGGCACGCTCGCCGGTGGTGAGGCGCAGCGCATTCGTTTGGCCTCACAGATCGGCAGCGGTCTCGTCGGCGTGCTCTACGTGCTCGACGAGCCGTCGATCGGTTTGCATCAGCGCGACAATCAGCGACTGATCGACACGCTGGTGCGCCTGCGCGATCTCGGCAACACGGTGTTGGTGGTCGAGCACGACGAAGAGACGATTCGCGTCGCAGACCACGTCGTCGACATCGGCCCCGGCGCAGGCGAGCACGGCGGCGAGGTCATCTACTCCGGTGCGGTGGCGGGCCTTCTCAAGAACAAGCTGTCGATCACCGGCCAATATCTTTCGGGCCGGCGCAGCATCCCGGTGCCGCAAAAGCGGCGCACTCCCGGCGCCGACTGGATCGGTGTCACCGGCGCGCGGGCCAACAACCTCCGCGATCTCGACGTGCGCTTCCCGCTGGGGTGCTTCGTCGCCGTCACGGGTGTGTCGGGCTCGGGCAAGTCGACGTTGGTCAACGACATCCTCTTTCACGCGCTGATGCAAAAAATCTACAAGTCCAAGGTCGTGCCGGGTCTGCACAAGAAGATCGAGGGCATCGAGTTGCTCGACAAGGTGATCGACATCGATCAATCACCGATCGGACGCACACCGCGCTCCAACCCTGCGACGTACACGGGCGTGTTCGACAACATTCGCCGGCTCTTCGCCGAGACCACCGAAGCCAAGGTGCGTGGCTATCTGCCCGGTCGGTTCTCGTTCAACGTCAAGGGCGGTCGCTGCGAAGCCTGTCAGGGCGACGGCACGATCAAGATCGAGATGCACTTCCTGCCCGACGTCTACGTGCCGTGCGAAGTGTGCAAGGGCAAGCGGTACAACCGGGACACCCTCGACATCACCTTCAAGGGCAAGAACATCTCCGAGGTGCTCGACCTGTCGTGCGAAGAGGCGGCCGAGTTCTTCGCCAACCAGCCGCCGATCG
>JBDSMH010000140.1:0-18193 GCA_039915945.1 Acidimicrobiales bacterium | reverse complement strand
GAGAACTGGAACTTCGTCATCGGCGTGATGCTCACCGGTACGTGGCTGTGCATGCGGCGCGAGTTGCGACAGATGCTGGCACAGGGTGGCGGCGCCATCGTCAACACGGCGTCGGTGTCGTCGCTCGTCGCCAGCGCCGCATTGCCGGCGTACACCGCGGCCAAACACGGCATCGCGGGGCTCACCAAAACGGCGGCGCTCGAGTACGTACTCGACAACATCAGGGTCAACGCCATCTGCCCCGGCGCCACGTTGTCGCGCATGATGCTCGACAACGCCGGGTCGTCGGCGGCCGCGCTCGAGCAAATCGCGCGCAGCCAGCCTGGCCAACGCATCAGCGATCCGCTCGAACAGGCGCAAGCAGCAGTGTGGTTGTGCAGCGATCGGGCGTCGTTCGTCAACGGCACGCTCCTCACCGTCGACAACGCCGCCACCGCCGGCGGCACCTATACCCACGAAGGCCGCGCCGACGCACAGCCTTCCGATCTAGGGGCCGTTCGGGCCCAGGGGGCTTGACGATGACGACGAGCAAACAGATCACGCTGGTGCGCCGACGCGACGACGTCGACGAATTCTCGTTCACGCAGAAGTTGCTCGCGCACGGTGCACTCGCCGGCGAGCACCACGACGGCGTCGTCAAGGTCGCAGTAAACATCGTGCAGACCGATCAGCAACTCTTCGAGGCGATCGGCCTGCGCGTGCGGCCGATCGAATGGCATGGCCTCGTCCACACCTGGTTCGACTCGGCGCACCCGGCCGCACGCACATGGCGCTATCCGCATTCCGAACAAGCACTCACCGATGACCTCTTGACGATTGCGTCCGACAGCACCGGCTGGTGGGTCGACGAGAACGACGCCTGGACCTATGACCGCGATTGGCCCGACGGTGTGGCGACTCCGGGCGTCAAGCAGATGTCATTGGTCGCACGCCGACCCGACATCAGCGTCGACGAGTTCGTCGCCCGCTACCGCAACCACGTCAACGTCGCGAAGCTCCACCACATCGGCTGCTGGCAGTACGTACAGAACTTCGTCGCCGAGCCGGTAGGCACGCGGCCGGCGCCGCTCATCGACGGCATCTCCGAACTCTGGTTCCGCTCGGTCGACGACATGATCGAGCGGTTCTACACCTCGCCCGGCAGCCCTGACGCGGTGCGCGACGACACCAGCGGATTCATCGACTTCGCGAACACGCGCTCGTATCTCACGATCGAGACGATTGTCTTTTCGCGTTGACGCGGTCGCGACCCTAACGAGTGACCGACTCCGCGAACGTGATGAAGTAGCCGTTCGGGTCGCGCAGCCCGAGTTCGCGCATGCCCCACTCGCGGACCTCGGGACCCCACGCGACTTGCGTGTGGTGACGGATGAATTGGTGCACTTCGGTCACGCTGCGCGGGTAGATGTAGATCGTACCCGTGAAACACGGGGCCTCGGGCCACGGCGTGTCGCCCGCGAGGAACTGCAAGGTCACACCGTCGCGCGCCAACTCACACCACGTGGGGTCACCTTTGTCGGGGTACTGACCGCGCAGCTCGAACCCGACGCGCGTGTACCAATCGATCGTGGTGCCCATATCGAGTGTCTTGAGTATCGCCGTCGCACCCACTGCGGCAAGCCTAACTCCGCGACGGTCAGCGGTTGTTGGCCGTCATACCCCCGTCGACGGGGATGATGGTGCCATTCAGATACGAGCTCGCCGGCAAGACCAACGACAAGATGATGTGGGCCACCTCTTCGGGCTCGCCGTAACGACCGACCGGCACCCGCCGCTTCGCGAACGTGCTCTTCGAGTCTTCCGGGATCTGGGCGGTCATTCCGGTGCGGATCGGACCGGGACAGATCGCGTTGGCGGTCACGCCCGATCGACCGAGCTCGACTGCCAGCGAACGCGTCAGGCCGACAACGCCGTGCTTGGACGCGGTGTACGGACCGGTGCGGATCGTCGCGCCCAACCCCTCGGTCGACGCAATGTTGACGATGCGACCGTCACCGTTGCGGCGCAGATCGTCGAGGCAGGCCCGCACGAAACGCATCGGCCCCGTGAGGTTGATCGCAATGGCCTTGTCCCACGCCTGCGCGAACTGGGCGTCGTCGTAAGGCGCGGAAGAGGTCGTGCCCGCGTTGTTGACCAAGATGTCGATCGGTCCGAGCGCCTGGCGCACCGCGTCGACCGTCGCGGTGATGGCGGCGTCGTCCGACACGTCGCACCCGAAGGCCACGATGGTGCCCGGCGATTCTGCGACGAGCGCAGCCAGCCCGGCCTCGTTGAGATCGAGGGCGGCGACCAGTGCCCCTTCCCGGGCGAACAGGGCGGCCGTGGCGCGGCCCATCCCCGACGCGGCGCCCGTGACGATGGCGACGCGCCCCGCGATCGAACGGCTCAACCGGCTGACGATGGCATCGCGTTCGGAGTTCATCGCCGCTCGGCGCGTCGGCGGTTCAGCGGATCTTCTGCACGACGGTGCCGGTAACCGCGTCCCCCGACGCGATCAGCCCGCCCATCTTGCCCCGCAGCGCGGTGAGCACCTCGCCGCCAAGATGCGAGTCCATGGCCGCCTGGTCGCGATAGTGCTCGTAGAAGTACATGGTGTCGGGCTGGTCGCCTTCGATCAGCGTGTAGAGCATCGTGCCCGGTTCGCCCGCGGCGACGGGGAACATCTCGGCGAAAACCTTTGCCAGTTCGTCTCGCTTGCCCGGATGAGTGACGATCGTGGCGATCATGACGCGGTCGTTCATGGGTACCCTTCCCCTGCTGTTGAGTGCGCGCCATGCTTGCACACCGACGCGCAGCTCCGGCCACCTGCATTCCGCTCCGGCCGCTCGGGCCCAGGCTCCGCCCTTCGGCCTATGCTCGCCGCGTGGCTGAATCCGCAGACAACGCGACCCGAACAGAGCCCCGCGGCATCGCCCGACCCGCAGTCGACCATTGGCTGAGCGCAAACGTCGAGGGCGCGACTGCACCGTTCGACTACAAGCTCATCGCGGCCGGCGGATCCAACCTGACCTTTCGCGTCACCGACGCGGCCGGTCACCAGTGGGCCTTGCGCCGACCCCCCGACGGGCACACGTTGCCCACCGCGCACGACATGCATCGCGAATACCGGCTCATGTCGGCGTTGGCGGGCAGTGCCGTGCCGGTCCCGGAGTGCATCGCCTACTGCGACGACAACTCGGTCACGGGCTCGCAGTTCTACGTGATGAGCTTCGTCGACGGGCACATCCTCCGTGACCGCGCCTCGTGCGCGGCCATGTCCGCACACGACGCCGACGTCGCCACCGATTCACTCGTCGACGTCCAAGTCGCCATGCACACCACCGATGTCGACTCGGTCGGGCTGGGCGACTTGGCCAAGCGCGACGACTACGTCGGTCGCCAGCTCAAACGCTGGCGCGATCAGGTCGAGCGGGTCAACATCCGCGACCTTCCGCTCATGGTCGAGTTGCACGAACGCATGGCGCGCGCAAAGCCGCGCGAGGTGGCCCCCCCTGCACTCGCGCACGGTGACTACCGATTCGACAACACGGTGATGAACGACGAGTACAAGATCGTTGCGGTGCTCGATTGGGAGCTGTGCACTATCGGCAATCCCGTCGCCGACTTCGCATGGTCGATGCTCTACTGGACCGATCCCGGTGCCACGATGTTCGTGCTCAGCGAGCCACCGACGCTCGAGCCGATTTTCTGTCGCAGCGACGAAGTCATCCGTCGCTACCAAGCGCGATCGGGCTTCGATCTGTCCGACCTTCCCTACTACCGCGTGTTCTCGTGGTGGAAGCAGGCGTGCATCGTCGAAGGCGCATACGCGCGAAGGCTCGCCGGCGCGACAGGCGGCATGACCGCGACGGGCAACGTCCACGACATCGCGTCGCGGGTCGACCGCATGCTCGAGCACGCGCACGAACTCGCCCGTGGCGTGCTGTGAGCCCTCGGCCGGCCACCGGCCCTGATCGCCGGGCGAGGATCATCCTCGACTGCGATCCCGGCGTCGACGACACCATCGCGATCCTCACTGCGGCCCGCTACGGCGACCTCATCGGCATCACCACCGTCAACGGCAATGTCTCCGTCGACCACACGACTCGTAACGCGCTCGCCGTGACGCAGATCGCGCAACTCGACGTGCCCGTCCACCGAGGCGCAGACCGGCCGTTGGTCTCGCCGGTCCAAGGTGCCACCCGCGTCCACGGCGTCACGGGCTTCGGCGCCGTCGAGCATCCCGAGTTGAGCCGTAGCGAGGCGAGCGACGATGCCGTCGGCTACCTGTTGGACATGAGCCGGAGCCACGACGACATCGACCTCATTGCGATCGGTCCGTTGACCAATATCGCGTTGGCCATCGGCCGCGATCCCACCTTCATCTCACGGTGGCGCAGTCTCACCATCATGGGTGGCGCGGCGCATGGCCTCGGCAATGTCACCGCGGTCGCCGAATTCAACATCTGGGCCGACCCTGAGGCGGCCGCCATCGTGTTCGATGCAGGCTCGATGCCCACCGTGATTCCGCTCAACTTGACGCACCAGGTCATGGCCGGTCGCGCCACGATCGATCAGTTGCTGGCCGCCGCGACGCCGACCGCCTTGCTCTCCGCCGACCTCCTCGGGCACACCATCGGCGTCATGGTCGACGGCAATTTCGCGATGCACGATCCGTGCGCGGTGTTGGCGATCACCCATACGGCGCTGTTCGGCCTACGACCACGCCGCGTCGACGTCGAGTTGACGGGTGCGCACACACGCGGCATGACCGTCATCGACGACCGACGCTTCAGCACAGCCACACCCAATGCCCTGGTCGGCTACGACGTCGACCACACCACTGCGCTCGAATTGATCGTCGACGCATGTACAGACCCATTCAGGTCGGGCAGCAACGCGACGAAGTACGTCTCATGACCGCGCTCGTCATTCTCGATCGGGGCGCGCTCCGAGTACATCGCCGTACGACGGGTTCGATGGTCACGCTCGCCCCCGCCGACGCGGCCAACCGGCAGCCGGTGTGGTCCGCCGATGGTCGCCTGATCGCGTGGTCGCGCTTCGACCGCCGATCGAGCGACGGTTTGGCCAAGGTGATCGTCGTCGATCTCGACAGCCCCGACGAGCGCGTCGAACTCGACGTGATCTTCCCTGCGTTCTACTTGCACTGGCGGCCCGACTCCTCGGCGATCGCCACCCTCGGCGAGGGTCCCCTCGGCTTGGAGCTCACCGTCATCGATGTCGCATCCGGCAAATCCGAGATACTTGCGCGCGGCGGACCGTTGTATTTCGATTGGCAGGACAACGGCGCGTTGTTGGCCAACGTCGGGCGCGACGACAGCCGGCGCTTCGAGTACCACGGCAGTAGTTCAACGGCTGTCTCGTTCGATGCGCACGCACCCGCGTCGTTCACGGCGCCGGCACGCATCCCGGGCACCGACGGATTCGTGGCCGCGGTGCGCACCGGCAGCGCCAGCCAGTTGGTCGTCCTGAGCAGCGACGGTTCGATCACCCACACCATCGGCACGTTCAACGGTTTCGTGCGCTTCATCGTGTCGCCCGACGGCCGCCGTGTGGCGTGGGTCGTGGGTCGTACCGTCGACGACATCCCGCTCGATCCGGCCAGCACTCCCGCAGACCGGCTCTTCGTACACGACCTCGCGACACATACGAACTCGACGGTGGCCGACCGCATGCCCATCGTGTTCGAGTTCAGTCCCGACAACGAAAAGTTGCTGTACCTCTCGGTCGACGACCTCGGTGGTGCCCGTTGGATGCGATGGCACGTGTGGTCAGAAGTTGTGGCCGACCAGCCGCTCGACTGGTGCCGGCCCTCGGCGGTCGAAGCACGCGAATACATCCCCTTCGCCGAGCAGCATGCGCGCGGGCAACGGCGATGGTCGCCCGACAGCGCCGCGTTCTGTTACGCGGGCACCGCGACGAGCGGTCAAGAAGGCGTGTGGGTGCAGACGCTGGATTCGGACGAGGCGAGGTTCATCTCGACGGGTCAAGCCGCGTGGTGGTCACCGGCGAAGTGAGTGAGTGGGGCGATCGCCAGAGAGCCAGTCGGTTGCGGTCGGTTGCAACGACGGTGCCACGGTCGATTGGTCGGTTGACGGCTCGAGCATCGACGAAGACGGCAGCGAGAACTGTGTGCCCACGGGATAGCCGGGTCGATACCAACCCGTCACATCGACGATCAGGTGCGTGGACCCGACCGCGTTACGGAACCGGATCCGGTGATCGGTGCCGATGCGCATCGCAACTGCGTTCGGGACGGTCTGGCCCGCAGTGAAGTTGAGGTTCGACGTGTCGGGTACCCCTTCGTTGCCGGGATACACCGTGACGTAGCCGTCCCTCGTGGGCGCAACGGCGGTGACGTTCATCATCAAGACCGACGCGTCGTCGGGCACACCGATGGTCCGCACATCCAACGAGATCGTCCCGTTCGAGCCGACGGGCGCCGGTGGATTGCTGGTGCGGGTATCCAACGCTCGGAACGGCTGCACTGCTTCGTACTGGCCGTCGACGACCGCCACCGTGCCGTTCTCGAAGAGCCCGACGATGTCGACGATCACCTCCACCTCGCCCGCGAAGTTATAGATGTTCACGGATCCGTCAGGGCCAACTGGTGCGACGACGAGATTCGGCACGGTCTGGCCGGGTACGAAGTTGAGGCTCGACGCGTTGGGTAGGGGGGAGCCACTCGGCCAGATGGTCAAGTAGCTGCCGCCGGTCGGAGCCGTGACCGTCACGTTCATCATGACGGCGGAGATCGGCGAGCCCGGGATCACGATGGGTAGGTTGATGTACTCCTCCGCGCCGAGCGGCTGGTCGAAGTCGAAGCGCGTATCGAGCGCACGGATCGGGCTCAGACCGACGAACGTGCCGCCATAGGTCGTGCCCGCGTCGGAGTACCAACCGACCACGTCGAACAGCACGTGGGTCGAACCGGCGAAGTTGTAGATCGTCACCTTGCCATCGGCGCCGACGGTGGCGGTCACGAGGTTCGGTACCGCTTGCCCGGCAACGAAGTTGAGGCTCGAACTGTTGGGACGCGCGGTGCCCGACGGATAGATCGTGAGGTAGCTGGCCGCGCTCGGCCCGGCGACGGTGACGTTCATCAGCACGGCCTTGACACCGGTCGACGGCACCCCGCCGACACCGGCCACTTGCACATCACGAGTTGCGCCCGGCCCCACAGGGGAACCGAAACGGGTGTCGAGTACGCGTACGGGACCGAGCGAATGGAACTCGCCGCGGCTCGATCGCACGAGCATCGCTTCCTGCAGCGTCGCTGACTTCGTGTCCGGGTTCGTCACGGTGATCGGCTTGATGCCTTCAGTCGCGCCAGTGCTGTTCACCACCGCGCTGAGTTGATTTGCCGAGTCGAACGTCGTCGATTGCACCGCGAGTGGTGACGATGCCACCGCACCCGACTGGAAGTTGGTGCCCGCGATGCGGATCGCCGTATTCGTGTTCGGGCGGATCAGTTGCTGATCGATTTCGGACACCGTCGGCGCGGGAAACGTCGGCGCAGCCGCGGTGACCGTGATGGCGTTGGCGAACGTCGCGACACAGCCAGTCACACCCTGCGTGACGGTGAGCGTGCGAGTCGAGAGCGTCGCCGAACTCGAGGCAGTGAGGGTCATCGTCGATTGCCCACCGCTGTTCACCACGCTGCTGGCAGTGAGGCCGGCAGCCCCGAAGGAGAAGAGCGTGCCGCTGACCAATTCGCGGCCGGTCACCGTGACGGTCGGGCTGGTACTCCTCGCGATCGTTGTCGGCGCCACCGAGTACAGCACGGGCAGCCCGACGCGGTAGACGGTGCGATCCGCAAGGACTTCGTCGCCGGGATCGGACACCAATGCGGCATCGGGTCCGGCGTAGCGGAACGTGCCGCCGGTTCGATTGACCACCACGGAGGCAGGCTGACCGTCGTTGTAGACGAGGTTGACGAAGTTCAAGTCGGTCGATATCGAATTCGCAGTGATGTCGATGCCCGCCGGAAGCCCGAACGCAGGATCACTGATCAGCGTCCACGTGTCTCCCGCGATGTCGTACAGGTAGGCATCGATGAGGCCATCGGTGTCGGCGCCGTGTGGATCAACGGTGTTGATCACCAACGAGGTGCCCGGCCGTGTGATGAACCCGGTTGCCGCGGGCATCGCCGTGGTCGTGGCGGCGGTGATGTTGCGGACGTGGTTGATACCCGAACCCGCAGTGAAATAGACGTGGTCGCCGCTCGAGTCCATTCCGAGGAAGTCGGATGCCGACGTGGTCTCCGATCCGTTGGGGTTCACACTCACGAGGACGAGGTTGCCCGTCCCGACCTCATAGCGGTAGACATCCGAAACCGAGTCGGTATCCCCGACGACATCGAGTTGTTCGATCGTGGCGAAGACAACAAAAGTCCCGTTTGCACTCATCACCGCGCGACTCGCGCCCGCGGCCAGTTCGGCGCCAGCGACACCCAGGTCGACACGGACCGTGGTACCCGCCAGACGGTCGCGCAGGTAGATATCGGGATCACCATTGGTCTCGCCGGTAACAAACTCTCCGGCCGAGGTGAACAAGACGAGATTGCCGTTGTCGCTCACCTGCAGCGCGGTCGCATCGACGTCGAGTTGCGTCCCGTCGGTCATCTGACTGGCGATTTCGAGTGCACCACCGTTGCGGTCGCGCACCACCGCGTGCGTGAATGCGCCGTTTGTGTCACTCCCACCAGTGACCGTCGCCGCGGTGTAGGCCACGTATTGTCCGTTGGCGCTCCAGTTACTCCCACCCGGTCCGGTCGTTGTCACTGCCCCGGCCGTTTGCACGTTCTCTGTACACGAGGGGGCGACGGGCGGTAGTGCACCGATGGTGGTCATCGGCAGCGCTGACGCCACGAGCAATACCGCGCTGAGCACGATGGCGCGCCTGGTTAACGAACTCACGCTGTTTTGAGCCATGAATGTCAGGGTCGGCGCGCAAGGCCGATGACCTAATAGGCCATTCGACCCCCTTTTCCGAGCACCATTTACTAACAAGGGCAGCGTGTAGGTTTTCGATAATGACCGACCGAGTGATTGCCGCGATCCAGACCGGGCGGCGCGCTATCGAGCTCGACGAATTCCCTCGACCGTCGATCGGACGCGACGACGCGCTGCTGCGGGTCGAGGCGTGCGGCATCTGCGGCACCGACGTCGAGCAGTACCGCGGCCAACTCGAAGGCACCATCGATCTGCGGTACCCGCTGATCCCCGGCCACGAGCCGGTTGGCGTGATCGACGCCATCGGCGCGGACGCCGCCGCACGCTGGCACGCGCGCGAGGGCGATCGTGTGGCAGTCGAGCCGTTCTTGCCGTGCGGCAGCTGTTCGTATTGCCTCACCGGCGCGTATGAACACTGCAACGGATGGGCACGGATGATGTCCTACGGGTTCATCGGAACCGACGTCGAGCCCACCTTGTGGGGCGGCTACGCGACGCACATGTATCTGCACCCCAAGGCCGTGGTGCACAAGGTGCCCGCCGGCATCGCGCCGGAGACCGCGGTCTTGTTCAATCCGCTCGGCGCGGGTGTGCGGTGGGGCGTGACGCTACCCCGCACGACGATCGGTTCGAAGGTCGTGGTGCTCGGCCCCGGCCAGCGCGGACTCGCGTGCGCGATCGCGGCCAAACTCGCCGGCGCGTCGCTGGTGATCATCACCGGCTTGACCCGTGACCGACACAAGCTCGACTTGGCGATCGAACTCGGTGCCGATGTCGCCATCGATGTCGAACGCGAAGACCTCGTTGCGCGCGTGCGCGAACTGACCGGCGGTGGCGCAGATGTCGTCGTCGACGTGAGCGCCGTCGCGACACAGCCCGTCGTCGATGCCGTCGAGTGCGTACGAGCGGGGGGCACAATCGTGCTCGGCGGCGTCAAGGGCCATACGGTGCCCGACTTTCCCAGCGACAAGATCGTGCTGCGGGGTATCACTGTCATCGGTGCCCGCGGCGTCACTGCCCCCGGCTATCGAGAGGCGCTGTCGATCATCGACAGCGGCGCGCTGCCGGTCGACCGCATGCGCACGCATCAGTTCGAGCTGGCCGACGCCGAACTCGCGATCCAGACCCTCGCCGGCGAGATCCCGGGCGAAGATGCGATCAACGTCGTCATCCGTCCATGACGACTGCAGTACTTGTGAGGTTCACGCCGATGGGCCGGCGTGGCGCCACTCACCTTCGGCGAGGCCGTCGAGCGTGTACTCACCGATGTGGGTGCGCAGCAACGAAGTGACCTCGTAGCTGAGATTGGCGAACATGCGCCGCACCTGACGATGGCGACCCTCGGTCATCAAGACCACGAACGTCGACTCGTCGAGCGCTTCGAGCGCGGCGGGCCGGCACGGCGCGTCGTCCCCGCGCAACAGCAATGTTCCCGACGCGAACTGCTCGACGAGCCGAGCGAAGTCGGCACCGGGAGACCGATCGAGCGTGACCACATAGCGCTTTTCGACGTGGCGCCGCGGCGCGGTCAGCGCATGCACCAGCGCACCGTCGTCGGTCACGAGCACGAGCCCGCTCGAGTCCATGTCGAGGCGACCCACGGTGGTCGGCCGCGGACTGCGCAACATCCACTGCTCGGGCAGCAGGTCGAACACGGGCGGCCCTTCGCGATCCGAATGCGAACAGACGTAACCCACCGGCTTGTGCAGCGCGACCACGAGCCCGAGCGGCGCGTCGAGGGGCTCGCCGTCGAGCGTGACCGCCTCCGGATCGACCGACCGGGTGGCGTCGGTCACGACCTCACCGTCCACGGCGACGCGCCCGCTCTTCACGATGCGCTGTGCGTCCTTGCGCGTGCCGTAGCCGAGGTTGCCGAGAAGCCGATCGATGCGCACTTTGCCCACTGTCACCCCCTCCGCAAGAACGTTCTGTTGGTGTTCTACAGGTGTCGACACCTGTAGAACACCAACAGAACGCAAATAGACCCAGGATGGGGGTGGGGCGCGAGAGGGAGTGGCGGAAGGGGGTCGCCTACACTGGCCGGGCGAGAAAAGGGGGCGTCGATGGCACTCGACTCAGAACAGGCGCAACAAGCAATCGGTGGTGCGGCGGCGTGGATGCCCCGGGCCATGAAAGGCGTCGGCCGTGCCCTGACCGACCACCAGAAGCTGGCCTGCTCGCTGCGCCATCTCGACGACCTGGGCTTCTGCGAGAACTTGACCGGGCATATCACCTGGCAGCACGCCGGTGACGACAATTTCTTGGTCAACCCGTGGGGCATCTGGTGGGCCGAAACCCAGGCGTCCGACATCTTGACGATCACCGACACGGGCGAGGTGCTCGACGGTCAGTGGGACGTCACCCCGGCCTTCCACATCCATACCGAGTTGCACCGGCGCCGACAGGACGCCCGCGTGATCGTGCACAACCATCCGATGTACGCCACCATCTTGTGCGGCATCGGCGTGTTGCCCGAGATCATCCACCAGAACTCGTCGATGTTCTTCGACGAGATGATCTTCATCAACGAGTACGACGGTGAGGTCGCGTCGGCTGATCTCGGCGCCGAGCTCGCCGAGCGCGTCGGCGAAGCCTCCATCGCACTGCTGGCCAGTCACGGCGTGCTCGTGACCGCACCGACCATCGAAGAAGCGACCTACAAATCGGTCGCCCTCGAACGCGCCTGCGAGATCATGTACAAGACGATGCTGACCGGGCAGAAACATTTCCCGCTGTCGCCGTCGGTGATGAAGCCCATGAAGGCGTCGCTGCTCGAGCGAGCCGTCTTCGCCTATTGGGACGGCGCGGTTCGTCAACTCATCGCCGCCGAGCCCGAAGTCCTCGACTGAACATCTGTTAGGAGCCACAAATGGCGATCTCACTCGAAGAACTCACCGCGAACGCAAACTTCACGCGCAACGTCAAGGGCAAGGTCACGCTGCTGCCCGACCCGACGCGCGCCGAGCGTCGCTACTTGATGATCTCGTGCGACGACCACATCGTCGAGCCGCCGCACGCGTTCCAAGGCCGTGTCCCCGCCAAGCTCGCGGACCGCGCACCGCGTGTCGTCGACATCGACGGTGTCGAGTCGTGGCTCTTCGACGGCGATATGATGCCCAACGTCGGGTTCAACGCCGTCGCCGGTCGCCCGATCGACGAATACAGCTTCGACCCGACGCGCTTCGAACACATGCGCCGAGGCGCGTGGGACATCGAATATCGCCTGCGCGACATGGACCTCGACGGCGTCTACGCATCGTTGTGCTTCCCGTCGTTCCTGCCCGGTTTCGCCGGCCAGCGCATCTACCAAGTCGCCAAGGACACCGAACTCGCCATCGCCACCACCCGCGCCTGGAACGACTGGATGCTCGAAGACTGGTGTGCGTTCCAGCCGGGCCGCATGATCCCGTCACAGCTACCCATCTGGAGCGACCCGCAACTCGCCGCCGCCGAGGTGCGCAAGAACGCGGCTCGCGGGTTCAAGGCCATCTCTTTCAGCGAGGCCCCGCACCTGCTCGGCTACCCCTCGCTGCACACCGGCTATTGGGATCCGCTGATGGCCGCATGCGAAGAGACCGGCACCGTCGTCTGCCTGCACGTCGGATCATCGGGTACCTCGCCGACCACCGCGCCCGACGCGCCGAGCGACGCCACCGGCGCGCTGTTCTTCGCCTACGCGATGTACGCCGCGGTCGACTGGCTCTTCTCGAAGATCCCGGTGCGCTTCCCGCAGCTGCGCCTGTGCATGAGCGAAGGCGGCATCGGTTGGGTCGCCGGCCTACTCGACCGCTTCGAACACATGGACAAGTACAGCTCGATGTACGGCACGTGGGAAGGCATCGAGATGTCGCCCGCCGAGGTGTTCAAACGCAACTTCTGGTTCTGCGCCATCGATGATCCGTCGTCGTTCCTGCAGACCAAGGTCATCGGCGTCGAGAACATCATGGTCGAGTCGGACTATCCCCATGCCGACACGACGTGGCCGCACACGCAAGAGAAGCTGCACGCACAGATCGGCAAGCTACCCAAGGCCGCAAGAGACCGAATCACCTGGCGCAATGCCAGCGAACTCTTCGACCTCCGCGTGCCCAAGGAAATTCAAAAAGACCCCAACGCGTTCTGAGGACGTTGATGCAGACCACCGTCGACCCCGTCGTCGAAGCCGAGTACCGAGAAAAGGGATGGTGGGGCACCGAGTGTCTCACTGACGTCATCCGCCGACTGGCCAACACCAATCCGCAGGGTACGGCGTTCGTCGACGAGCACGGCGACCGCATGTCGTGGCGTGTCTACGACGAAGTCTCCGACCGCATCGCGTCGGCGCTCATGTCGACCGACCTCGCCCGCGGCGAGTGCGTCATCGTGTTCATGGCCGACGGGCCGTTGGTCCACGCGGCATTCGTCGGCGCAGAAAAGGCCGGGCTCATCGTGATGGGCATCGGCCATCGCGCCGGCGAAGCCGAACTCAACCATCTCGTCGGCAAATCCCACGCACGCGGCATCGTCACGCTGGCTACCCATCGCGACGAAGCGTCCACCGCGCTGGTGGCGCGCCTGCGCGAAAACCATCCGGCGCTGCAGCACCACATCGTCATCAACGGCCCGTCGACGGCGGCTGCGATCGCGGTCATCGGCGGCACCAAGGCGCACAACCGAGATCCAGGGTTGGCGCGGCGTATCGACGCTCGGCGAGTCGGCCCGAGCGAGCTGTTCTTCCTCAACTCGACGTCGGGCACCACCGGTCTGCCCAAGTGCGTCATGCAGAACCAGAATCGGTGGTTCTTCTTCAACCAGATCGCCGTCGACTACGGCGACCTCACTCCCTACGAGTCGTGGATGTCGGTCGTGCCGGCGCCCTTCGGTTTCGGGTTGTGGACCGCGCACTTCACCCCGACGCTCATCGGCGCGCCGTGTGCGGTCATGAGCCACTTCAATGCCGAAGGCATGATCCGCCTCGTCGAGCGAGAAAAGGTCACGGTGCTGTGCTGCGTATCGACGCAGTTCATCATGATGTTGAACTCGCCTGCGCTCGACGATCACGACCTGTCGTCGCTGCGCATGATGTTCACCGGCGGCGAAGCCATCCCCTACGCGCGAGCACTCGAATTCGAAGAGCGCACCGGTGCGATGGTCATGAACTTCTACGGGTCCAACGAGACCGGCATGCTGTCGGGCACGCGCAGCAACGATGACCGGCAAAATCGCCTCACCACTGGTGGCCGCCTCATCCCCGAGATGCATGTGCGGCTCTACACGCCCGAAGGTGAGCGGGTCGAGGGTGATCGCGGCAAGGGCGTGCCCGCGTGCTTCGGTCCGGCGATGGGCCCGGGCTACTACGAAGACGTCGAGGCCAACGGCAAGCTGTTCACACCCGACGGGTGGATGTTGATGGGCGACGTCGTCACCATCGACGACGAGGGTTGGCTCACCGTCGTCGGTCGCACCTCTGACTTCATCATCCGTGGCGGCAAGAACATTTCGGCACCCGCCGTCGAAGACGAGGTCGCTACCCACCCTTCGGTCAAGATGGTCTCCGTGGTGCCCGCGCCCGACCCCGTGTTCGGCGAACGTGTCGCGGCGTATGTCGAGTTGCACGACGGCACCGCGCTCAGCCTCGACGATCTCAAGGCGCACCTCACCTCGCGCGGGGTGACCAAAGAGTGGTACCCCGAATACCTCTTCGTGGTCGAACAACTGCCCCGCGCATCGGGCGGCAAGGTCGCCAAGGGCGACCTCAAGAAAGACGCTGCCTTACGCGTGGCGTCGGCCAGCGCGACGACCGGCTGATCACTTCGGCAGGTTGATCACTGCCGTCCACCATCCGGTGAGGTTGATCTCGCACAGTTGCAACGACGCGTCGAGGATCCACCGCACGACGACCGCCGGATCTTCGTCGCGGGGCACATCGCACACGATGCCGCGTTTGCCGTGGTCTTGGCGCATGCGCCAACCCGCGGGCAACCCGACGCCGGCCTCTCGTAGCTGCGGCAGCGCGCGCGGACCGGCGCTGTGCTCGAGGCCCACCTGACCCGAGCCCGCCTTGCGGAGGTCCCCGGGCACGAACGTGCCGAACGGGATCTTGCCGCCCTTGCCGGAGAACACCCGCACGATTGCCGGAGGCGCGCTGCGGCGGATCTCGTCCATCGCCACTTCGCCCACGATGGGCTCGATGTTGAGCCATCCGGCGCCACGCTCGATCACGACCGCCACTTGTTGGACGACCGCGTCGATGTCGTCGGGCGTGAACTCGATCATCTGTCGGTCGACCGCCATATCAGAACCGCGTGTATGTGATGTCGGTCTTGTCACGCGCACCGATGCAGAAGTCGTCACCGAACGCCCATGACCGTTCGGCGTCGATGTAGTACGTCCAATCGAAGGCACAGACCCGCTTCTTGATCTTCCACCGGCCGGCGCGCCGTTCGAAACGGTCGACGTAGCGCAGGCCCATCGCCATGTCGACCACCTTGCCGTCGGCGTCGGGGCCCGATATGTGGTGGGCATCGCAATAGGTCTCGCAGTGCGCCACATCGCCGTCGACCTCGATGCGGCACTGGCCCAAGAAGTGATGCGTCGATGCGAAGTGCGAGAGCGCGCTCAACACCCAGTCCGCGAAGTCGTCACCGTTGCCGCGGAACGAGTTGTGATCGTCGAACCCGTCGGGCCAGTAGCACGCGGCCATGAGATCGCGATCGAGGCGGTCGGTGCCGCGCGCGAGATCGTCGATCACGACGCGGATCTGATCCTTGGCGATGAGCATGTCGAGGTACCGTTCTCTTTGGTCGGCCTCGTCGCGTGTCATCGGCGACCTCCTATCGGTGCACCTACGAGTATGGCGATCATTCGCATCGGCGTGTCGCCGCGGTTGTGCCACTTGTGCCAATTGCCGCGTTGCACCACACAATCGCCAGGACCCAGTCGCACCGAGCCGTGGCCCGGCAATTCGAGCTCGACGTCGCCTTCGAGGATGTAGTCGAGGTCGATTGTGTCGGTGCGGTGGTTGCCGGGATCGTCCGGATCGTGATGGCCCGTCGATGACATGCCCGACGCGACCGCCTGCATCTCTGCCCGCAGTTTGGGCCCGTCGATGGTGCGGCGCGCCGAGTCCGGCGGGAGGACGAGGTACTTCCACGACACACCCATGCCAAGTGGGTCCAGTTGTAGATAGGGCGCCGGCGTGTCGCCCCCCTGCAGCGGATGGCCCACCGCACCCCCGGTCTCCCACAGCTGGCTGTACATCATCCCGGCGCCGTGTTCGTACACGATCGTCGCCGGTGCTTCGCCGTCGCTCACGATGATCGAGCGCCCCAGCGGGTCGACACCGGTCACCACCCGACGCGGCCCCTGGCCCGTCGAGCGCGCGGTTGCGCGGGGCGCGAGGTCGATGCTGGGCGGCGTTGCCGCCGGATCGGTCGCGAACATCGCTGTGACATACGTGCACGGCCCGGCGCCGATGACGCGCCAGCGATGCATGGTGCCTCGTTGCACCACGCAGTCACCGGCGGCGAGCTCGCACACACCGTCGTCGACCTCGAGCTCGATGCGGCCGTCGACCACGAGCATGAGATCGATCGAGTCCGTTCGATGCATGCCTTGTTTGTCTTTCGAAAACCGATCGTCGTGCGCGTTGGAAAGGAATTGCTGCTCGCGTGGCAACGACGTGTCGGGTAGCGGCAGTCGGATGAGCCGCCACCACAACCCGCCTTCTTTGGGCTCGAGCTCGAAGGGGCCCGCCGGTGGATCGCCGCCGTCACTCGGGCCGGCCGGTGGCCCGAACACGTTCCACAGATCGGCCACCGCAGTGCCCGTCGGCGCCTCGATCAGCCGCGGGGGCGGGCCGTCGCTCACGAATATCGCCTGACCGTCAGAGTCGACGCCGGTCACGATCCGCCGCACCGAGAAAACCATGAACTTCGCTCCCGCCCGCTGCGCCGCCGGCTCACTGGTGGCGACCGCAATGTCCGACGCTACCGTCTCTGCCCATATGGAGCTGATCCTCATCCGCCACGCTCGTCCCGAGCTGCAGCAGGTCACCGATGGCATCGCCGATCCGGGGCTGACGTTGCTCGGCCATGAGCAGTCACGGCGCATGGCCCGATGGTTGGCCAACGAGGCCATCGACCACATCGCGGTGAGCCCCAAGCGCCGCGCGCGCGAGACCGCCGCGCCGTTGGCCGATCAACTCGGCCTCGAACCCGAGATCGTCGAAGGCTTCGCCGAACTCGACAAGCAGTCGCAGGCGTACATACCGGTCGAAGACCTGCAGGACGAACGGCACAAACACATCCTCGAAAAGATGCGCAATCGTGACTGGGCCGGTCTCGGCTACCAAGATCCCGACGAGTTCCGCAAAGAGGTAGTGGCGGCGCAACTCGAGCTGCTCGAACGTCACCACAACAAACGCATCGCCATCGTGTCGCACGGCGGCACCATCAATGCGATCGTCGCGAGCATCCTCCAGATGCCCGAGATGTTTTTCTTTCAGCCTGGTTACACGAGTATTTCGCGCGTGGTCAAGAGTGAGTGGAACGACCGGTGGGTCGTGCGATCGCTCAACGAAGAAGCGCATCTGCACACCGAGCCCAACACGCTCGAACCACTCTGATCGGTCCCGAGGTTTTCGCGTAGAGCGATCGCCGTTACGGTGGGCTGCATGTCCCGCATTGCTCCTTCTCGTCCTCTGCGCGTCGCCGCACTTGTAAAGCAGATTCCGAAGATCGAGAACTTGAGCCTCGGCAGTGACGGCCGTCTACAGCGAGACGGCCTCAAGATGTACATGAACGACTACTGCCGACGCGCGGTTGCCAAAGGTCACGAGATTGCGCTGGCCAGCGGGGGCACGTTGACCGTCATCACACTCGGCCCGCCGATCGCGGAAAACGTGCTGCGTGAAGCAATCGCGTTCGGCGCCGACGAAGGCGTGCACATCACCGACGTGGCCTTCGCCGGGTCCGACACCTGGGCGACGGCCAAAGCGTTGGCGCGCGCCGTGCAAAAGGTCGGTCCGTTCGATCTGATCTTGATGGGGCGCAACTCGGTCGACGCCGATACGGGCCAAGTGCCACCCGAGCTCGCGGCCATGCTCGACCTACCGTTTTGCACCGGTGTCAAAGAACTCGAACTCGACGGCGAGACGCTGCGACTCGGTCTCGAACACGATGACGAGTGGGTCGATACCGAAGTCACGCTGCCGGCGATCTTGTCGTGCGCGGAGCGCCTCTGCAGCCCGTGCAAGATCA
>JBDSMH010000021.1:0-8521 GCA_039915945.1 Acidimicrobiales bacterium | reverse complement strand
TGGGCTTCGGGGCACCCCCGGCGCTGCGCCTCTCGTTCGATTGCCGACTTCAGATCATCGGAGAGATACACGGTTGTCTTGCGAGTCATGCCTCATATGGTACCAGTGCCAGCTGTCGGTCCACTAGTGAAAAACCGGAGACGTTACGCTCATCCTTTCGATCGATTCGGTGAGCTTCGCGTCGGCCTCATTCCAACCCGAGCGCAGCGCGAAGTCGGGCCGGGCTCATCGTGCCGGGGCCCCGGCTGTGGCCCTCGAACGACACGAGCAGTCGCCTGAGCTCTTCACGGCCGATCGGGTCTTGCGCTGCGTCGCGTGGTGTTCGGCCCCCCAGCGCGGGGATGGATTCGTCGAGCCAGCGGGTTTCCATCTCCTCGATGTATTGCTCGAGGATGGCCGCAACCTCGGGCGAACTCTGGTCGAGCGGTTGCGGTGATGGATCGTTGGAGCCTGCGCGGTCCGCCGTTGCTTCATCGAAGTCGCGGAAATCGTGATCGACCAGTTGGGCACCGGGCAGCACCCGATCGATCAGCTCGCGCGCCTCTGTGGCGCGGGCGTCGGAGTTGGCGTCTATTCGCAGCGTTACGTCGTCGAGCGTGAGGGTCAGGATGACGGTGTTCTTCTGGTTGGCGCTGTCGCGTGCAACGATGAAGACGCCGTTGCCATCGTCGCGGAGCCCGGCGGCAACGAGAGCCCGGGTAGCGATCGCTCCGTCGCCGACGCGGTAGGTGAGTTCATGGAATCGCAGCGGTTGGCTGTCGGTGTTGCGCATGACCGGCGGAGCGAAGCTGCCGCCTATGAGGTCGGCAATATCGAACGGGTTCCCGGCGTCGAGTGCGTTGAGGTGGTCATCGAGCACTATCCCACTGACGCCCACGAACCCTGAGAAGGCGCGCCACGTGTCATCGATGGGCAGCGGCCGCCCGAGCAATAACATTCCTGGGTGAGTGCGTCGATCCGGGTTGGTGTTGGTGACCGTGATGCGCTCACCGTTGCGCAGATCGCGCAACGACAGCGAGTCATTGCGGACGCCTTCGACCTCGAAGACACTTCGCTCAGTGAGCTGCCAACGCGCCGCGAGTAGTGCCTCGTCGTCGGGCAGCAGCACGTGTCGCTCGGCGAGGAATGTGTCGAAGATTCCGGCCTCGCAAAGCGCAAGATCGGAGACCATTTCGAATTCGAGGAAGTCGAGCAGCGCCAATCCGGCACGCCCGCTGGCGTCGTGCATGGTCCGCGCAATATCCATCACGACCGACCGGTGCCGGTTGTCGCGGAGGTAACGGCGCGCTTTGGCGTAGAGCCACGGTGCCCGATCGATGAGCGCGACACGTTCTTTGCCAAGGTGGCAGTGCTTGTACTTGCGGCCCGAGCCACACGGGCATGGATCGTTTCGTCCCGCGGTGGCGGGTGGTCGGTGGGTTGCATAGCCGACGACCTCCACGAGAAGGTCGTTCTCGTCGCTCACCCCGGCCCTGCGCAGTAGGGACAACGCGCCGGCGGCGTCGCCACGATCGGCGGCGAACGCGGCCGCAGCCTCGAGCGCGAGTGGGTGATGGTCACCTGTCGCAACTGCGCGGTTCAGAGCGGCTTCGGCTTCGAGCGCGTCGCCCGCGAGGTCGAGCGCCCGGCCGATGAACCAGTGCACTCCCGCGGTCTCGGTTCCGTCGACACGATCGAGCAGTCGTTCGGCGAAGCGGACCAGATCGCTCGGCTCGGTTCCGCGCGCGAGGTGATGGCCCCAGAACGCCTTGGCCACCGCCGTGTCGGCGAGACAGATTGCCATCAGCCGCGCGGCTGCAGGCTCGTCATCGGAAGGGCCGAGCGCATGTGACGTGTCGGAGATGACCGCGTGGCTGGCTCCGATGAGTATCTCGGCCGCATCGACTTGGTCGTCCGAGAGGTTGTGCCGGCTCGCGAGCAGGGCGCGTTGGCGCCATCGTTCGTATACCTCCCAGTCCGTCCCGGTAGGGCCGACGATCATCCCGTATCGATCGAACCCAGAGTCAGCCAGTAGGGAGTCGACTGGTGGGATGGGACGCGTGGTGAAGGCTGCGCGATGCGCGACCAACGTCTCCCAGAGCAGGTCTTCGAGGCTGATCGAAGTCAATGTATAAGTGGTGGCCTCCTCGAACATCGAGCAGACTGCGTGGTGCGTGGCGCGCTGCTCGAAGGTCTCGACGATCGCCTGCCGTAGTGCCTCGGTCGGCGCCAACGGGGCGTCGAGAGGATCGATTGTGACGCGCCCGTCGTGGATGCCAACTGCGATCGTCCGGTTGGCGTAGCCGTTGAGCCAACCATCAGGCCCCGCGAGGACCGATGTGCCGTCATCGAGTTCCTCCGACGTGATCATCTCGTCGCCTATGCCCGACGCAGGCGCAACGTCGAGTGCCCACCAGCCCAACAATTGAAGGTCAGGTTCGACTTGCAATGCCTGTATTTCGACATCTTGTTCGCTGACAGCAGTCGACCAGGCCGTGCCGTCGAGCTGCGCGGCACATCCAACCCAACCCTCCTCGAGCTCGACGAACATCGTCGAGCTGTCCAGCGCGGATTGGACTTCGTGGGCTGGATCGGAGCCAAGTTCCACACCGGTCGCCTGCAGCTGGTCGGCAATCGTCTCAATCGTGAGCACCTGCCTGTCCAACAACTCTATTGCCCGTCGGCGGATCGTCTCGTGACTCGACACTCTCGTCGTCATAGGCGCAGCGTTGCACGACGTGCGGGCGACCGCTCGATCGGGCAGTCGGCGACAACTCGGCTCGTAGCGAGTCAGACCGGACCGCCACCGTCGATTCGGTGGTGAGCGCCGATGGTCACCGACAACAGGCGCGCGATCGAATCGCCTCGGTTGTGCCAACGGTGGCGGGTTCCGTTCTGCACGACGACATCGCCGGGTGCGAGCGTGACTTCGACGCCATCGTCGAGCTCGAGACCGATCGTTCCTTCGAGCACGACGTCGTAGTCGATCGTCGCCGTGCGGTGCATGCCGGGCTCGTCGGGATCGGCCCAAGGCACGAGCCCGCCGCGGACGAACTCATGGAACTCGTCACCGTGCGGTGCGATCTCGAGAATTGCCAGCGCGCATCCGCCGGGCGGCGGGAACGCGGCCGCCATCGGCGGTTGACTTCCGTCGTCGGGAAACTGGGCCAAGTCGTCGCGCCCCCAGAGCAACGTGGCGGCCGAGCCGGCATCACCGATGACGAACGTCGACGGAACGGCTTCGTCGCTGGCGACGATTGCTTTGCCGGCGGGACTATGGCCCGTCACGATTCGCCGCACTTGCATCGCGATCCCCCGATCACCAGAGACGGGAATGTACCTCGACGGGCGGGGCGGTGAAGGAGAGGTCCTACTGAGGCACTGAACCTACTGAGGCACGGAGCCGGGCGCACTGGGATGATCGTACGGATGCCAGTGCGCCACCGGCTCGTCGGTGTCCTCCCAGTCGAACTCGCGGGCGAGTTCCGTGCGCAACTGATCGAGTGCGGCGATCACCATCAGCTCCGCGGCCACATCGCCGGCCGCGGCGTCGGTGCGATCCGGTTGCTCGGCCAGGTAGTGCACGAGCTCGCCCAGAGCGTCGCGCGGCACCACCACGTCGGCGTAGCCGAGATCGTGTTTGATCTTCGCGGTGGACACCAAAGTGTGCGGGCTCGCGAGAGGTCCGGTGGGTAGTAGGTGCCAGATCGGCCGGGCCAGCTCGAGCGGCGCGGAAACGATCTCGACCTCGGCGCCGAGTGCGGCCGCGATCAACTCGAGCCATTGCCGCAACGAGTACTGCCGATCGTCGGCACATTGGTAGATCTGTCCGGCGGCGACGTCGCCTCGATCGAGTATCAGCCCGATGCAGTGCGCGGCGTTGACTGCGGCGCTTCTCGAGTAGATGCTCAAACCGCTGTCGGTGACGAGCAGTCGCCGATGGCCGTCGACAATGCGCCGTACCGCCCACCGCTCGAACGCGCCCTTCGCCCGGCTGCCGTAGATCATCGGATAGCGCAGGTGTGTCGCCGAGAACGCGCCGTCAATGTGCGCGGCCATCACCACCGTCTCGGCCTCGAGCACCTTGGCCGCAAATCGATCGCGCGAACTCTCTTGACCGGATACGGAGGGGGACTGTTCGTCGGCCAGGATCTGCAGGCCTCGGGGAAAGCTCGAACGGTGGTTGAGATGACCGCGGTGCGACGGATTGCCGCCCACGCTGACGAACCGGGCACAGCGGCCGGCGAAGACATCGGCGTTGAGGACCATGCGTCCGTACATCGCCACGACGACATCGAACTCACGGTCGCCGACTGCGGCCACCAGCGACTCGCGAAAATGCGGATCGGCGTGGATGTGTTCGACCTCGTTCAGCAGTGGCACGTCGTCGGGCTCGTGAAGGCCGCGGTGCAAGATGGTGACGTCGAACGAACGGCGCAGCAGTGCGTCGAGCACGTCGGGGCCGGTGGGGCCGGTGCCTCCGATGACAAGCGCGCGCATCGCCGGATCGTACACACCTCCTCACGGGGCTGGAAGGAAACGGCGGGCGCGCGCTTGACACGCACGCACCGGACAACCCAACGTGTGCGCCGTCGGCACTTCACGTGTCGCGCGAAGTAGGGGGAAGCAATGGGGAACTACACGCTGGTCGTATTCACCAATCCGGTCGAGGGCCGCGAAGACGACTACAACGAGTGGTACGACAACCAGCATCTCGGCGATGTCATCGCCGCCGCTGGCTTCGACCGCGCCGAGCGGCTTCGTCTCACGGGCATCGGCCCGTCCAGCGAGGCCAAGCATCGCTATCTGGCGCTCTACCAAGTCGAGACGGACGATCCCGAGTCGGTGTTCAAGGGACTCGTCGCAGCTGCCGGAACCGACGCCATGCCCATGAGTGACGCCATCGACCTCGCGAGTTCATCGATGGGCCTTTTCGAAACGATCACCGAGCGCCGCAAGCGATCCCTGTGAGTAGAGTCGCGACATGGCTGTACTGCAAGAGAGCTCGCACGGTCCAGAGGTCGAGGCGCTGCAAAAGGCGTTGGTGGCTCAGGGCTATTTCGTCGGTGCCATCGACGGAGTGTTCGGCCTGAAAACGCTGGCTGCCGTCGTCTACTTCCAGTCGGTCAACTCACTGGCGCTCGACGGAGTCGTCGGTCCGCAGACCTTGGAGTTGCTCGGCATCGGCGATCATGCGGGCGCCGTCGAGATGACCTTGCCCGCCCCCGATGCGGTCAAGAGCGATAGCTACGAGATCACCGTCAACTCCAGCGTCGAAAAGGGCGTTCGCATCGTCGTGTGGTTCACGGCCGGGTCGCACCAGGAGCACACCGAAGAATCGGTCACTGTTCACCCCGGGGCACCGACCCTAGTCACGTTCACCGTGCCGTCGGCCGTCCGAGAGCAAGAGGGCGAAGTACACGTGCACGCGACCGCGTACCCGCCGAGCGGCACCGACGAGCTCGACACAAAGGCTGGCTCGTTCTGGGTCAATCGCTGACCCGCACGACCACCCGACCCATCGTGCGCCGCGCCGCGACGATTTGTTAGTCGATCTGGCGACGGCGTCGGCTGGTGTGATTGGTAAGTTGCGGGCTATGACTGAATGGTTCGAATCCTTCTTCGACGCGCTTGCCTTCGACGTGTGGCGCGACTTGGTGCCCGAGGCACACTCCGCCGCCGAAGCGCAGTTCATCGCCGACGCGCTCGCGCTCGAGCCCGACTTCCCGAGTCGCATACTCGATGCGCCGTCGGGCGATGGGCGCCTGGCGTTGCGCCTCGCCGCTATGGGGCACAACGTCACCGGTGTCGATATCTCCGAGGTGGCCGTTGATCGCCTCAACGAGAGTGGGGTCGAGCTCGGCCTGCCGGCCCACGCGGTGCTCGGAGATCTGCGCCACCTGCGCGATGTGCTGCCCGCCGACGTCAGCTTCGACGGTGCGTATTGCGTGGGTAACTCGTTCGGCTATTTGGATGACGAGGGCACGACCGCGTTCGTTCGCGCCGTGGCGCATGTGCTGCGCCCGGGCGCCCGCTTCGTGATCGACCATCCGATGGCGGCCGAGTGCATCTTGGCGCACTACAGCGAACGCGACATGCATCGCGTCGGCGACACCGCGTTGTCGATCGAAAACATCTACGAAGCCGCGACGTCGACCGTCGTCGGCACGATGACGCTCGAACGCGACGGCGAGACCTCGGAGCGCACGGTCCGCCATCGGGTCACCACCAGCGCGCAGGTCGTCAAAACGCTCGACGCCGCCGGCTTCGACATCGTCGGCCTTTTCGGCGGTATCGACGGGGCGCCGTTCACCGTGGGGTCGCCGACGCTCGTGGTGCTCGCCGCGCGCCGGTAGAGCGGCATGTGACAGTCTGGCGGCTACGGACGCGGCATCGGCCCGCGCACTACGACCAGGGGGTCCAAATGAGCACCGACATCGTCCTCATCGATGAGCCGGCACCGATGGTGCGGCGCATCACGATGAATCGTCCCGAGAAGCGCAATTCGCTGATCCATCCGTTGCGCGGCGCGATCCTCGAGTCGCTGCGCGAGGCCGATCGCGACCCCGACGTGCGCTGCATGATCATCCGCGGCGCCGGCCCGTCGTTCTCTGCCGGCTACGACCTCGCCGGTGGCAACGAAGGTCATGAGCTGCCGTTCTACACCCCAGGGGGTGACGGGCAATGGCCCCGCCATGTCACCGAGGGCTGGATGAGCATCTGGGATCTCGCCAAGCCGGTGATCGCACAGGTGCACGGCTTTTGCCTCGCCGGTGGCAGCGAACTCGCAACGTGTTGTGATCTCGTCTACATCGCCGAAGACGCGCAGATGGGCTATCCCGCCGTGCGTTTCGGTGTACCCGATATGCACTTCCATCCTTGGTTCCTCGGCATGCGGCGCGCCATGGAGATGATGGTGACGGGCGATTCGATCTCGGGCATCGAAGCCGCCCGCGAAGGGTGGGCCAACCGCGCGTTCCCTGCCGATGAGCTCGAAGCCGCGGTACTCGACGTCGCGCAGCGCATCACCACTGTGCCGCCCGAGTTGGCGCAACTGAACAAGCGCGTCGTCCATCGCCAGATGGAGCACATGGGCTTGCGCAACGGCATCCGCGCCGGCACCGAGCTGTGCGCACTCGGCACGAAGACCGAGGCGATGCGCCTGTTCACCACGGCGATCAAGGAGAAGGGCCTCACCGGCGCGCTCTCAGATCGCGACAAGCCCTTCGGCGACTACCGCACCCGCGAGCACGACTGATCGCCATGGGTATCGTCGGTAAGCGCAAGCAGAACGAAGACTCCGTGCAGGTCTCCGGCAACGGTCAGCGCGTGTGGATGGAGCAATGCTCGCGCTGCGGTTGCCCGCTGACGATTCTCGCGGTCACTCGTCCCAAAGATCCGCTGTGCACACCGTGTCAGGCGTCGGTGGCCGCAGAGGCATCCGACGGCGCCGACGGGCGCGGTGAGTCCGGCGAATAGGGCAGGTTCGGCCAATCGTCGGCGCGTAGCGCGGCGTCGGTACCCCCGTCCATCACGATGAACGATCCCACGAAGTAGCGGGCCTCTTCCGACAAGAGATAGCGGACGAGGCCCGCGACTTCTTCGGGCTTGCCCGGGTCTTGCGTGGGTCGCGGCCAGTTGGGCATGTTGAGAATGAAGTCGAGGCCGGCTTCGGTCATCGGTGTCACGATGATGCCGGGTGCGATCGCGTTGAGACGTATGCCCGAACCGGCCCAATCGTCGGTGACCGCATTGCGCCGCACCCAACGGGCCAACGAGAGCTTGGCGACGGCGTAACTCGTCCAGCCGACGTTCGCGATCATTGCGACGACGCGCTCTTCGTCGCCTGCGAGACATACCTCCACGGCTCGTGGATCTGCGCCGCCGGGTTGTGTCGTGGCCGCATTCGAAGAGATGGCCACTGCCGAGGGGTTGGTGCCCCTTGCCAACAGCGGGCGCAATCCCGCGAGCGTGGCGACCGCGCCGAAGTAGTTGAGCCGGATGACGCGGTCGGCATCATGGGTGCGGCCACTGACGCCCGCGCCGGCGAGCAGCCCGTCGAGCGCGCCGCCCGACGCGCGCGTCACGCCCTCGACCATCGCCGCTCGCCCGTCGGACGTGGTCAGATCGGCGATCACTTCGGCGTCGCGCAGATCGATGCCGATCACCTTGTGCCCTTCGCGCTCGAGTCGCTCGCGCGTTGCTTTACCGATGCCCGACGCCGAGCCCGTGATCGCGATCGTGCCCATGGATTGCCTCCTCATTTCCAAACGCCCGCCCGTTTGCTCAGTGCCGCGGTCAGCGTCGTGAGTGCGAGCATTGCTCCCGCGGACGCCAGCCAAAGCGTGCGCGCGCCGTACGCACCGTAGAGCAATGCGCCGAGCGCTGCCGCAATGCCGGTCATCGTGCTCGAGATCGCGCCGTAGAGGCCCTGGCCGGTGGCGAGCAGTTCGATCGGTACCGCGCGGGCCATCGCCGACGACCCGGAAGGAGTGGTGATCGTGTCGAAGATCGATCGGATCAGACCGAAGACCGCGATGAG
>JBDSMH010000111.1:0-33863 GCA_039915945.1 Acidimicrobiales bacterium | reverse complement strand
CGAGGAGTTCGCTTCCGGCTTTGATGACTTACCGGAGCTGATTCCCGGTCGGCCTGAGTACCGCATCTTGCTCACTGCCGGCCGCATCGTCGCGTCGTATTCCGTGGTGGGGCAGTTGGCCGCAGACGGCGCAGTCGAGCTGATCGAACTCGAGATCGACCAGGGGGAGGGTTGGCTACTCGACGGGGTCGAGGACGACTGAATCTGTCCCTACTTTTGTCCCTACTTTTCTCCGGACAGGCCGTAACCAGGTGGACTTATCCACAGTCCCACTCGGAATAGCCGCAGTTCAGCGGGCTGGCCGCTACGTCACGGACTACCCGAGTCGTCCTACACGATCTTCGAAGGCACGTCCGAGATCCAGCGATTGGTGATCGCGCGCGCGATCAGCGGCATGCGCGTGGAGTGAAGAATCGCCGTGGAACATAGGCGCTTCCTGCTGCTACGTTCGTCGGTGACGCCAGCCCACGCTGGCCCATGGAAGCGATACCGCTGGGGAGCGGCTCGAGCTGAAGCTCATGGAGCGCCAGGAGTTCCGGTCGGGGCGGTCGCTCTCCTTACGTACCCAGTCGAATCACACTTGAAGGTCGGCTGGCCCTGGGCACGCGGGCATGACACGAGCCCGTCGGTGTGTCGCGCCGAGTGTGGGTCATTCCCCTGGATGGTGCTGCCCGATGAGGGTTGCCCAGATGACCTTCGGCGTGGCGGTTACCCCGCCTCGGCCCATTGCCGCCCCGAGGCGGCTCTGCATGAACTCAGCTTGGGCCTCACGAGACGTCCAGGTCTCGACCACGCACGCGCTGCCGTCCTCAGCCATTCCCGCGAGATGTGTGATCAGCCCGGCCGGCCAGTCCCCCTTCATCGTGTCCGGGTCGATCCCGAGCTCCTTGGTGACAGTGCGATAGTCCTCCTCAGTCACCCCGTCGAACTCCAGAATCAGCAACTCCGCCATCGCGTCTCCTCCTCGGGACTCGGTTCGTAACCGCGCTATTGATAGCACTCCAAGACATCCGCGAGACGGGGTTGTCCTCTAGACCGGTTACTGCTTCTGCGATTGCGACGTAGTCGGCGAGGTCGAGGTATTCGACGCTCACTGCGCCAGGCGCTCGAGCAGTTCTCGGTCCTTTTCGATGATGCGCCGCAAGCGCTTCTTGAATGCGGGATCCTCGCGGCGCCGGGCGACCGCTTCTGCGAGGGCCTGCTTGATGGTCTGGTTGAGGCTGACCCCGTCGACACGGGCCAATGCCTCAGCGTCGGAGGGAGCAAAAAGTCGGCCCAGCCGAATCCGCCGCCGGCGACGGATCGTGTGGTGAAAGACTTTGCCCGTGAACGACGATGCGCTCCTTGCGGAGCAGCGCGCGTAGTACCGAGCTCGTGCGCCCGAGTACGACGAGTGGTGGCAGCGGCGCGGCCGCTACGACCGTGGTTCGGTCTTGGCCGAGGAATGGGATCGGCAGGTCGCGCTGGTCGCCGCTGCGCTCGAGACCTTTGCCGCGACTGGTGACGTCTTGGAACTGGCAGGGGGCACCGGATGGTGGACGGAGCGTCTCGCTCGCACTGCTGGGCATCTGACCGTCGTTGACTCTGCACCTGAGACCCTGGACCTCACCGCGACCGGGTAGGGCGACTCGATGTCGAGTACGTCGTTGCCGACCTGTTCATGTGGCAGCCGAAGCAGACCTATGACGTTGTGTTCTCCTCCTTCTGGCTCTCTCATGTGCCGCGGTCACGATTTGCGGCCTTTTGGTCTTTGGTGCGTTCGTGCCTTGCACCGGGGGGTCGGGTGTTTCTCGTCGACAACCGCGTCGACGCGTATCCAACCGGCGAGATCGAGGATCCCTACGTCGTCCGTTTA
Organism: Acidimicrobiales bacterium; assembly: GCA_039915945.1. Classification (GTDB taxonomy): domain Bacteria; phylum Actinomycetota; class Acidimicrobiia; order Acidimicrobiales; family WLNW01; genus DATLFA01. The sequence goes on along the minus strand of JBDSMH010000111.1, from coordinate 32,008 downwards.
GGTCCGGATCTTGATCTGCGCCACTTGCACGACGGAAACAAGTACCAGGTCGTCGAGATCTTCTACGAGCCTGACGAACTGCAGTCCCTTCTTGCTGACCAAGGTTGGAACGCGAGGCTCGATGCAACGCGCTGGTTCATCTTCGGAGAAGCGCGCTTGGTTGGATAGGGCTGGCCCGCCCATTACCGTGGCCTTATGAGCAGCCCGCAAGTGTCCGGTGGTGTGGTGCACAAGATTCCCGGGGACCTTCGCAAGGCCCTGGTCACCAACTCGACGGCGCTCGATGCCTGGAATGACATCACTCCGTTGGCCAGTAACGAGTTCATCTGCTGGGTCGAAGATGCCAAGCAGCCGGCAACCCGAGAACGCCGCATTCGCCGGACCCAGGAGGAGCTGGAGGAAGGCCAGCGTCGACCCTGCTGCTGGCCAGGATGCGAGCACCGCGAGCGCACCGGCAAATAGCCGTCGGGGTTCGATTCCCGCGTCACGTTGTCGCGATCAGACGACTACTCGGTAGTGGAGATGAACGAAGCCGTTTTCGAAACGGCGCTCATCGAGCAGCTCGAGTTGGGTGCGGATGTCGTTGGGCAGGGTGCGTTTGCCGCCACCAACCACGATCGGGCACAAGAAGAGATGGCACTCATCGACAAGCCCGGCGCCGATCGCCTGCGCGGCGAGATCGCCACCCCCGACTGAGAGGTCGGCCGTCGAGGACAGCTTCAGCTGCCGGATCGCGTCTGGGTCGAACTCGCGCTCGATCCGGGTCCTTGCGCTCGATGGCGTCTGCAGCATGCGTGAGTACACGATCTTCTCCGCCGCCCGCCAGATCTCCGCGTAGTCGCGGAACACCGCCGGTTCGCCGTCAGTCGGCGCGGTCTCCCAGAAGACCATCGTCTCGTACATCCGGCGCCCGCACAGATAGGTACCGATCGACCGCGCAAGATCGTTTACAAACGCATGCACGTCCTCATCCGGCGCCGCCCAGTCGAACCTTCCGTCCGCGTCTTCGAAGTACCCGTCGAGCGAGCCCAGTACCGAATAGATCAGCTTGGCCATCTCCACTCCAATCGATCATTCGCGCAGAGTGAGACCGTAACTTCGCTTCAGCGCGCGCGTCTCGTGAGTAAGGTTCGCAACTGATGCTCGTACCGGAGCTGGATGTCACCGCGCTCGCCGCATCATTGCGTTTCTACGCTGAGGTGCTCGACTTCCGCATATTGTTCGAGCGGTCTGCCGAGCGCTTCGCATACCTCGAGCGCGACGGCGTGGAGCTGATGATCCAGGAAGCTGCCGGCCCCGGGCGCCGGTTCCGCACCGCTCCGCTCGAGCCCCCGTATGGTCGCGGCGTCAACTTCCAGCTCTGCGTCGAGGACGTCGATGCGGTCCACGCCCGAGCTGTTGCGGCAGGCGTCAATATCGTGGTGCCGATGGAAGAGCGTTGGTACCAGGTTGACGTCGCAGAGAGCGGCGGCCGCTGGCCGGTGAAAGGACCAGCCGAGGCCGGCAACCGTCAGTTCGTTCTCGCTGATCCCGATGGCTACCTTTGGCGCCCGTTCCGCGACCTCGGCATGCGACCCTCGTTCAACCCTCCTTGAGCACAGTTGTGATGACGCTGAGCGCTTGCGGAGGGATGTCGTGATCGCGGTAGAAGTCTTCGAAGATCGCGATGGCGTCGTGGATGGTTTGCACTCCCGCAGGTGCAAGCAGCGACCGCAGGTCGTCTGTGTCGCGGCGGCCGCGAACTGACGCGAGCATCTTCATTGCCAACATGATTCGCGGCCCGGCAAAGCGAATCGTTACGCCGCCGTGCTGAATGACACGGCTGAAGTCGGGTTCTCCATGCTGAGGCCAGAACATCGCGAATCTGTTGTTGATCCACTCCGCCGGCAGAGTTTCCTCTATTGCGATCTCAGCCGCGGCAGCTCGGACCGCTTCCACTGGGCGAAGCAGCGCGTCAATGTCAACGGTCGATTCCCGCGCGTGGTACACCAACCCCATCGTCGCTCCGCTGGCAACGGTGATCGTTGCGTCGACCTCGGCAGTGACGAGCTTCGCGGCAAGTAGGGCGAGGAGGCGTTCGATGTCGGCGGAGCTGAGCACCGTCTCACACGCTTTCGAGTTCGCCAGCGGAGATGAGCACTCCGTGCTTGCGAAACGCGGTCGGCGAGGTCGCCTCGGCGAGATCTCGGTACCACGGCTCGTCGACGAGGGGAGTGAGCTGATGTAGCGACCGAGACGCCTCGTGTACCCACGTCGGTACGGGTAGCGAACGTTCGGTGAGGCGATGCTCGACCAACGCGGCGATCAACGCGTCGTAGAGCGTGGACCCCGTTGGCGGCGGCGCCTGCACAGCGAGGGCGACGCTCAACGCCGCGTCGGTGGCGCGGAGATCGTCAGCGAGTTGGATGAAGCGGCGGAATGCGGCCGGCTCATGGCCGTAGCGCAGATCCTCACGCACTGATGCCGCCACGCTGGCCACGGACGGGGTGCGGGTCGGGAGGAGGGCTACTTGGCACCCGGCGGCTTCGATCAGTCGGACGAAGGTTGCGACAGTCGTATCTCGGCGGCCCGATTCGATGGCGGCGATCGTCGGCTGTGCAATTCGTGAGCGTTCCGCGACCATGCGCTGCGTGTAGCCGCGCACGGTGCGTGCCTGGCGAACGAGGGTCGATGTGACAGTCATGACTAATAGCGTATCCGCTATCAAATGGATATCGGTCCGCGCCCAATCACAAACGCGCGAGGGCCAAGACGAGCAGTTCCTCGACTCGGCCGGTCATTCCACGAACGTCGACCGGCGCGCGGCCGGCGACCTGGATGGGAATGAAGTTCGGCCAGTCGTCGGTGTAGGCGAGCAGCTGATGGATGTCCCACCACGGTTCGACTTGTCGGCCCGCTTCGGACTCGTACACGCGTCGGAACCTCTCCGCGATGTCGGGCGAGTAGAGCACCGCGAGGTTGAGTCGGCAGTGACCGACGTCGACGTCCGGAGATGCGATGCACGACCAGCTCCAGTCGACGAGCGCGCTGAGGCGGCCACGCGACCACAGGACGTTGAAGTGCTGATAGTCGCCGTGAGCGAACACGGTCTCGGTTTGTGGTCGCTGCGTCATGACGACGTCTCTCGCGGTGGTCCACACCTCTGGTCGCGGAGCCGACTCGGGCACCGTGAATTTGTCGAGATTGCGATGATGGTGCGTCCGGACATCAGCGGACCCTGCATGGAGCGTGGGCAACAAGGTCGCGAGCTGGCGGATCCACGAGTCGAGGTCGTGCGGAGTCAGCCAGACGCGGCCAGCAGCGCGGGTCATGAGTATCGATGGCGCGCCGTCGGTCTCGGCCCCGTCCGGTGACACCCCGAGCAAACGAGGCGCCGGTACGTCCATTTGCTCGACGGCGGCAATCGCAGCTGCTTCGTTCAAGACGATCGCGTGCGTGTCCCCCCAACCAGGATCAGTGAAGCGCTTCAGGACGACGTGCGTCGACTCGCCGGTCGGCATTCGAAGCGACAAGCGGTGGACGGAGGACGAGATGCCGCCGAACATGCGACGACCACCGGCCACTCGCGCGCCGGTGCCGACGGTGCGCTCGACCCATGCCAGCTGCGCCGGTGACGGAAACCTACGGACGTCGTCCATCACGTCGCGACGGACACGGACGGCAACGCGAGCACGGCAGCATCATGCCGCGCTCGCGCGAAGGTCGTCGAAGAGTTGCTCGGCGCTCGCGTTGGGTAGCGCGTCGGCTCGGCGGATCGCCACGATGCCTCGTTGCGTGAGCGCGACGCCGGGAAGCCGTTGCAGCGGGCTGGTGCCGGTCTCCGCGACGTCTTCGGGAAGGGCACACCAACCGACTCCGAGGCGCACCATCTGACGCAGGACATCGGGGTTGGACGATTCGGCGACCACGTCCATGGTGGCGCCCCGGCGGGCAAGGGCCGCGGCAATCAGTTCGCGGCTTTGCGAGCCGGCCGGGTACGTGACCCAGGGGCCCCACCTCGCAGGGGCGACACGTCGTGGCGCAGAACGGCGGCTCCTACGGCGGGGTAGATGTAGATGCTCTCGTCGAAGAGCGGAGCGACCTCGAGGCGTCGATCGAGCCGTTCGATGACCGGGTTGGCTCCGACGACCACGGCCAGGTCGAGTTCGCCCGCCGCGACCTTCTCGGACAGCGACACGGATGCATCCACCACCATCGTGAGAGCGACGCGGGGGAACGTCGATCGAAACGCGGCCACGATCGGCGCAAGTGAACCGAGGGCGGCGGTATCGATCATCCCGAGACGCAACTCAGTAGATACTTTGGCAAATGCTTGACGCCATGACTTCTACAACCATTGCTCCCGCAACCGGCCGACTCGGCATCCTCACCCCCGGCATGGGTGCGGTCGCCACCACGCTCTGCGCCGGCGTACTCGCCACTCGCCAGGGACTCAAGAAGCCCATCGGGTCGTTGACCCAGATGGCGCACATCCGACTGGGCACGCGCGAAGAGAACCGCAACCCGATGATCAAGGACTTCGTGCCGCTCGCCGGACTGACGACGTCGTGTTCGGTGGTTGGGCCCCGATCTCATCGAACGCCCTCGAAGCGGCCCGCACCGCCGGAGTGCTCACGTTCAAGGCGCAGAACAACTGCGACCGTCTCGTCGTCGTGTGGTGTGGGTCGACCGAGGCGTATCAAGAACCGACCGCGGTGCACGACACGATCGAGTCGTTCGAGGCGGGTTTGAAGGCGAACGATCCGAACATCTCGCCCTCGCAGATCTACGCGTATGCCGCACTGTCGTTGGGCGTGCCGTACGCCAACGGAGCCCCGAACCTCACCGTCGATCTGCCGTGCATCGTCGCTCTCGCCGAACGACAGGGAGTGTCGATCTGCGGCAAGGACTTCAAGACCGGTCAGACCCTCATGAAGACCATCCTTGCGCCGGGCTTCAAGGCGCGCATGCTCGGTATGCGCGGATGGTATTCGACGAACATTCTCGGTAACCGTGACGGTGAAGTGCTCGACGATCCCGAGAACTTCAAGTCGAAGGAGGTGTCGAAGCTCGGTGTGCTCGACACGATCTTCCAACCGGAGGTGTACCCCGATCTGTATGGCAACGTCGACCACGTCGTGCGCATCAACTACTACCAACCGCGTGGCGACAACAAAGAGGGCTGGGACGCCATCGACATCTTCGGATGGATGGGCTACGACATGCAGATCAAGGTCAACTTCCTCTGCCGCGACTCGATTCTCGCCGCTCCGATCGTGCTCGACCTCGCACTCTTCATGGACCGCGCAATGCGCGCCGGTAAAGGTGGCCTACAGGAGTGGCTGAGCTTCTATTTCAAAGCGCCGCAGTCGAACAATCCGGCCGGTCCTGAGCACGACATCTTCATCCAACAGATCAAGTTGAAGAACACCCTGCGCGAGTGGATGGGCGAGCAGCCGGTCACTCACACCGAAGGCTGATGGCACTGCCGCACTCCTTTCGCCGGTGATCGGCGAGTTGTGTAGGGTCGACCGCGTGAGGTGTTGCGATGAACCTTGACCCGATCCCGCAAGTATGGGTGGACGATCCCCACGACGTGTACCGCGCGCTGCGCGACGAGCATCCCGTCTACCACGTGGAGGCGCGCGACCTGTGGGTCATCTCGCGCTACGACGACGTGCAGATGATGTTGCGCTCACCAGAGCGGTTTTCGTCCGCTTCGGGGGTGGTGCCGAGTGGCTTTGCGCCAGAGGCCCCGACGATCATCACATCGGATCCGCCCCTGCACACCGCGATACGCAAGGCGGTGTCGCGTGCGTTCACACCCAAGCGAATAACCGCAATGGAGACGGTGATCCGACGACTCGCGCGCGATCTCGTGGCGCTGCTGCCGGCCACCGGTGAGATCGACGCGTTCAGTCAGTTCAGCGCACTCTTGCCGTATCAGGTCATGGCCGAGCTACTTGGTCTCAAGCCCGAGACCTACGACGTGTTGCAGCGTTGTGGTGATGTGATCGTCTACTCCTCTGACGTCGACGCCGAGGCCATGGACAGCGCCAGCCGCGAGCTGTCGGAGTTCCTTGCCGAATCCTGCGCGCGTCGTCGAGAGGCTCCCGGAGACGACCTCATGAGCGTGCTGCTCAGCTCGACACCCGACGATGATGCGCTGGCCGAGGACGAGGTTGTCGCGTTGTGCTTCCTGCTTACGCTCGCCGGCACCGAGACCACGACCAGTGGGATGGGCATTGCGTTGATGACGCTCGACGAGTTCGCCGGGGAAAGGGTCAGGATCGTGGCCGATCGTTCGCTGCTGGCGACCGCGGTCGACGAGATGATGCGGTGGGATTCCCCGGTCCAAGGGTTGTCTCGAGTAACCACTCAGCCGATCGCGTTGCACGGCACTGTGATCCCACAGGGGGCCAGGGTGCACATGTTGTTCGCGTCGGCGAACCGTGATGCTGCGGTGTTCGACAATCCCGACCATTTCGACATCTCACGCACGCCGAACCCGCACCTCGGTTTCGGTTTCGGGATCCACCACTGCCTCGGTGCGAGCCTCGCGCGGACAGAGTTGCGCATCGGGCTCGACGAGTTCCTGATGCGCTTCCCTGACTATCGCGTACGGCGTGACGAAGTCGTACGGCTGCATTCCGACACCAACCGGGGATTCGCGAAACTCCCGATCATGCTCTGAACCAGAAGAGGTGGAAGTGACCGAACATTGGGACTACGTGATCGTCGGAGCAGGTTCTTCGGGCGCGGTCTTGGCAAGTCGTCTCAGCGAAGATCCCGCGGTATCGGTGCTCTTACTCGAAGCGGGCCCCGACTACCGAAGCGCGGATGCGCCCGAAGAAATGCGTCGAGGACATTGGTCGGACATCCTCGACCTCGAGCGGTTCCCGAATTTTCAATGGAAGGCCCTGAACGTCCGTCGAACGTCAGAGCGCGAACCCGAACCGTACTGGCGTGGACGCGGCCTGGGCGGCAGCTCGTCGATCAACGGGATGGTCGCGATCAGACCTCCGGTCGACGAGTTCGACAACTGGTCGCCTTCGGACGGACAGTGGTCCCGCGACGCGGTCATGGAGTGCTTCAAGCGGCTCGAAGATGACCTGATGTTCGGCGATCTTCCGTACCACGGTCGCGGTGGACCCATCACGATCAGCCGCGCAACTCCCGACGAGTGGGCGCCGCTCGATCTCGCATTTCGCGAGAGCTTCATGGCGCTGGGCAACCCGTGGATGCCGGACTGCAACGAGCCGGGATCCACGGGCGTCTGCATGCTCGCGTACAACGCGCGCGATGAGATACGGGTCAGCACCAACGACGGCTATCTGGAGGCCGCTCGCACCCGTCCGAACCTGACCATACGGGGAGATGTACTGGTGGATCGCGTGCTCTTCTCGGGCACACGCGCGATCGGCGTTGCGGCACTCAGTGCTGCCCGTCGGACAGAGATCTTCGGTGATCAAATCGTCCTCTCGGCGGGCGCAGTCCATTCGCCCGCCATCCTGCAGCGATCAGGGATCGGCTCGTCCGGTTTGTTGCGTGAACTCGACATCGCCCGAAAAGTGGAACTTCCGGTGGGAGAAGGGATGCAGGAGCATCCTGCAGTAATTCTCGGCTTCGCCGTCGATGACGAGTTGCCCGGCGCACCAAACGGTCGGCACACGAACACCGGCGTTCGGTGGTCGAGCGGCGTCGATGGCACACCGTTCAACGACATGCAGGCCCTCGGCAATGGTCCATCGAAGGCGATGCCGAACTGGTGGTGTATGGGCGCGCTGGCAAATCAGTCCTTCGGGCGAGGCCGCCTCTCGATATCGACCGCCGATCCGACGATCGACCCGGACGTCAACCTGAATTTGGGTAGCGATGAGCGCGATCTCGAACGGTTGCGCCGAGGTATCGACATCATGCGGGAGGTCCTCGCGCACCCGTCGTTCGCGCCCTATATGCGCGGAGAGGCTCGGGGCATCGACGGTACGTTGCTGTCTGATCTCAACAGCCGGGCGACGATCGACGCCTGGATTGCCCGTGTCGTCGATGGGTGCGCCCACGCCTCTGCGACGTGCAGCATCGGCACCGTGGTCGACTCGACTTGTCGTGTGTACGGGGTCGACAACCTGCGCGTGATCGATCTCTCGATCGTGCCGCAAGTGCCTCGGGCCAACACCAACCTCACCGCAATGATGATCGGTGAATACATGTCCTCGGTGCTACGGCCCGCCAAATAGACTGTCGCGGTCTGCTACAGAAGAGTGGCAAGTTCGCTGAGGAGTTGGAGGAGTTCTCGCCGTGAGAGCGCGTGGGGTGGCGTGTCACGGACCTCTGCGGGTACGGCAGCCGTTGCCCCGTTGAAGAGAGTGATTTCCCAGGTGTTCCGGTGGTCCCAGTACGGTGAGGCGGTCATGTGGCGATACAGCTGCTCGGCCGCGTTGGCGTGTCCGCAAAGGGCTGCGGCGATCACCGTGACGGCGACGGCCGAGCTGAGTACTACTTGGTTGCCGGTGCGGTCGCCGCGACGTACCGTTTCGATCGCCAGCCGCAGCGCCTCACGCGGCTCGGTATCGAGAAGGGCATAGGCCCGATACGCGCGAAGGTAATTGGAGATGGCGGTGTCGTCGGTCTGCGCAGGAACGGTCTGCACGATCGCCAACAACGCGGCTCGATCGTCGGTTTCGAGCGCGATGCCGACTGACACGAGTGCGCCTATGCTCTCGATCGCAGAATTTCCGAGACGGCGAGCGGCGGGCATCGTGTCGGCCAATATCTCCTCGGCGTCGCCAAATCGTTTCATCGACGCGAGCACGGTGACCATGTAGAACCGTCCCTGCAGACGGACGAACTCGTGGTGGCTTTGTTCTCCGAGCGCGACCATTCGTCGCGCCGCGGCGAGTGCTTCTTCGAACTCGCCCAGCCGGTGGAGGATCATGATCCGGCCTGTCAATGCCGTCGCACTGTCGAGTTGTGCGGTGTCCGCGAACGCATCGAGGCTGTCGGAGGCGTGACGAAGGCCTTCGTCGAGGCGGTTGAGCGAATGGCACAAGTGGGCGAGGAACCCGTGGGCAGCGATGCGATCGACCTCACTCGGGGTGCCGTTCGCGAGCGCAGCGTGGATCCACTCGAACGCCTCGGCGGGCGCGCGCTGCTGTAGGAAGCCGAACAGCGCACCGCAGAAGCCGAGCAGGTCGTCGTAGCGGCCGAGGCGGCGCAGACTGTTGGCAGTTGCGCGCAAGTTGTCGTACTCGGTGAGAAAGTCTGTCATCGCGTGGGCGAACCCGGAGTCGAAGTACCGCAGTCCGATCTGCGCGGCGAGCCGCCGGTAGAGATCGAGATAGCGGTCCGCGGTGAACTCGGTGTCGCCGAGCTCGGCGAGACGCTCGGCGCCGAACTGGCGCAGCGTTTCCAACAGTCGGTAACGACCCGTATCGGGGTCGTGCTGCACGAGCGAGCGGTCCACCAAGCGTGACAGGTCATCCAACAGATAGCCGCCACCGTCGCCGGCCGCGACGACCTCGGCCGCCGCGATGTCGAAGCCGGACGGGAACACCGCGAGTCGCCGGAACACGCTCTGCTCGTCCATAGAGAGCATGTCGTAGGACCACGACACCGTTGCCAGCAACGTGCGGTGGCGTTCCTGGGACCGTCGTGTGCTCGACAGAAGCCGGAACCGCTCGTCGAGACGTTCCTCGATCAACGCCGGATTCATCGAACGTACCCGCGCCGCGGCCAACTCGATCGCCAATGGGATGCCGTCGAGCCGGCGACAGATCTCGACCACCGCAGACCGGTTCTCGGCCGACAGCTCGAACCGATCAGACGCGGCCCGGGCGCGCTCGACGAAGAGCCGCACCGCCGACGAGGCGAACAACTCCGCGTCGCTGGCGTCGGGATCGGGAACGCTCAATAGCGCACCCCACGGACTACTTCGCCATCGAGCGCCAATGGTTCGCGCCACGTCACGATCACGTGCACCTCGGGCGCAGCCCCGAGCACGGCGGCGACGAGATCAGCGACCGCGTCCAAGACGTGCTCGCAGTTGTCCAACACCAGCACCAACCGTCGCTGTGCCAGATACCCGACGAGCGCCGTGGTGTCGATGACCGACGCACTCATGCCCAACGCCGCCGCCACGGCGGCCGTCACTCCCGTCGCCTCCTGCGGGGCGAGCTCCACCAACCAGCATCCGTCGGAGAAGTCGTCGGCCAGCCCGGCGGCCACTGCTAACGCCAAGCGCGTCTTGCCGACACCACCCGTGCCGGTCAGCGTCATCAGTCGTTCGGTCTGCGCGGCCCGCGCCAGCGATTCGACATCCGCGCTGCGACCGATCAGCTCGGTCAACTGCGTCGGCAGATTCGACGGAACCGCGTCGATCGAACGCAGCGCCGGGAAGCGGCCATCACCGATTTGGAAAACTCGCTGTGGGGCCAACAAATCCCGCAGGCGATACTCACCTAAATCACGCAAGTCGACCTTGTCGTCGAGCAGCGACGCCGTCACCGCCGAGCACACTACCTGCCCACCATGGCCGATCGCCATCAGACGCGCCGCGCGGTTCACCGCCGAACCGAAATAGTCACCGTCGCGCTCCTGAACCTCACCGGAGTGAATGCCCATCCGTACCTTGATCGACGGATCTCTGCCAGACCAGCTTGGGCCTTCAACGCCGCGTCGACCGCGTCGCCTACCCTAGGGAACGCCACCGCGAACCCGTCACCTCCCGTCGCGAACACATACCCACCATGCGCCTCGACCGCGGACCGCAAGATCCCGTCATGGTCCGCCAACGCGGCGCGCATCTCGTTGGGACGCTCCTCCCACAGACGCGTCGAGCCCTCGATGTCGGTGAACAAGAACGTGACGGTTCCGGAGGGAGGGCTCTGCACCCATCAAGCTCCCCACGGCCAACCCAGCGGCCGCACAAGGCTCAGTCAGTCAGTCGAGACCGAGCACGGTCATGAGTGCTTCGTCGACAGCCCACATCTCTTCGGCGGCCAGACGTCCGACGCGCTTGCCGAGGCGTTGCATATCTACAGCACCGACCTGCTCGATGAGCACCCTCGTGTCGTCGCCGGCCACGGTCACTTGAGGGCGGAACGACGCCGCGCGAGCGCGGCGCGATGTCGGGGCGACCAGCACGACAGAACGGGGGAGCAACTCATCCGCCTGGACGATCACGCCGTAACGTTCGCCCTGCTGCTCATGACCCAGACCCTTGGGGATGCGGAAGCGGTAAACCTCACCGCGGCGCACGCAGCGCCTCCATCAGTTCTGCCACCAAGGCCATCTCGGAGCGGTCGGCATCATCGGCTTCCAGCGCCGCCGCTTCGGTGGCCAGGGCCTTCTTGCGCCGCAGACGATCCGCCGACGCAAGCAGCGACGTCCGGATCGCCTCCGAACGCGTCATTCCCGAGGCTTGCAACGTGCGCAGCGCCCGCTGTGCGTCTTCGTCGAGACGGACCGAAATTGCCTTTGTCATACCGCCAGTATGACAGAACGTGATACGCGGCTCAAGGAGACACTTTCTCGCGGACCCAGCGACCGATACGAATGACGTTGCTGAAAACGTTCCGCCTAGTGTTCACGGGGGAATTCGGAGGTCGACACCATGGGGATCCGTGAACGCAAGCAAGCCGTGCACGACGTGCTCGCCGCCTATGCCGCATCGGATACCGCTGCGCTGCGCGCACTACTCACCGACAACGTGCTCTGGTGGGTGCCGCCGTCGGCCGGCGGTCGCTACCCTCGGCCGATATCCGGCATCGACGCGGCGCTCGACGTGCTCGCGGGCCCGTCACGTTCGTACCGCAAGCCGACCATCCGCTGGACGATCCATCATGTTGTCGCCGACGAGAGCGACATCGTCATGGCGAACGCCAGCATGACGGCCGTCCTCATCAACGGCAACCCCTACTCGAACGACTATTGCTACGTCTTCCGCTTCGAAGGCGACCGCATCGTCGAGGGCACGGAGTACGCGGACACGGCGTACGCCATGCAACTCGCGTCCGCTCCACCGGCCCCATGACGGCGTGATGCGTCCGTCAATGGTCAGGAAAACGCCAGTGGTGCCGACGGCGGTGGCCAGACCGTGCCGGAGAGTTCGCGAGGGCCGCGGTAGAGCGGCGCGAATGCTCGCTCCACGAATCGCCACGCGCCGTCGTCGCAGCGATACCGATCGTCGTACACACCGATCAGCTCCGTGCCGGCTCCGTTCGTGCGCGTCACCGAGTGAATCACCCAACGTCCGACACCCTCGTTGCCACGGATCTGTACTCGACCGCTCATCAACCGCTGCACCGCAAGTTCTTGACGACTGCGCAGACGCACGAACAACGCCGTGATGTCGTCAGGGCCGTGGATGCGTCCACGACCGTCAACGTCCCACACGGCGTCGTCGGTCCACACTGATCGGTAGAGGTCCACATCGAAGAGCGCCACGCTCTCGACGTAGCGCGACACGAGCTCGTGCAGCGGGCCACCTTCGATCTCGACCTCGTCCATCGACCCCCCTTGTTCCCAGATTCAACCCGTCACGCCGTCGCGTGCGAGGATCGGGCGTCCCGTCCCCACAGCAAGGAGCAGTATGGCCGACTCCAACTCGCTGTCGTTCCTCTGCATCGGCTCCCTCGGCACGGGCTTTCTCGAGTCGTCGCTCGAGCGGGGCTTGGCCCTCGACCCGGACTTCATCGGCGCCGACGCCGGCAGTGTCGACGGCGGTCCCAACGCGCTCGCCGGTGTCGCACCGGGTTGGCCCGACGCCGCGTATCGTCGCGACCTCGACCTGCTGATGAAAGGCGCCGCCCGCAAGGGCATCCCGCTGCTCATCGGGTCGTCGGCCACCTCTGGTCGCGACTGGGGCGTCGACTGGTTCGCCGGCATGGCGCGCGACATTGCCACGGGTATCGGCCGCAAGCTCAGGGTCGCCAAGATCTACAGCGAACTGTCGGCCGACTACGTCGCCGAAAAGTTGCGCGCCGGCAAGCTCCACCCGCTCTATCCGGCCCCGCACTACGACGAGGACGTCATCCGCGGCAGTGTGCGCATCGTCGGCGTCATGGGTGCCGAGCAGTTTCAAGCTGCGCTCGATCTCGGCGCCGATGTGGTGCTCGGCGGCCGGGCCACCGACACCGGCATCTTCGCTGCGATACCGCTCGCCCGCGGGTTCGACCCTGGTCTCGCGTGGCACGCCGGCAAGATTGCCGAGTGCGGATCGTCGGCGGCCGAGCCCCGTCGCCGCCTCGACGTGTTGCACATCGCGATGGAGCGCGACTCGTTCGTTGTGCAGCCCCTCGCTGACGACATTCGTTGCACACCCTTCAGCGTCGCGTCGCTGCAACTCCATGAGGTGGCCGACCCGTTCACCATGGTCGAACCGGGTTGGACGACCGATCTGCGCAATGTGCGCTACGACGCGGTATCCGACCGTGCCGTGCGCGTGAGTGGTGCGACGTCGCTGCGCACGCCGTACACGGTCAAGCTCGAAGGAGTCGAGCGCGCTGGTTTCCAACGCATGTTCATGTTCGGCATACGCGACGAGTCGTTTCTCGAGAACCTCGACGCATGGATGGCATTCATCGACGGCGACATCACCACCCGTTGCGAAGAGCTGTTGGGTCCGGGTGGGCGTGACCTCGTGAAGGTACATATGCGCGTGTACGGGCGCGACGGCGTCATGGGGCCGCGTGAGCCGATCAAGCAGTTCGAAGGCCATGAGGCGTTCTTCGTCATCGACGTGACCGGCCCCGATCCACAAACCACGGAGACCGCAACGAGCGTCATTTGGTACGCGTTCATGCACGCGAAGAGCCCCGGATGGCGAGGCGGGGCCACGGTTGCCTGGCCCTTCTCGAAGGCGGTGTTCGACAACGGCGAGGTGTTCCAGTTCAACGTGCACCACGTGATCGATGTCGACGACCCGATGGAACCATTCCGCATCGAACTCGAGGAGATCGGATGACCCCGCGAACGGTCCGCGATATCCTCGTGTCGGTGCGCAGCAAGAACGCCGGCCCGTTCACCGTCAGCTTCGACCTGTTCTTCCCCGATCTCGAGACTTTTCACGATGTGCAACAGCGGGGAGTGATCACGCCCGAGATCGTGGGCGGGCTCTACGGCCTTGCACCCGATGACGTCAAGGTCCACTGGTTCGAGCCCGCGCTCGCGGTCAAGGTCGCAGTGCCGCGCCTCGTGCCGGGCGGCGCGCCGGGTGACACTGACGTGGCCGGCGGCCAGCAGTACGCACCGCTCTTGTCGCTACCGCTGGACTGACACGCGTCGCGACGGTGCTTTGATGCCTACCATCGTTGGTACGGTTCGTCGATGACGATCACCTACGTGTGGCGTGGTGAGTTCGGGAACGATGAACTGAACGTGCTCCATGCGGAAGCGTTCGGGGCTCCGCCCGACGATGCGCCGCCGGCCGAGTGGCGAGAGCGGGTATCGACACACAGCTTGGGCTGGGTAGTGGCCAGGGAAGCCGACGCGTTGGTCGGGTTCGTCAACGTGCCCTGGGACGGCTTCGCTCACGCCTGGCTCCAAGACGCGATGGTGGCGGCGAGCGCGCGGCGCAGCGGCGTCGGCAAACAACTCGCCGCGATCGCGACGGCGTCAGCGCGACAAGCCGGTTGCGAATGGCTCCACGTCGACTTCGACGATCATCTGCGTGGCTTCTATTTCGACTCGTGCGGGTTCACACCAACGACCGCCGGATTGATCAAGCTGAGGAGTTGACGGCAACGCCGTGCTACGAGGCTCCGGAATGACGACTGCGGTCTCCATCGAGCGGCGTGTTGCGGTCACGCGAGAGTGCCGGTCGGGTGGTCGGTCATGGCTGCGCTTCATCGAGGATTGCGTCGAGTTGCGTAAACGCCAGCGCGAGCATGTCGGGTTCGGAGAGCGCCAGACCTCGGTTGTAAAGCGGTTCGAACTCGGCGCCCAGCGCCCGCCGTAGTGAGGCATCCTGGTGTGCCTCGGCTGCGGTCTCTTGTTCGGTGCCGGTCTGGGTCCTGCGCACGCGATGAGTGCGCAACGCACCGAGGAGCACGGCAGCGTCGGTGGATGACCGTCGTTTGACGATCAGGACCGAGACGCTCACCACCTGCGCGATGTAGGTCGGCCCGTACGTGACGGCCAGCTCGAGGGCGCGACGAGCCCAGCGGGCGGCTTGCGTTGTGTTTCCTTCTTTGAGCTCGTGCAGAGCGAGGAACATGCCCGCGGTGGAGTTGACAATGTTGGCGCCGTACTCCTCGTTGAGCGCATACGCCTGCAGCAGCAGTTCACCGGCGCGAGCGGGGTCAGTCGGAGATGTCGCCAAGGCGAGCGAGAGCGTGATCATGGCGAGCAGCGTGCGGTTGCCGAGTCTTTCGACGAGATCCATCACGTCGCGCTCGAGATCAGGCAATCGGTTCAATCCGCCGCAGAGGCTGAGCACCGTGTGGCACTGACCCAACGCGTGCGCACGGATGTAAAGGTCGGGCTCTTCCGCAGCCAACGCGACAACACGTTCGCAGTGCGCAATGGCCGCATCGCTTTGGCCGCGCATCAACTCCACGGTGCTCGCGACCGAGATCGCGGTGAGCGGCGGCGCAGACGCGGTGGATGCCCAGAGATCCTCTGCTGCTTGCGCGTAGATGAGCGCGCCGGCCAGATCGACACTGTTCATCACCACCGAAGCAAAGCCGAGGGCCACGATGCGTGCCGCCGGATCGACAACGGGCTTTTGCTCGAACTCGGCGGCCCATGTTGCGCCCTCCAACAGTCGATCACGCTGCCAGACCAGAAAGAGCAGACTGTAGAGTTCGTCGAAGCGCGACGACGAGACATCATCGGCAGCTTGGCGTAGTGCTGGGCGTATGTTTTCGACCTCGCGCTCGATGGCTGTGAGCGCCGCCATGTCGCCACTGCCGTACAGCTGCGCACGGCGGGACAACACGAACTCGCTGTAGTAGTCGGCGTGACGGTCGCGATAACGCGATTGGGTCTGTGCCGCGGTGAGGTTGGCTTGACCGAATTGGCGCATGGTCTCCAAGAGCCGATACCGCGTGTCGTCGTCGTTCTCGTCGGCGACGACGAGGGACTTGTCGACCAGCGCAAGTACCGCGTCGAGCACTTCCCACTCTTCGGTGCCATCGCCAGCCGCCACCGCTTCGGCAGCTTCGATGGTGAATGGACCCGCGAATGCCGAGAGCCGATCGAATATCCGACGCTGCGTGTCGTCGCACAGTTCGTAGGACCAGCGCACCGCGGCGTCGAGGGTGCGGTGGCGCCCGGGTGCCGAGCGGTCGGTCGAGCTCAGCAAGCGCAATCGTTGGTCGAGCCGGCGCGCGATATCGGCCGGGCTCATCCCTCGCACCCGCGCCGCGGCGAGTTCGATCGCCAGTGGCACATGGTCGAGCCGCTCGCAGATCTCGACTATTGCCGCCTCGTTGCCGTCGGTGAGTTCGAAGTTGGTGCGGACCATACGGGCGCGGTCGACGAACAATTCGACGCTGTCACGCGCTACGCCACTGGACAGGGGCGCAACTGTCCAGACATGTTCGCCGCGCACCCCGAGCGGAGTCTGACTCGTCGCCATGATCACGACCGTCGAGGATGCTTCCAGTATGCGGTCGACGACTGCGGCGACCGCCGCCGCGAGATGTTCGCAGTTGTCGATGACCACCATGGCCTCATGCGCCGCAGCCCAGGAGCACAAGGTGTCGAGGGCCGGCTCACCGCGCCGCTCCGGTACTCCCAGTGCTTCGAGAATCGTCGCTGAGATCAACGCGACCTCTTCGAGTGCTCCTAATGATGCGAACCACGCGCCATCGTGGAATACCGGTGCGAGTTCGGCCGCAGCCTGCAATGCCAACCGCGATTTGCCCACCCCTCCAGGGCCGGTGAGCGTCATTAGTCGTTCGTGTTGGACCAGCGAGGCGAGCGCCTTCACCTCGTCGATGCGGCCGATGAAGCTCGTGCGCTGCACCGGCAAATTGCCCGGCAGTTCATCGAGCGTGCGCAATGGCGGAAACCCGTCTGAACCGAGTTGCCACACCAACATCGGGGTGCCCAGATCGCGCAGGCGGTGCTCGCCCAGGTTCTTCAGCATCAAACCGGGCACCAACTCCGCGGTCACCGCCGACACCAGAACCTGCCCACCGTGCCCCGCGGCCATCAGACGGGCCGTGCGGTTCACCGGCGGGCCGAAGTAGTCGCCGTCGCGCTCCTGCACCTCTCCCGTGTTGATCCCCATTCGCACCCGTAGCAACGGATGCGCAGCCAGGTCGGCCTGTGCCTGTTCGGCGGCGGCAACTGCATCGGCGGCACGGCGAAACGCCGCCCCGAACCCGTCGCCGCCCGTTGAAAACACGTACCCGTCGTTGGCATCGACCGCCGACCGAACGATCGCGTCGTGATCGACCAGCGCAGCGCGCATCTCGTCGGGGCGCTCTTCCCACAAACGCGTCGAACCCTCGAGATCAGTGAATAGGAACGTCACCGTTCCCGAAGGCGCTCCCACCACACCGCCAGCATCCCACGGCTCGAGCGTCGGCCGCACGAGACCCCACAATTCGGCAAGGATGACGCCATGAATACGATCGAACCGTTCCGTGTCGCGATCTCTGACGGCGCCCTCGACGATCTATGTGCTCGGCTGCGCAACACCCGTTGGCCGGAGCGCGAGACGGTCGACGACTGGACGCAAGGCATCCCACTCGCGTACGTGCGCGAAGTGTGTGACTACTGGGCCAACACGTACGACTGGCGGGCCCGCGAAGCGCGACTCAATGCGTTCGATCAGTTTCGGACCACGATCGATGGACTCGGCATCCATTTCGTCCATGTGCGCTCCCCGGAGCCCGATGCGATGCCGATCGTCATCACGCACGGTTGGCCCGGGTCGGTGGTCGAGTTCATGAAGGTCATCTCGCCGCTCACCGATCCGGCGGCTCACGGCGGGTCGCGATCGGACGCGTTCCATGTGGTGTGCCCGTCCCTGCCCGGCTACGGCTTCAGCGACAAGCCCGCCCGTGTCGGCTGGAAAGTGGAGCGCATCGCTGATGCGTGGGTCGAACTCATGACGCGCCTCGGGTACGAGCGCTTCGGTGCACAGGGCGGTGATTGGGGAGCAGCGGTGACGACGGCGTTGGGACGCCAACACTCCGACCGCCTCATCGGTTTGCATCTCAACATGCCCATCGCCCGACCTGATCCGGCGACGATGAACGACCTCACCGACGAGGAGCGCGATGCGCTCGCCGCCTCCAAGCACTATCAAGATCACGACTCCGGTTACTCGAAGCAACAGTCGACACGCCCGCAGACGCTGGGCTACGGATTGACCGACTCGCCGGTGGCGCAGATGGCGTGGATCCTCGAGAAGTTCTGGGCGTGGACCGACTGCAACGGCCATCCCGAGAACGTGCTCACGCGCGACGAGATGCTCGACAACGTGATGCTGTACTGGCTGCCCGCTAATGGCGCCTCGTCGGCCCGCCTGTATTGGGAGAGCTTTCGCAGTTTCGGCAATTCCGAGCCGATCACGGCGCCCTCGGGCATGTCGATTTTCCCCAAGGAGATCATGCGGACGTCGCGCCGGTGGGCCGCGAACAACTTCACCGACATCCGCTACTGGAACAAGCCCGCGCACGGCGGGCACTTCGCCGCATTCGAGCAACCCGAATTGTTCGTCGACGAAGTGCGCGCGTTTTTCCGGCTCGTCCGCTGATCGAACGACGCGCCGATTTCGCTCAGTCGGACGGTTCGGCGGCCTCGAGGGCATCGAGCGTCGCGAACACCTCAGCGACTGTGCGGAAGGCCGCGACGGCGGTCGGGAAGCTCGCGTACAAGGCGCAGTGCGCGATCACCTCGCAGATCTCTTCCCGGGACGCGCCGTAGCGTTCGATGCCCAGCCGCACATGCAGCGCGAGTTCGGCTTGGAGATTGCGGGTGCAGAGCACCGCCATCGTGGTGAGGCTGCGCGTCTTCGGCTCGATCACGCCGCGCCCCCAGAACTCACCGCCCACGCGGGAGATCAGCGCTCGCATGTGCGCGTCGATCTCGGGTGGGAAGACGAGCGAATCGAGTGGGTTGGCGGGTGTGCGCATGTTGGTTCCCCTTTGGTGGTGACGTCCTCGAAGAACGCCACGGTCGAAAGCTGGCGTCAAGTCGCTCGAGCAAGTTCGGCGAGGATCGCCGCGATGCCGACGGGATCGAATACTTGAGGGTCGTGGAGAGTCGCAATTTCGCGGTAGGCCCATCCCTCGGCTCGCGCTCGAGCAGCACCTGCCTCGATCGGGTCGCCAAGCTCGTCGGTGAACGTGGTTGCGGTGCAACGGACGAAGGCGCGCGGAAGCTTCTCCACCGCGCCGGCAAGGCGCACCGGTTCGATGAAGGTTGCGGCTGGCTGGTCTCGCACGCGCGCCCCGTAGTCGGCGCGGACGTCGTCGGACAGTGAGCCGGCCGGCATCAGCGCGTCGAGCAGTTCCGCGGGCATGGGAACTCGCCACAGAGGTCCGTGCTCTTCGATCCCAGCACGCACCATCGCACCGAACGATTTGGGCAAGAGGTCCACTGCGGACTGCCCCGCCCGAGGCACCAGACCGTCGACGTAGATCACCATCCGTATGCGGTCCGCCGCCTGGTCGGCCGCGCCGGTGACCGGCATGCCGCCGTAGCTTGCGCCGCACAACACGACGTCGTGGATGTTCTCGAACTCGAGCAGTTGGACGATGTCGTCGACATGCGTGCCCAGCCCCACTGGCTGACCGTGGCCGAGGTGGGACCGATCTCCCATCCCAGTAAGGGTGGGCGTGAAAACATCGTGACCTGTCGCTCGCAGGAGTCGCGCAACCGGCGACCACTCCCAGCCACCGCCCCACGCGCCATGCACGATCACGAACGCACTCACCGGTCCCAGCATCTCATAGCGGAACCGAGATCCGCATTCTGGTGTACTGGTACAGTGCGCCGGCTGTTGGCATCGATGCTCGTGACGATGGTCGCGTGTAGTTCTGGCGGGCGTTCC
This sequence comes from Acidimicrobiales bacterium, assembly GCA_039915945.1. Taxonomy (GTDB): domain Bacteria; phylum Actinomycetota; class Acidimicrobiia; order Acidimicrobiales; family WLNW01; genus DATLFA01. The sequence goes on along the minus strand of JBDSMH010000111.1, from coordinate 12,018 downwards.
GAGATTGCGGATCCGACATCTACAGATCCGGTGGCCGCGACGACCAGCGTGACAACGCCACCACCGACGACAACGTCTACGACAACAAGGGCGACGTCGATAACGGGGATGGTCGAGGCTTGGCGGGTCGGCCTTTCGGAGCCGGTGTCGTCGCGGCCGAATGGCGGTGAACGGATCGTGATGATCGGGTCGACGGTCCTTGTTTCGTTGGACCGCAGCCTCGTTGCCTACGACGTTGCCTCGGGGCAACAGCTGTGGACCTTGCCCCTCGCGTTCGACGGCACCGATCCGGTCCTACCGCTCGTCGTCGACACAGAAGTTGTCGTCGCGACGGACACGCAGACGCTCGAGCGCGTCGACCTGCGCACCGGCCGACGCCGCTGGCAAACTCGCATCGGCGGTGTCGCCACATGCTCAGCGTTGACGTCGCCCGTCGCGAACAGTTCGCATCTTCTGGTGGTCTCGCACAGTCGGTGCAACGAGCCGGCGATCGACCCCGCGCAACTCGTTGCGATCTCGCTCGTCGAAGGGACGATCGCGTGGCAGCGGCCCGTTGCGGGCACCGGGCAGGGAGAGGTGCACGTCTCGCCCGCGGTAAACGACACCGTTGTTGTGGTCGGTGGCGTTGGTGATCGGCGCCGTCCAGTGAGCGATACGTACACCGCCTACGAAGCCGGCACCGGCGCGCTTCGATGGACGGCCCAGTTCGACCGAGACCCCGCCAATATTCCGTTGTGGATCTCGCAAGCACCGCGGCTGTACGAGAATGCTGTGGTTGTTGTGCAAGTGGCCACGGTGTTGACCGACATCGCCCGTCCTGCAGGCCTCGATGTTGCTACAGGCCGCGTGCTGTGGCTTTCCTCGATCGGCAACGAGGTATTGATCGGTGACACCCTTGTCGGGCTCGACCGCGTGCGCGACTCTCCGCAGCAGCCGCTCGCCGCTATCGGTATCGATGTGCTGACCGGCACGACGCGTTGGCGCGATGGCTCGCTACGAGCATTTTGGCCACTCGAAGCATCGAGCCCCGCGGCCCTCGTGAGCGACCGGTTCGTGGTCCTCGATCCTCGCAGCGGGACGCATCGTATGGACGTGCCCCTCAACGATGTGCCCACCAACAGGCCCCTGTACCGACGAGGATTCGTACTCGATGGCGGCAAAGCCGTGACCGTGACGAGCACCCCGCAGACCAACGTGACCACTGCGAGCACGTCGATCCAAACTCGAGACCTCGACCGCGGCACGACGCTCGCCGCGTTCGATGAGCCTGGCTTCGCACCGACATTCAAGTTCGGTGGCGACCTGCTCGTTGCCGTTCTCGCTCGAGGGCCGAACGAGCAGAGCGTGATCGTCGCCTACCGAATCACGCGTGAGTAGAGACAATCGTCGCCGCGAGCGCGACACGATGGTCCTTCGTCCACGGGGGCCCCAATGTTGACCGAGGGCCGTGCAGCACTTGGTCAGCACGATCAGCAAGCAAGTCGACCGCTCGCCGTTCTACATCTTTTGCGTTGTAGAGGTGTACGTCCCAGCCGCGAGCGTGTGCGACCTCTGAGAGGACTTGGCGGTACATGATCGCGTCGGCGCGGGCCTCATACGGCACGCGCCGCTGGACGGCGATGTCGTCGGGGAAGTCCGGCGGCCAGGCTCGCATCGAGATCGACACGATCGGCGCGGGCACCGCGGTGGCGACTTCGTCGAGTGCGGCTGCCGTCGCCTGAACGACCGACGCGCGCACGTTCGCGACCAACGCAATTGTGGCGGCCAAATTGAGATGCGGGCTGTCGTAGTGAATCGGCGCCGGCGACAGGCCGGGTTCGATCAGTTCGATCCGCCGACGATCCACTACCTGGTGGTCGGCCGACGCCGTCACGGCAACCGCCCAGCCGAAATGATCAGCAATGCCCAATCGCATGCGCCCGAAATTACCTGTGATTGGCCGCCGGATGCTCGACTCATTGTCCGGTACGGTTTGGGCGCGAACGCCGGACCGGCGATGATCGGAGAGCACCTCCATGCGCATCCTCGTACTCGGTGCCGGCTTCGGTGGCCTCGAACTCACGACGACATTGGCCGACACGCTCGGCGACCAGGTCGACGTCACGCTCATCGACAAGGCTGACGGGTTCGTGTTCGGGTTCTCGAAGCTCGACGTGATGTTCGGACGCGCGCTGTCTGATCATGTCATCCATCCGTACTCCAGCATCGTCAAGCCCGGCGTCACCTTCGTGCAGAGCACGATTCGTTCGATCGATCCAGTGGCCAAGCAGGTCGAGACCGACGCCGGCACGTTCGAGGCTGATCTGATGGTCGTCGCGCTCGGCGCCGATCTGCACCCCGACGCAACACCGGGCCTCGTCGAGGGCGGCAACGAGTTCTACACAGTGGCGGGCGCGTTTGCGTTGCGCGAAGTGCTCGCCGCGTTCGAGGGCGGCCGCGTCATCGTGGCGGTCACGTCGACACCGTTCAAATGTCCGCCCGCGCCGAGCGAGGCCGCGCTGCTCGTGCACGACTACCTCACCGATCGGGGACGGCGTGAACGCTCGTCGATCTCGCTCGTCATGCCGTTGGGCGCACCGATCCCTCCTTCTCCCGATGCCTCGAAGGCGCTCCTCGCCGCGTTCGCGGAGCGCGGGATCGAGTGGCGTCCCAGCCAACTAGTGGTCGCGCTCGACCCCGAACGCAAGGTCGCCGTGTGCGCGGACGGCACCGAGCTGGCGTACGACTTGTTCCTCGGGGTGCCGGTGCACCGCGCGCCCGAGGTGGTGCAGCAGTCCGGCATGTGTGTCGACGGGTGGGTCCCCGTGAATCCGCTCACACTCGAAACGTCGTTCCCGGGTGTCTATGCCGTCGGTGACGTCACCAGCGTGGGCACGCCGAAAGCCGGCGTGTTTGCCGAAGGTCAAGCGAGTGTCGTTGCCGCGTCGGTCATCGCCCAGGTTCGCGGCGAATCGCCCACCGTGGAGTACGACGGGCGCGGTGTCTGCTATCTCGAGTTCGGCGACGATCAGGTCGCCAAGGTCGAGGTCACGTTCCTCAGCGGTCAGGCGCCGGCCGGTCAACTGCAGGGGCCGTCAATCGCTCTCGCGGCGGACAAGGCCGAGTTCGGCACGAGCCGCATCCGTCGGTGGTTCGGACGCGAATGGTCCACGAACTGATCGTCACCGCACCGGTATGTCGACGCCGCGCACCGCGACGGGGATGTTGCTCAGCTGTGGCATCCCGGTGATGCGATCGTGGTTGGCGTCTGATCGCACGAGCAAGTTCGCGTTGGACCCGGCCTTGCGAAAGCTCAGTTCGCTGCCGGGCACGTCGCCGTAGGAGTGCGTGATCGATACGAGCCCGCGACGTAGCGTCGGGTCGGCGGCCGCCACGGTGCGCAATACGCCAGTAGCCGAGCGCAACTCGATCTCGTGTCCCGCCTCGAGCCCGAGCGCCATCAGGTCATCGGGGTGCAGGAACGCCGGGTTGTAGGGCACCTTCTGCATTCGCGGCAGGTCGCGGCCCGAGGAGTTGAGCGCGCCGACGTGGCGCCGGCACACGAGGCGGTAAGGGAACGCGGGGTCGTCAGGCCACCAGCGGCCAACCGCCTCGGACAACTCGGCGAGCATTTCGACATTGCCGGCATCGAGTCGACCCTCCCACCCCGGTTCGGCCGGCTCGACGAACACGGGCCCGGTGTCGAACACCGCTCCATACGGGTGGCGCTTGACCTCGTCCAAGGGCACGCGGGAATGCTGATAGAGGAACGCGATCAGTTCGTCGAGCGTCGGTGGTGTGTCAGCGTCGAGGGGCCACGGCGCATCGGTCGGGCGGGCGAAGTTGGGTCGCAACTCGAGTTGCAGACCGAGTTCGTGGGCGACACCCAAGAACAGCTTCCACTCTTCGAGCAGGTCCGACCCTGCCGGTGGCTCGACGATCGCCGGCGTGTATTGCGCGTAGGGGACCGGTAGGCCGAAGCCCACGGCGTAGTGGTACATGACCTCGGAAACATACGTGCTGCCCGGCATCTCGAGCGTGAGTCGCGGCGCGACCACATAGTGCGCGGCCTTCGCAGTGGCCGACATCTTGATGTCGCACGTGACGAGCAGATCGAGTGCCTGCATTGCCTGCCACGTGCGCTCGTGATCCGGCCACGCGGCGACAGGGTTGCCACCGAGACACATGAGCGCCCGCACGCGGTCTTCGCCGTCCCACAAGATCTCGTCGGCGAGCGCGGCCGTCGGCAGACCACAGGCGGCCTCACCGAGGTCGCGGGCGCGCATGCGCTCGCCGTAGCCATGAGCGGGCCACGGCGCGATGGCCTGGGCCCGGTGTGCAATCGGCGCGGTGAGCACGCTCGGGTTCCACACCGTTTCGCCGGCGCGTTGGTAGCGGCCACACACACTGTTCAGGACCATCACGAGATACTCGAGCAGTGTCGAGCCACGTCCGGTGAAACTGGGTCCGGTACCGGAGACGGCAACACCGCGCGCGCCGGTGGCGAACACACGGGCAAGTGCCACGAGATCATCGGCATCGATGTCGGCCCGCGCGGCCACGTGTTCGGGCGTGAACGCCGCCACCGCTTGCTCGAGCGCCACCATGCCGTCGACATGGGCGGTGCAGAAGTCGTCGTCGGCAAGGCCCTCGGTGAGGATTACGCGCAGGATGCCCGCAACGATCGCGATGTCCTCGCCCGGTCGCGGCTGCAGATGCAAGTAGGCGGCGGCCGCGGTTTCGGTGCGCCGTGGATCCACGACCAAGAGGCGCATGCCGCGCGCTTGCGCCTCACGCACCCGGCGCACGGGATCGGGCATGGGAAGGCCACCCGCCATGCTGACGAACGGGTTGATCCCGATGAGCAGCGTGACGTCGGCAGTGTCGAAGTCCTGCGGTGGTGCTCCCCACATACCGTGCAGCGCTTGCGCCACTGCCTTGCCGGGCTGATCGATGGTGTTGGAGTCGAACCGCATCGGCGAGCCGATGGCGTCCATCAGCGCGTTGAGCATGGGCCGGCCCGCCGGATTGCGGCTACCCGCCGTGCCCGTGTAGATCGCCACCGACCGCGGTCCGTGCGCGGCGATGATGGCGTCGAGCCGAGCGGCAATCTCCTTGATCGCCGTAGCGCTGGCGATCGGTTCGTGGGTGCCGTCGCGGCGCTTGCGCATCGACTGCAACAGTCGGTCGGGATGATGGTGTTGATCGGGGAGCTGCCGGCCCTTCTCACAGGTGAAGCCGCGGTACACGGGGTTCTCCCGGTCCCCCCGGACTCGCACCAGCCGATCGTGGCCGTCGCGGTGCTCGATGTCGACCAGGATGGCGCATCCGGCATGACAAAACCGGCACACGGAGGGCACGGTACGGGTGGCGTTGCGTTCGCTCATGCGCTAGTGAATCTAGGCTAAATTCAAATCGGATCTCGTCTGGAGCGCCATGGCACCGTCACTCGCAGAGATCGACCTCACCGACCTCGACTTGTTCGCGACGCGAATGCCGCACGATTGGTTCGATCTGCTGCGGCGCCAAGCGCCCGTGTGGCGCCATCCGGAGACGGCGCACGAGGAAGCGTTTTGGGTTGTCAGCACCTACGACCGCATCACCGAAGTGCATCGGTCGGGTCTTGACTACAGCCACCAGACCGGGCCTGGCCGCGAGGGCAAGGGCGGGATTTCGCTCAACGATGTACGTGTCGAGATGGGCGTCGGTTCACAGATGGTGATGACCGACCCACCGAAGCACACCGAGTTGCGCAAGTTGGTCAACCGCGGGTTCACGCCGCGCATGGTGGGCCGGCTCACCGAGACGATGCGCTTGCGCACCGACATCATCATCGACCGCGTCGCACAGCAGGGCACCGCGGATTTCGTTGTCGACGTCGCTTGCGAGTTGCCGCTCATGGCTATCGCCGACATTGTCGGTGTGCCGATGGACGACAGGGGCAAGCTCTTCACGTGGACGAACCAGGTGTTGGGTAGCAACGACCCGGAGTTCCAGACCGAGCGTGGTCCTGAGGCGTATGAAGTGTCAACGGGGATGATTTCGCTCTTCCATTATTCACGTGAGCTCGCGAACAAACGACGGGCCGAGCCGGCCGATGATCTGTGGACGAGGCTCATCGGCGCCACCGCGACGATGGAGGACGGCACCGTCGTCGAGCTCAGCGAACTCGAGCAAGACATGTTCTTCAGTTTGTTGATCCTCGCCGGCAACGAGACGACACGTAACGCGATCAGCGGCGGGCTCGTGGCATTCCTCGAGCATCGCGATCAGTGGGAACTCCTCGCGCAACATCCTGAGCTCATCGACACCGCGGTCGACGAGATCCTGCGATACACGAGCCCGGTGAACTACTTCCGCCGCACCGCCACGGTCGATTGCGACCTCGGCGGTCAATCGATCCGTGCCGGTGAGAAGGTCACGTTGTGGTACCCGTCGGGCAACCGTGACGAGTCGGTGTTCGCCGACCCGCACCGCTTCGACATCACGCGTTCGCCAAACCACCACATGGCATTCGGCGCGGGTGGCCCGCACTACTGCCTCGGCGCGAGCTTGGCGAAGCTCGAGCTCAAGGTGATGTTCGAAGGCCTCGTGAAACGACTGCCCGATATCGAAGCGACCGGCCCTGCCGAGCGGCTGCGCAACAACCTCCTCAACTCCATCAAACATCTGCCGGTGAAGTTCACGCCCGTCGAACCGGTGCTGTCGAGCTGATAAGAATGAGTCCATGCGGGGGCTTCAAGACAAAGTGATCGTGGTGGCCGCTGGCGGGCTGGGAGCCAGTGACGGCGCCAGCAACAGCGCCAGCATCGGGGGAGTGACGGCGGTCCGTCTCGGCGCGGAGGGTGCGCGGGTCGTCGTGGGCGACCTGAATCTCGCAGCAGCCGAGCGCGCCGTGGCCGAGATCACGGCGGCGGGCGGCACGGCGGTGGCGCATCAATTCGACGCGTCGGTCGAGGCGTCGGTTGCGTCGTTGATGGCGCGCGCTGTCGCCGAGTACGGCGGTATCGACGGCGTACATGCCAACGCCATGGACCTGTCGGCCGACAGCATCGGCGTCGATGGTCAGCACGATCTGCTCACGCTCCCGCTCGAGGTGTGGCAGCGCGCGATCGACGTCGGCATGACCGGATTGCTGTTGTGCGCCCGGCACAGCATTCCGCAGATGCTCGAGCGCGGCGGTGGGGCAATCGTCGCCACGGTCTCCGATGCGATCTACACCGGCGAGCCGATGCGCGTGGCCTACGCCGCGAGCAAGACGGGTATGACCGCGATCGTGCGCCACATCGTTGGGCGCTGGGGCCGCGAAGGTATCCGGGCGAACGCCGTGGCGCCGGGAGGAGTTCCGCCGAGCAGCGGCCCATTGCAGTTCACACTCGAAAAGCAAGCCCAGTACCTGAAGCTCGGCAAGTCACACCGTCTCGGTCGCCCCGATGACATTGCGGCGATGGTCGCCTTCCTGCTCTCCGACGATGGCTCGTGGGTGAGCGGGCAGATCATCTCGGTCGACGGCGGGACCGAGTTCGGCCGCTGAGCGACGGTTCAGGCGCGAGCGCCTCCGGCGGTTCGAGTTCGGCGGGGAAGCGAAGTGCAAGCGCCGTCTTGATCTCGAGGTGCCGCAACAAGAAGGCGCGTTCGTCGAGTCGCTTGCGCCGCAGCCAACCGGTGACTTCTTCGTTGCACTTGCTCGCGTTGCACGATCGACAGGCCGGCGCGATGTTGTCGAGCGTGTAACGCCCACCGCGCGAGAGCGCCAAGACGCAATCGCGCTGAAGCGGCGCGCCGGCCGCGCCGCAATACGCGCAGCCACCCCACGCGTCTTTGAGCGCGGTCCATTGTTCGTCGCTGAGGTCGTGCTCGACGCGATCCATCCGACGCTTGCGTTTGCGCGCGGCCTTCGCGCGGCGACTTCGATTGACCGGCATCGACTCCAGCGTATGCACTTGGCGCACACGCGTCGGTGACCTCGCCGATCTACCGGGGCGAGGTGGTCAGGCCGAAGACGCGGCGACGGTGTTGACGAGCAGCGTGGGCGCCGCCGAGAAGTAATTCGGCATGCCGCCCATCACTTGCCCCGCCCCTGGGCTGCCCATCGACTCTTGGAAGTCTGCGACCGAGTCGAAGAACAAATGGGCCACCGCGTGGTAGTCGGCCTCGGGCGCGCACGCATCGGATTCCCACTTGACGAGCTTTGGCCACGCCGTCGAGCACAGCGGCATGTGCGTCGACGTCCAGTAGTCCAGGTTGAACGTAGTGTCGGCAGCCTTGGGATACAGCACCATTACTCGATCATTGCGTCCTCCGGTGAATTTCGGACGGACTCTACTCGGCCGGCGGCGGCCTCCACGCCTGCGTCCCCGTCTCTAGAATCGCGCGGTGGCCTATGACGAGGATCTCGCCTACCGAATACGCGAACTGTTGGTCGACGAAGCGAACTTGACCGAAAAGAAGATGTTCGGCGGGCTCGCCTTCTTGATCCGAGGCAACATGGCCGTCGCGGCGAGCGGTCAGGGCGGGGTGCTCGTGCGCGTCGATCCGGCTGACTACGACAGGTTTGTGGCCACATCGAGCGCGCGTCCGATGGAAATGCGCGGACGCGAAATGCGCGGATGGTTGCGCGTCGACGCGGATTTCGTGCGCACGAAACGCCAGCTTGCGAAGTGGGTCGGGCTCGGCGCGGCCTGCGCCCGGTCGCTGCCCGCCAAGAGGCGATAGCGAACCTCGACGCGCCGTTCAACGGTTCTTGTTCTTCTTTGGCGTCGTCCGGCCGGTCGGCGGTGGGGTGCGCGGGCGCGCGTGCTCGAAGTCTTCGGGCACCACTCGGGCCGCGCCCCATTTGTCGACGAAGTTCTTGTGGCTGGGCCGGGCGTCGAACGAGATGACCGGCTGGAACTCGACGCCGCTGAATCCGACCACGGTGCCGACATCGCCTTCATCGAGTTGCGTGTCGGTGATGATGACCTTTTTCGCCAAGAGCGGACACCACATCACGCGTTGCCCGACGTCGCTCGGCATCGGCCACGCTCGGCGGACCTTCGCCGGTGGGAGCCCGTCGACGTGGGCGTGCGACTCCTTCCACAAACCGCGCAACAGCCGCCACGCGACCGTGATCACCACGAGGATGACCGCCGCAATTATCCAACTCCACATGGCTCACATCATCCCGCTGATGCGGCCGGTCCGCCATCCTCGCTGCCGCGAGCTATGGACTTGGATCACCGCACGGACGACCGTGCGGTCAGCCCCACGAACAGTCCTGCCGCGATCCCGATCGCGATTGCCTTGAGCAGTCGCTGTCTGGACGGACGGTACAGAAAGGAGGGCACGGCTACCACGAGGAACGCGCCGAATGCGGCCATGCCAAATACGTCATCGTCGAGCAGCGACGGATTATCGGCGGGGCATCTGCCTCCGAACGCATCGCACCGCCCGAGAGTCACTGCAACCAGGATCAAACACAATCCGAATATCACTGCGGAGGCGGCCGTCGTGATGAGCAGCATTCGTCGCAAGATTCGCGCTGTTTGTCCAGAGATCGGAGAGGAGATTTTTCCAGCGTAACTCTGCGGCGCGAGAACCGGCGTGGGTCCTCGCCCGAGTTCGTTTTACGCGTCGCGCTGTTCGAGCTCTACGGGCACGCCGTCCGGATCGTGCACATAGAAGCTGCGTCCGCCATAAGGCTCGCGTCGCACGACCGGGCCGACGTGATAGCGGTCGTCGGCGGCGAGCGCAGTGTGAGCCGCATCGACGTCGTCCACCTCGAAGCAAAGATGTAGCCCGCCCAGCGCGGCATGACCCGTGGATCCCGGTGTGCCGCCACGGTGATAGCGCACGAGCTGCAAACGTATGGAATCGAGGCGCAGCATCACTGCTTCGACAATGGCGTCGGGATTCTCAGTCAATGTCTTGAACCATGCATCGTCGGCGATCGGGTAGCGCCGCTCGACTTCCATGCCGACGACGTCGCGATAGAACGCCGTTGACGCATCGAGGTCGGTCACCGTTAGCCCTATGTGATTCGGCTTCGTCACGACACGACCCCTTTGCTCAGTCTTCGCCGTACTTCTCATTGTGGTGCGCATCGATGTCGGGTGCCGCAACTCCCGCCGGCAACGGCGCTTGAAGGCCGACGCGTCGACCATCAGGGTCACGAATGATGGCCTCGACGACACCCCAGTGTTGCGGCGTGAACGGCGACGCGAAGTCGAGCGGGCGATCAGGCGCAAATGCAGTGGAATCGGCCACATGCAAGACCGGGTACATCTCGAGCGGCGCGTCGTGCTGCTCGTTGACGAAGACGTACGGTCCGCCTGCAGGGTGTTGCCATTGCCCGGAGCCGTGACCGGTGTCGAATACGTTCTCGAACCCGAGCGACGCCCAGAAGGCCCCCGTCGCTCCGTAGTTTCGAGTCTCTACGTAGAAGCCTTCGAATCCTTCGGTTGCCACCGGGGGCGTCCTTTCGTGCACAGCGTTGGTAGCTAGGATGCTAGCAATCTAACTGCGCGTCGACAAGTCCCGCCGGACGTCGCCTCGCCTGGTTCGTCATCGAAGCGAGCCGAAATCGGTGGCCGTGGTAGTCCTCGTTCGTGAGGATGGGCGGATGGCCGACGCACCGCAGCGCATTCGAGGCTGGCTGCTCGACGAGATGGCGAGCATCGGCCGCGAAAACCTGGACGCGATACACGTGTCGCGCTACGACGAGAAGGAAGACGCAGACGCGGCGAACGAGGTGCGTCTGCTCCAATCGCTGGGCTGGGGTCGTGAGGCGACGGTTGTCGACCTCGGCGCGGGCACCGGTCAGTTCGCGCTGGCGGCGACCGAGGTGTTCGATCGCGTCGTCGCGGTAGATCCGTCGCCGGTCATGCTCAGCCGTTTGCGGGCGAAGGCCGCCGAGCGATCGGCACTCCTCGAGATCGTCCAGGGTGGCTTCCTCACCTACGAGCACGCGGGCGAAGCGCCGGACATCGTGTACTCGCGTTACGCGCTGCATCACCTCCCGGACTTCTGGAAGGCGGTCGCGCTCGGTCGCATCCGCCAGATGCTGCCGCCGCAGGGCATCCTTCGCCTCTGGGACGTCGTGTACCACTTCGCGGCCGGCGAGGCTGAGGCCCGAATCGAGCAATGGTGCGCCACCGGATCGTCAGAGGACGGCTGGAGCCGCGCCGAGTTGGAAGAGCATGTCCGCGACGAGAACTCGACGTTCACCTGGCTACTGGAGCCGATGATCCTGAGCGCCGGTTTCGACATCCGCGACGCGAGCTATTCAGACGATGGCTTCTTTGCGAAGTACCTGCTAGTGGCGCGCCAGTAGCTCGTCGACAGCGCGCAGTACGGCGGGGATGATGCGATCGACGTCGGCGATTGTGGTGTCGAAGTGCATGAAGCACGCCCGCAGCACCTCGCGGTCGGCGAAGCGCGTGCCGATGATGAACACCTCGCCGGCGCGCTGCACGACCGCGGGTATGGCTCGGTTGAGATCGTCGTCGCCGAGAACGCAGCGGAACGCGACGATGTTGAGTTCAGGTTCGGCAACGAGTTCTAGCTCTGGCGTCGCGCGAACCTGCGAAGCGAAGTAGGCGGCGTGATCGCGATTGCGGCAGATGCGCGTACGAAGTTCGTCGCGGCCGGTTGCGGCAATCGTGGCCCAGAGCTTCAGCGCCCGGAACGGTCGAGTCTGGTCGAAGACGTATTCGGAGAACCACGGGTCATCGCCGGGCCGGCCGCGCAAGTAGGGCGGCACCAAGCTGAACGCGGCCCTCAAATCGTCGAGGTCGCGAGTCAGTATGACCGCGCAATCGATGGGCACCGAGAGCCACTTGTGCGGATCGAGCACAACGGAGTCCGCCGCGGTGAGTCCGTCGTAGAGATGCGTGACTCGGGCGTCGACTATGCCGAAGCCGCCGAGCGACCCGTCGACGTGGAACCACACCTGCTCGCGAGCGCAAATGTCCGCGATCGCGCGTAGCGGGTCGACGACCCCCGTCGCGACGATCCCCGCCGTGGCGACGACAGCACACGGCCGCATACCCGCGCGCCGGT
>JBDSMH010000141.1:0-63087 GCA_039915945.1 Acidimicrobiales bacterium | reverse complement strand
CCGTGTCGACCTGACCGTGATCGGCCGTGACGACCAACACCGCGCCGGGCGGCAAGAAATCACAGATCTCACCGACGAGGCGATCACACCAGGCGATCTCGGCATCGAAGTGCCCGGCAAGGCCGTATTCGTGCGACACCTTGTCGAGACCGTCGTAGTACGCGAAGACGAACGGTTCGCCCGCCGTCACCAGCGTGCGTATTTCGTGCACCATCGTGGCCGCCGTGCGGTACCCGTGAAAACGGACGCCGTCGAGATGCGCCGCCGAGAACCCGCCACCCGAGAAGTCGGCGCGCGTGACGATGGGAGGCCGTTCGCCGTGGAATGGTGCGGCCTTTTGGATGTCGCGCGGACGGATGGTCTTGCGGGCATCACCGCGTGGCGTCGACCACCGCAACACGTTGAGCACCTCGTCGTCGACTGCCATGCGATACCCGATGACACCGTGTTGTCCCGGCGAGAGCCCCGTGGTGATCGATGTCATCGCCGTGGCCGTGGTCGTCGGCACCACGGTCGAGATCGGTCCACCGGCCAGCGCATGCAGCGACGGCGCGATCGAACGACGTTCGGCCAGCTGCTGCCAGCCGAGCCCATCGAGCACGAGCAGCACGATTTGGCGGGCCTCGAAGGCGCCTGCCGGGAACCACGACGGCGGTTCGGTGAAGCCACCGAGCAGCGAGGGAACCACATTGCAGACGCACGCCCCCGAATAGTCGGGAATCAGTGGCGCCTCGTCGCTCATACGCTCGAATGCCTCCTGCTGATCCGCAAACAGCGAAGTTCAGCACGCAGAACACCGTTGTACCAACTGTCGGCGCCGAATACGACATCCGCCCGCCCATCTCTCAGGTCCCGCCGGTCTTTGGTCCCGCCGGTTGGGCTGCGGCCTAGGATCATCGCCGTGAAGGTGTCGACCAGAGGCGACTATGCGAGCCGGGCCCTATTGTCCTTGGCGCTGCACGGCGATGGTGGTACGCCCACGTCGGTGCGCGAGATCGCCGATCGCACCGGTCTCCCCCAGCCCTACCTCGAGCAGATACTCCTGGCGCTCAAAGGCGCTGGCCTGGTGCGGTCCAAGCGCGGCGTCGGCGGCGGCTATGTGCTCGCCCGCGACCCCGACCAGATCCTCTTGAGCCAGATCGTCAGCGCGGTCGACGGACCGATCACCGCCGGCGATTTCGGCGAACCCCACACCAACGGCGCCTGTGACCACGAGGGCCAGTGCGTACTGCTGGCCATCTGGGCCGCCTCCGGTGCGCACATGCGCCACTACCTGGGGTCCTACACGTTGGCCAACATTGCGTCGATCAGCCGCGGCGACCGCGATTGGCCCTTGATCGACGCTGACTAGCGACTACTCGAAGGCCGCAAGTACCGATACGAGATCGGGCGGCAACGACGAGGTGAATGCCAGTTCCTCACCGCTCACCGGGTGAACGAATCCCAGCTGTGCCGCATGTAAGAACGGCCGGCGCATGGGCACCTGCACCCGGCGTCCGCCGTAGCGGTCGTCGCCGAGCACCGGTGCCGAGATCGCTGACAGATGGACGCGGATCTGGTGGGTGCGCCCGCTCTCGAGCCGGCAGGTCAACAACGACGCGGGGAACGGCTCGACGAATCGCTGCTCGACCACGTAACGCGTACGGGCACCGCGCCCACGCGGTGTCACTGCCATGCGGGTCGGCGCGCGTGACGAACGACCGATCGGCGCATCTACCACCCCCTCGTGCTCCTCGAAGCTGCGACACACGAGCGCGGTGTACGCGCGGGTCACGGTGCGAGCCGAGAGCTGCGCCACCAACGACTCGTAGGCGCGCGCCGAACGGGCCACCATCAGCAATCCGGACGTACCTTTGTCGAGTCGATGGACGATGCCCGGCCGTTGCGGGTCGCCGGCATGCACGATCTCGGGATAGCGGGCGAGCAGCGCGGACACGAGCGTGTCGTCGTGGTGGCCGGCGCCCGGATGCACGACGAGTCCCGACGGTTTGTCGATGACGACGACATCGGCGTCTTCGTAGACGATCGTCAAGTCGATCGTCGCGTCGGCTTGCACCGAGGGAACGGTGACGTCGAACTCGACGACGATCTCGTCACCCGCGCGTACGCGTTGTGCGGACTTGGTCACGACTACGCCACCGATGCGCACGTGCGCGCCGTCGATCAGTGTCCGTACACGCGCTCGGCTGGCTTCGGTGAGCATGGCCACGACGCGGTCGACGCGTTCGTCATCGAGCGCCGATGGCACGATGTCGCGCCGGGTCTCAATCATCGATCGCGCTCGGTGCCCTCGCTTCGCGGCGGCCCATTTCTTGCATCTCGAAGATCACGAGGATGATCCCACACGTGACACCCATGTCCGCGACGTTGAACACGGGCCAGAACTTGAAATCGATGAAGTCGACGACGTGCCCCTCGAGGAAGCCGTGGGGACTGCGCACGATGCGGTCGACGATGTTGCCGATCGCGCCACCGAGAATCAGGGCGATGCCCACTGCCGAGAGCAGGCTGCGCGGTTGGCGTGCCAATCGCACGAGGACGATCACCACGATGCAGGCAACGACGCCGAGGAGCGGGCCTTTACCTTCGCCGAGGCTGAACGCAGTGCCCGGATTGCGCACCAGTCGCAGTTGCAGCTTCCACACCACGTGAATGGTGCGGTCGTCGAGTGCCGACGCCGCCCAGATCTTGGTGAGCTGATCGAGTACGAGCACGGTCGCCGCGATGATTGCAATCGACGCCGCGCGAGTGGACCGCGCCTCGACGTCGCTCGCACTCGGTGCCAACGGCTCGCGCACTTGCATGCTCAGTGCCGGCGACCGAGGCCGCCCACCTTGTACTCGATGCGTTCGGTCGCCCACGGGATCGCCCGCAGTCGTTCCTTGGGTATCGCTTGCCCAGACGTCACACAAATACCGTAGGTCGAGTCGGTGATGCGCGCGAGCGCGGCATCGATCTCGGCCACTTTGTCCTGCGCCTGCGCGCTCAGCGCCAGATCGAAATCACGCTCTACGGCCAGCGAGTCGCCTTCGCCCGACTCTTCGTCGAACTGCACGTCGCCGGGCTCGCGGTCATTGACCAGCGAATCGGCCTCGACGCGGTACTTGGTGGCCGACTTCGAGTATCTCGCGCGTTCCTCCAAGAGCAACGTCCGCTGCTCGGCCAAGAACTTGGCGTCGTAAGGGGTCTTGGTCAACCGGGGAATCGGCTTCTCTTTGGACGTCGTGCGGATACGGGGAGGGGGAACGCCGGCCCTGAGTGGCGCGGCAGCGGGCGCCACGGCCGCTACTGCAGCCTTGGTCTCCGCCGCCGCTTTGCTCGTTGCCGCGGCCTTTGCCGGCGCGCCCTTGGCGGCCGTTTCCTTGGTCGACTTGGTCGCGGGCTTGGCCTCGGCGGCTTTCGTCGCAGTTTTGGTCGGAGCAGCCTTGGCAGGGGCAGCCTTGGCGGGCTTCGGTGCAGTTTTGACGGGGGCCGCTTTCTTGGTGGTGGTGGCCGGGGGGGCCTTCGTGGATTTCGGTGCGGCGGATGTAGCGGACTTGGCTGGCACGACCTTGGCTGGCACGACCTTGGCTGACACGACCTTGGCTGACAGGACCTTGGCGGGCGGCGCCTTGGCGGGCGGGGCCTTGGTGGCGGGGGCCGCTTTGGCCGGGGCCTTCGCCGAAGCCGCCTTGGCCGGGGCGGCCTTGGCCACCTTGGGCGCGGGCTTCTTGGCGGCGGGTGCAGCCTTTGGGGGAGCTGCCTTTGCCTTGGCGCCTGATTTTGGTTTCGGAGCGGGCTTCTTTGCCTGCTTCTTGCTCGTCGCCATCGCCGCCGACCGTCCTTACGGGGGGAATTACACGTCGTTCGCCGCGGCGGGAGTGTAGAGGCATGCGCCGTGAATGAGACGGATCTCGCTCCCGCGGGTGATTGTCACGCAATCGGGCGTGGTCAACCGCGCCGACCGAAGCGACGACGGGCGGTCGGCTCGTCGGCTTCGAAGAACTTGGTCGCCTTGTCCTCGAACGCCGGGTCTTCGTAGCCCTCTTCTTCGGTCACGGCTTTGCGCAGGCGTTCGCTGAACGCATCGGGACGCGAGCCCGTCGGCGGGTCCGATGGCGGATTGTCGGAGGGCGCCAAGTTGATACCGAACTGCGGCTGCTCCCAACGCGCCGGTTCGAGCGCGTCGTCGGCAGGCCCACTCACCGTCGGTTGGATCGAGCGCCGTTGCTCGGACGGCCGCAGGTTCTCGACGAACCCGGCCATGCCCGGCAGCGCCTCGGCCGTTTCGTCGTTGTCCTCGTCATCGTCGTCGAACTCGTCGTCTTCGGCGGAGATCTCGTCGTCGAACTCGTCATCATCGAAGTCGTCGTCATCATCGTCATCGTCATCGAGGTCGGCGATGTCGTCGACGTAGTACTCGTCGTCGCCTTCGTCGTCTTCGTCGCCTTCGGCGCCAAACGATTCGGCCGACGGTGGCGGGGCCGGTGACATCGCGAGCGGCGACAGCTCGACCGACAACTCGGGAACGGGCCCGGCATGAAGGAGATCGGGATCGTCGAGGGGTGCCCGCAGTCGGTTGAGACCGTCGTCGAGGGCCAAGTGGCGCGCTCGCATTTCGTCTTGGAGGGCCTCGGTCGCGGCCGAGAGCGCATCGCGGCGCGCATCGATCTCGAGGCGCAACTGCGAAAGCTCGTCGTCGACATCGGCTCGGGTCGCAGTCACTACCGTCTGTAGCGACACCACCTGTTCGTGCAGCGCGCGGCGTTGCGTATCGGTGTGCCGTTCGAGTGCAGTGGCATCGTCGAGTAGACCGCGGCGGCGCGCCTCGAGTGAGCGGATCTCTTCGACCAATGCCACGCGCGTGGATTCGGCGGCGCGACGCGCTTCGTCTTCGGCAGCCGCGCTCAGCACGCGTGCCACCGCTTCGGCTTGGCCACGAATCGTCGAGGCTTCGACTTCGGCCTCGGACACCATTTTGCTCGAACGACCGTCGGCGTCGTCGAGCATGCCCGTCGCCTTTGCCTGCGCTTCGGACACGATGCGCGCCGATTGTTCTTGGGCCTCGGCCACCGCCGCGTCGGCGGTGCGTTGCGCGAGCACGAGCGTGCGGCGCAATACATCTTCGGATTCGCTACGACCGGCGGCGGCGAGGGCACGGGCTTCGGCGCGCTCGGCGCGCTCGATCGCCTCCATGAGGCGGCCTTGCAACTGCGCCACCGCTTCGGCCCAGCGCTGCTTGTAGTCCTCTACTTCTTCTTTGTTGTATCCGCGGAGAGATTCGTGGAACGTCGTCTCACGAATGAGCTGCGGCGTAATGTCCATCGCGCGATCGTACCGCCGCTACGGCCTCAACCGAGGGACGCTGAAAGGGAGCCTGGTTTCAGGAGGCCCTACTTCACGACCCGTGCTTTCAGGACCCCTACTTCACGACCCTGGGCGCTCGGAGAGTCGACGTCGGTCTTCTGGCGAAACTTCGACGTTGGCCGGAATCAGCAGATACACGCCGTTGGTGATCTTTTCCATCTGTCCGCCGAGGGCGTAACAGACACCGCTGGCGAAGTCGATGAGCCGGCGGGCCAAGTCGCGATCGAGGCCAAAGAGGTTGAGGATCACGGGCTGGTTCTGCTTGAAGCGATCGCCGACCTCTTGGGCCGCGTTGAACGACGACGGGGCGATCGTGTGGGGCTTTGCCGCTGCCGCCTTGGGGAGCGGACGCACGACCGACGAGCGCATCGGGCGCAATTCGACGGCGTCGGGCACGTCGCGGGTGGTGATTCCCGACGATGCCGTGATGGGCACGGCGCGCACGGTGCGGTTGACGACATCGGGCTGGCTCGGCGTCGGACGATTGACGAGGCGAACTTCGGGGTCGGGGCCGGACGGGTCGTCGTACGCGCTGTCGTACTCTTCGTCAGGCGCGAGCCCGAGATACAACATCGTTCTCTTCAACATCGACGCCATGCGACCCTCCGGGCAGGAGTGTAGTTGGCCGATAGCACATCGAGAAGGGCCCGAATGCCCAGAATTCACCCGCGCGGGCCGAACAAACGCGATCCGATTCGGACAATCGTTGCCCCCTCGTCGACCGCGACCTCGAAATCGGCCGACATTCCCATCGAGCAGTCGGCCAGCCCCAAGTCGTCGGCCATCTGACGCAGCCGCCGGAACCCCGCCCGCGCGGCCTCCGCGGGCCCCGCGGGGCCGACGGTCATCAAGCCGCTCACCGAGAGGCCGACACGCACGCAATCGGCGACGAGCGCGGGTGTCTCACCCGGTTCGCAGCCGCCCTTTTGTGCTTCGCCGGTGGTGTTCACCTGAACCATCACCGTGGCGCGCGGTTGCCGGCGCGCCAGTTCGCGGGCCAACTCGAGCCGGTCGATCGTCTGCCACAACACGACCCCGAGCGGCACGATGGTCTTCACTTTGTTGCGCTGCAACTGACCGATGAAGTGCCAAGGAATCCGCTCTGAAGGGGGCCGCTCGGGCCCTGGAATCCGCTCTGAGGAGGGCCGCTCGGGCCCTGGAATCCGCTCTGAGGGGGGCCGCTCGGGCCCTGGAATCCGAGGGGCTTCGAGCGCGGCCGCCTTTGCCACCATCTCCTGCGCGTAGTTCTCGCCGATGCCGTCGGCACCCGCGGCGAGCGCCGCGGCCACCGCCGCTTCGTCGAAGCCTTTTGTCACCGCCACGAGGCGCACCGGTCGATCGGTCCGCGCTGCGAGCGCCGCCCGCACGGCGGCGATGTTGCGCGCAACCGCGTCACGGTCGATGGTCATCGCGGGGCCGCGTCACGCCACAGCACCATCACATGACGTTCCCGCTCTGCCCGAGCACGATGGCTGAAGTAGTCGTGTGCAAGGCACCCAGTGCATTCGTCGATGCGGTCGGACAACTCCACCTCCGCTCGTTGCAACGCGGACGCTACCGCGGCGGGCAGATCCATTGCGGTCGCTCCGCTGCGAGTGACACCGATCGCGCCGTCACCGACAACCGCGACTACGCGCGCGAGATCTTCGCGACCGAACTCATAGCACTCCGCGTGGATGCACGGCCCGAGTATGGCGCGCAGGTCGCGCGCTCCCCTCTCGCGCATCGCCGCGGCACACGCGTCGATGACACCTGCGACGACCCCCTGCCATCCCGCGTGCACGGCACCGATCACTCCGTTGCTCGAATAGATCGCGATGGGCGCGCAGTCAGCGGTACGGATCGTGAGCGCCGTGCCGGTGCGCGCGGTGACCGCGGCATCAGCGGGCGCGCCGCAATGCGCACCCGGCACGTCGATCGTCACGACTGCGGCACCGTGTGGTTGGCGCAGCCATGAGTGGGCCGCGGCCGGACCGACGCCGAGCGGCGTCGGACCATCCACGAAATCGCCGTCGTCACGCCGTGAAAACGCAACGCGGATGACGCTGCCGTCACCGAGCGCGACAGAGCGAAGCAACACCGCCGGCGGTTACTTCAAGAAGGACGGCACGTCGAAGTCGTCGTCGCCGTCGTTGAAATCATCGGCTTCGGCGAAAGGATCGGCGATCGGCCGGTCTTCGAAACCGCCGGCAGACACCGGCGATCGTGGCGAGGTGCGCGTGGTCTTCACGGTGCGGGGGTCGTCGTAGCGGTCGAAGCCGGCAGCGATGACGGTGACGCGGATCTCGTCGCCCATCTCGTCGTCGATGACCGCACCGAAGATGATGTTGGCGTCGGGATGCGCTACCCCGTGGATGATCTCGGCCGCTTCGTTGACCTCGAACAAGGTCATGTCGCTGCCACCGGAGATGTTGAGCAGAATGCCGCGGGCGCCCTCGATCGATGCTTCGAGCAGCGGGCTCGAGATGGCGGAGCGGGCGGCGGATACCGCGCGACCGTCGCCGCGCGAGTGACCGATACCCATGAGTGCGGAGCCGGCGTCTTTCATGATCATCCGGACATCGGCGAAGTCGGTGTTGATCAAACCGGGGGTCGTGATGAGGTCGGTGATGCCTTGCACGCCCTGCAACAACACCTCGTCGGCCATCTTGAACGCGTTGAGCACCGACGTCTTCTCGTTGGCCACAGTGAGCAGGCGGTCGTTCGGGATGACGATGAGCGTGTCGACCTTTTCTTTGAGGCGCTGGATGCCGCCTTCGGCCTGCACCGAACGGCGCCGGCCCTCGAAGGTGAACGGCCGGGTGACCACACCGATGGTGAGGGCGCCGATGCCCTTCGACACCTCGGCGATGACCGGCGCGGCACCGGTGCCGGTGCCCCCGCCCTTGCCCGCCGTGATGAAGATCATGTCGGCACCCTGCAACGCCTGCTCGATCTCGTTGCGGTGATCGTCGGCGGCCTGGCGGCCCACCTCAGGATCGCTGCCGGCGCCGAGACCCCTCGTCAACTCCCGACCGATGTCGAGTTTGACGTCGGCGTCGCTCATCAGCAACGCCTGCGCGTCGGTGTTGACCGCGATGAACTCGACGCCTTTGAGGCCGGCATCGATCATGCGATTCACCGCGTTGACCCCGCCGCCGCCAACGCCGACGACTTTGATCACCGCGAGATAGTTCTGTGGGTTACCCGGCATTTGTGACGCGACCTCCAGGGGTATGCCGACCGCCCGGGCGACCGGAATGAGCTGGCCCATTGCCGTGAGCAAGGAGAGCGCCGGCCGCCGGCGGTACCGACTGACGGTACTTGAAATACGACCACAACGGGCGGAACAACGCAGCACAATCCGCTATTTTCCGGCTGCGGGCGCCCGTTGACTCGGTCGGGCGGCTCATACGGTGCAGTTCGGGACACGCGCGACCGACGGATTGTGCACCGCGCGGATGTCGATCCGGCAGATGCCTTTCAGGTCAACCCGTGTCAATACGGTCGACAGATCGATCAGCTT
The DNA here is from genome assembly GCA_039915945.1 of Acidimicrobiales bacterium. GTDB lineage: Bacteria > Actinomycetota > Acidimicrobiia > Acidimicrobiales > WLNW01 > DATLFA01. The sequence continues at coordinate 54,236 of JBDSMH010000141.1, read as the reverse complement.
CTCGCTGATGCGCACCGGCTCGCCGAAGATGACCGGTACGTCGTCGCGCAGTCGCAGTTGCGGCGATCCGTCCGGGCCGACGGTGAGCGAATTCACCCAGGCCCGCAACTCGGGCGTCAACTGGATGGCGATCGACAGCAACGCGGCGACGTGGGGTTGCGTCTGGCCCGGCGCGACCGCCGGGTCGATCACGATGAGCCGGGGCAGACCCGCCGGCGGCGACTCGACTCGATCGAGCACGCGGGCGGTCTTGTCGACGAGAACGATGCCATCCGGAGCGCGGACCGACGCGACCGGGACCCGCTCCACGACGCGGATCACCGCGGTGGCGGGCCAACTGCGGGTGATGTGCACTTCGTCGACCCAGGGCAGCGCGGCAATAGCTGTTCGCGCCCCCGTGACGTCGAGGTCGGTCATCGCTGCGTGCAGAACGAGCCCTGACACGTTTCGCACGGTGTCGGGCGACGTGTGTTCGACTCCTTTGATCTCGATTCGGTCGAGATCCATCAACGGGCTGCGGGTCAGTGCATAGCCGCCGAACGTGGCGCACAGCGCCAATACCGCCAGCGCGAAGATCAGTTGCCGGCGCGAGACGCGCTCACCGATGTTCGCCAGCCACGGCGTCGCCGGTCGCCAATCGTCGTCGGGCAGTTCGGCGAAGCGAACGGTTTGACGCGGCGTCGGGCGCGGGTTGCGTTGGTCGAGATCGACCTCACGTTGGTCGGTCATGTTGCCTTTCAGAGTCCTTCCGGGAAGCCCACGAGTTGCGTCTCGGCGGTAAGTTCGATGCCGTGCACCTCACGCACGCGCCCACGAACTTCGCGCATGAGCGCGAAGACATCGTCGGCCGCGCCACCGTCGTCGGCGATGAAGAAGTTCGCGTGCTTGCCCGACACGCGGGCAGTCCCGATGCGCAGACCTTTGCACCCCGCGGTGTCGATCAATCGTCCGGCCGAATCGCCGGGCGGGTTGGTGAAGACCGATCCCGCATTCTGCCCACCCGGTTGATTCTCGCGCCTCCAGCGGACGATCTCGGCGATCTCCGCCTCGCTGCGAATCGGATCACCGTGTGTCAGAGCGAATCGCGCCTCGACGACGACGTCGGTTGGCGTGAGATTGGAATGGCGGTAGCGAAGATCGAGTTGGCCGGCCGGACGCGTGGTGTGCGTGGCGTGGCGCAGGTCGACGATGTCGGCCGAGACCAACGTGCGCGCGATGTCCGAGCCGTGACCACCGGCGTTCATCCGTACGGCGCCGCCGATCGTGCCGGGCACCCCGACGGCCCATTCGAACCCGGCGAGCCCCGCCGCCGCGCTGCGCCGAGCGGCCACCGGCAGCCGGGTGGCCCCGCCGGCGCGCAACTCGTTGCCGATGAGCCCGATGAACTCGAACCGGCCGCCGAGCACGATGGCGATACCGCGGAACCCACCGTCGGCCACCAGCAGATTCGATCCGTTGCCGATCACGAGTACGTCGATGCCCGAGAGCGCGACGACGCGCGCCACCTCGTCGAGATCAGCGGGTGCTTCGCACGTCACGAACAGATCGGCCGTGCCACCGACGCGATAGGTCGTGAACGAGCCGATGGCGCGATCGGACTCGACCCGCAACGCTCTCGACGAGCGCGCGAACGCCTCGCGGGCGCAGGCGACCGACGACGCGCCCCTCATCGGGCGACCACTGCGTATTTGGCCGCGAGCAGTGGTTGCAACTCGTCGGGCAGCAACGTGAGATCGCCGGCACCGAGGCTGAGACACAGGTCGCCGGGCCGCAACTCGTCGACGAGATAGCGCACGACGTCGCGTCGAAAGGGCAGGTACGCGACACGAGTCCACGCGTGTTCGTCGAGCACCGCGTTGACGACGAGCTTGCCCGTGACGCCGGGGATCGGCCGTTCGTTCGATGGATACACGTCGGTGACGACGAGCAGATCCGCGTCGACGAACGCGTCGGCAAAGCTTTGCCAAAGCGAACGGGTGCGGCTGTATCGATGCGGTTGGAACACACACACCACGCGTCGGTAGTTGCCCGACCGGGCGGCCTCGAGCGCGGCGCGCACTTCGGTGGCGAGGTGCGCGTAGTCGTCTACGAACGTGACGCCGGCGACTTCGCCGCGATGTTCGAATCGCCGCGCGACGCCACCGAATCGGCCGAGCGCCCGTCGGGCCGCATCGAACGACGCCCCCACTTCGAGCGCAGCCGTCATCGCCGCCGTCGCATTGCGCAAGTTGTGCAACCCGGGCACCGGCAACTCGAGCCGCCCGATCTCCGCGCCGTTGCGCAACAGCACCGCCCGCGTGCTCTGTGGCTCGCGCTCGATAGCGGTGATGCGCACGTCGGCATCGTCGGCCGTACCGTAGGAGACCAGCCCGACACCGTCGGCGCGCAGGCGGGCGATGAGCGTGCGGGTGTTCTCGTCGTCGGCACACAGCACGCGTGAGCCGGATGCGGCACGGGCGAATCGTTCGAATGCGACCTCGAGGTTGGCGAACCCGCCGTAATGGTCGAGATGGTCGGGCTCGATGTTGGTGACCACCACCGTGTCGGCGTCGATCTCGAGAAACGTGCCGTCGCTCTCGTCCGCTTCGACGACAAAGAGTTCGCCGCTGTCCCACACCGCGCCCGACCCGATCTCGTTCACATCGCCACCGATGATGAACGACGGCCGGAGACTCGCTTCGACGAGGGCGAGCGCGAGCATCGACGAAGTGGTCGTCTTGCCGTGCGTGCCGGCTACGGCGATCGAGCGGCGTGTGCGCGACAGCAGCGCCAGGATCTCGGCTCGGCGTAGCACCGGGATACCCCGAGCGCGCGCCGCCTGGATCTCGGGGTTGCGCGGAGGGATCGCCGTCGACACGGTCACGACCTGTGCGTCGCCGAGATGGGCCGCGTCGTGACCGACCTCGATACCGACGCCGAGCGCGCGCAGACGATCGAGACCGGGCGATTCCTTGAGGTCGCTACCGGTCACGGGGTGGCCCATCGCGGCGAGGACCGACGCGATCGCGCTCATCCCGGCCCCGCCGATGCCCACGATGTGGACGCGCACGGGCACCGAGAGGTCGAAGTCGGCGCTCGGGGCGCTACCAGCGTCGTTCACGACCGACCATCTTGGTTGCTGCCGCCATCGTCCACGGTGATCCCTGGTGCACTCACCGGCGGCTCTCGCCCGATCCGAGTGGGCGCGGCGGGCGGGCGTTTCGTTCGACGAGATCGGCGACGCGCTCGGCGGCATCGGGTCGCGCCAGCGAACGTGCGGCACCCGCCATGCGTACGCGCCGGTCACGATCGCGCACGAGGCCGTCGAGCACGTCCGCGACATGGTCGGGATCCGCATCGGCGTCGGTCAGCAGACACGCGCCTCCGGCCTCGACCATGGCGCGCGCGTTGGCTGTTTGATGGTCGCCCGGCGCGTGTGGCAACGGCACCAAGACCGACGGGATGCCCGCAACGGCCAACTCGGCAACAGTGGATGCGCCGGAACGGCACACGATCAGATCGGCCGCGGCGTAGACCGTGGGCATGTCGTGTTCATACCGAACGGCGTCGTACCGCAACGAAGGTTCGCCGGCACGCCGTCGACGTTCGAGTTCGTCCGAGAGTTTGGACACGCGTTCAGCTGCGCCGGCCCAGTCGCGCTCGCCGATCACGTGGCGCAGCGCGACGTCGTCACGATCGCGCCAAGACTGCGCCAGCGCGAGGACCGCGTCGTTGATGCGGCGCGCCCCGAGCGATCCGCCGAAGGCCACGATCAACACCCGTTCGTCTTCGCCGCGGAGACCGACAGAGGCTCGCGCTGCGGCGCGGTCACCGGACGTCGCGAGCATGCGCACCTCGCGCCGCACCGGGTTGCCCGTGAGGACCGCACGCGGCAGTGCCGTGTTCGGGAACGACACGGCACTGGCCTTCGCGAACCGGGCCACCAATCGGTTGGCGGCACCGGGCACGGCATTTTGTTCCGCCACCACGATCGGCACCCGCCACAGCGCGGCCGCGAGCGCAGCGGGCACGCTCGCGTAGCCGCCCAGAGCGAGCAGCACCGCCGGACGCTCGCGGCGTACGAGACCCACCGCTCGCACGATTGCCCGCAGCAGGCCGATGGTCGCCGCGACATTGTCGAAGGTGAGGCGGCGCTGGATGCCGCGACCCGGCAGCAGCGTCAGTGGGAAGCCGGCGTCGGGCACCATCGTGCGCTCGACACCGCGTTCGCTACCCACGTAGTGGATCGACGACCAGTCATGGCCGCGCTCGACGAGCGCGTCCGCGACCGCGAGGCCGGGCACGACGTGACCCGCCGTGCCACCGCCCGAAATCATGGCGAAGACAGCCACGGTCACACACGCGTATGGCGCGCGACCGACATCAACATGCCGCACGCGGCGAGCGTGACCACCAGTGATGATCCGCCGAACGACAAGAAGGGCAACGGCAGCCCGGTCACGGGCACTAGCCCCAACGCGACACCGATGTTGATGAAGGCTTGTCCTACGAGCCACACCGTGATGCCGAGCGCGAGCAACATGCCGAATCGATCGGGTGCATTGAGGGCAACGGCGAAGCCGACGAACGCCAGCGCCGCGAACAGCCCGACGACGGTGACAGTTCCGATCAAGCCGAGCTCCTCACCGATGATGGAGAAGATGAAGTCGGTATGTGCGAACGGGAGGTAGCCCCATTTGCCACGACTCGCCCCCAACCCCACACCGGTGATGCGACCATCCGCGATCGACGCCAACGACTGCACGGTCTGTAGGCCTTCGCTGTCGCGCCGGGACCACGGATCGAGGAAGCCGAGGATCCGGTCACGCCGGTAGTCGGCGAAGAACGCCATGAAGCTCGCCAGCGTGACGGCAACCGCGGTCCACGACATCAGGCTGCGCATCGGCGCGCCCGCCGCGAACAACATGCCGAGCGCGATCCCGACGACGACGATCGTCGTGCCCAGGTTGGGCTGCCGCATCAGCAACAGGGCGAGCACCGCGGTCAATATCAGCACCGGTCGCAAGACGGCCCGCAGATCGTCCGACGCACGGTGCGGGCGGGCCAGCAGGTCGGCGACGAACAACACGAGGGCCAACTTGGCGAACTCGGCCGGCTGGATCGTGAGCGAGCCGTAGCCGAGCCACCGTGTGGATCCGTTGCGGGTCAGGCCGACGCCCGGCAGCAGCACCACGATGAGCAGCGCGACCGATGCCATGAGCAGTGGCGTCGCGAAGTGGCGCCACCGGCGATAATCGACGCGCAACGTGATGAACATCGCGACGAGCCCCATCGACAACCACATCACGTGGCGTTCGAACGTGTACCACGACGAGCCGGTGGCATCGAGCGCGGAGGCCGCGGACGCGGAGAGCACCATGACGACGCCCAGGAGGCTGAGCACCATCACGATGATGAACAGGGCGATGAAGTAGCTCGACCGATGACCCGTAGGTCGCGCTACGACGCGTAGGTGGCTTCGCTTGCGCGGCCGTGTCTGGGCGACGCGGCGCGGCGACGGTGCGGGCGCCGAGGCCGGTGCGCCGGCCGCCCCGCCGTTGCGAGGCCGCAGGGGTGCGGTCGAGTTTGCATCGTTCACTTGGTGAACCCCTTTGCGATCGAATCTGCGTAGAAGATCCCGAGCCCGGCCGCGGTGCAGAGGCCGGAGAGGATCCAGAAACGGATGATGACGGTCGTCTCGGGCCAACCGCCGAGCTCGAAGTGGTGATGGATCGGCGCCATGCGAAAGAAGCGGCGTCGCGTGATGCGGAAACGCGCAACTTGCAACATGACGGACGCGGTCTCCATCACAAAGAGCCCGCCGACAATGCCCAGCAGCAGCTGCGTGTCGGTCGCGAGCGCGAGCGCCGCAAGGCCCGAGCCGATCGCCAGCGATCCCGTATCACCCATGAAAATGCGGGCCGGCGCGGCGTTCCACCAGAGAAACCCGACAAGCGCGCCCACCATCGACGAACTGATGACCGCGAGATCGAGCGCGTGGTCGACGTTGTATGCCTCGATGTGGCGGAACTGCCAGAACGGAATCACGGTGTACGCCGAGAAGCACAAGATGGCGGCGCCGGCCGCGAGACCATCGAGTCCATCGGTGAGGTTGACTGCGTTCGACGTGCCCACGATCAACAACACGGCGAACACGACCCAGCCCGCTTCGGTGAGATCGAACGTCGTCGGGCGGGTGAACGCGAGATGGGTGTCGACCTCGGTGAAGCTCACCATCGCGACGCCGAACGTGGTGGCCACTGCCAGCAGCCCGAACGACTTTGCCCGCTTGCTCAACCCGAGGTTGCGCTCGCGCACGACCTTGATCCAATCATCCATCAAGCCGACCGCACCGCCGCCCAGGATGGCGAACATCACCAAGATGCCCGTACGCGTATAGACGCCGTTGTAGATATCGCTCGTGACCCAGCCCGCGAAGGCGGCGAAGACGATCACGACGCCGCCCATCGTCGGCGTGCCGGCTTTGGTGACATGGCCTTGAGGCCCGTCTTCGCGGATCGGTTGACCGATGCGGTGACGGGTCAACCAGTTGATGAACGCTTGTGTGCCGATCAACGAGAACGCGAGGGCGACGCCGGCCGCGATGAGCAGACGAATCACTGCGGCCGCCCCGTATCGGCACGGCGGGCGCGGCCGAGCCCGCGCAAGATCTCTCGCGCTACATCGCGATCGTCGAAGGGGAGGTAGGTATCCCCTATCTGTTGCGTGGTCTCGTGGCCTTTTCCGGCGATCACCACGACATCGGCCTCGGTTGCTGCATCGAGCGCCAGCACGATCGCACGGCGTCTGTCGAGTTCGACCGCGAAGGGTCGCTCGTTCATCCCGCGCCGCACCGCGTCGACGATGACCTGCGGGTCTTCGTGCCGCGGATTGTCCGATGTGAGCACGACCAGGTCGGCGCCGGCTTCTGCCTCCGCGCCCATCATCGGCCGCTTCGTCGCGTCGCGGTCGCCGCCGCAACCGAACACGACGATGACCCGTCCGTTGCCCCCGGAGCGCGACAAAACGGCTTCACGGGCGGCTTCGAGCACGCGGGTCAGACCATCTGGCGTGTGGGCGTAGTCGACGAGCACGGTGAAGGGCTGTCCCTCGTCGATCCGCTCGAATCGGCCGGGTACCGGCGTGACGGTGGCGAGTGCCGACGCGATTTCGGCGGGTGCCACGTCGAGCGCAGCGGTGGTATCCGCAGCCAGGACCGCGTTCGCCACGTTGAAGCGACCGCCCAACGGGAGGTGCACGATCTGATCGCGCCAGCGGAACGCGGAGTCGGCGAGACCGACCGACAACACATCGACCGTCGAGGCTCCACTGCGCACCACGACCGGCAGTCGGACCGAGTCGGCGAGAAGGCGGCCGTAGGTCGTATCGACGTCGATCACCGCGATATCGGTGAACGACGACTCGAACAAGCGCGCCTTGGCCCGGAAGTACTCCTCCATCGTTCGGTGGTAGTCGAGGTGGTCCGCGGAAAGATTGGTAAAGACGGCGGCGGCGAATCGTGTGCCGTCGACGCGATGTTGGGCGAGCGCGTGGGAGGAAACCTCCATCGCGACCGCCTGACGGTTGTCGTCCCTCGCTCGTGCGAGCAGCTGCTGCAAATCCGGAGCCTCGGGTGTCGTACGCACGCCGCCAAGAGTGCCGAGCACTTCGGTGACCCGTCCCGTCGCACTCAAGATCGCGGCGATCAGATGCACCGTCGTGGTCTTGCCGTTCGTGCCCGTGACACCGACCACCGGCAACGAGCGGCTCGGATGGCCGTAGAGCGCGGACGCCATCGGACCCATCGTCGCCCGCACATTGCGCACGACGATCTGCGCAACGTTTACCAGCAGTTCTCGTTCGCAGAGAAGCGCACGAGCGCCGGACGCAACCGCTTGTGTGGCGAAGTCGTGCCCGTCGAAGAGCGCGCCCGGCACACAGCAGAAGAGCGACCCGTCGCGCACCGCGCGAGAGTCGCTCGTCATGTGAGTGATCTCGATATCGGCACCGTTGCGCGACGCGCGACGCGTCACCGCATCCGCCGCGTCACCTACGGCATCGACCAGGTCAGCGACGCGCACGGCTACCCACTTCGCGTCGTCGTCGGGGCACGCGCCGTAGTGGCGACGAGCGTGGTCGTCGGCGCGCTGGTGGCCGCCGGCTTCGACGTGGTCACCGCTCGGGTGGTGGTGGTCGCCTTCGTCGTCGTCGTCGGCCCAACCGTCGTCGCGGGCACGGTCGTCGTCGCACTCTCGAGCGTCGACGGTGGTGGTGGCAACTCGGGCTTCGCCCGCACACGCGCGGCGGTCGTCGGCGCCTCGGTCGTCGGCGCGATGTTGAACATGCGGGTGGCGAAGTCACCGATCGCCGAGAAGACCGGCGCCGCGACCTTGCCGCCCGAGAAGCTGATGTTGGTCATGTCGTCGAGGATGACGAGGATCGACAGCTGGGGATCGTCGGCCGGCAGGAATCCCATGAACGACGACGACAAGTGGCGTACGCCGCTCGTGTCGAGATAGGCGTCGAACGGATGGTGCGGGTTCTGCGCCTTCCACGCAGTGCCCGTCTTGCCGGCGACCGGGAAGCCGGGGACCCGCGCGGCCGTGCCGGTGCCCGGTGATTCGGCCACGACCGACTGCAGCACCTGGTTGACCTTGGCGGCCGACTCCGGGGAAATCACCCGGCGTTCGTCCGGCGCCGGTTCAGGGATGAACTTGCCGTCCCCCGTCTGACGGCCGAGCACGTAGCGGGGTGCGACATAGACACCGTCGTTGGCGATCGTGTTGAGGGCCATGAGCATCTGCATCGGGGTGACGATGATGCTCTGCCCGAGGGCGTACGACGACAGCGTCGTACCGTCCCATCTCGTGTAGTTGCCGACGTAGCCGGCACTCTCACCGGGGAAGCCGAGCCCGGTCGGTGCACCCAACCCGAAGTTGGTCAGGTACTGGTGGAGCTTCGACTCGCCGAGTTGCTGCGCCATCATGATCGTGCCGACGTTGGACGACTGCTGGATGATCTGCTCGGCGGTCATCATCTCGGTGGGATGCAGATGGTCGTCGGTGTACGTAACGTCGTGCACATCGAGCTTTGCCGCCACTGCGAACTGCGTGTCGATATCGACGGTGCCACTGTCGATCAGCGACGAAATCGTGATGGCCTTCATGATCGAGCCCGGTTCCCAACCCCACGTGACGGCGCGGTTCTCGGTGGTCGGCTCAGCCGGCTTGCCATCCACGCGGCGGACCACCGAATTCGCGAGGATCTCGCTGGTGCCGACGCGGCTGACGATGGCCACGCCGTACTGCGCGCCGTACTTGTCGACGGCTTGCGCGAGCAACTGGTCGACTTCGAATTGCAGGGGCCGATCGAGCGAGAGCACGAGCGTGCTTCCCGACACTGCGGACACCCCGGTGCGCACACCGCCGGGAATCGTGCGTCCCTTGGTGCCTTCCTCGACGATGAGCTTGCCTTTCTTACCCGAAAGGATTGCGTCGAATTGCTTTTCCAGGCCGCTTTGCCCGTTGTTGTCGATGTCGGTCGAGCCGAGCACCGAGGCTCCGACGAGCGAACCGCTCGGCTTGATGCGCTTGGGCTCTTCGATGCTGAACAGACCGTCGATGCCCAGGCCGACCGCTTCGGCGGCCTGCGCATCGGTGACCTGTCGTGCGATATAGGCGAAGTGCTTCTTGGCGTCGCGGGCCTCGAGCAGGCGCTGTTCGAGATCGGTCGTGCCCAACGAGAAGATCGACGCGAGTTGGAGTGCGGCCGCCGGGATGTCCTGAATCAGCGTTGGGTCCACCGCGATCGTCTTCGCCTGCGAGGTGAGCACCAGATCTCGGTTGTAGTGATCGACGATGGCGCCACGCGGCGCGACGAGGTCGACGATGCGCGACGCGCGCGATTCGCTGAAGTCGATGAGCTTTGCCGGCGGCGTGACCTGCAACGTGACCAGTCGAGCGGTCAGACACATCGCGATGACCATCGTCGAGACCAACATGGCCACCACACGGCGACGAGGTAGGGCCGCCGGTACCGCGAGTCGATGCACACCGGGCATGCGACCGCGGCCGTTGCCATACATGCCTGCCGTCATCGAACCGCTTTCGTCGTCGTCGCCGTAGGTGTCGTACTCGCCGTCGGCGCGGTGCTGGGCGTGGGCGCGGTGCTGGGCGTCGGCGCGGTGCTGGGCGTGGGCGCGGTGCTAGGCGCTGGTGCCGTGTTGGTTGGTGCGGTTGTCTGCGAGGGCGTGGCCTCGGTCGGCGGCGCGCTCACGACGGGCGGTACGAAATTCGCCACAGCGCCGAACGGGTGCGCGTTGGGTGCGCTCAGATCACCTTGTTCCGGCAGTACTGCCTGCAACGGCTGCTTCGACTTCGACGGCAACATGCCGCGGGCGCCGGCTTGCGCCAGGATGCGAAATGGTGCGGCGGCCTGACCGTATTCGATGCGTAGATCTTGGTAGCGGGCCTGTTCGCGCTGGACGTCGCGGCTGAGCCGATCGATACGCAGTTGATTCTGCACCAGCACCGAATGGAACGCGGCGAGGCCGAAGAGCGCGCCGAACACGAAGATGAACGCGAGCGTGCCGACGAGCCCGACCGATACTCGCGACGGAATGTCTTCCTCGCGAGTGCTCGATTCGTCGTCGTCCCAGTCGTCGAGTTCCCCATCGACATCGACCTCGACGGGGGCTTCGATGTCGGCGTCGATGTCGAGGACAGGAGCATCGTCGAGCCATGACTCGACGAGTTTGGTGAACTCGGGGTCGACCTCGCGGGGCTGTGGCCTCGGCGATGGGCGCGGCGAGCGACGCGTGACCGTCATGCCGCACCCGCGATCTGCGGCAGTCGTTCGACCGCGCGGAGACGGGCGCTCTGGGCCCGAGCGTTGCGATCCAACTCGGTCGCGCTGGGAGTGTGCCCCCCGCGCCAGAGCAACTTGACGCGGATGCGGGCGCGGGCACCGCATTGACACGGCAAACGGGGTGGGCACGTACAGCCACCGGTTGCGGCGTCCGCGAAGGCGCGCTTGACCACACGATCTTCGCCCGAGTGATACGACAGCACCGCGCCTCGCCCAGACGGCTGCAGCAGGTCGATCGCATCGTCGAGCGCACGCGGCAAGACGTCGAGTTCGCGGTTGACTTCGATACGAATCGCTTGAAATGTGCGCTTGGCCGGATGTCCCCCGCTGCGCCGCGTCGCCGCGGGGATGGCCTGGCGTACGAGCTCGCTCAGCTCGACCGTGGTGTTGACCGGACGCGCGGCCACGATGGCGCGGGCGATGCGTGCGGCAAACCGTTCGTCGCCATAACGCCGCAGCACTTCGGCCAAAGTGCGTTCGTCGTACTCGTTGACGACCGTATGTGCGCGCAGCGACTCCCGCCGATCCATGCGCATGTCGAGCGGTCCATCCGACCGGTAGGAAAACCCGCGGACCCCGCGGTCGAGTTGCGGCGAGCTGACACCGAGGTCGAAGAGGAACGCCGTGATCGCGTCGACACCCAACGCGTGGCACTCTTCCGCGACGCGGTCGAAGCTCGAACGGCGCAGCATGACTCGGTCACCGAAGCCGGCCAGTGTCTCCGCGGCGGCCGCGAGCGCGTCGTCATCGCGATCGAGCCCGACCAGCGTGACATCGTCGTGGGCTTCGAGGATCGCCCGGGCGTGACCACCACCGCCGACCGTGGCATCGACCACCACACCCGCGGGGATGGGCGCAAACGCGGCGAGAACGTCAGCGAGCATCACCGGTTCATGGATGAACGGATGCTCTGTTGATGTCTGGTCGCGATCGGGTTCGGTCATTCGTGCCTCTGCCTTGCCCGGCTGACCGCTCTTCACCGAGCGCGAAAAGCACTCGATCGATCGCGTTGGCCGCGCGGCTTCTTTGTTGGGGGCTCGGCCATCTGCAGTCCCCCGGTCGACGGGCGCACGTCGGGATTTCTCCCCGATCGAGCTCGACGGCAAGCGGGCGGAGTAGGGGCCTTCCATCGTGTCGACCGGAGGACTGCAGATGAACGAGTCAGGGACGTCGTCAGGTGTCGTCGTTACCTTTCTCGGTTCTCTTTTCTTTGTGTGTTGTCGAGTGCTCCCTCGTTTTCCGCTCTGAAGGCCGCTCAGGCCTCAGCTCACACGCCACGACCAGCGGCGAACGCGTCCGTCGCGGTCCGGGTGATGCCCTCCCGGCGATTGCGCCAGGCGTCGATGCTCCAGATCTGGATGTGGTCGCTCACACCGAGCACCACCACGTCGCCGGCCAAGCCGGCCATTTCGCGCAATCGCGGCGGCAGCAGGATGCGCCCTTGCGCATCGGGCGTGACTTCCTCCGCGTTCGCCGTGACGCCGAGGACCACGTCCGGGTCGGTCGTGCCCGCTCGAACCTGATCGGTCAGCCGCGCCACCATCTCTTCGAAGGCCACCGGCGGCCACAGCGCGACGCCATTCGCGTGCGTCGAGAGGAAGCCACCGTCGGGTAGCCGCACTCGGAACTTCGACGGAAGCACCAATCGGCCCTTCCCGTCGACCGAGTGCTCGTAAGTCCCGACGAACACAGTGCCTCTCCATCCCGCTTCGCCCTGCCTTGTCCTGTGGGCCGGACCGCACGATTGTGCTGGGCCGGCCCCCCACTTCGCTCCACTCTATGGACAAATCCCCCACTTGGTCAAGCAACCGCCCCACTTCGTGGTCATGGGCGCGCGCCGGTCCCCCACTTCGACGCGCGGAGCGCGCGAACACGCGCAAATCGACGATCGAACGGACGTGCTACTGCGCGGACAGCTGTTCGATCAACGCGTCGATCACCGTTCGCACTGATCGGTCGCACACATACACAGCATTGGCGTACTGCAGACGCGCGTCGTCGCGGTCGGCAAGCAACAACGCGTCGATCAATGCATCGTCGCGATGGGTGTGCAGCATCGTCTGGAATCGTGCGCCATTGCGCGTGCGCCGTTGGCTGATGCCGATCGCTTTGCGACCGTCGACGACGACCTCCCCGTGGCCGATACCGCAAAAGCAGATGTCGCGTGCGAGTGGCGGAACGATCGCCGGGCCTTTGTTCACGTCGGCGTCGACACCGACACGCGTCAACGCGTTGGACCACAGGCGGCCCAACCATTGCATCGAGCGCGCGATGTCGTCGTCCCACAGCGGATCGTCGCGCGCTATTGCGAAGTCGACCCATACGACCGACGCGTCGACGAGCACCGCGCCACCACCACTGCGCCGGCGCGCAACTTCGAGCCCACGCTGCGCGACGAACCGCGCATCGACGACGTCCTCGCGTTGGGTACTCCCAAGAACTATCGCCGGCGCAGTCGGTTCGAATATCCGCACTTTTCGCCCACTTGTCGCCAACAGATCGACATCGTGGGCCGCCTGCGCGGACAACGCCTGCTGCTCGATCACCCACTGCCCGACGTGACGCGGAAGAGAACTCACGCGCTACGGACGAGCTCGTTCTGCAGGAACGGAGTCCACGCGGTCGGGATCGTACGATCGTGCAACATGAACCACGTCGCGAAATGCGGCGCCGACGGTTGGTGCCGCAGTCGCATCGCCGTGTCGTGGAGGAGACGGTCGCGCTTTTGTGAATTGCAGCGGCGGCACGCAGCGACGACGTTGTCCCATTCGTGCTTGCCGCCGCGGCTGCGCGGCACAACGTGGTCGATGCTTTCGGCCGCGCCACCGCAGTATTGGCATTGGTGACCGTCGCGTATGAATACCGCGCGACGGTTGAGCGCGCGTCGCCGTTGATACGGCACACGCACGAACCGCGCAAGGCGCACCACCGAAGGCTCCTCGAGCGCCAATCGCTCGGAACGGATCATCCGGCCCGTGGACGCGATCGTCTCGGCCTTTTCGGAAAGCACGAGCACGAGCGCACGCGGGCAAGGCACCACGCAGATCGGCTCGTACGTGGCGTTGAGTACCAACGAACGAGCCATAGCGAGAGGCTATCCCCAGCGCCCGGGTGCGTTCAGATTTTTTCCCGTTTGCACCACGACAGGTAGGCCAACACGTCGGCCGCGTCGGGCGAGCGACCCTCTCCGCCGTACATCGTCTGCAAGCGGAACCTCAGATAGTCGCGATCGGGCACCGGCAGAGGGGGCCAGCGGTGCCACCATCCGCGCGGCGCGAGGCGGATCACCTGACGCAGCGCCGTCACCCAGAGCCGCGGTGCCCGCACCACGGCCAGCGCTACCGGTAAGAACTCACGAGGTGACACGGTGCCCAAGCCCTCTCCACGCCACCGCGGCGGCGCCGACAAGCGGTGCGAGTTCCCCCGAGCCGGCCGGCAGTACGCGCGCGCCGCGGGCGAACTCGATCTGGCAGATGGCGTCGACCTCGCGCTGCGCCGCGGCGAAGAAGGGGGCACCGAAGCCGAGCGCGACCGAACCGGCGATGACCACCAGCCGAAGATCGAGCAACGACAACACCGAACCCACTGCCCGGCCGACGAGTAGGCCGGTGCGCTCGCGGACCGCGGCGGACGCCTGCGCGGCCGGTTGACCGGTGATGGCCCTGATCGCGGACCCGGACGCTTCTGCTTCGAGGCAACCACGGGCCCCACAACCACACTGCCGGCCACCGGGCTCGACGATGACATGGCCGATGTGGCCGGCGTTGGTCGAGGCGCCGTCGAGCAGCCGACCGTCGACGACGATGCCGCCACCGACCCCCGTCGAGACCACCATTCCCAGATAGTTGTGCTCGCCGCGCGCCGCTCCGATCCAACCCTCACCAATCGTGAGCGCCTTCGCGTCGTTGTCGACAAAGGTAGGCAGCCCGAGATGCGCGGCAAGGCGGTCGCGCAGCGGGAACGAGCGCCACTGCGCGATGTTGAGGGGCGACACGAGCGCGCCGCCGGGGCTCATCGGGCCGCCGCAGCCGACACCGCACGCCACGACGTCACCGGCTGCTGTCGCCCGCACCTTGTCGACGAGCGTGGTGAGCGCGCCGAACAGCGCTTCACCGTCGGCCGCGTCGGCTTGCCCGTCGAGCGTCGGGGTCGAGGCGCGACCCATCACACCCCCGGCGCGATCGACGACCGCCGCCGCGAGTTTGGTGCCACCGATATCGACGGCCAGTACGCGCGCCACGGATGGACAATAGGCCCGAGCGGCCTTCAGAGCGGGGTATCGAGACGTGCCCTCGAGGGGGTGGGGCGACTCCCATTGACAGAGTGGGGCAAGGTAGCCTGCGGCGGAGTGCGCACGGTCCAACGAGACCACCCGGAGAGGCGCGCTCGGAGGACCACCCGTTGACGACTCAACAAGCGGCGCAGCGATCCGAGACGTTCGCCGACCTGTTCAACAAGATCTGCGACAGCATCGAGCGCGCCATTCGCGGCAAACGTGAGGTGATCCAACACGTCGCACTCTCGCTCATCGCCGAGGGCCACGTGTTGCTCGAAGATGCGCCCGGCGTCGGCAAGACCAGTTTGGCCAAAGCTCTCGCGGCCTCGGTCGACTGCACGTTCGGACGGGTGCAGTTCACGCCCGATCTGTTGCCGGCCGACGTCGTCGGCATGACGGTGTGGAATCGCGGCAGCGGCCTGTTCGACTTCCGCCCCGGTCCGATCTTCTGCAACATCGTGCTCGGCGACGAGATCAACCGCGCGTCACCCAAGACGCAGTCCGCGTTGCTCGAGGCAATGGGTGAGCGTCAGGTCACCGTCGACACGACCACGCACAAGTTGGCCACACCGTTCATGGTGATCGCCACGCAGAACCCGATCGAGCACGAAGGCACCTATCCCCTGCCCGAGAGCCAGCTCGATCGCTTCCTCATGAAGATCTCCATCGGCTACCCGGGGCGCTCGGCCGAACTCGACATCCTCGATCGTCACGGCAGCGGTGATCCGCTGAGCGAGATCGAAGCCGTCGTCACCGCCGCCGAACTTCGGGCGATGACCGCCGCCGCGCAATCGGTGCACATGGCACCACTGTTGCGGGGCTACATCGTCGACATCGCGGAGACGACGCGTCGCCATCCCGCACTCACGCTCGGCATGTCGACACGCGCCGCGTTGGCGCTGCAACGAGTAGCACGCGTGCAAGCAGCGTCGGTGATGCGCACCTACGTCACGCCCGATGACGTCAAAGCGTTGGCCCGCCCTGTGCTCGCGCATCGATTGCTCGTGAGCCCCGAAGCGCAATTGCAGGGCGTCACGTCGTCTCAGGTGCTCGAGCAGATTCTCGAAGCCGTGCCCGTTCCCAACACAAGCGGTATGTGATCGCGCGGTTCTGTTCATGCTCACACGCCAGGGAATGTTGGTCGCGATAGGCAGCGGGGTTCTCATCGTTGCCGGCCGTCTATTGGGTGTGCTCGAGTTGTTCTTGCTCGGCGTCACCGGTGCCGCGCTCGTCATCATCGCGTTGGCCGTCGTCTGGCTGCGCCGCATCCGTCTCGAAGTGCTGCGCGAAGTCGTGCCCGCTCGCGTGCACGCGGGCACACCGAGCCGCGTCGATCTGTCCGTCAACAACATCGGCACTACCCGCTCACCGGTGATGCGCGCGGTCGATCCGGTATCGGGCACGCGCGGCGCCAACCTGTTGATCGGTCCGCTGTCGCCCAACACTGCGGCCCGTGCGTCATATCGCCTACCCACCGAGCGCCGTGGTGTGCTGGCCATCGGGCCGCTCACCCTCGAACTCTCCGATCCGTTCGGCCTGGCGCGCGCCACGTTGCCCGGCGCCAATGTCACCAACCTCACGGTCTACCCGCCGATTCATCGCCTCACGGCGCTGCCGCCCACCGGTGGCGCGGATCCGCACTCGGGCCTCGAACATCGGCGCACGCTCAATCGCGGCGGCTCCGACTTCTACGCGCTGCGCCAGTTCGTCGTCGGTGACGAACTGCGCCGCGTCCACTGGCCGTCGACGGCGCGCCACGACGAGCTGATGGTCCGTCAAGACGAGCTGCCGTGGCAGGGACGGCTGGCCGTCGTCGTCGACAACACCGAGGGGCGCTTGCCCGAAGAGGGTCTCGACATCGCCGTGTCGATCGCGGCGAGCATCGTCGTGGCGGCGCACCAAAAGGGCAACCTCGTGCGCGTGGTCACCGGTGATGGCAGCGACTCTGGGTATCTCTCCGGTAACGCGCAGGTCGAATCGCTCCTCGAGATGCTCGCCGTGCTCGAGCCTCACCGCCGTGCCGCACTCAACACCGCGCTCGACCGTGCATCGATGCAACAACGCACCGGCGGGGTCGTCGTCATCAGCGGCGAACTCGATTCGAGTCGCCTCGTTGCCGTGCGCCGCCTCAGCCGTAGCTTCTCGTGGGTGACGTCGGTGATCGTCGACAAGACCGCGTGGGATCCGAGCGCCGATGTCGAAGGTTTGCCGATGTCGTCGCGCCGCATGGTCCGTGTCTCCAAGAACGCGCAGTTCCCGCTCGTGTGGAACGCGGCGATGGCCAGTGGCATCGGCGATGTCGCATGACCGCCACCACCATTGACGCTCGGGTCGATCGCGGCCTTCTCGGCGTCGGCGAGGCCGCGCTGGCGTTGGTCACCATTGCAGTCGTCGGCGGCTTCTCCCGCCTCTTCCAGAACAACTCCTACTTCGTCAAGATGTCCGCCCTCGCGCTGGTCTCCCACGCGCTGGCGCTGATCGTGCGCCGCCTCGGGCGCAACATCGTGTGGTCGGCCGCCATCTCTGCCATCGGTCTCGCGGTGGTTGGTGGCGTGGTGTTCTACGCGAACACCACGTTCGTCGGTCTACCCACCCTCGCCACGCGCGACGCCGCCGTTGCCGACCTTCGCGAGGCGTGGCGCTTGTTCGGCACGGTCAAGGCGCCCGTCGCCGTCGAACCGGGCTTCGTCCTCGCCGGCGCCATCGCCATCTGGGTCGTGGCGTTCCTGGCCGACTGGGCTGCGTTCCGCGTCTGGTCGACCCTCGAAGCACTCTTCCCCGCCAGTATCGTGTTCGTATTCGCGGCGCTGCTCGGGCGGGGCCAACACCGCCTCATGGCCACGGCCATTTTCGGCGCGGCGGTGCTGGCGTTCGCGTTGGTGCATCGCTTGGCCAAGAGCGAGATGACCTGTAGTTGGTTGGCCCACGACCCCAATGACGGGCGCCTCGCGATGGCGCGCATCGGCCTCGTGGGTATCGGCTTGGCGGTCGTGCTCGGTCTCGTCGTCGGTCCTGCACTGCCGGGCGCGGGCGAAGAAGCCGTCCTCGCGTGGCGCGATCTCGACGGCGGTGGTGCGAACCCCGGGGCGCGGATCACGGTCAGCCCACTCGTCGACATCCAGGCGCGCCTCGTGTCGCAGTCGTCGGCCGAAGTGTTCACCGTACGCAGTGCGGCGCCCGACTACTGGCGCCTCACCGCGCTCGACAAGTTCGACGGCATTGCGTGGACGTCGAGCGGGTCGTATACGCGCGCCAAAGAAGATCTCGGCACGCGACTGCCCACCGCGGTGTCCACCCGCACGCTCGAGCAGACCTTCACGATCGAGAACTTGGCCGCCCTGTGGTTGCCGGCGGCCTTTGAGCCCGCCGCGGTGGTCGACGACGGCGAAACCGGCGCTCGTTACGAAGCCGAGTCGGGCACGCTGACCGTCAAAGAAGGCAAAGAGACGAGCGACGGTCTCTCGTACACGATCCAGTCCCGCATCCCGATACGCGACAAGGCCTCCGTACAGGCCGGGACGGCGGCGACACTGCCGCGCGAGTTCGTGACGCGCTATACCGAGGTGCCGTCCAACGTCGCGAGCACGTTGCGTAACTTCCTCGGCCGTCAATCGACCCGCCAGGCGATGCCCAATCTCTCGACCAAGACCCCCTACGAGCAAGCACTGCTCGTGCAGAACTACTTCCGCGCCTTCACCTACGACCTCGACGTGGCCGCGGGCCATTCGGTCACCGACATCCAGTCGTTCCTGCGGGAACGGCGCGGGTACTGCGAGCAGTTCGCCGGCACGTTCGCCGCGATCATGCGCACCCTCGGTGTCCCGGCCCGGGTTGCCGTTGGCTTCACGCCGGGCGAACTCAAAGCCGACGGGCTCTATCACGTGCGCGGCGAACACGCGCACGCATGGCCCGAGATCTACCTCGACGGTGCGGGTTGGGTGCGCTTCGAACCCACGCCGAGCCGCGGCGGCCCGGGCGACGAGGCGTACACCGGTGTCCTGCCCGAGCAGGCCGTGACCGGCGATCCGAACGAGGGCGCGCCGGTGACCACGACGCGACCGGTCGAAGCGAGCACCGACAACCCCGACGTGTCGCCCGACCTCACCGAAGAAGAGATCGCGGCGCTCGGTACGTCCGGTGGCGCCGACTCGACCGGAAGCAACTCGCCGTCGTCGCTCGAGGGGCTCGAACAGATCCTGCTCGTCGCCGTGATCATCGTCTTGTTGGCGATGCTCATGTTCGGCATCGTCCCGCTCGTCAAGTTCGCCCGCCGCCGGCGCCGTCGATCCCGCGCCGTCGGACAGCCCCGCCAAGAGATCGGCGTGTCGTGGGCCGAGGCCGTCGACGCGTTGGCGCTACTCGACCTCGACGCGTCCGCGGCCGAGACACCCACCGAACTCGCGCATCGCTCGGCCGCCACCCTCGGCGCCGCGTCGTCCCACCTCGACCGGCTGGCCGAGCTGACCACCCGGGCCAACTACGACGCCACCGAGCCGGTGGCCGACGAAGTCGCCGCCGCGTCCAGCGCGGCGCGTTCACTGCGTTCGAGCATCACGGACCGAGTCACGCTGCGCCGCCGAGCGCTGCGAGCACTAGACCCGAGGCCCCTCCTCCCCCGCGCGCAGCTGCGGGGTTAGCTATCCCGCGGCGTTGTACGCGGGAACGCGTTGCGGCCTCTAACTATCGTCGCCTTCGCGGCGGCCGAGGCGTTCGCGCAGGCGGCGGCCGGGGTCACCGAAGATGCCTCGGAACGAGCGTGGGTCACGGCGCCCGAGTGAGTTCAAACCGGCCCGGCCGAGGCGACGGGCGTTGCGCTCGAACATCATGGCTGCGCCCAGCATCACGAGGAAGCCCACGAATGCGACCAGGAACGACGTCGAGAGGGTGGCGATCATCAGGACCAAGCCACCGACGAACCCGACGAGCGCCCACTTGAGGTTGCGGAACGCGTGCCGGTAGACGGTGTACGAGCTCACTTCGCGCGCGAGGTGAGGATCGCTCTCTTTGAGCTTTTGCTCGATCTCGTTGAGGATCCGTTGCTCATCCTCGGAAAGGGGCACGTGGCCTCCGTTTTTCACGGCGCGGCAATGCGTCAAGTCTCGCACAGCAAAGTGCAACGGACAACGCGCTCGATGGATCTTGTTTGGCGGAGCTGAGCACCTTCACCGGTCCTTTGGCGGCGCGTCGTTGGGGCCCCATTGCTGATCGCCCCGCCGCTTGGTCCGCAGGCCTCGGGTGCCGATGAGCCCGGCCGGGCCGATGGCGTCGGCGCCGAAGCGCTGACGGACCCGGTCGACCGCCGCGTCGACATCGGCCCGGGCGGCCGCCCGGGGCGCGCCGGTCTCGGTCACCTCGTCGAGCGTCAGCTGCAGCGTCGGACGGTCGACGAGCTTGGAGACGCTCACCCCGAGCAGACGGACGCCCGGCGTCGGGTCGATCGATCGCACGAGTTCTTTGGCCAGCTGCGCCAGCAACGACCCCGATTGCACCGGCTGGG
This sequence comes from Acidimicrobiales bacterium, assembly GCA_039915945.1. Lineage (GTDB taxonomy): Bacteria > Actinomycetota > Acidimicrobiia > Acidimicrobiales > WLNW01 > DATLFA01. The sequence continues at coordinate 33,618 of JBDSMH010000141.1, read as the reverse complement.
CCACGGTCACGGATCGAGTCAGGGTGGTGAAGTCGTTCATCCGCACCTTGAGCGTGACGGTACGACCGCCCAGATCGCTGCTGCGCAGCCGCGCCGCGACCGCGTCGGAAAGCCGTACGAGTTCGGTATCGATCGTGGCGAACGTGTGGTGATCGAACGAGTAGGTCTCCTCGTGGCCGACCGACTTCACTCGCTGCCCGGTCTCGACACTGCGGTCGTCGCGCCCGTGGGCCAACTCGTGGAGGTGCCGTGATGCGGCGTCGCCGATCGAACTGCGCAACACCGTCACGGGTAACGCCGCGACGTCGGCGATGGTGCTCACGCCGAGCCGCTCGAGCCGCGCCAGAGTCTTGGGGCCGACACCCCACAGCCGGCTGACCGGCAACGGGTCGAGAAAGCTGCGCTCTTCGCCGCGCTCGATCACCTTGACGCCGAGCCCGGCGACCGGCCCGTCGCGACCAGCGCGCGGCTTGGCCGTTTCGGACGCCATCTTCGCCAGGAACTTGTTGGGCGCAATACCGACCGAGCACTGCAATTGCTCTTCGCTGAGCACATCGTGGCGAATGCGATTGCCGATCACCACTGCATCACCGAAGAGGCGCAGGGCGCCGGTGACATCGAGAAAGGCTTCGTCGAGCGATAAGGGCTCGACCAACGGCGTATAGCGGCCGAAGATCGCCATCACTCGCGACGACACCGACGAGTACATGGCGTGATCGCCCGGCAAGAACACTGCGTGCGGACAGAGCCGGCGCGCCTGCGCCGACGGCATCGCAGAATGCACTCCGTAGGCACGCGCTTCATACGACGCGGCCGCCACCACACCGCGCCGGCTGTCGCCGCCCACGATCACCGGCTGGCCGCGCAATTCGGGACGACGCGTCAACTCGACCGACACGAAGAACGCGTCCATGTCGACATGCATGATCGTTGCCGGTGCGCCCCTCTCATTCCTGCCCATCGCGCGACGAGCCTAGGGGGCATGCCCACGTCTGCACCGAACAAGCTCGCGTCTCGTATCGTTGCGGCCGATGGGCGACGATGGCTCCCTACCGGCAGCGTCACCGTCGCGACCATGGGGTCAATGGGCGATCGCAGTGGTGTCCATGGTGGTGCTTGCCGGGTCCGCCTTTGCCGTCGTCCGCAACAGAAGTGCCGACGTGGTTGCCGACTCCCTGCCGCCCACGGTGCTCGACGGTGTGCGCAAGCGAACCGCAACAGATGTGTGTCAGGCATACATCGCAGAACTCGAGGCAGCTGATGGATTTCTCGATGCGGCGCAGCGGTACGAGAGGATCGCCGGATACGCCCGTCAGCGCGACGTGTCCGCGTTCGCGGACGCGCTATCCGAACTCAGCACAACGAGTGCACGCATCGACCGGTGGAACACCGTTGCGCTCACCGATAAGGCGAAGTTGCCAACTGGGAGCGAGTTCGATGACACGCTGCGCAGCCGCTTTCAAGCGTCGGTTGACTTGGACCGTGCGTGTACCGCTGCCGGCGTTCTGACGGGCTTCATAGACCTCAAGGACAAGCCGTCGACGACAACTCGGGACTAGATCTCAGCGGTCACTACGCGCTATCCCCCGAGCCGGTTGACGACGAGCGTCGAAGGGTTGGTCCCCGCGACGTGATAGCGAAACTCGCGATGCGAGCTCCATGGTTCGAGCATCCATTCGAGTATCGGATCGCTGACCCACAACGGACTCTGCTGCAACCGATCGCGACAGTCGTCGTGGGCGAGGAAGCATGCGTCGTGCACGATGCCGTCCGGGTCGTCGAGCAAGATCTCGCCGTCCCATGCCTCGGCGCGGTAGACGACGACGCTCAGGTCCCACTGCAGTTCCGCGAACACCACATTGATGGCGTACAGCGGGCCGAGCCAGCCCGAGACCCGCAGCCCGGTCTCTTCGAGAACCTCTCGCGTCAGCGCCTCGAGCTCGTGCTCACCGTCGTCGATCACTCCGCCCGGCGGGCTCCAGTCGACCGCGCCGTTGCGGCGTCGATTGGCCACCAAAAGCAGCCGACCGTCAGATTCGAGGAGGCCGCTCGCCACGGACCATTGCCGCATCCCGACAGTCTGTCAGGGCGCTCGGCCTCGCATACCGCTCAAAAGGGCGCTCGGCCCTACGGCCGCACCAAGACCGCGGCGTCGCCGATCTGCACACCCGGGGTCGCGGGTCCGTCGGCGGCGGGCGTCTCGAGTGCCACTCCACTCCCCGATCCGACCGCCACCGGAACCGTCACCGCGGGATCCGACGTGGGATCCGACGCTCGCTCGAAGAGCAGGGCGCCAACGGCGGTGAATGCAACGAGGATGCCGGCCATCGGTACCACGACGCGGCTGCGCAGCCGGCGGCGGGCGCCATCGATGGGTTCGCGATCCCCTCGCATCAAGGTGTGCAGGCGTTGCTGAATGTCACGCGGCCGCATCGTCAAGGCGGTCGCCAAGATATCGAGGTCGAGGTCACGGATCTTGAGCGGTGCGTTTGCGGGGAGACCCCGCAGTTCGATCACCAGCGCGAGGTACTTGGCCAGAACCTCGTCGGGTTGGGGATCCGTGACGTAGGCCGACAGGGCTCCCATCGCCACCGAACCCTCGTTGAGATCGATGACGAGGCGCGCTCGTTGCGGCACGAGTTGTTCGACCCGCATCTCGTAAAGGGCGGCGAGCCAACGGACGGTGGGTTCGTCGAGGACGGCCTCACCTGATTCGACCGCCTGGAAGAAGTCGTCGTCGTAGGCATGACCGCAGCGACGGACGAGTGCTTCGATACTCTCGCCGGACGCAAGCCGGGTGTCGTGCAGGATTCGGCCGAGTCGGACGGGGGGAACCAGCAAGGCGGGTGACGACGAAACCATGTTCCTATATCGACGTGTCGCAGTGGCTGCCGCGTAGGCCGAATGGATCAACGGCGCCGCTTGAGCACCCGATCTCGCAGCGACCACCAGGTGACGAGCCAGAGGGCCTCGACCACGATGTGCGAGCTCATCTTGGACGTACCCCGCACCCGATCGACGAACGCGATCGGACGCTCGACGACACGCCAACCGCTGCGCGCGATCACGTAGGCCATCTCGATCTGGAACCCGTAACCGTCGGCGCGAATACCGGCGAGATCCATCTTGGCCACGGCGTCGGCGCGGTAGGCCCGAAACCCTGAGGTCGAGTCCCGCACTTTGAGCTTGAGCATCAACGACGCATAGCGATTGCCCCATTCGCTGAGCAGCCGGCGATGTAAGGACCAGTTGGGGATGGAGCCACCCGGGATGTAGCGGCTGCCGACCACCAAGCCGATGTCGGCTTCGTCCTCGAGCGGCGCGAGCAGCGACGGCAGGGCCGCCGGATCGTGCGAGAGATCGGAATCCATCTCGACGAGTGCTTCGAACCCACGGTCGATGCCGATGCGGAAACCCTCGCGGTACGCGCTGCCCAGCCCGGATTTCTTGGCGCGGCGCAACACATCGATCGGACCGAGCTCGCCGGCCAACGCCTCGGCGATGTCCGCTGTGCCGTCAGGGCTGCCATCGTCGACGATGAGGACCGTCGCATCGGGCAACGCCGCGCGAACGCGCCGGAGGACCTCTTCGATGTTCTGGGCTTCATCAAAGGTGGGCAGCACCACCAACGTCCGCACGTAGCTCACTCTACGTTGAGGCCCGAGGACATCAGCGGCATGTTCGGCCGATACGATCGCCGCGTGCCCGACGACCATGACCCGACGACCGGCGCCCCCATCTCGGCCGCGCCCTCACTACTGGCGCGAGCACTCGCGCTGGCGGCCATCGTCATTGGTGGCGTCTGTGGCGGGCTCATCGGCTACGCCTTCGTCGATCTCCAGTGCACCGGCAACTGCTCGACCCCGAACGGCATCGGTCTGTTGATCGGTGCGGTGGCCAGCGCGGCGGGCGTCGCCGTCATCGTGGTGCTCGCGTTGCGCGCCATGGGCGAGTGGCACGCCAGCAAGTAGCACTGGCACGCCAGCAAATAAGCAAGATTCAGTTGGCCGACGAACGCAGCGCCGCAATCGCGCGCTCGATGCCGGGGCCGTCGACATCACAATGAGTGACGAGTCGCACGATGCCCGGTGCGACCGTGCCCGCCAGTACGCCATTTTGCTGCAAATGGTGCAACAACAAGCTGGGATCGCTGTGTTCGAAGCACACGATGTTGGTGCCTCCACCGCCGGGGTCACCGATGCTGCCGGGCCATCGTTCTTGCACGACGGCGCGCAGGCGCGCGGCACGCTCATGGTCTTCGGCGAGACGCTCGACCATCGTGTCGAGGGCCACGAGGCCCGCTGCGGCGAGTATGCCTGCTTGTCGCATCGCGCCGCCGAGTCGCTTGCGTTCGACGCGCGCCAGATCCGCGAGCCCCGCCGGCATGACCAACAGCGAACCGACCGGCGCGGCGAGACCTTTGGATAGCGACACCATCACCGTCGTCGCGGTCGCGGCGTAGATCGCCGGCGCGATCCCCGATGCGACGCTGGCGTTGAACAGTCGTGCGCCGTCCATGTGCACCGGCAGTCGTAGCGACGCGATGCTGCGGAGCAACTCGAGCGACACGGGCGTTCCACCAGACACCATGTGAGTGTTCTCAACGCCGATCGCGCTGACCTCGACGTGATGGTGTTGTCCCGCTTCGATCGCCCACTGGATGTCGTCGAGGGCGAGCCTGCCGTCCGCGTCGTCGACGGTCACGAACTGGATCAGCGCGTTGCGAGCGGCCGCGCCCATCTCGTGGTTGACGAGGTGCGCCCGCCAACCGACGACGACATTCGTTCCGGGACGAGACAACAGGCACAGCGCGATCTGGTTGGCCATCGTTCCCGACGGCACGAACAGCGCGTCGCTCTTGCCGAGCAGCGACGCGACGCGTTCTTCGAGGCGGTTGACGGTGGGATCTTCGCCGTAACCATCGTCACCGACCTCGGCCTCGGCCATCGCCCGGCGCATGGCTGCCGTCGGTTGCGTCACCGTGTCAGATCGCAGATCGACGAACCCGCTGTCACGCATCGGCCGGATGGTAGCCGGGACCAACGTCGCGCTCCGCCGGGGGCCTGCCGCCGCCCTACGCTTGTCGGGTGACCGATCTCGACGAACTACTCGAACTCGCGCAGTCCATCGTCGTACGCGTCATGGCCACGTTGGCCGACGCCCGCGCGGGCGCATCCGCTGACCCGCAGGCGCTCGTGCGCGCGACCAAGTCGACCAACACCGACATGGTGACCGAGATGGACTTGTGGGCCGAGCGCCATATCACCGATGCACTCATCGCGGCGCGCCCGAACGATGCGATCGTCGGCGAAGAAGGCACGCGCCGGGAAGGGTCGAGCGGAGTCCATTGGTATGTCGATCCGATCGATGGCACCACGAACTACCTCTATGGACATCCGGGATACTCGGTGTCGGTCGGCGCGAGCGTCGATGGTGAACTCTCGATCGGCGTCGTCGGCGATCCCACGCTGGGTGAGGTTTTCCGGGCGCGGCGCGGCGGCGGTGCGTTCCGCAACGACGTGGCGATCGCCGCATCGCACCGATCGTCCATAGCGGAAGCCCTTGTCGGTACCGGCTTCGGCTATCGGGCCGACCGCCGGCGAGCGCAGGCGCAGGTGCTGCAACATGTGCTGCCCGAAGTGCGCGATATCCGCCGTATGGGTGGGGCGGCCATCGATCTGTGTTCGGTCGCCTGCGGGCGCCTCGACGCCTATTACGAGTACGGAATCTCGTCGTGGGACATCGCCGCGGGCACTGTCATCGCACTCGAGAGCGGCGCCGCGGTCACCGATCTCTCCGGCCGCCCGACGCTCGGCCCGATGATCGTCGCCGCCGGTGCCCCGTTACACGGCGATCTATGTGATCTCCTGCGGGCAGCCCACGCCGACCAGATGCCCACCTAAAGGGCGATAGCCTCCCCGTGCGAGCACCGTTGGACTGGAGCACGCGAGAATGACCCTGGCGAGGGTGGCTGCAAACAACGGGCGTCGACAGAAGGCGAAGACAACGTGGGAACTCGAATCCTTACGGTCGAAGATGACGAACGAATCCGCACCGCGGTCAAACTCGCCCTCGAGGACGAGGGATGGGTCGTCGACGAGGCGTCGAGCGGCGAAGAAGCACTCCAATCGTTCAGCCGTCACGCCAGCGACGTCGTGCTCATCGACATCATGTTGCCGGGCATCGACGGCTTCGAGGTCTGCCGTTCGATCCGTCGTTCGAGCGACGTGCCCATCATCATGGTCACTGCTCGCGCCGACACCCACGACGTCGTGGCCGGGCTCGAAGCCGGCGCTGACGACTATCTGACCAAACCATTCGCACCCAAAGAGCTCAGCGCCCGCATCCGCGCGTTGTTGCGCCGAGTCCGTTCGACCGATCCCAACATGCCGCGCCTCGTCTTCGGCGAGCTCGAGATCGCTCCCGAAGAAGGTGTCGTCCGCAAGAACGGCGAAGAGCTGCACCTCACCAAGACCGAGTTCCGCCTACTCGTCGAGCTCGCGCAAAACCCCGGTCGGGTGCTGTCGCGCGAAGCGCTGCTCGAGCGGGTGTGGGGCTACGGCTACTTCGGCGACGGCCGGTTGGTCGATGTCCACGTACGCCGCTTGCGCACCAAGGTCGAAGGTGATGCTGCCAACCCGCGTCACGTAGTAACCGTGCGCGGTCTCGGCTACAAGCTCCAGGGGTGACGGCGCTGGCTCGCTCGCACTCTCGCCGCGCCGCCCGGGCCAGCCGCCGGGTCGGAGTCGTACACAAGGTTCATCGATTCCGTCTCTTGCGCCGGCTCAGTTTGCGCGCCCGCGTCACGCTCACGTTCGCGCTGGGTGGCCTTCTCATGTCGGCGCTGCTCGCCGGCGCCACGTTGTACCTCACCCGCCAGAACTTGTTGCAGAAGCGCGAGGCGGCGGCGCTCGACGAGGTGTTCGACAACGCGCAGCAGGCGAGTGGTTACCTCAAGGACGATCCCGTCAACGACATCGACCTCATCGTCGACAACTTGAAATCACCGAACGATTTCATCGTGCGCTACCTCAACCCGATCCGAGCGTCGCAAAACGAGTGGCGGCCCTCGGCTGCGGGCGAGTTCGACGAGAACGACGTCCCGCGGAAGTTGCAGGCCGAAGTCAACGGCGGCGAGAGCGCGCTGATCCGTACCGTCGACAACGACAACAAGCCCGTCCTCATCATCGGCGTGCCGCTCAAAGAATTCACCGGCGTGCAGTACTACGAGCGCATCCAGCTCGACGACATCCAGGACACTCTGCGATCGCTGACCTACATCCTCGTGGCCGCGGCCGCCAGCACTGCCGGTATCGGCGCCTTCGTCGGTACCTGGGCCGCCCGGCGCACCGTCCGCCCGCTGGGTGATGTGGCCGCCGCTGCCGAAGCAATCGCCGGCGGCCGACTGGACACCCGGCTCGTACCGCCGGCCGACCGCGACCTTGCGTCGCTGGCGGCCTCGTTCAACGAAATGGCCGGCGCGCTGCAAGAACGAGTCGAGCGCGACGCGCGGTTCGCGTCCGAAGTGAGCCACGAGTTGCGCTCGCCATTGATGACGCTGACCGCATCGGTCGCCGTGCTCGAGACCCGCATGGACGAGCTCCCCGAACGCGCGCAGGTAGCCGTCGAGTTGCTGTCGAGCGACCTGCAACGATTCAAGCAACTCGTCGAAGATCTGCTCGAAATCTCGCGCTTCGACGTCGGCACCGCGCGACTCGAACTCGACGACCTCAACCTCGTCGAGTTCACGCGACAAGCGGTATCGCGGGCGAGCAGTGAGCCGGTGCCGATCATCTACGACCCTTCGATGGAGTCGATCATCATCCTGGCCGACAAGCGGCGCCTCGCCCGCGTGCTCTACAACCTCGTCGAGAACGCGACCAAGTACGGCGATGGCACGACGTGCGTCGAGCTACTCGACCTCGGTGACTCGGTGCAGATCGCGGTCGAAGATCGCGGGCCGGGCGTTCCCATCGAAGAACGCATCGTCATCTTCGATCGCTTCTCGCGAGGCGGCGCCGGTGGCCGCCGCGGCAGCGACAGCGGTGTCGGTCTCGGCCTCTCACTGGTCACCGAGCATGTGCACCTCCACGGTGGCCGCGTCTGGGTCGAAGACCGCGCGGACGGTCAGAGCGGCGCACGGTTTATTGTCGAGCTACCGCTCGATCCCGAAGTCGGTCTTGATCGCCAACTCGAGCGCGTGGTCGGAGGCCAGCCATGACGCGGCGAGTTCTTGCCGCACTGTTCGCCGCACTGTTCGCCACACTGGCGCTGATGGCCGCGGCGTGCAGCGTGCCCCGCGACGACAATGCCCGCATCGTGACCAACCCGCAGCGCAACACCGTGGTACCGATCACGACGTCGAGCGTCGACGTGCCTCGCACGCTGGCCAAGGTGTACTTCGTGCGCTCGTCCGACAAAAAACTCGAAGGCATCATGACGAGCGTCAAGATGCCCGCCGACGCGGCCGCGCTACTCGAGGCATTGATCGTCGACGGTCCCCAAGAGAGTCGCCTCGAGTCCAAGATCCCGAAGACGGCCACCTTCCAGGTCGTCAACAGCTCGACCGCGAACGAAAAGATCGTGATCCTGCCCAACTTCGACGTGCGCAACGTCAATCGCGGCACGTTGATCCTCGCGTTTCAGCAGATCGTGTACACGCTGACCGAACTGCCCGGCGTCGACAGCGTGCAGTTCTCCGTGCGTCTCGGCCTCTACCCCGTACCGTTGAGAAACGGCGACAAGCCCGTCGGTCAAGGCGTGCGGCCCGCCGACTACGACCAAGAGACGGTCTATACGACGACCACCTCGACTCTTGCGCCCACGACGCTGCCGGCGCCCACCACCCCGGTCACTCCGACGACCGGCGCGCCCTCGAGTGCGCCCGGCAGTCTGGCTCCCGGGGCGTCGGCACCGACGTCAGGACCAACCGCTTCGTCGCGCTAGCTCGTCACGCCTCTTCTACGCGAAGAACACTTTGGCGGCGTCGAGCAGTACCGGATCGACGACGCGTACCTTGCCCTTGATGTCGGCCAGCGGGACGCGTTCGATCAAGCCGCCGCGCAACGACATCATCATGCCGAACGCGCCGTCGTGTACGGCTTCGACCGCAGCCACGCCGAGCCACGAGCACAACACACGGTCGAACGCGCTGGGTGTGCCACCGCGTTGCACGTGCCCGAGAATCGTGACCTTGGTATCGATACCGGTGCGCCGGCCGATCTCTGCGGCGACGATGTTCGCGATACCGCCCAGCTTGATGTGGCCGAACTGGTCGTGCTCATCGATGCCGATATCGAGAGTGCCTTCGACCGGTCGAGCACCTTCGGCAACGACGACGATCGTCGCGTAGCGGCCGCTCTCGTGGCGGCGCACGATCGAGCGGCAGACCGCATCGATGTCGAACGGCTCCTCCGGGACGAGTGTGAGCGCCGCGCCGCCCGCGATGCCGGCCCACGTTGCGATGTGCCCGGTGTGGCGGCCCATGACTTCGACGACCATCACGCGGTTGTGCGACTCGGCCGTCGTGTGCAGCCGATCGATGGCTTCGGTCGCCACCTCGACTGCGGTGACGAAGCCGAAGGTGAGATCGGTGCCTTCGATGTCGTTGTCGATGGTCTTGGGTACACCCACCACCGGCAGACCCTGAGCGAACAACTCGGCGGTGGCTGCGAGCGTTCCCTCGCCGCCGACGCTGACGATGGCGTCGATGCCGTTGTCGGAGATCGTCTGGCGTACTCGTTCGACACCGTTGGGCACGCCGAACGGCTGCAGCCGTGACGTACCGAGCATCGTGCCACCCCGGGGCAACAGGCCGCGTACGCGCTCGATGTCGAGGCGCATCCAACGATCCTCGATCACACCGGACCAGCCGTCGTGGAAACCGATCACTTCGTCGCGATACGTGCGCTCGGCCTTGCGAACGATCGCACGGATGACGGCGTTGAGGCCTGGGCAGTCACCACCTCCGGTGAGCACACCGATGCGCATCTGATCTCCTTCGTCGGGAGCTTGCTCCCACTGGGTTTCGCGCTCCCACACTACGCTGAGCACCCGCATGGCCGTGATCGCAATCGACGCTGGCACCACCGGTGTGCGCGCGTTCGCGGTCGATGACGAGGGACATCCGCTCGCCAGCGCGTATCGCGAATTGGCGCAGCACTATCCGCGTCCGGGCTGGGTCGAACACGATGCCGGCGAAATCTGGCAGCTCACACTGACGGTGCTCGACGAGGTCGCACGCGAGATCGAACGTCCGATCGCGGCGATCGGCATCACCAACCAGCGAGAGACGATCGTCGCCTGGGATCGGCGTACCGGCCGACCGCTCCATCACGCGATCGTTTGGCAGGATCGCCGCACCGCCGCTCGTTGTGCCGAACTCGAACCGCACCTGACCGACATCCGAACGCGCACCGGGCTCGTGCTCGACCCGTACTTCTCGGCGACGAAGATCGAATGGTTGCTCCGCAACGGCGGCATCGATCGCAACGGGCATCTTGCGTTCGGCACGGTCGACACCTGGCTCGCATGGAACCTCACGGGCGGCGCGTCGTTCGTGACCGATCCGTCGAACGCGTCGCGGACGATGTTGTACGACATCCGTGCGAAGTGTTGGTCCGACGATCTCTTGACGCTGTTCGACATATCGCGTGCGGTGATGGCCGACGTCGTGGCGTCGACTGCCGTTTGTGGCACGACGGTTGCCCTCGGCGCGCTGCCCGCGGGCGTACCGGTGGCGTCGATGTTGGGTGACCAGCAGGCGGCGCTGTTCGGGCAAGCATGCTTCGAGCCGGGCATGGCAAAGAACACCTACGGCACGGGCTCGTTCGTACTGATGAACGTGGGCGCAACGTGTCCGCCACCGGCCGACGGATTGCTGACCACCGTCGCCTGGCAACTCGCCGACGAGTCGTTCACGTATGCGCTCGAGGGCGCGATCTTCGTGACTGGCGCGGCGATCCAGTGGTTGCGTGACGGCATCGGCATGATCACCGATGCGCGCGAGATCGGGCCGCTCGCCGAGTCGGTGGCCGACAGCGGCGGCGTCGTGTTCGTCCCCGCGTTCACCGGCCTCGGTAGCCCGTGGTGGGACCCCCACGCCCGCGGCACGATCATCGGTCTGACGCGCGGCAGCGGGCGCGCCGAGTTGGCCCGTGCCTGTGTCGAGGCAATGGCGTTTCAGACACGCGATGTCGTCGACGCCATGGTCCGCGCCAGTGGGCGCCCCCTCGCCGAACTGCGCGTCGACGGTGGCGCGTCGGTGATGGATCTGTTGCTGCGACTGCAGGCCGATCAACTGGCGGTGCCCGTCGTGCGCAGCACCAGTGCAGAGACGACGGCACTCGGCGCGGCCTATGCCGCGGGCGTCGGGTGCGGCCTTTGGACCATCGCCGACATCGCCCAACGCTGGCGACCGGGCGCACGGGTCGAACCCAGTGGCCATCGCCGCGTCGTCGATGCCGACCACGCGCGCTGGCGTCGCGCCGTCGAGCGTTCACGCGCCTGGGCCACCGAAGACTGAGCGGGAAGAATCGATCGCTCGCCGGCGTCGAAGTAGCACTGTCGATCTTCGCAAAGGGGAATGGCGGAACGTCCGCAACGATCCGCCCACAGCTCACCGCCGCGAGTGGACGAGGTTGTCATCTCCGACAACGGTTCGACGGACCGGAGTCGCGCAGTTGCCGAGGGGTTCGCGGGGTCGCTCGCGCTTCGTGTCATCGATTCGTCTAATCGACGCGGCAATGCCGCAGTCCGCAATCTTGGCGCAGCGGCTGCGACTGGGGACGTGTACCTCTTTCTCGACCAGGACGACGAGGTGGCGGAAGGCTGGGTTGAAGCGATGGTCGACGCGCTCGGGAGCGCCGAGATGGTCGTGGGCGCGAACCGGATTGTCTTCGATTGCCACCCAGTCCGCCGTATCCGCAGCCGGTTGCTGCCGCAGTGGACTTCCTGCCCTATGGCCTGTCGTGCAACATGGGAATCCGCAGGGAGGCATTTGAACTCCTTCGGGGATTCGATGAGTCGTATCAGTCAGCGACGGATCTCGACCTGTGTTGGCGCGCGCAGCTGGCGGGGTTGCGGTTCGCCACGGTGCCAAAGGCGAGGGTGTACAAGCAACCGCGGCAGGCGGGACGTGCAATATTTCGCCAACACGCAGAGTTCGGTGGGATGACGTACAGCTCTACACGCGATTTCGCGACGCCGGGATGCCGCGCAGTCGGCCGGTGCGAGGCTATCTCTGGCTCTTGACCCGGTTACGGCTCATGTGGCGCGTATCTGTCGTCGATCCTGGGTGCGGCTGGCGGGAAAAAGTTGGGGTCGACTCAAAGGTTCGCTGGCGTCCCGCGTCCGCTATCTGTGACACGAACCCAACCCCGGCCGTTCTGGCAGCACAACGTGGACGCATAGACCCGCGATGTGCTGCGAGAACAAAGGCCTCGCGAATAGCCACCAGGTCGGACAACCTCGTGCTGCTGTTAGCCCTGCGGCAACATCGCGCTATGCCAACGCACGTCACACGAACCTGACGCTCCGTCAGAAACGTCCCCGCGGGGACGTTTTGCGAGCTACCAAGCGCCGAGACGGCGATCGACAATCCGCGCGATCGCAGCACAACGGCGCCGTTCGCGCGAACGAAACGCGTGACCTTCGCGTCCTACGAGCAGGACGAGCTCGCTGCCGACGAGAGGTGCCGCGACCGTGTCGTCGGGGCCGGCACGACCGGCGGAGACCATGGCTGAGCTCTGACTGCCGTGCGCGAATGCGGCCAACCATTCGTTGGACGGCGGAGTGCCGACACGCGCCACGATCGCCGCGCTGCGATCACCGTCGCGACTGGCGTCGGACACGTCGACGACTGCTCCCCATGACGCGTTGACGCCGCCGGCGGTGACGGCGCACAGACCTTGAATCATCGCGTCGCGTTGCGCGACCGGATCGAGCTCGAGGAGATCGGCGACGCTTTCGAGCGCGGCGATATCGGGATCGACACTGTCGGGCGTGACGGTGACAACCTCTTCGACATCGACGCCGTCGACCTGTTGAATCTCGGCGACGAGCAAATCGATCAACGACGGGTTCGGCAGCGCGACGACGAGATCGTCGATCGCCCGCCCGGCCCCCCGCTCGAGGATCTCGATACCGATGACGTCGCCGCCGACGCTACCGATGCGGCTCGCGACGGAGCCGAGTGCGCCCGGCCGGTCGGTGAGCCACACGCGCACCCGCACGACGACACCCGCATGTATCGGTTGATCATGTGCAGTCACCGTCGGGTCAGCCCAACTTCGTCAATGCGCGTCGTAGGTTGCGGACCGCTTGTGAGGTGCGTTGCTCGTTTTCGATGAGCGCGAATCGTACGAACCCTTCGCCGCCGGGGCCGAATCCCATGCCGGGCGAAACGGCGACGTGCGCTTCGCGCACCAACATCTTGGCGAACTCCAACGAACCCATCTCGAGATACGGCTCGGGCAACGGCGCCCACGCGAACATCGTGCCCTTGGGCGGCTCCATGTGCCAGCCGATGCGGTCGAGCCCTTCGCACAAAGCGTCGCGTCGCCCTTGGTAGATCTCGCGGACGATCTTGGGATGGTCGGGCGCCTCGTTCATCGTCACGGTGGCGGCGATCTGTATCGGTTGGAACGTGCCGTAATCGAGGTAGGACTTGATCTTGCCCAGCGCCGCGATGACCTCGGCATTGCCCACGGCGAACGCCACGCGCCAACCGGCCATCGAAAAGGTCTTCGTCATCGAGTAGAGCTCGACCGCGACGTCTTTGGCCCCGGGCACCTGCAGGATCGACGGCGGCAGGTAGCCGTCGAAGCCGATCTGCGCATAAGCGAAATCGTTGACGACCAATACCTCGTGCTGCCGGGCGAAGTCGACCACCTTGGCCCAGAACTCGAGATCGACACAGGTGGTCGTGGGGTTGTGCGGGAACGACAGGATGATCACACGAGGGCGGGGCCACGAATATTCGAAGCGCTCCTGCAACACGTCGAAGAAGTCTTGGCCGGTGCCGAGCGGCAGCTCGTTGACCTGCGCCCCCGCGAACAGCGGGCCGTATTTGTGGATTGGATACGACGGCACCGGGACGAGCGCAGTGTCGCCCGGCTCGAGCAGGGTCCACATGAGATGCGACAGGCCCTCTTTGGCCCCGATGGTGTTGATGACCTCGGTATCGGGATCGAGCTCGACGCCGAACTCGCGGAGATAGAGGTCGGCGAGGGCCTGGCGCAGCTTGGGGATGCCGCGGCTGGCGGAGTAGCGGTGGTTGCGAGGGTTGTTGGCGGCTTCGCACAGCTTGTCGACGGCGATGTCGGGCGACGGCAGGTCGGGATTGCCGAAGCCGAGGTCGATGACGTCGGCGCCGCTGCGGCGCATCTCGATCTTGAGACTGTCAATGATCGTGAATACGTACGGCGGGAGGTTGCTGATGCGGCGGAACTCCATGGCGTAAGGCTAATCGGCGCCGGAGGAGGGTCCTGATCAAATTGTCGGGTTCTCGACACGTCCGGCCGCGTCGTGCGCGGCCAGCACCGCGCCCAATGCCCCGGCCCGTTCGCCGAGCTCGGCCAAGACCACCGGCACGCCCGGACGGTATTCCGCGCCCACGACGCGGCGCTGCGCCGCGGCTTGGACCCGCGATCGCAGCGGCTCGCCCAACTCGCTGACGCCGCCACCGAGGATGACGCGCTGCGGATCGAGCACCATGATGAGATTGGCCACGCCGATGGCGACCTGCTCGGCGTATGCATCGAGCACTTTCAGTGCCGCGACGTCGCCGGTGCCGATCGCTGTGGCCACCGTCTCGCCGGTGACGTCATCGGCCTTGCCCGCAAGCGCGACCAACGACGGCGCGCTGCCGTCGAGCGCGGCGCGACGGGCCAGTGCGCCGAGCCCGTTGCCCGACCCGTACATCTCCCACGCGCCGGCGAGGCCGGTGACGTGCCGCTCACCGTTGCGGTCGACGGTCATGTGGCCTGCTTCGCCGGCGAATCCGTTGGCGCCGCGAACCAAAACGCCGTCGATCATGAACTTGGTACCGATACCGGTGCCGAGGCCCACGACGATCAGATCACGGCAGCCGCGACCGGCCCCCAACCGCGCCTCGGCCAACGTCGCCGTGGTGAGGTCGTTTTCGACGACGACCGGGCAATGCAAGACGTCGCGCAACCGGGCGGCAAGCGGCAACTGCACCACGTCGGCGAGGTGCGGCGAATAGCACACGACACCCTGCCGATCGATCAGCCCTGCGATGCCCACCGCCAACGCCGTGACCTCTTGTTGGCAGTCGTGCTCGAGCGTGCGCACAAGGGCGACCAATGCGTCGACGAGCGAGTCACCCGCGGGCGGCGTCGGCACGCGGCATTCGCCGAGGACACCGATGTCGGTGCCATCGGTATTCGCGGTCACCGATGCAATAGAGGCCGCAAAGCCCAGCATCTTGGTGCCGCCGACGTCGACACCGATCAACATTTTCGCGAGTGTACGCGGCCCGCACTACTGAGTGAAGGCAGCACCCGACGGGCTGAAGAAACCCGTGCCCGTCACCACCATGGCGTTGGGCGACAAGTTCAGCGCCACCCAGTCGGCGACATCGGGCTCACTCGTCAGGTAGAGCAACTGTGTGCGCTCGGCGGTGCGATTCACGCGATGCAACAACGCCACCCTGGTGTCGCTGTTCATGCCGGCGAAGCAGTCGTCGAGCAACAAGGGCAACGGGCCGGCCAACGAATGGGGCAACGATGCGAACGCTCGCTTTTCGATGTACTCCCCCAATACCGTCGACTCGTCGTGGCCGCCCCCCATCGACTGACGGCTGCTGCTGACGATGGGCGACTCGTCGCGCATCGCGGCCTCGATACGCGAGACACGCGCCAGCGCGGCTCGTTCCATCGTTGTTGCGAGGTCTATCAGTTCGAGCTTGGCCGCATGCTCGGCGGATGTTCTGCGCTCGCTCGCCGCCGCGGAGGTCGACACCACCAGCAGGCGGGTGATCTCACCGAGCGCCGCGCGATGGCCGGCAACTCGCGCCGCGGCCTCGGCGATGGCCGCGCGGGCGGAGCGCACTTTCGCGTTACCGGCGAGACGTGAATCGTCGTGTGGACCGAGCGTCTCGATGCGATCGAACGTCGCGCGCGCTTCGGCCATCTCGAGCTCGGCTTCTTCGATATCGCGCTCGAGCTCTTGGCGATGCGCGTCGACCGCATGTGCGTCGGCGATCCATTGCTCGGCATAGCCGCACAGCTCTTCGAGTTGGGCGCCGTCGTCGTATTCGATCCCCACCGCGGCGAGCTCGGCGACGAGCCGCGCCAGCGCTTCTGCGGCAGTGGTCGTCGATCGCGTCGGATCTATCCGAAGGTTGCGCAGGCCCATCTCGAGATCGTCGACATCGCCGACGAGCGTGCGAGCTTCGGCGTACACGATGTCGATCTGATCGAGCGTCGCGACGAATTCGGCATCGGCATCGAGCACCGCGGACACCGCGGCCCACTGACGTTCGAGCCGCGCTACCTCGGCTTGCAACTGCTGCACCCGCAGCTTTGCATCCTTGGTCGAGTCGAGCATTCGATCGCCCATGACGAACGACGACCATGTCGGGAATCCGAGTCGATCGAGCACCGCTTGCTGATTTTCGATCGCGATCTCGAGCACCCGCTTCGCCCGATTGCCGCCGAGACGACTGGTGGCCTTGCGCTCTGCTTCGAGCAACGCCTCGTGCGTGGTCTCCAACTCTCGGATGTCGTCGTCGGTGAGGGTGCGCGGTTTGCTGCCCACCTCTGCCGCCACGAGCTCGTGTCGTGCGGCGTCGAGTCGATCACTTATCGCGCTCACGCTGCCATCCGCGGTCGCGTAGCGCTCTTCGATCTCGGCGAGTTGTTCGCGGAGCTTCACCCACTGGTCAGCCAAGTCGATCGCTCGGCGCGACGCGACGGGCCCGGGGCGCACTGCCTGCAGCGCGTCTTCGAGCGCGCTGACCACGCGGGCGCTCGGCAGATACGGCAGGCTCGCCAGCGATTCGTGCGCAGTCGCGAGGTGCGCTTCGAGTAGCTCGATGCGGCGCTTCACCGTGTCGATCGTGTCCGCCCGCACCACTCCGAAATCAGCGCCGAGGTCGAGTTCCACTTGGCGGGCGGCATCGAAGGCGCCCCGCATCGCGGCGACGCATCCCGGATCTGCCGCGGCACGCGCGTGCTCGAGCGCGGCGACGATCGACTTTCTCGCTTCGACTGCGGCGGTCGCGTCGGCGCGTACGCGTTGGATCGAATCGGTGAGCGCGTGCAGCGATGCGGTCGCCGCCTGATGCTGGCGCTTGGCCTTGACGAGTTGGTCGGGTAGGTCCACCGTGCTCGCCGGCGCCTCGCCACCGGTCCGCGCCGTGACACCCATGCGCGGCTCGAGGAGATCCTGCGCGTGGATGACCGAGTTCACCACTTGGATCGGCGCGGGCACGCGGCGATAGCCGGGACCGACGTCGATCAACGTGCCGTCCATGTCGACCTGCGCGAACACTCCGGCGCTCTGCCCGTTGACCATCAGCGACAGCGCTTCGGTGAGAAACGAGCGTGCTTCGGGCGTCAAGCCGAACACCACCGTCAGGCGGGGGTGGAAGGTGAGGGTCGAGTTCGGATCCTCGACGAGGCAGAGGCTGACGAGACGCATGGCTGGCCGTACCATCGGCGTTCTCCGCGCAGAAATAAAGGGGTTAGCCAGGAAGCCGTCTCGGGCCTTGCTTCCCGCTCTGCCCGAGGCCGCTCGGGCCTACCTCTTGCGCGGCTTCGGCGGGGCCGAAGTGGCCTTTCGCGCCTTGGTGGCCTTCTTCTTGGCCGGCGTCGCCCGGGGACGGGGAGCGGCCCGTTTGGCCGGACGCTTGGCGACGGTCGGGCGGCCGCCGCGGGCCTCGGTGGCCGGGCGCGGCGGCGTCTCCCCCGGTTGCTGCGCCGCGGCTGACGCCGGCGGCGACGAGGGTTGAGCAGCGCTGTCGAATCCGAACCCCGATGCCATCGTGCCGGCAAGGCGGGCGGCGTCGCCCAACCAGCTTTCGGCGAACGAGCGGCCCGTCGTCGCCATGCGTTCGATTCGCTCGCGATCGGCGACCGCCGCCTCGGCGAGATCGAGCACGGTGCGGAACACGCTGATCGCGACCAGCGCCGTGTGTTGTGCCCATTCGACCGGATCGCGCTCGGCGTCAGTCGGCACGCATCGCTCCGAACCGCCACTGCCGCGCGGCGGCGGTGCGCCGGTTAGACACCGGCACGCGCCTCGACGGCGGTCTTGAGCTCGTCGAGCGCAGTGTGCATGATGCGAGCCTCGGCCCGCCGCTTGACGAAGCCGGGCAGCGGCACCACGAGATCAACGGACAGGTAGTAGGTCACCTGCGTGCTGTTGGGGTCGTCGGGGATCGCCGCGAACTCGTATTCGCCATCGAGACGGGTCATCAGATCGCCACGCATCAACCGCCACGACACGCGCAGCGGGTTGGAGCCGTAGTTGTAGCGCAGCGCGTAGAGCGTGCTGCGCCCCATGGCCGCCGCGCGGAACTCGACTTCGCCGCCGCGGCCGTCATCGGTGCGCGTCAACACCGTGGCCGACTTGATGTCGCTCGCCCACGCCGGGTAGCGCTCGAAGTCGACCGCGACGTCGAAACAACGCTCGGGGCTGGCGTGAATGATGGCGCGCTGTGTTGCTTGATCCGACATCGAGGTCGAGGCTAGTACAGCTCGCGCCGGAAAATCCCCGCCCTTTCATCGCTCGGGCGACGGCCGGCAGGCCCCTAGCCTGGTTCTTCCTCGTCGCGGTCGATCAAAGCGGGTGCGCCGGCGGCGGCCTTTGGCGGGAACGTACCCCCGACCGAACTCCACAGACCGCACAGCGCAAGGCCGAGGAGCGGCACGAGGACGCCGAAGGCCAACGACGTGTATGGCCGCGCCGACGCAGTGGCCAATGCCACGACGACCTGGACCGCCAGCGCGGAATAGAGCGAACGGCGCACCGGCGTTGGCGCGACGCCCCCCATCAACAGGTAGATGCCGGCCACGGAAATCACTTCGTAGCGGCTGCGCGCGATCGAGCGCAGATAGGCAATGAGGAACATGATCATGCCCAACCCGAACAGCACCAGCGCGACCGTCACTGCGACGACGCGAAGGAACAACGAGGGTGAGATCGCAGCCGCGATCGCCGTCAGTGCGAACGCCGCGGTCGCCAGCCACGCGAACGAAAGAATGCGACGGCCCACGACACTGGACGGCACGAAGAAACTCATACGACTGAATCCAATGCCGCCGCGAGCCGCTCGGTCAAAACGTCGTAGCGGAATTCACGTACCGCCCGCGCCCGGGCAGCTGCACCCATGCGTTCGCGCAGCGTCGAATCGAGCAGTAACTCGACGAGCGCAGTCGAGACCTGGCGCACGTCGGTCGGCGGATCGACGACGAAGCCGGTGACGCCGGCTTCGACCGCTTCGGCGGCGCCGCCGCTGGCACCCGCGAGTTGCGCGACACCAGATGCCGCGGCCTCGACGAAGACGATGCCGAATCCCTCTTGCTCGAGCCCGCCCCAACGCACGCGGCACATCATGGCGAAGACGTCGGCGCTGCCGTAGAGCAACGGCAGCGCGGCGTCGGGCACCCTGCCGAGGAACACGGCCGGCACGTCGAGTTGCGCCGCCATGCGTTCGAGCCGGGCGCGGTCTCGCCCCGCACCGGCGATGGCCACCGCGACATCGGGCACCGACGCCCGCGCCCGCGCCACCGCCCGCAACATGGTGTCGAATCCCTTGCGGGGCACGAGACGACTCACTGCGAGCACCAACGGTCGCCCAACGGGCAGCCCGAGGTCGAGACGGGCGTCGTCGATCTCGTTCGGTGTCAGGGGGCGGAAACGGTCGACGTCGACCCCGGGGGGCACGACCACCACCGGCAACGCCTCGCCGGCCACGCGGTTTGCCTCGTCAGCGGGATAGGAGCCGGCCGCCACCACGATGCGGGCCCCGCGCAGGACGCGGCCCAGCACTTGGCGCAGGGCCGGCAGCCGAGCCGGCACCGTGACCTCGGCGCCGTGCAACACGACGCCATAGGGATGGCGCAAGTGCGGGCCGATCGCACCGAGCGGAACGGCCGGGTCGAGCAGCACTAGCGACGCGTCGAGCTCGTCGGCCAGATTGTCGATGCGCCGGGCCAGCCATGGGTACGGCAACAGCACCGGCTCGGGCGAGCGAATGATCCGAAAGGGCTGCGCTCGGTCGAACTCGGCCGCGCCCCGGTGGGGTGTGCAGTAGACGACGAACGAATCAGGCGGCAGCCTGCGCCACAGCTCCCAGAGATACGACTGGATG
Source organism: Acidimicrobiales bacterium (assembly GCA_039915945.1). Classification (GTDB taxonomy): domain Bacteria; phylum Actinomycetota; class Acidimicrobiia; order Acidimicrobiales; family WLNW01; genus DATLFA01. The sequence continues at coordinate 13,277 of JBDSMH010000141.1, read as the reverse complement.
CCCCCGATCTTGGGCGGGAAGTCGTTGGTGACCAACAGGTGTCGCGTCATGGCCACATCGAGACGCAAGGGCGCATCACGAGAAGGTGCTCGCATGGAGCTCGGCGCGTACCAAGGGATCGGTATCGTCGCGCACCAACGCCAACAAGTCGTGGCAGCCCCCGCGCTCGGCCGCCCACACGGCGTGCGCGCGCAGCAGCGGTCGGTGGTGCCCGAGATAGCGCCGCAGCGCGTCTCTCGCTCGGGGCGTCCGTTGCGCGGCATCGTCGGCGAGCGCGTTGCCGAGGACGATCAACGCATTGCGGCGCAAGGTGTCGACGTCGCGATCGTGGATGTACCAGGTGTCGAAGCGAGCCGCGAGGTCGTCGTCGGATGCGCCGAGCACGTCGAGCGCCAACGCGTAGGCCACCGACTCGGCCTCGGCCGGTGCCGCCGAATGGTCGGCGCGCCGATTGGGGGGACACACCTCTTGGCAGTCGTCGCAGCCGTAGAAGCGATCGGCCAGCGCCACACGATATTCGGGAGGGAACACGCCGGGCGCCTGCACGTGCCACGCGAGGCAGCGACGCGCGTCGACGACGCCGGGCGCGACGATGGCTGCGGTCGGACACGCGTCGATACAACGCCGGCATCCGCCACAACCATCGGCGACCTGTGCCGGATCATCGGCGACGAGCCGTGCATCGGTGATCACCGAACCGAACACGAACCAACTACCGACGCCGGGCAGCAACACATTGGCGTTCTTGCCGTACCACCCCAAGCCCGCACGCACCGCCGCCGCGCGATCGACGAGACAGTTGTCGTCGGCGGCCACGAGGGCGCGATGGCCGTCATGGCGCAGCCGATCGACCACCGGCGCGAACGCCGACCGGATCATGTCGTAGTAGCCGCGCCACGCGAACGACGCCACCCGCATCGAAGGGCCGTCGGACGCCGCCGGTTGTTGCGGTGGCTCGCGCCGGTAGAACAGCGCGCCCACCATCAGCGACTGTGCGCCGCGCACAGTGAGCGACGGGTCGGTGGAGCGCTCGGGGTTGCGGTACGTGAACTGCATGCCGCCGTCGAACCCGCGCTCCTTGCGCGCTTCGAGCGCACGACGCGCCTCGACGAATGGTGTGGCTCGGCAGACGCCCACTGCGTCGAGCCCGCCCGCGCGCGCGACGTCGATGAGCTCGTCGACGTAGTGACGCGGCAGCACCGGCCCGTCTGCCGCTACGTGCAGATCGTGGGGCAGGTCGAGGCTCACCTCCCCATCGTGGCACGGTGACGAAGGCGCGGAACGAGCCCGGCCTCACCAAGAAGCCGAATCGCCCGCATCTCGGCCAGATCGACGACGAGCGCCGCTCCGGGATCAGCAGAGACGACGAACGAGACGACGCAGTCGGCGCAGGTGTTGGTGTCCTGCATGGCGCAAGTGTCGCAATCGATAACCATGCGACCACCTTAAACAGGGGGTGTGACATTTAGGGTTGGTCGTAGGGTCCACCATCTCGGTGGGGAGGCCCTCGTAGGGTGCGTCGAGTCCGGTTCTTCTGGTTTGGCTGGGTCTGTGACTGGAGCGTCTCGTTCGGGGCGACTCCTTACCGCTGATCGTCGATCAGATGAACCCCTCGGCGCGCGTGCATGCCTGTTTGGGAACTCGGGGCCGGCGATGGTGTCGGACCTCTGCTTTGAGAATGTCTGGTTGATCACACCCCTGCGGCTACGTGCGAGCCACCGGTGAGGACCGGCTCGATGACGGCAACGACGAGAGGAGCAGATGTGCGTGTGACGTTGGGGATCGACGTGGCTTGCCGCGCTGATCATCAGGCGAGCTTGGCCGACAGCGCCGGTGAGTTCATGTGGTCCGGGCGGCGGTTCCGCACGACACCGACGGATCTCGAGCAGCTATGGGCGAAGGTCCCTGATGGGGCTGAGGTGACGGTGGTGTTGGAGCCGACGCGCAACGCGTGGGTCTTGTTGGCGGCGTGGTTGCAGGCGAAGGGCGCGACGGTGGTGATGGTCCCGCCCGAGCAGTCCTCGGATCTGCGGAACTACTACAACAAGCACACCAAGACCGACCGGCTCGACAGCCGCGTGCTGGCCCGGTTGCCGTTGCTGCACCCTGAGGGGCTAAAGGCGATCGATTCGCTCGGTCCCGCGGATCCACTGCGCCGGGCGGTGCGTCATCGCAGCAGTTTGGTGAAGCGCCGCTCGGCATCGATGCTGCGCCTCGACGCGCTCGTCGAGTTACTCGGCCCGGCCTATGCCGAGGTGTTGGGCGTCGGGGACTACAACAAGACCGCGCTCATGGTCCTGGAACGCTTCGCCGACCCGAAAGCATTGAAAAAGCTGGGCCGCAAGCGCCTCACGTCGGCGATGATCCGATCCAGTCGCGGTGCGTGGCGCGAAGCCAAAGCCGACGAGCTACTCGCGGCCGCTGACGAAGCACTCGAGCTATGGGACGCGGCCGGTGGGATGGACTTCGACGAGCTCGCCGAAGACATCAGTCTCGAAGCGCGTCTCGTTCGCCAACTCAACGCGGAGATCGCCGCTATCGAGGACCGCATCGAGGCGCTCTACGACGAAGTCGACCCCAACGGCATCTTCGTCTCCGGGCCCGGCATGGGCACCACCCTCGCCGCCGGGATCCTCGGACGACTCGGTGACCCGAGGCGCTTCGACAACCTCGCAGGAATACGTGCCTTCACCGGCTTGGTCCCCAAGATCAACCAGTCCGGCACCAGCGACCACCACGGCGGACCAACCAAAGCCGGCGACCCCGGCCTACGCGAAGCGGTGTTCCTCGCAGCCGACCACGCCCGCAAAGTCGACCCCACCCTCGCCGCGCGCTACCACCGCCTCGTCGTCGACACCGGCAAACATCACAACTCGGCGATCTGCACGATCGCTGGCGTGCTCATCACCCGTCTCGCAGCGTGCTGGCGCAACGGCGAGCGCTACATCATCCGCGACCTCGACGGCAACGAAATCACCGAAACCGAAGGCCGCGCCATCTGCGCCGAGCAATTCAAAATCACGCCGGCAACACGAGCCGCTCGACGCAGCACCACCCAAACCAAAACCCTCAAGCAGCGGGCGGGCCGACGCAAAAAGGAGTCGACCGAAACCGCTCCGGCAACCGACCCGCCCACCACCGAACATACTCCCCGCAAGATCGCCTGAATCAACCATTAAACACTTGACGTCGGTTAGGAACTCAGCCTGACCCGAGTGGCCTCCGCCAGCGCGTGGATCTAGCGGACGAGGGCCAGCAGTTGCTGCACCGAGATCACGTTGGCCCCACCCACACGAGCGGCGTCACGCACCCGCCGATCGTTGGACGCCACGATCACCACGCGATCGACCGGCAATTCGTCGACCATCGCCAGTACGACATCATCGGCCTCGACATCGGTGGGCGAGAACCGCACCTGGACGACGCTACGCCGGCGCCGCCCGGGGGTGATGACGTGATCCTCACCGTCGAAGATCAAGTACGCCTCGAGACCGACGATGCGAGCAGTGAGGTCGTTGACCAACGCCAGCAGACGATCCCGCTGATGCTCGAGCGTCAGCTCGGGCCACGACGACAACGTCGCGTTGTAGCCATCGACGAGCAACACCGCCCCGGGTCGTGACACCAAATGTTCCGCACCCGCCACCGAATCGTCGACGATGCCACTCGGCATGCGCGCCGGCCGCCGCCGGGCGAGTCGCCCGGCGGCGGTCGCGGGCTTCGGCTCGCGGCCGAGGCGTTCTCCGAGCTCGCGATCGAGTGCGTCGGCATCGGCGGCCGCCGCTCGCGCCGACGCGGCAACCGCGCGTGCGAGTCGTTGCATCTCACGGTTCTCTCGCGCGTTGACAGGACCGAGTGCCTTTTCTTCGAGCTCTCGCACTCGATCGCGAAGGCGGCGTCGATCGTCGTCGCGGCGGACCATCGTGTGTTCGAGTTTTGTCTGCGCTGCACGCAGCTCTTCGAGCTCGGCGCGCAAAGCCACTGCTTCTTTGCGAATGGCATCGCGCTCGCGTTGCATCGCGCGCAGATCGCCGCGCACCGCGTCGACGCGCTCGGTCTGACGGGCGAGCTCGGCCTCGAGCGCGGCGGACTGCTCGGTCGCCCGCTGCGCGGCGCGCTCGGCGCCGCTCAACTTGCGCTGCAGCGCTTTCGTGTCGAGCGCGGTCGCCGGCATCGGGTCGTCTTCGAGATACGCCGAGAACTGTTCGCGCCAATCGGGTGTCTGCTGCAACCACAACAGCGCGGCGCGCCCGACATCGCGTTCGTCTACGGCATCGACGACGCGTCCGCGAAACGTTGCGTCACCGTGCACGGCGACCGCGACGGAATCGAGCGCGGCCTTGGGTAATTTGCGGAACTTGAGCAGCGGCCGCAACGCCTCGGGCGGGCCTGCTTCATCGTCGCGGGCGACTTCGAGGCAACGCTCGAGCGCCTTGGTCAACAGGCCGCGTGTCACCGCTCGACGAACGAGTGCGACCTCTTCGTCGAGACCGGGCTCGACATCACCATCGCCGCTCAGCCCGCCACCTCGGCGGTCACTTCGATGACCGATGCACCGGTACCGCACCAACGGCACGACACGTCGTCGACACGTTCTTCGAGCACGCGCTCTTCTTCGACACGCAACTCGCCGCCGACCGTGTAGTGATGAAACGCCGAGGTTCGTCGAGTGGTGACGACGTCGAAACGAGTGAGATTGCCGCACGCCGTGCAGCGATACCGAGCAGAAGCCACGTGGGCCACCCTACTCACGGGCACCCAGTCAGCGGGAAAAGAATTGATCGAACATTTGTGCGCCTGAATCGTTGACGGCGAACGCTCGTTCGAGTATTGCTGGTAGTCGTGTTGCTCCAACGATCCTTCGACGACCTCGGTCCGGCGCTCTCCGAGGTGACGTTTTGCGTGCTCGACCTCGAGACGACGGGCGGGTCGCCCCACGATTGCGCCATCACCGAGGTGGGCGCGGTCAAGGTGTGCGGGGGCGAGCCGCGAGGCACGTTCCAGACGCTCGTCGACCCTGGCTGCACCATCCCTCCCGAGATCACGGTGCTGACGGGCATCACGCAGTCGATGGTCACGCGCGCCCCGCGCATTGCCTCGGTACTCCCCTCGCTGCTCGAGTTCGTCGGCGACGCCGTCATCGTCGGCCACAACGTGCGCTTCGACCTCAGCTTTCTCAACGCTGCGCTGACGCGCCATGACCGCCCGACACTTTCGAATCAATGGGTCGACACCTGCTCCCTCGCGCGCCGATTGCTGCGTGACGACGTGCCCAACTGCAAGCTCGACACCCTCGCGACCCGCTTGCGCCTCGATCACCGGCCATCGCATCGCGCGCTCGACGACGCGCTCGCCACTACCGATCTATTGCACGTACTCATCGAGCGGGCCAGCGGCCTTGGTGTCACCGGTCTCGACGATCTGATCGCGTTGCCCACCCTCGCCGGCACCGCGCACGTCGCCAAGCTCAAGCTGACCGATCGGTTGCCGCGTTCGCCCGGTATCTATGTCTTTCGCGATGTGCGGGGCGAGGTGCTCTATGTCGGCAAAGCCTCCAACTTGCGGTCGCGGGTGCGGTCTTACTTTTCGACCGACTCGCGACGCAAGATCGGCAACCTGCTACGCGAACTCGCTCGCATCGACCACACGGTGTGTCGCGGCGCGCTCGAAGCCACCGTTCTCGAGCTACGGCTCATCCAGCAACACGCGCCGCGCTACAACCGTGTCGGGCGGCGCCGCGCCGCACCGGTGTACGTGCGCCTCACCGACGAACGCTTCCCTCGGTTGTCGACCGTGCGCAAGCCACCCCCCAGTGGCGTCGCCGCGATCGGTCCGCTCACCACCGCGCACGCGGCGCTTGTCGTCGAAGCAATCGAGACGGTGGTGCCGTTGCGCCGCTGTTCCGCTCGGCCCGAGCGCAACCCCCGCGAGTCGCTCTGCCCCGCGGCCCAACTCGGCGTCGCCACGTGCCCGTGCGCCGGTGCCATCGATGTCGACACCTACTCCGCCCACGTCGAGCGCGTGCGCCGCGGCCTTCACCACGAGCCGGCGTTGCTGCTCGAGCCGCTCGCGGCGCGCATGCACTCCCTCGCTTCGACCGAGCGTTTCGAAGAAGCGGCAGCGACGCGCGACCGAGTCGACGCGTTGGCGTCGGCCCTGACACGGCAACGGCGCGTCAGTGGGTTGGAGCAAGGGCAACGCATGGTCTTCGATATTCGTGGCGAGGGCCGAGTCGAGCTGCGTCACGGCTGCCTCGTGATCGGCGAGCGAGAAAACGAGCCCACGCTCGAGCTCGAACACCACGACGAGCGCACTCCGATCGAGCGATTCGACGAGCAGCACTGCATCGCCGGTTGGCTCGACCGCTACGCGCCGCGCGTCATGCTCGTGCATTGCGACGGCGGTTATGCCGAGGCGCTGCCGCGGATTCCTTCGTTCACGCCGCGTTGACGATGGTGCGCACGGTGTCGAGCACGCGCTGCGCCGATCCGCTGTCGATCGACGCGGCGGCCCGCACGATGCCGTCGCGCAGGTCGTCGGCGATCTCCGTGACGACGAGCGCGGCCGCAGTGTTGAGCAACACGATGTCGCGTAGTGGCCCGCTCTCGCCCATCAGCACCGCCGCAAATATCTCCACATTGCGTGCCGCATCGCCGCCGGCGAGCTCGTCGGCGGTGGCGCAGTCCAGACCGGCCATCTCGGGTGTCAGTTCGCGATGCCCGACCGTGCCGTCGCCGTCGAGGGTCTGCACCTGTGTCGGGCCCGTCAGTGAGACTTCGTCGATCGGCCCGTCGCCGGTGACGACCCACGCCCGTTCGGCCCCGTTGGCCGCCAGCACCCGCACCATCTTGGCCGCCATGGCGGCGTCGCCGATGCCGATGAGATAGCGCCGCACCCGGGCGGGGTTGGCCAGCGGGCCGAGGATGTTGAAGACGGTCTGGATGCCGATCTCGGCGCGCACCGGTGCCGCGAAGCGCATCGCGGGGTGGAAGGTGCGGGCAAAGGCGAAGCCCACCCCCGCCTCGTCGACGCAGCGCGCCACGACATCGGGCGCCACCTCGACGGGAATGCCGAGCAGTTCGAGGAAGTCGAACGCGCCCGACGTGGACGACGCCTTGCGATTGCCGTGCTTGCACACGCGGGCGCCCGCTCCGGCGGCCACGAAGCTGGCCATCGTCGACACGTTGAGCGCGTGGCGTTGCCTTGCGGGCGCGCCGCCGGCACCCACGATGTCGATCGCGGTGGCCGTGTGCTCGCCGAGGTCGAGTGGTGTCGCGGCGCCGAGCATTGCGCGCACCATGCCCGCCATCTCGGCCACCGATTCGCCCTTCATGCGCAAAGCAACGATGAATGCCGAGATCTGCGCCGGTGTGGCGTCGCCGCGCAATATCTCGGCCATTGCGGCCTCGGTCTGTTCGGTCGTCAGTTCGCTCGCCTGCGCGAGCGGGCGAAGGATGCCCGGCCAGCCGCCGAATTCATCGAGGGACATCGGGCCATCCAACGTGATCAGGCGTCGTCGCGCAAGTCGGTTGTCAGCTCGTCGATCGTCGCGGCGCCGAGAGGTGACTCATGGTGATAGTTCGGGTGGTCGATCACGAGTGCCACCGGCGACGAGGCGAACTTGGCGATCTGCTCGGCGCCGAGTGCGAGATGGACGTAGTGAACCGCCGAAGTGATGTCGGTGCGAGTGAGTTGCTCGTCGTGTTCGGAGTCGGCGGTGAACGCCACCCGATCGGCCTCGGCGCCTTCGCCGATCTGCACGTAGATCGCGCGCTCGATGCCGACCAGCTTGGGCAGCCACTCTCGCAGCAGCGCTTCCTCGGTGAGCTCGATGAACATCGTTGCCGACAGATGACCGGCCTCGGGGATCAGCGGGTTGTACACGCGCAGCTCATTTTCGATCTGCGAGTCGGAGTAGAGCCGCTCGATGCGGGCCATCTCTTGGATCTGGAATCGGATCGTGTCGCGATTCTCGAACACGATCGTGATGTAAGGGCCCACACCCACGCGGCGGCGCCGCTTCAGTTCGATCACGCGTTTGCGGAAGTCCTCTCGCTCGCGCTCGTACGCGCGCATGTCAGCGATGTCGTCGAGTGTGAGTTTGCGTTTGCTCATTCCGAACCCCCTCGGGCACGTAAGGTCGCCGTTTGCTTGGTTTCGCGCATGCGGATGGCGATGGGTTCCTCTGCGATGCCGTAGGCCCGGGCAACGACCTGAATCGGATGCTCGGGCACACGGCCCGTTTCCAACATGATGCCGCCGTTGGCCAGCGAGCAGTCGCCGGCAACGACCTCGCCGTCGGCTTTGACGATTGCGTCGCGCATCTTCTGGGCGACATCGCGCGCGGCGTCGTAGTTCTCCGCCCGCAGGCCCCATGTGCCGTCGATGCCGGAACACTCCGCCACCACGGTCACTTTGGTGCCCGTGAGCTTGATCAGATCGCGACTGCGCAGCCCGACGTTCTGCGCCCGTAGGTGACAGGGCGCGTGATAGGTAACCGATTGCGGCACCACCCCGCGGAAGTCGGTATCGAGCGCCGTGCCGTCGGCCTTGTGCACGTCGACCAGGTACTCGCACAGATCTTGCGTGCGCGTTGCGACCAACTTGGCGTCATCGCTGCCGATGTAGTCGACGTAGTCGTTCTTCAGGATGTAGCCACACGTCGGTTGGGGTGCCACGATCGTCGCGGGGGAGCCGGCGGCATCGCTCTCGCGCAACGCTGCCGCGAGGATCTCGATGTTGTGGCGGGCGTTCTTGCGGAACCCGTCGAGGTCACCTTGATGCAGGTGGGGCGCTCCGCAGCACTGCAAGGCGTCGGGCAACGAACACTCGATGCGGTTGTGTTCGAGCACCTTGACCATGTCGTGGCCCACGCCCACATCTTGGTATTCGACGAAGCACGTCGGGAACAACGTCACGTTGCCCTGCGCGGGCTGATCGGTGACCGCAGCGTCGGCCGCCGCGTTCGCCGTGCGCCGCTTGTGAAACCATGTTGAGAACCGCTGCTTCGCGTAGGGCGGCAGCACCCGCGCCTGTGAGACGCCGACCACTTTCTCCATGGCCTTGCGGGCAATCGAACCGGGATGCGCCAGCATCGAGTTGGTCAGCGGTGCCGCCGCAGAATTGACCTTGCCGAGGCGGTCGGTCTCGGCCAGCACGCGATCGGTGACGCGTTCTTTGACACCGCGCTTGCGTGTCTGATGCAGCACTTGTTCGGCGCGCATCATGAGTCGAGGGAAGTCGAGCGCCCATTCGTGTTGCCCAGGGATGTACGGGCAGTTGACGTAGCAGAGCTTGCACTGGAAACACTCGTCGACCACTTGGTCCTGCTCGGCCTTGGTCAGCTTGGCCGCGTCTTGATCTTCGAGACGATCGATGTAGTCGAACAACGTGGGGAACGACGTACAGAACTTGAAGCACAGCCGGCAGCCATGGCAAAGGTCGTAGACGCGCGTGAGCTCTTGGCGCAGATCGGATTCGACCAGATACTGCGGATGGAACGGGTCATACGTCGTTGTCATGCAACCTCCTTTGGCTTTTGGGCGCGCGAATCCAGGAAGTGGCGGCGCGGCTGTCCGAGGACACAGCCGCCCCGGCCGAACGACGCGTTCGGGCGCGGGGCGGACTGGAAATTCAATTGTTTTTGGAAGGGTGAGCGGTTAGCTCAACTCACAGAGCTGCGAGACCGGCGAGGCCTTGGCTGAAGCGGCCGGCGTGGCTCTTTTCGGCGCGAGCGAGCGTCTCGAGCCATTCGGCGATCTCGGGGAATCCTTCTTCGCGGGCGGTCTTGGAGAACCCGGGGTACATCTCGGTGTACTCATAGGTCTCGCCGGCGATGGCCGACTTGAGGTTGTCCTCGGTCGGGCCGACGGGCTCACCGGTGGCGGGGTCGCCAACCTCGGCGAGGAAATCGAAGTGACCGAACGCGTGACCCGTTTCGCCTTCGGCGACCGAGCGGAACAGCGCGGACACGTCGGGGTAGCCCTCGACATCGGCCTTCTGCGCGAAGTAGAGGTAGCGCCGGTTGGCCTGGCTCTCGCCTGCGAACGCTTCCTTCAAGTTGTGATGGGTCTTGCTGCCCTTCAGATCCGGCATTTTCTCGGTTCTCCTTGCTGCTCGACGCAGCGGGTTGCTTGTTTGTTTGATCTATTTGATGGCGGTTATGACGTGGCGTCGAGCGGAGACGTGTCGTCGGCGCACATGCCGCACAGTCCCCTCACTACGAGGTCACTGCTCGAGACGAAGAACCGGCCATCCAACTCGCGTGGGAGCTGCGACGGGAGCTTGGACTCGATCCATTCTTCGGTGAGGTCGACGTAGACGTCCCACACGCGGTTGCAGCGGGTGCACACCACGTGTTGATGCCGATCGATGTTGGTGTCGAAACGGGCCGAACCGGTACCGATGTCGAGGTGCGACACGACGCCCATCGTCGAGAGGTCGTTGAGCGTCTGGTATACCGTCTTGAGCGAGACGGCCGGCATGTGGCGCACCACTTCGGCCCAGATGGCCTCGGCCGTCGGATGCCCACCCGCCGTCGACACCAGCGCCTCGAAGATGCACTGCCGCTGGGGCGTGACCTTGAGACCCTGAGCCCGGAACTGCTCGATGAGCTGGTTGGACGACTGCACGGGCCGGACCCTAGCTGGGCCTGCCCCAATTGACAACGATTGTTAGAAGAAAATTCTTGTTGCCGGGAAAGCGGGTATCCGGCCGGCGCAGGGCTATTTTCGGCGGCAATGACCGACACGACGCCGATTCCGGTGCTGAGCAACCCTTCGGCGCGCGCGGGCGGCGGTGGGCGCCCCCTGTCCTCGATCAATCGCGCGCTGCGCTTCGCCGGGCGATCACCCCAGCACCTCGCGGCGCGCTCCCCCGACGAGGTCACCGAACGGCTGCGCGAATTGATCCTCGCCGGCGAGGAGCGCGTGTTGCTCGTCGGCGGCGACGGACTCGTGCATCACGCCGCGCAGGCCACAGTCAATTCACCGATGGCGCTCGGCATCGTGCCCACCGGCACGGGCAACGATGTCGCGCGCGGCTTGTGCATTCCGTCGAACGCGGCCGGCGCGATCGGCACGGCGCTCATCGATGACGTCGCGATCGACGTGCTGCGCGTACGCGAGCTCGACAGCGGACGGCAACGCATCGTCGTGTCGGTATGCACGCTCGGGTTCTCGGGCGACGTCAACGAACGCGCCAACAAGTTACGGCGCCCGCGCGGACGGTTCCGCTACACCGCGGCGACCATGCTCGAGATCAAAACGTTGCGCACGATGGCGCTGTCGATCGAACTCGACGACGAGCCCGCGGTCGACGTCGACGAGACGTTGATGGCAATCGCGAACACACCGTTCTTCGGCGGCGGCATGATGATCGCGCCGAGGGCCGACCCCACCGACGGCATCCTCGACATTTGCTGCATCGGCAAGGTCGGTCGTGTCGAACTGCTGCGCGTGTTCCCCCGCGTGTTCCGCGGCAAGCACCTCTCGCATCGTGCGGTATCGACGCATCGCGCCGAACGTGTCGTCATCCGCCAACGTGACGGCGGCGAGCCGGTGGCCGTGTGGGGCGACGGCGAACCGATCGGTCACCTTCCCGTCGAGATCACGGTCGTCCCCGGATCGCTGCCCATCGCCGGCGCACGCGTCTTCAAACCCGGCGGCCCCATCGTCAAGCTCTGACGCGACCGTGGTCCCGGGTGCGCTTGGCTGCGAATGCGTGCATACTCATCGCCGGTGGTGAGTCGGCCAGGTGACCGCGGCACGGCAACGTGTCGAGGAAGGTCGGGGCTCCATAGGGCAGGGTGCTGACGTCGAGTCAGTCGGGGCGACCCGCAGGAAAGTGCCACAGAAAACAGACCGCCGATGGCGTTCGGTCCGCCGAGCGCACAGGTAAGGGTGAAACGGTGCGGTAAGAGCGCACCAGCGACCAGGGCGACCTGGCGGCTAGGTAAACCCCACCCGGAGCAAGGCCAAGTAGGGAGCGGGCGGCCCGCCCACTAATCCCAGGTAGGCCGCATAGATGGATGGTCACCGAACCGGTCCTCCGAAAGGAGCCGGGGAACAGAACCCCGCCTATCGGCCGACTCATCACCGACCCGCAGGTCAGAGCGTATTTATGCTTCGCTCAGGCCGTGGCCAGGCCGCGAGAATCCGCGCAGAGCTTTGTCGGTTGCGTCTCTTGTGCGCTCGTCGGCCGACTCGAAAAGGTGTCCGTAGACGTCGTGCGTTTCGGTGATCGAGGCGTGCCCGAGACGCTCCTTGATGACGTGCGATGGCTCCCCCGCCTCGATCAACAGCGATGCATAGAAGTGGCGCAGGTCGTGGAACGTAAAGTCGGTCAGGCCGGCTCGAGTGCGTGCGGTATTGACGATCCCGATGAACCGGTTGCGGCGCCACGGACGCCCGCCGAGCGTCTCGAAGATGAACCCCTCGGCCGTCGTTGGCGGGAACGCCGCGAGGTGCGCCGCGAGCTCGTCGATCACGACCCGGCCGACCGGCACGGTGCGGACGCTCGCTTTCGTCTTCGGCGAACCGAGCACCGGGCCGGCGCCGGTCAGTGTCACGAGTTGGCGGTCGACCCGCAACTGACGGCGCAAAAAGTCGACGCGATCAACTGTCAGGCCGAGCACTTCCCCTTGGCGCAACCCTGAACCGGCGGCGAGCACCGCGGCCGCACGTAGATGGTCCGGCAGAGCGTCTGTGAAGCCCGCTACCGCGTCGCGCGACGGTGGCCGGACCTGTTGGTGGTGAAGTTCCGGTAAAGCGATCCTGCGGCACGGTGAGACGCCGATGACGCGCTCTTCGACCGCGAACAGCATCACCGTCGCGAACCGCCGGTAAGTCAGTTCCACGGTGGCGGGCGCCAACCGTTTGCTGAGTTCGTTGACCCACGCTTGCACTTCGCCGCGCGTGATCGAAGCGACGGCGCGATGTTGCCATGTGGGCAGGATGCGGTTGCGGAGCACGGAGTCCAGTTGCTCGAGCGACGACGCGCGACCGGAGAACCCTCGCCGCCAGTCCGCGCAGAACGCACCGAACGTGGCGCGCCCCGCTGACGGGTCAACCCAGTCGCCTTTGGCGAGTTGCCCGCGTTGCACGTCGAGCCATTTCTCTGCGTCGCCTTTCTTGGTGAACGTCTTCGAGCGTTCGCGTCCGTCGGGACCTCGGAGGCGTGCGCGCCAGCGGTTGTCGTCTCGCTTTTCAACGTGCGCCACGAGCCTTCGCCTTTCGTTTTTGGTCTTTGATCATCTGCTTCGCTTTCGGTGTCAGCTT